>CAWBON010000017.1:0-283758 GCA_963790445.1 uncultured Alphaproteobacteria bacterium | reverse complement strand
GATCTCGGCATCCCAGCGATAGCCGGCGTTGATGCTTGGATCGGCCCAAACGCGATGCGAAACGGCGTTCCGTAGCGCGAAGGTGCCGCCGGAACTCATGAAAGGCGTCGTAGTCATCGTGCGCATACGAGATGAACCCGGTTGTCGGAATTGTCATTGCGCTAGTCCGCGTTCAGCCAAAGTAACCGCGCTGCACGTGCGAGCATCATGCTGCGTAGCGGAAGCTCGAAATACTGACCGCGTCGCAATCAAAGCCTCACCTGATGTACTAACGCGATCGTGATAGCTTCCAATAGCGCCGACAAGGGGGTGACCACGACGGGTTTCCACGGTGGCAGCACGGGTGGCTGTTCGGCCAGCAGATCGGCCAACTCGCTGACGCCGTCGCGCACTGTTTCGTCCAACGCATCGATGACCAGAATGAAGCGGTCGTGCCGCCGGCCGCCATCGTTCAGCGCCAGCGGTTCGGCGAGCGGCCAGTTGAACATCGCCGCCGCGCCCTTGCGCGCCAGTTCAGCGCCGTTCGGACTTCTTTTCGCCGCCAATTGTCGGTGTGTTTGATCTCGGAGGTGTTGCCGGCGAGGTGGCCGGCGGCTTCCAGGTCACGCTTGATGCGCAGCACCAGGTCGGTGTTGGCGTCGTGGCCGTAGCTGAGGAAGACCTTCATCGTTATGCCTCCGCCGGCGATCCTGGGGAGCGTCGGGCGGTTCCGCAAGTGGAACTTACGGGGTTGCTGTGGAGGTGCGCGGTGACGAGGCGGGATTGGGTCGGTGTGTAGCTGGCAGGTAGTTGCGACACCGGTACGGTTAAGTAATGATAAATGAGCCCGTGCACTTGCGCGGGGATGACGACCGGGTGGAATGTCGAGGCAACGAGACGAGGGGAAATGCCATGCAACGCAGCGAGACGCGCATCCTTACCAGCCATACCGGCAGTCTGCCCCGGCCGCCGGAACTGGTGCAGCTTTACATGCGGAAGAACCGCGGCGAGCCGGTGGATGCGGAGCTTGCCACGGCGGGGCGTGCCGCGTTGGACCACATCGTGGGCAAGCAGCGCGAGGCCGGCATCGATATCGGCAATAACGGCGAGCAGCAGCGGGAGGCGTTCTTCCTGTACGTGCGTTCGCGCATGAGCGGTTTCGGCGGAGCGTGGACGCGGCTGCCGCGCGCCGATGTCGAACGTTATCCCGACTACCGCGATGCGATGGCGCGCGAGCAGCAGCACATGCAGCAGGTGTCCAGCCGGGCGGAAATCCCGACCGCGATCGGCGAAGTGCGATATCTCGACCGCGCCGCCATCGAGACCGAATGCAGCGACTTCCGCGCGGCGCTGACGGCGCTGCATGAGCCGTTCGTCGAGCCGTTCCTGACCGCGCCGTCACCCGGTATCGTCGCCGCCGCGCTGCGCAACGACTATTACCCGAACGAGACCGCGTATCTGGAAGCGTTGGGTGAGGCGCTGCGCGTGGAATACGAAGCGATCGTGCGGCATGGGTTTCTGTTGCAGCTCGATTGTCCGGATCTGGCGATGGAACGCCATATTTCGTACCAGCATCAGCCGCTCGGCGATTTCCTCGGGTTCGTCGATCGGGTGGTGGCTACGATCAATGCGGCGCTGGTGAATATCCCGCGTGACCGAGTTCGGCTGCATGCGTGCTGGGGCAACTATGAGGGGCCGCACGATTGCGATGTGGAGTTGCAGGAGATCATGCCGATTCTGCGCAAGCTGAATGTCGGCGGGTTCGTGCTGCCGTTCGCCAATCCACGCCACGCGCACGAGTACGCGGTGCTGAAGGATTTTCCGCTGGATGCCGATCAGGTGATTGTTGCGGGCGTGATCAACTCGGTGACCAACTTCATCGAGCACCCGAAGACCATCGCGGAGCGCATCGAACGTGTGGCCGAGGCGGTGGGCGATCCGCGGCGCGTGCTGGCGGGGACTGATTGCGGGTTCGATACGTCGGCCGGTCAGCGTCGCGTGGCGGAGGATATTGTGTGGGCCAAGCTGGCTGCGCTTGGGGAAGGCGCGCGGATTGCGTCGGAGCGTTTGTTCTAGAACAGGTCCGGGGTTTCGCCTACATCGCAGGCTCCGCCGGAATAGTCTCAATGGTCTGTGGATCAACGGGAACGCCATGACCGACCGGCGGTGCGCGGCGGCCGCGCAGCAGGGTCAGCAACGGCTGCTCGATGCAGCGGAAGCTGATCAATGCCCAGATGGTGGCGGCCAGCAGTTCGACGGACAATGCTGCGACATGGTTCGCCAGCGATGGTGAAGCGGCGAATCGCACCCACACATTCACCACGGCGCCGAGTACCAGAATGTGGGACAGGTACAGCGAATAGGACGCATCGCCCAGCAGCACCAAAATGCGGGGAAAACGGGCACCGGCGCGCTCGATGCCGATGACGCCGGCCACCAACAAGGCGGCGGACGGTCCGTAGACGATGGTGCGCGACCACCAGCCGAACGGCACGCCGGCCAGGTCGAGGAACAGCGATCCGACGATGAACCCGCCACCGCCGAGCAGCACGCAGAGCCATCCCGCCTTGCCATCCAGCTCGGCCAGGAACAGCGCGACGCCGCAGCCCATGATGAATTCCAGGATGAGGGGTGAGAATACCAGCCCCAGCACCGGCTGATCCGTGTCGAGTGTCAGGTTGCCGGCGACGACAACAACTGCCCAGGCACACAACACGTACGGCAACTGCGATTGCCGCAGCCAGCGCAGCAACACCGCGAAGATCGCGTAGAAGAACAGTTCGAACGCCAGCGTCCAGGACACGAACAACAGGGGTGTGCCGCGCTGCGGCAGCAGCAGGAACGACAGCAGGAGGTCGGGCTTGCCGTGCGTGTGGTTCACCATCTGCGGCGACACCAGGTAGACGGCGAGCAGCCCGAAGAAATACACCCAGTAGGTCGGGTAGATGCGGAAGAACCGCAGCCGCAGGAAGCGCAGCGCGTAGCCGGGACTATCGAATTTCCCTAGCGAGATGGTGGTGACGATGAAGCCGCTGATGACGAAGAACAGATCGACGCCCGCCATGCCGTAGGTCATCTGCGACGGCATCACCGCCGGCCCCGGCATCTTCTGTTCGAACAGATGCAGATGAAAAAATACGACCAACAATGCGGCGACGGCACGCAGGCACTGAATGCCGGTTAGTTTGTGTCGCACCTGTATTACCTCGGCTCGAATTGTGCGCTTAGATGCGGTTGAGCGGGAGCGGGGACGGCGATGGGACGCCGCCACGCCGGCTTGAACGGGTCGGCCCATTTGAGGTGGAGCGCCTGTTGCCGCAGCTGCCACAACGTGCCGAGAGATGCGCCGAGAAACAGGGCGGTGAACGGACCCTCCAGGATGGCGATCACTGCGCCGTAGCCGAGATCGAATGCCAGGATGGCGAGCGCGGCCGTCGCAAAGGGTCGCATCTCGACGGGCACCGACAGTGCTTCGTAGTTCGCCCAAGCGAGGTAGAACAGCGCCGGCACGCCGAAATTGCCGTACAGGAAGATGAAGAAATTGTCTGACGGATTGTAGAAGTCCTGCGCGAAGAACCGCATCGCACCGCTTAGTCCGCCGAGGCCGGCGGCAAAGGGGAAGATGTCGTGGTTGGCGATCCATCGCCACGCGTCAGGCCAGGTGTCGGTTATGCGCATGCCAAAGCTGGCCAGGCTGAACACACCGCCGCCGGTCGGCATGAGCAGGCCCGATGTCGCGATCGGCAATACGACGGTCAGCACGGTCAGCGACACGCATGCGAGGCACAGCATTGCGTACCACATGCGGCGTGGCAGCCAGAAGATGGCGGCGACTGCGGCGAAAGCCAGCAGCGCGCCCTTCTGCGTGGTGAGGAAGATCGCGGCACCGGTTGCCGCCAGCACGACGGTCCGCGTGAGGAGCTTGCTTCGCTGGATAATCAGGAAGGCCAGCACCGGCAGCAATGCCGCCGCGTCGATCGAACTGCGGGTGAATCCGGCGACGCGTTTGTCCGCGCCCGAGGTGATGTCCCAGCCGCGTGAGACGTCGACCGTCAGTCCACCGATCGTCGTCTCCATGCCGCTCCACGGGTACGTCACGACGTATTTGTCGAGATAGAGCGCGACCAGCGAGACCAGCCATAGCAGCGCGAAGATCGGCAATAGTTTCCTACTCGGCTGGACCAATGCGCCGGACAGGATGAAGCCGAACAGTACGGGCAGCAGGAATTTGGCGCCGTAGACTGGCGCCGCGAGCGAATGGAAGTTCAGATAGCCGACGCTGCCGTGCACCGCGACGACGAGGCCGAAAACCCAGAACGCCGGGTGCACCGTTCCGCGGATGCACTGGCGGATGAACAGCAGCAGCAGCGGCAGCGCCAGCATGAGGTCGCGCACGAAGATCGCGTCATCCATGCCGACCAGATGCAACCCGTAGCGGATTGGCGCCTCGAACGCATAGATCAGCACGTAGAGCGTTGCGGCCAGCAGAAAGAGTTCTGCAAATCTTGTCCGTCCCTGGTCGTGCAGGGTCGGGTTCGGGCAGGGCGAAATGACGGTTCACAGAGCCGCAATGGCCGATCGCGGCGGGCAGTGCGAATCAACAGTCGGAGAATTCTCCGTTGACGATGTGTGTTGCCGGTTATGTCGCTGATTCGGGCGGGGAATTCACGAGCGCGGCGTTCTTCACAATCCGGATAGCGGGGGATCTTTTGAACGCGGCGGTCACGGCATTGGCATCGCCTCGCTTTCGGTTCCATCGTGTCGCGATTGGGCCAATCGGGGGAGTCGTCGTGGCAACCATTCAGGAGTTTGATTTCATCGTCGTTGGCGCCGGTTCGGCTGGCTGCGTGCTGGCCAACCGGCTGACCGAAGACGGCAAGAGCACCGTGCTGCTGCTGGAAGCCGGCGGCAAGGATCGCGACCCGTGGATCCACATTCCCGCCGGTTTCTACCGCAACATCTACAACCCGAAGGTCGCCTGGTATTACGAATCCGAACCGGTGCCGGCGTTCAACAACCGCCGCGTTCCGCTGCCGCGTGGCAAGGTGCTGGGCGGGTCATCCTCGATCAACGGCTTGATCTACATCCGCGGGCAGAAGCAGGACTTCGACCTGTGGCGGCAACTGGGCAACACCGGGTGGTCGTATGACGATGTGCTGCCGTATTTCCGCAAGTCGGAGGACCAGGAGCACGGGGCGAACGAATTCCACGGCAAGGGCGGACCGCTCGCGGTGTCCGATCTGCGGACCGACCATCCGCTGCACGACGCATTCGTCGCAGGCGCGAAGCAGGCGGGGTATCCGTACAATGCGGACTTCAACGGCGCGGAGCAGGAGGGCGTCGGTCCGTTGCAGCTTACCGTGCGCAATCGCCGCCGCTGTTCCGCCGCGGCCGGTTATCTCACGCCGGTGCTCAAGCGCGCGAACCTGACCGTGGAAATCCGCGCCCTGGCGCATCGCGTGATGACCGAGGGCAAGCGCGCGGTCGGGGTCGAATACAGCCGTGATGGCATCATCCATCAGGTTAGCGCGCGGCGCGAGGTGCTGCTGGCGGGCGGTGCGATCAACTCACCGCAGTTGTTGCAGCTTTCCGGAATCGGGCCGGCGGCGTTGCTGCAGCAGCATGGCATCGACGTGGTGCACGATCTGCCTGGTGTGGGCGAGAATTTGCAGGACCATTGCGGCGGGCGGCTGATTTATCGCTGTGGGCCGAGTGTCACCACGATGAACGAGATCTATCACAACTGGCTGCGGCGGATTCACCACGGCATGCAGTACGTGCTGTCGATGAAGGGCGCGCTGATGACCGGCGCGGGGCCGATGGGGCTGTTCGTCCGCACGCGACCGGAACTTGCTTCGCCGGATGTGCAGTATCAGTTCCTCGCCGGCAGCGCGCCCAAGGTGGGGGATCCGATGCATCGCTTTCCGGCCTGCACGCTGGTGGCCATTCCCTGCCGGCCGGAGAGTCGCGGCTGGCTGCGCATTGCGTCGGCCGATCCCGCGAAGCCGCCGGCGATACAGCCGAACTATCTTGCGACACAGCGCGACAGGGACACGATGGTGGCGGGATTGAACGTGTCGCGCCGCATCTTCGCGACGCCGGCGATGCGTGAGTACGTCACCGAGGAATTCATGCCTGGGCCGCAGGCGACGACGGACGAGGATTTGCTGAATCACGTGCGCGCGACGGCGGGTACGACGTTTCACCAGACGAGTACATGCATGATGGGGCCGGGGCCAATGGCGGTGGTCGATACGTCGCTGCGGGTGAAGGGCATGGAACGGCTGCGGGTGATCGATGCCTCGATCATGCCCACGGTGGTATCGGGCAACACGAATGCTACCGCCATCATGATTGGTGAGAAGGGCGCCGACATGATCCTGCGCGCGGCTTGATTTTCTATCGCTTCCCGCGGGACGGGAGGGACGGGTCGATGCGCTCTTTGTCGGTCGCCGTGCGTCGCCTGTCGCTATCGCCTCCCAGAAGGGGAGGGGAGGAACTTTCGTGACGCGCCCTGCCGCTGGCGCGACGGAGCAGAGAAGACTTCGCGTCGCGCTTTGTATGATGGATTCTACAGACGTCTGGAATTGCGTCGATGCTTACGCCAATCGGGTGAAGCCGTCGGGACTCCAGTCTTCGCTGCCGACGCCGTGGTGCACGAAGAACAGGCCGTCCGGATCGTATTTCTGTTTCACCGTACGAAGCCGAGGATAGTTCGGGCCCCAGAAGGAGCGTTGCCAACCGTTGTCGAAGAAATTGCTCTCCGATACGTAGGAGCCAGCGTTCGGCACCATTTTCCGCACCTCATCCCCGGCATGGGCTACGGATTTGGCGTTCTTGCGCGCCGTCACGAGATCGAGCGGATGACCGCTCAGGGCCGGATAGGCAGCCGGCACTCCGGCGGCAATGATCGCCAGCGCGAAGGCGTTCAGCACTGCCGGATTCATCGCTGTATCCTTGGCCGCCGCCACGTCGGCTGCGTTGGTGCCGGCAAGACCCTTGTTGAAATGCAGGTCGACAGCCCAATGCCTGCTGGCTGCAAACAGCGCGTCGGCGAATCTGTCCTGCCGGTTCTTCTGCAACAGCGAGGCAGGCAACCATATCGACTGGAAGCCGTGGAAGAACGCGCCGAGTTCGGTATTCTGTTCGGCAAACCATATGCTGCTATCCGCCGCACCCGGCCGTTGATCGGGAAACACGCGTCCGGGCTCGGTTTTCTTCAGAAATTCGGCATTCCATTTGTCGCGCGCCGGAATGCCGTGAATGGCAATCGGCGTGGTGACGGCGAAATCGCGCGGTGACCCGGCGATCCAATCGAGGAACGGCCGCCAGACATTCTCCGCCTGCGCCTGATCCATGCCCTGGAACACCATCCTTGCGGCGAACGTATTGTCGGCGCCGAAGGCAACGCTTTCGCCCCAATGCGCATTGAACAGGCTGGTGCTGTAGAAGCTGATGAAGCGGCCCACCAATCGCCGGAAGGCCGCGTCCGACGCGGCCTTGATCGTCACGGTTGCGTTGCCGAAGACAGCGGGCAATTCGCGAAGCTTCAGCGTAAGCCGCGTGACGACGCCCAGGCTGCCGCCGCCGCCGCCTTTGATGCCCCAAAACAGGTCGGGATTGGTGCAAGCGTTGACCACGCGTGCCTGACCGTCGGCTGTGACGACCTCGGCTTCCAACAAGCCGCCGGCGCCCGTGCCGTAGTTCTTCGAGAAGCTGCCGAAGCCGCCGCTCTGGATCAAACCGGCGACACCGACCGTTGCGCAGCCGCCGCCCTGGACATAGCGGCCGGCCTTCGTTGTGACGGCATCATAGACGTGCATCCAGACGCATCCCGCGCCGACCGTGACCGCGGGCTGCGGTTTCTGTTTTGCCTCGCACCCCTGGCCGACGAAGGCGTCGTGCAGGACGATGTCATTCATCGCCCGCGTCCAGATCAGCAATGAATCTGCTGCGTCCGACGTTCCCTGATAGCTGTGGCCGCCGCCCTTGACGACAAGCCGGAGCTTGTTGTCGCGGGCGAAGTTGACGGCGGCCACCACATCGGCGGTCGTTCGGGCCGCCACGGCATAAACGCTGGGCGCCGACATCCAAGCGTCTACCCAACCGACGGATTGTGTTCCGGCGGGCTGGTCACCGACATAGTACGGGTTCTTCAGCGCTATGAGTTCGGCCTGGCATTCCGTACTGTTCGGGTTTGCGCAATCCGCAAGCAGCGGCGTCACTTTGATCAAGTGGCCGCCAGTGTCGTGATTCAACTTTTCCCAACTTGCGGTATCTGGCCATGCCGCATCGGACGGCCGAATGCGTCGGAACGGGCTATGTCCCGAGGTGGTGTCGGCCAACGCTGCTGCCTCGGCGGCAACGCCATGCAGCAACGGCATCATGCCGGCATAGGCGAGCAGGCTTCTTCGTTTCATCGCATTATTGTCTCCCGCAGCCTTGTCATAGACCAGCCGGTGGCGATTCCACATGCACTGATTGCGGTCCGCACTTCCTCAGGCTGGTAAAATCGGCCCTGGTTTGTCACCGCGCGGGAATAGCCATGGGGAAAGTATGTCGGATCGGACGTCTTGCTCAAGGAAGCGAGCCTGTGCGCCGCGGATGATGACGGTACTTGCGTCTTCGTGCGTAAGTTGCCGCGGTATTCGCTGCATCCCGATGGGGGATGATTTGGCGCCACGCCTGCGTCACGGCCGAGGCCAGAGCGGGCCGGCGCGATGTTTGTCCTGCCATTTTCGACTTGCGGCGTGAGGGCGAGGAATTTTCGTGGCCAGAAATGCGGAAGGCCGGCGCGATGGCCGGCCCCCTGATCCGCAATGATCCGACTGATCAGTTGTCGCCGCCGCCATTCATGTCAGGCGGGAACAACCAGGTGCCTGCGTGGCTCTTGGTCACGTAGGTGTGAGCAACCGCTGCCTCGTTGGCCGCGGTTGCGGTTTGCGGCGGTGCGGACTGGGCTACGGTCGCCTGCTCACCAGGGATCGAAGTGAACTGCGTGGTGGCGGAATAGCCGTCGCCGTCGCCGGCAAACGCCGAACCGACGCCAAGGGCCAGCACCGCGGCGGCCGCAAGAATCATGGTCTTCATGGTCTTTCTCCTGTTTTCAGTCCCGTCGTCTGGCGGGGCCATTTGGGAACCGATCGCACGGCGGTTAGGTCAGTGTTTCTGCCCGTCTTGCGATGGCGTGGAGATAGACCTCTTGAAGGCCGGATTTAATCCAGCATTTCTGGATAAGATTTCTGCGTGAATTGGTGGAATAGATGGACTTGATAGTGGCGCTGCGCGGTTTCATCCGGGTGGTCGAGACGGGCTCTTTTTCCGCCGTGGCGCGGGAAGGCCAGGTCAGCCAGTCCGCTGTCACGCGCCAGATCGCCCAGCTCGAGGAGCACTTCGGCGCCCGG
The DNA here is from genome assembly GCA_963790445.1 of uncultured Alphaproteobacteria bacterium. Lineage (GTDB taxonomy): Bacteria > Pseudomonadota > Alphaproteobacteria > Acetobacterales > Acetobacteraceae > JAMXLO01. The sequence goes on along the minus strand of CAWBON010000017.1, from coordinate 274,375 downwards.
CTGTTCCATCGGACCACCCGCCATCTCAGCCTGACCGATGACGGCCAGGGCCTGCTGGCCCACGCGCGGCACGTCGTGGATACCGCCGACGAGATGGAGGCGGCACTTGGCCGGCAAACCAGTTCGCCCACCGGACTGGTGCGTCTTGGGCTGTCGGTGGCGGCAGCGCGCTTCGTCGCGTCGCGCATCCACCTGCTGCTGGAGCGCCATCCAGGCCTGCGCGTCGAGATGCTCGCGGATGATCAGCCTGGCGACATGATCGAGGCACGGCTGGACCTGGCGCTGCGCTCCGGCGAGATTGCCGATGCTTCGCTGGTGTCGCGCCGGGTTGGTCTGTTCGGGCGCGGGGTGGTTGCGGCGCCGCTGTATCTGGAGCGGCATGGCGCGCCTTCCGTGCCGCAGGACCTTACCGAACATGCCTGCCTGATCCACAACATCGCACCGGGCGCCGAAACGTGGCGCTTCACTGGCCCGGATGGGCCGATCCCCGTGCAGGTCACCGGTCCGCTGATCGCCAACAACACCGCCTCGATCAGTATCGCGGTCCGCACCGGGCTTGGCATCGCACTGCTGCCGGAGATCCAGATCATCGACGATCTTCGTGCGGGCCGGCTGTTCCGGCTGCTGAACGATTTCCCATCGGAGCTTGTGCCGGTTCACATCGTGTATCCGTCGCGCCGGAACCTGGCCCCGCGCACGCGCGTGGTCATGGACTTCCTGGTGCAACAGATGCGGCATATATCGACGCTGGTCGTGGACGGCGCCGAGGTGCTGACCTGAAGCAGGCTGCCGTGACGGCAGCCTGCTTCATCGGGGCAGCGTGGTTTAGCAGTGGTTTAGCAGTATTGGGGAACCGTCAGCCGCCGACGCCCGAGGCCGGGGGGAACAGCCACGTTCCGGTGCTGTGCCGTGTGATGTAGGTGTGGATCGCAGGATTCTGCTGGGCGGTGAGGTTGGCGGGATTCGGCAGGTTTGCGATGGTCGGCTGCTGGCCGGCAAACAGGGTGAATTGGGTGTTGGCGGAGGCGCCGTCACCGTCGCCGGCGTAGGCCGAGGCGGCACCAATGCTGAGTACGGCGGCGGCGGCGAGGAACAGGGTTTTCATTTGCATTCTCCTGGTAAAGAACCCGCCGTGGTGGCGGTGTCCTGCCGTGAGAACCTCGGTTGGAGGCAGGTTAATCCTGTGTCAGCCGCAATGCTGCCGGTCGGCGCGGTCGGGAATAATCCTGCGCTGCGATACCGGACAGCAGTCCGGAAATCATTGGGCAGCCTGTTTGGCGACGGTTACGCCGCCCCGGGTGAAGCGGTCCGCGAATCGATGGTCCCCGGTAGTGACCATCATGACGTATCCGGGCGAGCGCGCTGCGTGCAGACACCACTTGCCAGTCGCGCCGCGTCATGGTCCAAGCGCCGGGATCAAGCATGGTTGCGATTCATATGCCCGATTCCCTGCCTGATCCCGCCACCACTGCCGCACTCGCCGCCGAGCGGGTGCTGATCCTGGATTTTGGCAGCCAGGTCACCCAGCTTATCGCGCGGCGGCTGCGCGAGTCCGGGGTTTATTGCGAGATCTGGCCGTTCAACGCCGATCCGGCGCGCATTGCTGCGTGGCGGCCGCGGGGGGTCATCCTGTCCGGCGGGCCAGCTTCGGTGCATGAGGCGGCGGCTCCGCTGGCTCCGGCTGAGGTGTTCACGCTGGGCGTGCCGATACTGGGCATCTGCTATGGCGAGCAGCTGCTGTGCCAGCAGCTTGGCGGCGAGGTTCTGGGATCGGATCACCGCGAGTTCGGCCGCGCGTTCGTCGATGTGACGGACGACTGCGCGCTATTTCACGGCGTCTGGCCGAAGGGTGCGCGCGAGCAGGTGTGGATGAGCCATGGCGATCGGGTGACCCGGTTGCCTGCCGGGTTTCGCGTGGTGGGGGTGAGCGACGGGGCGCCGTTCGCGGCGATCGCCGATGACGACCGGCAGTTCTATGGGGTGCAGTTTCATCCGGAGGTGATGCACACGCCGCATGGCGCGGCGTTGCTGCGCAATTTCACGCATGGCGTGCTCGGGCTGTCGGGTAGCTGGACCATGGCGGGCTTCCGCGCCACCGAGATCGCTCGGGTTCGCGCGCAGGTGGGGCAGGGGAGGGTGATCTGCGGGCTGTCGGGAGGCGTCGATTCCTCGGTGGCGGCGGTGCTGATCCATGAGGCGATCGGCGACCAGTTGACGTGCATCTTCGTCGATCACGGATTGCTGCGGCAGGGCGAGGCGGAGGAAGTTGTCAGCACGTTCCGCGACCGGTTCAACATCCGGCTGGTGCATTGCGATGCCGCGGATCTGTTTATCGATGCGCTGGATGGGGTGGTCGATCCGGAGGTGAAGCGCAAGACGATCGGGCGGCTGTTCATCGAGGTGTTCGATGAAGAGGCTCGCAAGCTGGGTGGCGCGGATTACCTGGCACAGGGCACGCTGTATCCGGACGTGATCGAGAGCGTGAGTTTTACCGGCGGGCCGTCGGTCACCATCAAGTCGCATCACAACGTCGGCGGGTTGCCGGAACGAATGAAACTGAAGCTGATCGAGCCGCTGCGCGAGCTGTTCAAGGATGAGGTGCGGGCATTGGGTCGGGAGCTGGGGATTCCGGAGGCCATCGTCGGGCGGCATCCGTTTCCCGGGCCGGGTCTGGCGATCCGCATTCCCGGGGCGATCACGCGGGAGAAGCTGGCGCTGCTGCGGCGCGCGGATGCGATCTATCTGGAGGAGATCCGGTCGGCTGGGCTGTACGATGCGATCTGGCAGGCGTTCGCGGTGCTGCTGCCGGTGCGCACGGTTGGCGTGATGGGGGATGGGCGGACCTACGATCACGCGTGCGCGCTGCGCGCCGTTACCTCGACTGACGGGATGACGGCAGATGTGTATCCGTTCGATGCGGGGTTTTTGGCGCGAGTGGCGGGGCGGATCGTGAATGAGGTGCGGGGGATCAATCGGGTCACGTACGATATCACCAGCAAGCCGCCTGGGACGATCGAGTGGGAGTGAGGGGGCAACCTATCTCGTGTCGGACTTCAAAGGTCGCCGGTTTCAGTGTTGCATTCTGTTGGTCCGCCGCGCCGCCGCCCGGCAGACATAACTTCAGAATGTTGATTTCGAGGGCCGGACGAAGATGTTCGTCTCGCTATTCCAGATACGGCGTCAGCACATCTTCGATCCATTTCATGAATGCGCGGACTCGGCGCGACAGATTGCTCCGATGTGCTACGACGAGGGACACGGCGAGCGCCCGGCGACGAAAATCGGGCATGATCTCCACAAGCGCTCCACTCTCCAAGTATCGGCCAATCCCCAAGAGTGGCGCCTGAATCAGGCCAAGGCCGGCGAGGGCAGCGGCTTCGTAGGTCTGCGCGCTGTTGACGTGTAGCGCACCTGGCAACTGAAGCGTCGCGTAGCTGTCGCCGTCCGGATATTCCCATCCAATGGGTCTTGCGCCCAGCATCGTCGAAAAATGAATTGTCCGATGTCCCTGACGCTGGAGATCTTCTATCGATCGAGGGACGCCATAGCGCGCCAGATAGGCGGGACTGGCAGCGTTGGCCGTGCGCAACAGGCCCAGTGGGCGGGCAATCAGCGTCTCGTCCCTGATGGGACCAAGTCGCAATACACAGTCGAACCCCTCTTGAACCAGATCGACCTGCCGATCCGTACTCGACACCTCCAGCTCCAACTCGGGGTGAGTCGCCATGAAATCCGGCAAGGCCGGCACGATCGTTGTGCGCGCCACCTCGGTCGGAAGATCGACCCGTAAACGCCCGCGAAGTGCCACGCGATCGCCTGCGAACATCGAGTGCAGATCATCGACTTCAGCAAGCAGATCGCGGGCACGGGCATGAAATGCGCGTCCGTCCTCCGTCAACTGCACGCTGCGCGTCGTCCGGTGCAGGAGCCTGACACCGACATCTTCTTCCAGCTTCCGGACCGCCGTTGAGGCCCTCCCCTTTTGGATGCCCAGGCTATCGGCCGCGTGGGTGAAGCTCCCCATTTCCGCTACCGTTATGAATATGAGGATGGGTTCGAGATTCTGCATTTTCGTGCCTCGGTATTGTTCACCATAGAGAGAACAGTGAGTTCATTTCCTCGGTGTTTATCATGCCTGAGAGACACAGTAAGCTCCCGAATATCGGGATCCCCCTCATCGGAGAATGACAAGTGTCCGAAACTATGAACCTGCATCACGTGCCTGAAGCTATGACCTTGCATCGCGCCCTGTGGGCCGGCCGGATAATGAGCGCGTTTGTCGTTATCGCTCTGGTGGCAGACGGCACTATTCAGCTTTTCGCGCCGGCACAGATCGCGAGCATGTTGCAGGAAACCGGGTTCGCGATGGACCTGACCCGTGTCGTGGGTCCGATCATACTCGCCTGCGCCATCCTTTACGCCATCCCGGCCACCGCCGTCCTCGGCGCGATCCTGGTGACGGGCTTTTTGGGAGGTGCCATCTGCGCCCATGTCCGCATTGGTGAGTTGGGGTCGCCGCCGGAAATCATTTCCCTGCTTCTGGGCGCGATGACATGGGGCGGCCTCTACGCGCGCGATCCCCGTATCCGGGCCATTCTGCCGCTCATCCGTTGAACCAACAGGGGCAGTGCTCTGTCCCTCAAGATCAGGAGAAAACGCATGTTTTTAGTAATGGGAATCACGGGAAAAGTTGGCGGCGCAACGGCAGAACATCTGTTGGCGCACGGCAAGGAGGTACGCGCGCTCGTCCGCAATCGCGAGAAGGCGGCTAACTGGGCGAACCAGGGCGTGGAACTGGTAGACGGCGATTGGAATGATTCGGCAGCCATCGAGCAAGCGCTCAAAGGCGTCGAAGGCGCGTTCGTCATGTTGCCGGCTGTCTGGGCGCCCTCGCCCGATTACAAAGAAGCCAAGGGCGTGATTGCGAACTATGTCGAGGCGCTCACCAAGGCAGCGCCGCCGCGAGTGGTTGCGCTTTCGTCGATGGGTGCGAACAGAACCAGCGGGCTCGGGATGATCACGGCCTTGTCGCTTCTGGAGCAAGGTTTTCGCGACCTGATATCGCCAATCGCATTTGTGCGCGCAGGTGGATTCTTCGAAAACTTCCTCTACGGCTTGCAGGTCGCCCAGGGCGGAACGCTACCGGTCTACTACAATCCGACAAACCGGAAATCGACCATGGTCGCGACGAACGACATCGGCGCGGAGGTCGCAACCCTTTTGACCGGGCCAGCGTGGTCAGGGCAGCGCGTCGTCGAGCTTGGTTCGATGGTCACCGCGGATGAAGTCGCGGAGCAATTGGGTGAAGTCCTGAATCTCGACGTGAAAGCCTTTGCAGTCCCGCGTGCAGGGTGGGCGGAAGCGTTCGAGCAATTCGGCATCCCGAAGGGCCACACCGGACCTGCCGAAGAAATGTTTGAGGCCGTGAATGCAGGATGGATGGACCTCGGAGTCGAGGGTACGGAGCACGTAGCGGGTACGACGTCCGCACGCGATGTATTCGAGGCTGCACAGAACGCCGCCAAGGCGTAAGTCCGGGACGGATCAGGCATGAGACGGAGACTGCCCGCTTCTGCGTCGGACGCGTCGCGGGAAGCGCTCAACAGTTCAAAGCAACGCGAAGCGCCTCCACTCCCGCCTGACCTTCTGAACGTGCATCAGCTTCGCTTTCTCGGTTCACGAGGCGTGTCAGGTAATCGGCGATGCGGCCTTGGCTCCAGCTGATCACGATACCTGGGTGCTCCGCTAGAACCGATCAGGCCGGGCGGTATACCTGCGCCGTCACGCCCGTCGGAAAGGTCTTCGAATTCCACCAATTTCAGTGGCTGGGGCTGGTTCAGCCCGGAAAAAATCGCCAAACCCTGGCCAAGCGACACAGGATGGATGTTCAGGGCGTACTGGTCGATCAGGCCAGTCGCCGACCAGACTGCGCGCAAAGCCGGCGCCGCCGTGGGCGACGATCGGCTTGCCGTCCTGGGCCTTCAGCCGCTTGATCTCCTCCGCCAGGTCGCCGCGCGGCCACATAGGCTGCTGCCCAGCTTTCCGCGCCGGGCTTGCAACGCTCTGGGCGCGTCCGGTCCCTGCGTTGGCGCGGGCATCGCGCAGGGCGCCGCGTCGGGTTCGCCGCCGTCAGGATCGCCGGCCCCTGGCGGGAGAAGACCGCCTTGGGAATCTGGTTCATCGGCGGCGCGAAAACCTCGGTGGAAGTCGGCCACCAGGCGGCCATGTCATGGAAGGTGCGGCTGCCCATGATGTGCAGGCTGGCGTTCGAGATCGTCGCCACAGTCCAGGCCATCGCCTCGGGGACCGCTGTCGAACACCCACCGGATGCCGCCGTCGCTGGCCGCCCACGAACCCGTCGATTGAGATCGACATCTTCAAGATCAACTCTCGCATCGCAAAGCTCCGTTGGTTTGCTCCGAGGACGAACGGGAGGAGTGTGTTCAGACAGACGACAAAATTTATTTTTCGGTTAGCGGCTTTGCAGCGGGCATCATGCCGAATGCCCAATTCATTTGGTGCGGTTCAACCCCTCTAAAATCGTTGAGAGACCGAATTCGAAAGCGTGCTCGAAATCCCAACGATCAAATGACACCGCACTCTCTATGTGCGCGAAGCTGCCCTCATTGAGCTTGCCTGATTTCACTGCTTCCGCGGGATCCAGGCCTCTCGATGGCCCGCGAACTTCGTAAGAGACTTGCCCGAGAACGAAATTCATCAGGAGAAAATATGCGCGAACGGCGTCTTCTTGAGGAAGCTTGGTTTCTTTCAGGGCCTTCAGGGTGATTTCCATCGGACGAAAGACGGACAGAGGTGGGTCGTTCATCGTCTCCAGCAATCGAACGGCGCTGGGGTGCTTCAGGCAGATGTTTCGGACCTCGCGAAAGCATGTCTTGATGCGTTCGCGCCAGTCTGGTTCCTCATCCGAGAAGTTCATCTGGCCAAGGTTAGCGGAGTAAACCGATGACCGTCACCATCACGGCCTTCGAAGCGTCGCCGGACCGCGGTCGGGGCTTGGCGCGCGACATGCGTGTCCGCTGGGCGCTGGAAGAAGTGGGTCAGCCCTATGACGTGCGCCTGCTTTCGTTCGAGGCGCTTAAGCAGCCCGCGCATCTGGCGATTCATCCTTTCGGACAAATCCCGACCTATGAAGAGGGTGACCTCTCGCTGTTCGAGACAGGGTCAATCCTGCTGCATATCGCGGAGCGTCATGCGGGCCTGTTGCCGAACGACGCCAACGCGCGGGCGCGCGCGATCACCTGGATGTTCGCCGCGCTCAGCACGGTGGAGCCGCCCATCGTCGAGCGCGCAGCCGCTGTGCTGCTAGAGCGCGACGAGCCTTGGTACGAGGCGCGCCTGCCCATTCTCGACGGCCGTGTCCGCGCTCGGCTGGACCAGCTTTCCGACCGGCTGGGCGAGACTGACTGGCTCGACGGACAGTTCAGTGCAGCCGATATCCTGATGGTGACGGTGCTGCGCAGGCTGGAGAGCTCGGGTATCCTCAACGACTATCCGAGCCTTTCCGCTTACATCGATCGCGGAAAGGCGCGGCCCGCCTACAAGCGTGCGTTCGAGGCCCAATGGGTGGTTTTCACCGCCGCCTCGGCGCGTTCCTGACAAATCGAAATCGGGGGTTAAAGAGCACCGTAGCGATCTGTCAGGAATTGTCGGCGTTGGGCGCTGACGGTATTTTTCCGCAGCGAGGCCGATAGTCGTTCGAGGGCTGCGTATGTCAAAAATCGGCCGATCGATGTCGATAGTCGCTGTCACAGAGCAGATCGCGTATCGTCGAAATTCGTGATTGAAATCAACAGCGCAATTTTCTGACGGATAGGCGAGACGGTTCTTCGTCGGGCACGGAAAAGATTTGAAGGCTGATCAAGTCCTCGGTAAATGATCATCGTCAGTCGGCGCCTCAATCCCCGCGTGGCCATCGGCAGCAAGAAATGCGAGGTAGCCACGGGCGACGGCGAGTGGACGAGTGGCGGTGATTGCGCAGCCTCTTGGTTGGTGGTCACGTGCTGCGCAGGGTTCGGAAGCAGCGCCGCAATTCCTCCGCGAACAGGTCGGGCACCTCGAGCGACGCAAAATGCCCGCCGCGATCGAGCTCGTTCCAGTAGAACAGACGAGGGTAGACGATAGGCGCCCAACTGCGTGCTGCCGGTAGATCATGCGGAAAGACGCTCACGCCGACGGGCAGGTCGACGGGCCCCGGATTATTGTGCTTGCCGATGAGTTCGCTCTGCTCGAGATAGAAGCGCGCTGATGACGCCGCGCTGTTCGTGAGCCAATACAGCGTAATCTCGTCGAGCATCGCGTCGCGGGATAGCACGGTTTCGGGATCGCCCGTGTTGCCGGTGCCAACGTTGAAAATGTCGTAGATCCAAGCAGCTTGCGCGAGAGGGGAGTCCGATAGCAGGTAGCCGGCGAGCTGCGGCCGCGTCGCCTGCAGCTGATGATAGGCCGTACCTCTTTTCGCGCCAAGCCTTCATCGCCTCGACGACCCGCTTTTGATCCGGCAAGAGGTCGGTCGGAACGTCATCGGGCATGGTCAGCGCGAAATTGAGGTGGATGGCGGCAAGCCCGGATGGTCGTTGCTGTGCCATCGCAGTCGTCACATAGGCACCCCAGTCGCCGCCCTGCGCAACGTATCGAGTGTAACCCAGACGCTGCATAACGATGGCCCAGGCGCGCGCCGTCCGGGCCGCATTCCAGCCACGTGCGGCCGGCTTGTCGGAGAAGCCGAATCCTGGCAGCGAAGGAATTATGACATCAAATGCGTCTGCGGCGGTGCCACCATGTTCGGTTGAATTCGTGAGGGGATCGATCACATCGCGAAACAACAGGACGGTGCTTGGCCAGCCATGGGTCAGGATGACCGGCAGGGCGTTCGGATGGCGCGAGCGTACGTGAATGAAGTGAATGCCGAGACCATCGATTGTGGTCTTGAACTGGGGCCATCGGTTGAGCTCGGACTCGCACCGCCGCCAGTCGTAGTCCGTCCGCCAGTAGCCAACAAGACGCTGAAGTTTTGTAAGCGGCGGTCCCTGCTCCCATGCCGTTCCGGTCTCCTTTTCCGGCCACCGCGCATTCGTAAGGCGTTGTCGCAAATCGGCAAGAGCGTCATCATGTGCGCGATACGTGAAGGGAACAATGGCAGCGTCCCCTGCCTGTGCGTGCGAAGTCATGGACATATGAACTCCCATGGCCGAAGTCCTCTGAAGCGAAACAGATGAGCATGAACGTGCGATCGATCGGTTAGGCGTCAGATTTGATTTCAATCCGACCCGTCAGTCGCATAAACCCGCCCGTCGCCGGTGTTACCGCGGTGTATGCGTTGCAGGAAATGAGATCCAGCACATGTACGATCGTGCTTCCGATGTGTTCCTGCCACGAAAGAATTACCAGGTCATCACGAACTGCGATTGTCTCATAGTCGACAGTGTCGGAAAAACCGATATTGTCTCCCGCAATGATTTCCACGGTTAGCTCGCGTTCAGAGCGGATGGTGATCCGCGGTGTGAAGGTCGCGAAGGTGATCTCCAGCACTTGACCCGCGGGAAACAGCGATGTGGGTTGCGCGGCCAGACAAGCGCCCTGGAGGGACCGCTTCATGCCTTCGCCTTCGCAGGTGCGCGGCCGCGTGGATTGTAGCGAATGACGACAATTCCGCAGGCGTAGCCCTCGGCCTCCCGCAGCTCCAAGTTGGAATCGATGCCTTCGCTGTTCGAAAATCGAAAGGCCTTCGCGGAGCGGGACAGGGTTCACATAGAATTGGTATTCGTCGACCAGATCGTTCGCGACTAAGGCCGAGGCAAAGCCGGCCCCGCCGAACGCGATCAGGTCGCGGCCTGATTCTGCCTTGAGGGCATCGACTTCTTCCACCAGGGGTCGCCGCGCGAGTTCGGTTCCCGCCCATTTGGTCTTTTGGAGCGTGTTGGAAAACACAACCTTACGAGCGTCGACGATACGCTGCGCAAAGGCGAAATCCGGATTGTCACCATAGTCGCGCGCGAACTGAGACCAGTGGTCGAGGTAACCGCCCTCCAGAATCTTGCGACTCAACAGGATCGTATCGATGTCTCGGAAGACGGCGTTGAATCGCGCCTTCAGCGGTTCATCCCAAGGGTATTCTGGCCCCCAGTTCCAGACCTGCCAGTCCGGCCCGCCGCCGGCACGCCCCACGTAGCCGTCCACGGAAGTCTTCATCTGCAGGCTTAGTTTGCGCATAGCGTGGATTCCTTCGGTCCTGAAAAGCGGGCAGGCACTGAAAATGGGAAGAGCCGCCCGATGGGGCGCGTCGGCGCTGCGCAGGTCAGTCACTGTCTAAACGCAGAGTCGCTACGTGGGTTTCCTACATGGGAACAACTATGGTCGTGGGGTGGACGGACCGTTGCTGCGCTCGCCGACCTGACGCGGATGCGCCATACTTTTTGGCCATTCAATTCATTGTCGATGATCTTCCCACCGAGGTGTTCCCGACGGCGGGGCGATGTTGCTGCGGAAGTCGTCCTGTCCGGCGATCAACAGGCGCATCATCTGTCGCTTGGGGATGGCGACGCCGATCCCCCGCAGTTGTGCCACCAGCCGCGGCACCGTCACCTGGCCCTGATCGTCTTGGGCCAGCACGAAACGACGCAGCTCTGGTTCGAAATGCGCGATCACGCCGGTCGGCAAGGCGTCTCGTAGATCGTCCTTTCGGCGAGCGGCAAGATTTCGCGCAATTGTTGCCTCCGTCCGTTTGATTGTCGGTGACATGTACGGCACCCTTGGAAGTTCGAGTTATCTATAGTCGATATAAGGCGATTGAAAGCGACTGCTGCAAAAAGCTGGAAGTGCCGATTTCCTTTCGGTAGGGCAGGGAAGGCTGTGGGACAGAAATCGGAGGCCTGGATCCTCCAAACCGGAGGATCAGGCGATCGATCGCACACTGTCGTTTGGCGGATTTCTGCCTGGAGCGATCTATTCGCAGGTTTAGCGTAGAGGATCTGAAGATGACTGCTCGGATACTTGCTGGAAGATGTTTTTGTGGCGCCGTCGCTTATACGGTTCCGGACGAGTTCCTCTACGCGGCCAATTGCCATTGCTCCAATTGCCGTCGCACAACAGGTTCGGCGTTCAAGCCTTTCGCGGGTATCGAACGTGAAAAGCTGGTCCTTGCAAAAGGGCATGAGAACCTCATGGTCTTCGGCGAAGATGATGGCAATGACACGCACTGCAAAGTATGCGGGTCGCTAGTTTACTCCGTTGTTCGAGACGGAGCCTATGTTCACGTTGCCATGGGAACGCTGGTCGATGTCCCGACGATACGGCCAGATAAGCATATCTTTGTCGGTTCCAAGGCGCCGTGGTTCACGATTACCGACGGCCTGCCGCAATTTGACGAGCACGCGAAAGCCGGGACGTAGAGAATTGCTTGTAGTTGATCGGCCGATGCGGCCGACTGGCGGATGCGCTGTTGATGTAGGACAGCGATTCAAAGGATTCACGTTTTCTTGCGCCTCGCTCGTCGAGCACGTAGGGCGTCGTAGGCGGCCTGGAGCTTCTGTGCGACCGACGGGCCTTTCTGCCGATTCGGACGTCCCAGGTGCGCGTGTGAAAGTTCGGACATGAACTGGTTCCACATGGCAGGGCCGCCTTCCTCCAGCAGCTGCGCCCTGATGCTCAGTTCCTCTGTGGCGGGGGTATATCGCCGTCCCCACGCGCCGAGCTGTGCGAAGACAGGCACCAGTGCGATCGCCTTCTCAGTCAAGCTGTAGATGGCCTTCTGCTTATGGGTCGGGTCATCGGTCTTTGTGATCATTCCCTGCGCCAGCAACATTTTCAACCGGTCTGACAGGATGTTGGATGAGATGCCTTCTTCGGACTGTGTCAGCAGCTCACGGAAGTGCCTCCGTCCACCGAACATCATGTCCCGCAGGATGATAAGGCTCCATCGATCTCCAAAAACTTCCAGCGAGAGGTTGATCGGGCAACCCGACCGGTGACTGCCGTCCATTCGCATCTCCAAAAACCGCTTGCATTATCGCACCAGTCAGACTACTCTGCAACTGGTTGCATACCGCAATCGGATAGTAGTTGATGCGGAAGGGAGTGTGTTGTGACGAAAGTGCGCGTTGCAGGCTTTTCGATCTCGCTCGACGGTTTCGGAGCAGGGCCTGAGCAAAGTCTTGAAAATCCGCTCGGCAAGCGCGGGCTGGAACTGCACCAGTGGATCTTCGGTACGCGTATGTTCCGGGCAATGACTGGTAAGGATGGCGGCTCAGACGGTGTTGATGATGCCTATGCACACCGTTCGATGGATGGGTTCGGCGCCTTCATCCTCGGCCGCAATATGTTCGGACCCATTCGCGGTCCCTGGGCGGGCGAGAACTGGAAGGGCTGGTGGGGCGACAACCCGCCCTATCATGCGCCGACCTTCGTGCTGACGCATCATCCGCGCGATCCGATCGAGATGGAAGGCGGCACCACCTTCATCTTTGTGACCAACGGTATCGAGGCGGCGCTGGACCATGCGAAGCTTGCCGCCAATGGTCGCGACGTGAAGATCGGCGGTGGCGTCGAGACCGTGCGTCAATATCTTCGCGCCGGCCTGATCGACGAGCTGCATTTTGCCTTGTCGCCGGTCGTGCTCGGGCAAGGGGAAGCGATGTTCGTCGGCATCGACCTGCCGACTCTCGGCTACCGCGTCACCGAACATCAGGCGAGCGAGCATGCCACCCACATCGTTCTGAGCCGATAGGAGTCCACCATGACCATTGCGTTCTACGAGCACCCGTTGTCTTCCTATGTGCAGAAGGCGAAGACGGCGTTCTACGAGAAGGGCATTTCGTTCGAGGCGAAGATGATCGACGGCTCGGAGCCGGTCGCCAGCGCGTTCGCCGCGCTCTGGCCGATCCAGCGCTTCCCGGTGATTGTCGACGACGGCCAGTTCGTGTTCGAGGCGACGGGCATCATCGAATATCTCGAAGTGCGCTTTCCCGAGACCGTGCGGTTGATCCCGGCGGACCCGTCGCTCGCCGCCGAGGTGCGGATGTGGGACCGATTCTTCGACAACTATGTCAGTTATCCGCAGGGGCGATTGGTGTTCATGGCGATCGGTCGCGAGCCCGACGATGGGAAGGGCGGTGCGGGTTGGAAATCGATGCTCGAGACTTCCTATGCGCTGCTGGACCGCCGCATGGCGGATCGGACCTGGGCGGTCGGAGAGAGCTTTAGCCTGGCCGACTGCGCGGCGGCGCCGGCGCTGCTGTATGCCGATTGGACTCACGCGATACCTGAGCGCTTCGCTGCTGTGCGTGCCTATCGCCGGAAGCTCCTCGATCGCCCAAGCTATGCCCGCGCGTTGGACGAGGCGCGTCCCTACCGACACCTTTTTCCACTCGGCGCACCCGTCGATCGGGATTGAATGGAGACCGAATCTCCGTTCGGCCGCGTCGTGCCTATGCTTTCAAGTTCGCCGAATCATTTTTTGGCAAGTGACATTGGAGAGATGTCGCAAGCCCGGGAGACAACATGACTAGCCAAGAGTTGAAGCACTCCACCTTTGTACTCGAGCGCATTTGCGCAGCGCCTGTTGAGCGGGTCTTCGCGGCTTTTGCCAATCCAGAGGAGCGCGCCAGTTGGGGCACGCCCTCAGAAACAGCGGCTTTCATCTATGACAAGGTCGACTTCCGTGAAGGCGGCATCGATGTTTTCCGCTGTGGCGACAAAAGCAATCCCCAATATCGTGGAGTCACGACCTATTATGACATCGTTCCAAATAAGCGCATCGTTTCGAGCGAGGTCGTTGAGATGCAAGGAAGAAAGCTTCTCATTTCCATGTCTACCACGACATTTGAGCCGGAAGTCTCTGGCACCAAAGTCATTGCCACTGTGCAGCTAACGTCCCTGGCAGGCGAGGATATGCTCAACGGCGCGAAGTTCGGACACAACGCGTCCTTGGATAATCTCGTCAAGGCAATGCAATAGGTTGGAGGCATTGGCCAGACGGCCAGACAGGGCGGCTATCTGTAGCGCCAGGTTCTCGACATCATGATCGCGCTGAAGAAGTGCGCCAGAAATTGTGCGTAGTTTTCAACGGAATCTTTGAATTCGTCGTATCGGGAGGTTGCATGAAGTAGTGGATTCTTCGCGCTAACGCGGATTAGCGTCCTTCCCGGCTGGCTGAATACCTTGAAGCACTCCGCCAAATGGCAATCCGTGCAGCCGCAGGATTATCTTATTGGGGAGAGTTCTCGATAAATAGTCCATCTCCAGCTCGCCTTCATAAGTCTCGGCGCCGGCCTTCAATGCTTCCGTCACGCGCGCTTGCGTCACCTCGCTGGCGACACTCAAATCGGACTCTATGGGCTTCCACCAGAAGACCCTCTGCCATGGCACCAAATGCTCCAGCATCAACGGCCGCCTTGGCGTGAGCGATAGCATGCGCAGGAAATGAGGCGATGCGGTGGGCCAGCTTCTCGACAAAAGGCGTCAGCTCATCCGCTGGCAACGCTCTATTGATGTAGCCGTAACGTTCTGCCAACTCCGCCGAGAGATCATTGCAACCCAGGAGCACCTCCAAGGCACGTCCCCGCCCGATGAGCCGTGGCAATCTTTGCGTAGAGCCGCCTCCCGGAACAAGCCCAACCGCCACCTCTGGTTGGCCGAAGACTGCTTTGCCAATGGCGGCAAAACACATATCCATGGCCAGCGCGATCTCACTCCCTCCGCCACGAGCCCGTCCCTCGATTTTGGCAATGGTTACCTTCGGCATGTTCCTGAACCGCTCGCCGATCATCTGTGTAAGACGAAAGCCGCGCGTATGGGACACCGTTTTGGAAGCGGCGCCGACCCGACCCAAACCAGAGTGGGCAATAAAGAAATCAGGAAGCGCGCTTTGCAAGATCACGACCCGGATGCTCTCATCGGCTTCGAGTTCCCAGCCGAGTTTGTCGAATTCCGCCGACAGAACATCGTCAAGAAGATTTATCGGCGGGTGATCGATGCTGACGAATGCAACTCCGGAATCGAACTCGAACTGGAAACATTTGTAATCGGAGTATCGCATGGAGTGGCTCCATTTCGGTGGCCGTCCGAGACGGCCGATCTGTCCGCGATAATACTTCTCGATGAGCTTGGGGTTCGAAGACGTCGATGATCCAGTGATCGGAAGCTGGGATCGTCCTGCACATGCTGCCGCGCTCCGGGCATCGCGTTGATCCCCCGAACGGGGGACCGGCCACGTCGCGTCGGGGGATCAATGCCTTCCAGATGACGCCGAGGCGGCAGGCGCTTTGTTGACATGCCGCTTACCGTCGGGCTCGAATGCGCTTGACCTCTCTCACAGCACCATTGTGCGGAGCAGTTCGTGCATGGGCGCAAAACCGCTGACACCGTACTGCGCAGTAGGTCCGCTATTGCGATCGCCTGACGGGCCGAGACTTGACTGACTTGGTGGCGCCCGAGTGGCGCTTCACGTGATCGATGAAGGCTCGCAGTTTCGGCGTCATTTGATGGCGGCTGGGATAGTAGAGAAACACACCGGGTGCCATCGGTGCGAACAGCTCCAGAACGCGCACGAGTTTCCCCGCTTTCACTGCGTCGGCAGCGATCGGCCCGGGCACCTGCGCAAGGCCCAGTCCTTCGACGGCCGCGCCAAGCATTGTGGGCATGTCGTTGGCGATAAAAGGTCCTGAAACGATGGCTTCGACTGCCTCGTTGCCGTTGACAAAGGACCAGGGTGCGATCGACCCGTTCGAGCGGCGCATGCGCAAACAGGCGTGCCGGCGCAGATCGTCGATGAGTTCCGGCCGCTGTCGCCGGCGCAGATAGTCGGGGCTGCCGACCACAGCCAGCGGAAGCGACGGCGTCAGACGCACCGCGATCATATCGGGTTCGATGAACTGGCCGAGCCGGATGCCGGCGTCAAATCCTTCGGCAGCGATATCGACCAGATCCGCGCTTGCGGCGATCTCCACCTCGACCTCGGGAAAGGCTTGGCAGAAGGATGCGATCAGCGGCTCCAGCAGGATCGGCACCACCGCCCGCGGCACCGTCAGGCGCAACAGCCCGGCCGGTCGCTGTCCGAGGTCACGCGCAATCTCGCTTGCGGCGACCAACTCCTGGAAGGCGGGCTTTGCGCGCGAAAGGAACCGCGCGCCGGCTTCGGTCAGGCCAACACTGCGTGTTGTGCGTATGAAGAGCGCTGCGCCGACACGCGCTTCGAGTGCGCGTACCGACTGGCTGATCGCTGACGGAGTGACGCCGAGTTCCGCGGCGGCTCTCCGAAAGCTGCGGTGCTGGGCAACGCTCAGGAACGCCTCTACGCCGTCGAGCGCGCCGTGCCTGACTGTGAAGTTCCGCTTCATAGCCCGTCAACATTATCGCGAATAATCGGTCGCTGAAAGCGGTGATACATCTAGCGTGCAAACGGCAGTCACGCGGATGTCCGGGCCCCAGATGCGCGACCATCAAGGGAGCGGCGCCATGCGAGACAGGACGTTTTCACGACGCGAAATGCTGTGGCGGGGGGCGCGCTAATTGCCGGCGCGGCTTTCGCGGAGCCGCTTGAACCAACACTGATCGGAGGCCAAATGCCCACGCAAATTCTGTTCCAAACCCATCTTGTTCTAGGTTATGTCGCGTGGCTGCTTTGCTTCGGCGCATACGGTCTGCCGTGGCTCCGGTCGATGGACCGGGTCGCAGTGCAACGCGCTATCGCTACTCTGCACAGCTTCCGCTTCTTCGGGCTCGTCTTCATCCTTCCGGGCGTCGTAAGCCCCAATCTGCCTGCCGACTTCGCCGTGTTCGCCGCTTATGGCGACTTTGCAACCGGGGTGCTGGCCATGCTGGCGCTTGTCACGGTGAGGATAAGCCCGCTCTTCTGGCTGTTCGTCGTCGCTTTCAATCTCGTGGGGACGATCGACCTCATCGTCGACTATTACCACGCCATCCAGGTCGACCTTCCTGCGCACGCGGACTGGCTGGGGGCTGCCTACGCGATCCCGATCATCTACGTACCGCTGCTGATGATCACGCACATCGCCGCATTTTATTTTCTGGTGCGTCCTCAGTTCAAGGCGGCTCGGGCCCTCGTCGGTGATGCAGCCGTATCGTAGATTGCTCTGCCATCGCAGATGTCCATCGAGTTGCCGAAACAGAATAGATTCCGAATTGGTGAAATTATCCTTGGAATTCAAAAACGCAAATTTCCGACGGGTCGGGCAGATAGTTTTTCATTGTGCGCGGAAAAGTCTACTCTGATAGATCAACGCATTATGATCGATCAAAACAATCGAGTGGGAGTTATGGAGAGTATCAACGGATACTCGCGGATAGTGCAGGATACGATTGGCGACTGAGAATCTCTCGCGCCGGAGGGGGCTTAATCCCACGAATTCGAGGGAATTACGCGCTCCCCATTTCTGGAGTCCTCGATGTGGACCGCCGAAACCCGGGCAGAGCATGACCGGGACGAACTGCGCTACCCCAGCGATCTGACCGACGCGGAATGGCAGATACTGGCACCTCTGCTGCCGCCACCCGCCGAGACTGGCCGACACCGGTCCTGGCCGATGCGCGAGTTGATGAACGCGATCTTCTTCGTGCTGCGCGGCGGCTGTCCCTGGCGCATGCTGCCGGAACATTTCCCGCCGCACCGACGGCCTATCGTTGGTTCACCCGGTTTCGCGATGACGGCACCTGGGAAAACCTGAACCACCGACTGGTGATGCAGGATCGCGAGCGTGTCGGGCGTGAGGCCAGCCCGAGCGCACGAGACGTATCGACGCGCGAGATCAAAATACGCTCACGTCTGACGCCTATCTGATGCCTAATGAATAGAACCCTGACGATGGCGTAGGAAACTCAAAATGGGTAGTCGGGCCGGACCGGCGACTCGCACCTGTGCCAAGGCGGCGACCAGTGCCGGGACGAAGACCAGGCTCGCCACCAGCGTGCAGCTGAGGCCGATCAACTGCTGCCTAACCACGAGGCATCTGCTGTAGGCTGCTGGTTCGTGATGATGATCAGGCCGCACTGCGAACGCCCGTGCCCATCTGTTGGCATTGGCTCTTTCGGTCTGCGATCGATGCCAACGATCCGACCGCAGAGCGCATCGCCGCACTGCTCGATCGCGATGACCCCATGACCATTGGCTGTCGACCAGGTGCCGATAGGGCTGGTCGTCGGCGTCGCTGATGCCGACGACAGTATCAGTCCGAACGGGATCGTGGCTGCATAACAGAGCAACGCACGCCACCTGATATGCTGAAACATTGATTGTCTCCGGTCACCAGATGTATTGATCTCTTGGCCACGAGCAACGTTCTGCATTACCCGATCTGGTATTAGATTGGAGAGTTCACTCGCAATCTGCCAAAACACGCCGAAAACGTGGGCACAGGTGACCTGCGCACCCTCAAGGACGTCAGACCTGATCCAGCATTCAATCGCGCAGGGGAAGACTGTCTGCCGTGGCGCCTTTAGCCGTGCACGTGATCGCGCCGCACGTTCGGCCCACTATTCCCAAGGTCGGCGTTCTATGTCGATCTTGCGAGTGCTCCGGTTTCAAAGTCACGTCGCGTGTCTGGCAACGCGCGCGAGCGATAGTGGTACTGTCGCTCAATCGGAACGCGGAAGGGTGTCTGCCGGATTGCAAGTATTCGCTCTACCCGGATTGATCTTAGTTCTGAACGTAGCGGTTAAGTGCGGTGGGGTCGCTGGTGTCGATAAGGACCTGGCAGACAGTCCGAGGCCAACAACAAATTCAGGAGGGTACAAGGTGCTGGCACACACCGATATAGGCTCGGAAACGCGAGCAATACCACCTGGTTCGCTGGATGTGCCAATTGCGCAGCACGTACTGTGCGGCGGCCTTGCTACATGGCAGGTAAACCGCGTTCGGGCGTATATCGAGGAGAACCTGGAGACGCCGCTCAAAACTTCGGACCTGGCGGCGACGACGCGGTTGAGCGTCGGCCATTTCTCCCGAGCATTCAGGATAAGTTTCGGGTGGCCTCCTCATGCGCATGTCATGATCCGGCGCACCGAAAAAGCCAAACACCTCATGTTATTGGACGACCCGATACCTCTGGCGGAGATAGCGCTGAGATGCGGCCTATCGGATCAGGCGCATCTGTCACGTCTGTTCCGTAAGATTGTTGGAGATAGTCCCGCCACCTGGGCCGAAGATACTGGTCGCCAAGGTTTCCTCCCGGGATCAGGCCATCCGCTTAGCTGCCGCGAGGTGCGAAGCCGTGCGAGGTCGATCCAGGCGTCCGATTATCGCGGTTTCGGGTTCGGCAATTTATTCTCTTTCACGACGCAACGGCGCAGACACGCAAATTTGGCAGTCACATCCAAGACCGACGCGTTTCCCGCGGATCAGGTGAACTGCTTTGATGAGATTAACCTGTTCGTTGCCGCGCCACAGCTCCAGCAGACATCCGGACGGGACACGCAACAATTGGGGCGGTTGTTCGCCGCGTTCTTCTGGTCCCATGCCGTGATGCAGATACCGACGGGATTGATACTCGATCGTTCCGGCGTTTCGCCGATTGGCCGCATCGGTGCCATACTGTGGTCGTGCGGCACGGCGCTGACCACCCTGGCCGAAGCGTCCAATGTCATCGGCGCGCCTCTGGTGGCGCTCACCATCTGCCGACCGACATCCTCATTTTCATTTACTTTATTGCATTCTATCTGTTCTACCGCGATCCCAGTGCTGCGTTACCGGAGGTTCCATGATGGGCGTGATCGTTTCGGTTAATGTCGGACTTCCTCAAGACGTCGCGTGGCAGGGCAGGACTGTCCGGACGGCGGTCTGGAAGACGCCGGTGACGGGGCGGATTTTCGCCCGCCGGCTGAATCTCGATGGCGACGGCCAAGGGGACCTCCGCGGCCATGGCGGCGAGCAACGTGCGATCATGGTATACCAGCTCGATTCCTACCGGTACTGGGCGAGCTATCTTGGGCGGTCGGATCTCGTGGCCGGGAATTTCGGCGAGAACCTCACGGTGGAGGGCCTCGCCGATAACGAGGTCTGCATCGGCGATCGCTTCAGGATCGGCGGCGCCGTCGTCGAGGTCAGCCAGCCACGCGACACCTGCTACCGGGTCGGCATCAGGCTGAACCACCCGGAGATCGCTGCGCTGCTGGTTGCGCACCACCGGCCCGGCTTTTATTTCCGCGTCATACAGGAAGGCGAGATCGGCGCCGGCGACCGCGTCGAGAAGCTGTCTGACGGCCCCGAGCGCATGACGGTCGCGGAGATCGATGCCCTGCTGTATTCGGCGGAGCACCCGCCCGAAGCCTTGCGCCGCGCAGTCCGAATTCCGGCACTCAGCGTGGACTGGCAAGGCTCGATGCAGGCGCTGCTCGCCGCTGCCGAAGCGGGAGGCACAACGGGCAACGCCGGCCTCGGCCTCGGCGCGTCGGCGCCGCTTGCGTGGCGTGGCTTCCGCCCGGTTGTGGTCGTTGCTTCGCGCGAGGAAAGCGCGGACGTCCGATCGTTCGAGTTCGCCGCCGAAGATGGTTCGCCGCTACCGCCGGCACTACCCGGCCAATACATCATGGTCCGCATGAGACCGGGCCCGGATGCTCCCGCCGTCACGCGAAGCTATTCGCTGTGCGGTCCGCCCGGGACCCCCAACTATCGGATTGGCGTCAAGAACGAGCGCGGCCTCGCAAGCGGCTTTCTCCACCAAAGCGTCCGGGCAGGCAGTCGCCTGGAGGTCAGCGCTCCTCGTGGCTCGTTCACGCTCGCTGCGGGTGCAACTCCCGTCGTCCTTATCAGCGCCGGTGTCGGCGTCACGCCGATGTTGGCGATGTTGCATGGTGCGGCTGCTGCAAACGCCGGGGCGTCTCGGCCGGTTTGGTGGCTGCATTCAGCCCGCGATCGGGCGCACCATTCGTTTGCCAAGGAGGCGGACGATCTGCTCGTTGCGCTCCGTGCGTCCCGTCGCTGCGTGATCTACAGTCGGCCTGCGCCGGGAGACATGCTCGGACAGGACTTCGATCGACCAGGCCATCTTTCGCTCCAGCTGCTCCACGAGTTCGGGGTTCCCCAAGACGCTGATTTCTATCTGTGTGGTCCGCCCGGCTTCCTCGAAGATTTCCAGAAAGGCCTGGCGGCATGGGGCATTCCCTGGCCCAGGGTCCACGTCGAAGTGTTCGGGCCCGCGGCCACTCTCACGCCGGGCATCGCCAGCGTCGCCGCAGCCTTGCCGCATCGTCCTGACGGCCCTGCGGGCGGCGGACCCATGGTGACGTTCTTGCGAAGCGGTCTCGCCGTGCCATGGGACTCCCGCTTCGGCAGCCTGCTCGAATTGGCGGAAGCCTGCGCCGTTCCGGTGCGCTGGGCCTGCCGATCGGGCGTATGCCACAACTGCGAGAGTGGCTTGATCGAAGGCGAACTCGCCTACGCGCCAGAGCCGTTGGATCCGCCAGCCGAAGGCAATGCGCTCATCTGCTGCTCAACGCCGAAAACCGCCGTCGGGCTCGACCTGTAATGGGTGCTGCTGCGAAATCCCCGCAGATGGCGGGCGGTCCGGATCACGCTCGCCCGATGCCTGAGACCGGGCCAAACTTCGTGCGGCGATTTCGTGATCGCCGGATCGACCGCTTGGGCGTGCAGTCGGAATTCCGCGAAATCACCTGAGCCAGCGGGAGTATCATGCCATACCGCTAAGCAGGAGGACACGATGGCGACCTACGACGCGATCATCATCGGAACCGGCCAGGCAGGCCCACCGCTGGCGCGACGCATGGCGGGGCTGGGCATGCAGGTCGCCATCATCGAACGCGGTCGCTTCGGCGGCACTTGCATCAACACGGGCTGCACACCGACGAAAACCCTGGTCGCCAGTGCGTATGCCGCGCACGTGGCCCGCCGCGGTGCCGACTATGGCTTCAGCGCCGGCGACGTTAAAGTCGATATGAAGCGCGTCAAAGCGCGCAAGGATCATGTCGTCGGGCTTTCCAATCGCGGGGTCGAGCGGTCTCTCAGAAATCTGGAGAACTGCCGGGTCTATGAAGCCCATGCGCGGTTCGTGTCGCCGCGCGAGGTGCAGGTCGGCAGCGAGGTCCTGACGTCCGACCGGATTTTCATCAATGTCGGTGCTCGTGCGGCGGTGCCTGACATCCCCGGCCTCGATCAGGTCGATTACCTCACCAACAGTTCGATGATGGACATCGACTTCCTGCCGCGCCACCTGCTGGTGCTGGGCGGCAGCTACATTGGTCTGGAATTCGGTCAGATGTATCGGCGGTTTGGCAGCGAGGTCAGTATTGTCGAGCGCGGGCCGCGCCTGGTTTCGCGCGAGGATGAAGACGTATCGGCGGCAATCACCGATATCCTGACGCGGGAAGGCATCACTGTTCGTCCCCGGCGCGAAATGCCTGCGCATCGACAAACAAGGTGACGACATCGTCATGACAGTCGATTGCGGCGGCACTTCAGAACTCCGAGGCTCGCACTTGCTTATCGCAACGGGGCGCCGTCCCAACACGGATGATCTCGGTCTCGACCGCGCCGGGGTAAAGCGAGACGAACGCGGCTATATCGTCGTGGACGATGAGCTGCGCACCTCGGTCCCTGGCATCTGGGCGCTGGGCGACTGCAATGGCAAAGGCGCGTTCACCCACACATCGTGGAATGATTACGAAATCGTCGCCGCCAATCTGTTCGATGGCGAGAGCAGGCGGGTGAGTGACCGCATTCCCGCCTATGCGCTCTACATCGATCCACCGTTGGGGCGTGTCGGCATGACCGAGGCGGATGTTCGCAAGAGCGGCCGCCCAGCACTGATCGCCAAACTCGCCATGGAGGATGTGTCCCGCGCCTTCGAAAAAGGTGAGACCGAGGGCTTCATGAAGATACTGGTCGATGCCGAGACCAAGGAAATCCTGGGCGCATCGTTCCTGGGCACCAGCGGCGATGAGGCGATCCACTGCGTGCTCGACGCCATGTATGCGAAGGCACCCTACACGCTGCTCAAGCGTGCGATGCATATTCACCCTACAGTCGCGGAATTCATTCCCACGATGCTGGACGACCTTGTTCCGCTGCCGGGTTCGGTCGCGGGATAGATCGCGAGTCAATCTGTTCATCAATATTATTCCTATATCTGATATCATACGGTGGTTCGGGCGGCCTTCAAATCCGCGGTCGCGAAGCCGTCGGTGAACCGTTGATAAACCGATTGGAGCAGTGCTCTTCGCCTCGTGGTGGCGAGCTTGGCTCACCCTCAAGCGGGCAAGGCTGAGCGCGATCCGCAGCTCCCCGAACAGAGCGTCCTGCTCGGCGGCGACCGCCAGTCGTCGATGCCCCAATGCACCACCGCGGGCTCGGCGAAGACAAGGCGTAGCGCCTGACCGGCGTGGATGGTCCCGACTCGCATATGGCGGGTCCGATGCGCCCGAGCGGCGCGGGCGGCTTGCGCGGCGCACTGGCACAACTTGGTCTGTCACCGCTAGATTGCATCGGGGTCGGCGATGCCGAAAACGACCTTGCCTTCCGTGACGTTTGCGGGCTGGTTGTAGCGGTCGCGAATGCCCTGCCATCGGTCAAGGAACGCGTTGCCTTCGTTACCGCAGGCACGCGTGGCGCTGGCGTCGTTGAGCTCATTGACCAACTTCTTGCGACAGAGCTTGCCGAGTTCGACGTCACCGGCGCGATGACTGCGACGCCACGTGACTTCGAATGCGCATCCGGCGCCCGTCGCAATGACACCAGTGAGCAGATGCGTAACGTTGCACGTGGAATGACAACGGAGGACATCGGCGCTGCAAGCCGATTTTATGCCGGGCAGCCATAATCGGCACCATACCCCCCGGTTGAAGCGAATTCGGCGCGCGGACGATGAGGGACCAACCCGTGCCATGCGATCACTGACGGCGGCTCGTTACGGTTTGGGTCGAACGAAGCCTTTTGGCGCGCGGATCAGATTCACGCGCCCAGGAAGCTGCGATCACCAGGGCAACTTCGTTGGATAACTGGATTTGCGGTCTGTCGCTTGTCGCGCTGACTCTAACGGTCCATGCCGCAGGTGTAACGTTCATGGTCTCGGTGCTGCGCGGTATCCGGCTTCGGCTGGAAAACCGGAGCCTTCACTTGCCGCATGTGTTCGCGATCGTGATTGGCGCGATCACTGCAATGGGACTGCTGCTTGCGGCATTACACGGGATAGAGGCTGCGTTCTGGGCGGCGGCGTATTTGTGGCTTGGCGCGCTCGGGTCACCTGAAGCTGCGATTCTCTACTCTGTCGATACGATGGCCACGCGAGGCGCCTCGGGGCTCACGCTCCAGCCGCACTGGCAGATGATGGGCGCCTTGGAGGCCGCCAACGGTATGCTGCTGTTCGGTATCAGCACGGCCTTCATCTTTTCGGTCATGCAATTCTACAATGAACACCTTGTGTTTCGGGCACTGGGTGTTTCGGGCACTGGCGGGCGGCTCTTACCAGACCCGAATAGGACCTGATTTCAAAAGCGCGGGTCCCGAGAAAGGTTCTGTTTTCATCCAAAATCGTCCGCCCGAGAGGACCTGAACGCGGGGTTGCGAAACCCCGGCGTGGACGGCACTGTTCCGGCGAACCGGAGAAATCCTGAAATCGGGGGCATCGGGGTGTCCGAGCAAGATCGGAGCCTGGTCTATGAGTCCGGGCAGTGGCAGGTCCACCTCGGACGACGCAAATTGCTGGCGAGCGGTGTCGCGGTGCCGATTGGCGCGGGCGTTCGAAATCATCGAGATCCTGGTTCGCTCGGACAATGAACTGGTCACCAAGACCTAATCCGGGATTTCGAGAACACCCAAATCCTGTCATCAAAGCCCGATGCCGCGCTGCGCCGCGCTCTCTGTGCGCGAGCGTCGACGGCAGTCGATCCGGCGATTTGGCAATTGGGCATGCAAACGCAAAAGACCTGACCCACCGGCAGGCGCAAGGGTCCCAGCGAGCGTTTCACACACCTGCCCGGGGCAACCGATCCCCCTGCAACGGATGCCCGACATGACCGAGCAAAGCGACAACCCAGGTTCGGTCGATGCGCAACCGGCAGCGAATGGAAATGCTTCGGCTGCCCAGGATGAGAAGTCCGCGCAGGCACCGCCGGCGTCCGGCCCGGTGCCGCAGCAGGCCCGCAAGGCTACGCGGAAGCGAACGCTTCTGGCCGGTGGGGTTGGCGTTGTTGTCCTGGCGGTTTTCGTCGTGTTCGGCATCCCGTGGGTCGAGGCGATGCTCAACACCGTCTCCACGGACGATGCCTACGTGAATGGGCACGTGACGTTTGTCGCGCCGCGCGTGGCGGGACAGATTTCCCGCGTTCTGGTGGATGACAACAACCGTGTGCACAAGGGCGATGTCCTGGCCGAGTTGGACAAGGAGCCGTACCGCATTGCGGTCTCCGAGAAGCAGGCAGCGGTCGACACCGCGAAAGCAGACCTGCAGGCAGCCATCGCGGCGGCGCGCGCGATCGAAGCGGAGGCAGTGAGCCGACGCTGGGACCTGCAACACGCCGTGGAGAACGTCGATAACCAGGTCGCGCTGCTGCGCGCGCGGATCGCCGCTGTCGCCAAGAGCAAAGCCGCACTAACGCTCGCACAGCTTGATTTCGATCGGGCGCAGCAACTCGTCGCCAGGGACGATGTGCCGCGTGCGGAGTACGACCGGCGGCAAGCGGCGCTGACGACCGCCGGCGCCGAACTGACACAGGCGCTGGCCCAGGTTTATCAGATTCGCGTCTCGCTCGGGCTGCCGGCGCAACCTGACGGGGGCGGCGATCTCGGCCAGGTTCCGTCCGATCTCGACGAGACCTTTTCGTCCGTCCTCGAGGCGCAGGCGGCGCTCATTCAGAGTGCGGCTCAACTCGGCGTCGTGCACTCGTTCGACCAGGGTCCGAAAGCGATGCTCGAGCAGTTCTATAAACTGGGCGACGTCGACACCACGTTCGCCCGTTACGCGGCCAATGCCCCGGCGGTCAAGCAGGCCGAGGCGAAACTTGAAGCCGCGAAACGCGATCTCGCACAGGCCGAACTCAATCTTCGTTACACCGACATCATCGCGGAGATCGACGGCGTCGTCACGCGGCGCAACGTCAATCCGGGCAACTATGTTCAGGTCGGCCAGAACCTGATGGCGGTTCGCTCGCTCAATGAGATCTGGGTCGACGCCAACTTCAAGGAAACCCAGTTGCGCGATCTGCGCATCGGTCAGCCGGTCGATCTGTACGTCGACATGTACGGCGGCAAGCACGTCTTCAAGGGCCGGGTCTCCGGCTTCACCGAGGGGACCGGATCGACCCTGGCGTTGCTGCCGCCGGAGAACGCCACGGGCAATTTCATCAAGGTGGTGCAGCGGTTGCCGGTGCGGATCGATCTCGTCGATTACAACGCCGATCAGACACCGCTGTTCATCGGCACCTCGGTGGTTCCCTACGTCTATATCAACAAGCCGCCAACCGGACCCGATGCCGGGAAGTTTCTCCAGACCTATGTGCCGTCATCTCCGAGTCCTGGTCCGACCGCCAGCGCGTCGGGCACCCGGCAATGACCGGCGCGGTCGCGTCGTCGACACCGCCGAATTCCCAATCTCGCGCGGCAATAAACCCCTGGGTCGTTGCCGCTGTCGTCGTGGTGCCGACCTTCATGGAGGTGCTCGACACCACGATCGCGGTCGTGGCGCTGCGCTATATCGCAGGCGGGCTGTCGGCCACGGTCGATGACGGCGAATGGGTCATCACCAGCTACCTTGCCGCCAACGCGATCATCCTGCCGATCACCGGCTGGCTGATCGCGCATGTTGGGCGCCGCAACTATTTCCTGCTGTCCATCGCCGTCTTCACCCTCGCCTCGGGGATGTGCGGCATGGCCACGAGTCTCGGGCAACTGATCCTGTTCCGCGTGCTCCAGGGTCTTGCCGGCGGTGGCCTTCAGCCGTCGAGCCAGGGCGTGCTGCTGGACGCCTTCCCGGTCGAGCGGCAAGGCACTGGCCATGACGCTGTTCGGCCTGGCCGCGCTGATCGCGCCCGTCGTCGGTCCGACACTCGGCGGCTGGATAACCGACGACTACACCTGGCGGTGGGTGTTCTGGATCAACGTCCCCGTCGGCCTGCTGGCGCTGGGTGCGTGTGCCATCACCCTCCGCGATCCCGACTACCTCACGGCACAGCGCATGGCGTTGCGGAAGCGACCGTTCAGCTTCGACGGCGTTGGCCTGTCGCTGCTGGTCATCGTCATAGTCTGTTGGGAGGTGATGCTCAGCAAGGGCCAGGAATGGGACTGGCTGGGTGATCCGTTCTGGCGTGTGCAGACGCTGGCGATCCTGTTCGCAGTGGGCCTGGCCGGGCTGATCTTCTGGGAACTGCGCCATCCGAGTCCGGTGGTCAATTTCCGTCCGTTGCGAGAGCGGAATTTCGTCGCGTGCTGCATCATCATCTTTTGCGCCTTCGCGGTGCTGTATGCTGCCAGCACCTCGTTGCCTGCCTTGCTCCAGTCGCTGTTCGGCTACGATGCACTGAGCGCCGGACTGGTCATGTCGCCGGCCGGCTTCTTTGCCGTCGTCACCATGCCGTTCGTCGGGCGCGCGCTCGGTCGCGGCACCGATGCGCGGTGGGTGATTGCCGCGGGTCTCCTGACCATGGCCGCGGGGAATTACTGGATGTCGCAGATGAACCTGGACATCAGTCCGGGGCAGGCCGTCTGGCCGCGGGTGGTGCTGATCGTCGGGCTTGCGATGTGCTTCGCCCCGGCGAACGTGGCGGCCTACCTCTATACGCCGGTCGCGCTGCGCGGAGCGGCGGTCGGCCTGTTGAGCCTGCTGCGCAACGAGGGCGGCAGCGTAGGGACCTCGCTGGCTCAGACGGTGCAGGAGCGCCGTGATCAGTTCCACAGCCTCCGTCTTGGCGAATCGCTCGATCCCTTCAACCCGGCGGTGCGTTCCTTCCTTGATCAGGCTGCCGCACCGTTCCTGCAGCAGACCGGCGATCCGGTCGCCGCGCAGCAACTGGCCTTGCAGACGCTCGCAAACCTGCGCGAGCAACAGGCATCGGCGCTCGCGTATTTCGATGTGTTCTGGGTGCTGGCCGTTGTCATGGTCGCGCTGGTGTTCGCTGTGCTGCTGATGAAGCGCTCCGTCGCGGAGAAGGGTGCTCGGATCGGGGGTGAGTAGGGTGAGCACGCGCCGGCGCCAATAAGCTGCACATCAGCCGCGAACCCATCGGGAGAGCGTGGTGTTCCTCGAAAACAAATTTGGCGCAAGTCGACCGATATCGCTCCGTTCGACAGCAATGGACAGTGGGCAGCGTTGGCCGGTAATTCTCCGAGCCGGAAATCGTTAATGTCGCCGTCGTCGCGGTGGCGGCTGTCGATGGTCGGAACTGCCTTGCTTCCGGTTTCAGGTGAAACGTTACGGGGACGGCTCCGTTGGATAACTGGATATGGGGTCTATTGCTTATTGCGCTGACCATAGCAATCCACGTGACAGGTGTAACGTTGATGGTCTCCGTGCTGCATGGTTTCCGGCTTCGGCTGGAAAGTCGGAGCCCCGGCTTTCCGCGTATATTCGCGATCGTAATTGGTACTATCACTACGATGGGATTGCTGCTGGCAGCGTTGCATATGATAGAGGCTACGCTTTGGGCGGCAGCTTATTTGTGGCTTGGTGCGCTCGGGTCGCTGGAAGCTGCAATGCTCTACTCCGTTGATTCGATTGCCACGCGAGGTGCCTCTGAGCTTGTGCTGCAGTCGCACTGGCAGATGATGGGCGCGCTGGAGGCCGTCGACGGTGTGCTGCTATTCGGTATCAGCACGGCCTTCCTCTTCACGGTCATGCAGTTCTTCTATGTACACCTTGTGTTCAGCGCGCCGCCGAACGATTCTACAAAAGCCGAATAGGTGCTTCGTGCGAGCGCCGGCCGAGGGCGTGGCGACGGTCCCGGTTATGCACGGCGTTCAGATTCCTAGCCGGCCCACGTGGTGACCAAGCCGATTTTCGACATCGCCCGCCTTGTGGGAGCCGAGGTTCATCAGCGCCTTCAACCGCGCCTGGGCCGCCGGGCGCCTGCGCGCCCTGGAGATCGCGCGACTGCAGTCGGCGCTGTCATGGGAACTGCGCTGCGCCATGAGCCTCGCGAAATTGTGGCGACGCCGGGGGCGAGCCACGGAGGCGCGTGACCTGCTGGCTGCGACATACGGCAAATTCACCGAGGGATTCGACACCAGTGACCTGATCCGAACTCGAAGCCTGATGGCGGATCTCGCATCTTAGGACGGGCAGGCATCGTCTGTTCCTCCCGTCAGGCATCCATGAGCGCAATATCACCGATGCGCCGCGGGCTGTCTGTATGGCGGAGCAGCTAGCTCGCGAGAGCACGCGCGGTGATCTTGCGTGCGCCCGCCGCCACGAGGTTCATCAGTGCCACCGCGGCGGGACCCGATGACGCGGGATTCTGGCCGGTGATCAACAACCCGTCTGGGACGACGTGGACGCCCCAGTTCTTGACCTTGGAAAAGGTGGCACCGAGGTTCATCATCTCGTCCTCTACGAGGAACGGTACCACCTTCGTCAATCCTACCTCTTCTTCTTCGCCATTGGTGAAGCCAGTCACGGTCTTGCCTTCGACGAGCAATTTGCCGTTTGGGGCCCTGACATGTCTCAGCGCGCCGGTTGAGTGGCAGACCACCGCGAAGGCTTTACCGGCTGCGGCGAAGGATTCCAACAGCCTGATCGAATTCCGATCCTCGGCGAGGTCCCACATCGGGCCGTGGCCACCGGAATAGAAGACCGTGTCGAAATCTTCCTGCTGGACGCTGTCGAGACGTACCGTCGAGGCAAGCCGAGCCTGGGCATCCGGGTCGGCTTCGAAACGACGTGTGAGGTCAGTTTGGAAGTTCGGCTCGTTACTCTTCGGATCGAGTGGCGGTTGGCCTCCCTTAGGCGACGCGATCACGACGTCGGCACCCGCGTCTGTGAAGCGGTAGTAGGGTGCGACGAACTCCTCAAGCCAAAAACCGGTCTTGCGTCCGGTGTTGCCAAGCTGGTCATGAGAGGTAAGGACCATCAGAATTTTCATGAGTTTCTCCATGGAGTGGGGATCGATTGTCACGGATCAGGTTCGATCCATTGACGGATTTGGGAGACCTTACTCGAGCTGGCAGGCCGGTCGTCTGATGTCCGGTGTGAACTCGTTCCATCGCGATGCGGTTCCAGCGCCGCTTGAGGGTTGGCGGCATCCTGCTGCACAGTATCGCCGCTAACGCCGACGCTGGCGACCGCCCGCCAACAGGCCAGCGATGGCTGGCTGACCTGAATTTGATACGACTTCGTTATCGCGTTCACCAGGTCCTCCGGTGTTTTCCCGCGCTGAGGGATACACTGTGTCAGCGGCCCGTTCTTAAAGTGTCAGACTTGTCCGATCTTTCCGTTTCGCAATGTCTTTTCGGAATCGCACTCTGCGAGCGAGCGGCTTGTCCGCGAGCACGAGGTGCTGATCACAATCGAGGAAGGCTCGATTGGTGGTTTCGCGAGTCAGGTGACGCATCATGTCGCGTGGCGGGGCTTGCTGGATCACGGCCTGAAACTACGGCCGATGGTCATGGCGGATGTGTTCCTCGACCATGATTTGCAGGCGATGCAAATCGCGAGGGCGGGCCTTTCCGTGCGCGACATCGTCGCGACGGGTCTCGCCGCTTTCGGCATCGATGCGTCGGGTAAGATGGTACAAGGCATCAATGCGCGCTGACACCGCACTGCTGATGTCATGATGTGTGGCATCTATCCGTTGAAACTCTGATTGGATGAACGCGGCGACATGAACCTGCGCGGTTATCCCCGGCTGAGGTGGAGCACTGGTCGCAGGCGGGGGTGGTCGCGTCGCGGCGTCGTTCACGCGACGTGGCGCATCCTGGCGATGCCTAAAGCCCCGGCCGTCCTCGCGCCTGCGTGTTGCCACCGCCAACATTCGCGAAGTCCGTGTTCCGCGATGCGGTAACGATCTGCAGTGCCAGGCGATCTATCGCGCGGGTCATGGCCGCCGCGACACTTTCGTCGCCGGCCTGCGCCGCCTGTTCAACCAAGCTATCGCTTTCCTGGCGTAGCACCTTGCCGCCTTTGCCGCTGACGTATTCCCAACGTGCCGTCAACAGGCACCGTCCATCGGCGTCGATCTCGAATGCCTGTACATCGACCATGATCTGTCGTGACGGTGACACATCTGGCTGGCCGGTGACGATGACGGCATCCGGCAGATGAGTTGCCAGGGAAGCGGCCAAGGCGTCAGTCACGCCAACCGAAAGGCGCTCAGCCCAGAGACCAGTGGAACTGGCGGTCACCTCGTTTGACCGGTCGCGACGCAAAATCTCCCGCGTGTCGAGATAATCGGGAACCTTCACCGGGAGGAGCCGTACGACAGGACGTTCCGATTGCACCTTCACCGCCTGTGCCGGTTGCGCGGGGTCGCCGAGCACATAGAGTCTTCGCGGAGGGGTGCTGCCGCAGGCCACCATCAGCAGTAGCGGAGCGAGCGATGGCAGTAACCAAGGCCGAGATGCCATCATGGTCGAATTCCTCGGGTCAGGAAAAGCGAAGGGTCACGTTCGATTTCGTTGCTGAAGTCTCGCAGCGAGCTTGCCGTCGCGGCCAGATCGCGAACCGCCGCGTCAAAATTGCCGCGGGTCTGGGACCGCGGCGACAGCATGTCGTTCAGCGAAGTGGACAGCGTATCGACCTCGTGCACGGTGCGGTCGGTGTCCAGCAGAACGTGGCTGAGTTCGGCGCCGCGGCCGATCAGCTGCTGTTGTCCCTCTATTGCCAGTTTGTCGAAGTCGCCCAGAGTTCGGGTCGATTCTGCTTCGATGTTCTGAATGGCTCCGGCGGCGGTTTGCGCGGTGTCGTGGGCCTGGTCGGAGGTTCTTTGGACGCTCTCCATAAGCGGTCCTATCCTGTCGCCGAGCTGATCCGAAACGCGCTGGATGCTTTCAAGGGTACGTTGCGCGGTATCGACCAACTGGCGCACCTGGAGCTGTTCGATCTGGGTCTTGATCGACTCGAACGGCGAAGCAATAGCCGGGATCTCGGGCAGGCCGCGATCAGTCGATGTCGACACCATCTTCAGGTCCGGCCGTAAGTCGAGTTCGACCCCCAGTAGTCCGGTGATGATGCTTGATGCGTCGAGCTGTGCGACGAGACCTGCCCGCAGCAGCCGTTCCAGACCGACGGGATCGCCCGGAATTGTATTCCCGGCCATCCGCATCGCATCCTGATCCAAGACGAGCGTGACAAGAACGCGTGCTGTCAGATCCTTGCCCTCGAGATCTATCGCGGTGCTCTGCACCTTGCCCACCTGGACGCCTCGGAAGGTGACCGGAGCACCAGCGACAAGACCGGAGATGGAACTTGGAAATACCACGACCGCCCGCTCCGTCGGACTGAACAGAGCGAGGTGTCCGAATAACAGGATCGCGACAACCACGAGCACCAGACCGCTAAGTATAAAACCACCCACGATCGACGGTCTAACTGGTCTCGTGCGAGGAATGAAGATCGCAGGATCAGCCGTCGCCATTCTGACCTCCTGTTATGTTCCTGCTGTTATTTTCCCGCTGTTATTTTCCCACGGGGCTGACCGTCGCGATGCATGAAGGCGCACACCGCCGGATGGTCGCAGTTGTCACGCAATGCCCTGGGTGCGCCGTGTGCGACGGCTGTCTTCGTTTCGACATCGAGAAATACGCCGTCATCACAGATGGCGAACAAGCTAGACAGCTCGTGACTGACCAGCACGACGGTGGTGTTGAAGCCGTCGCGCAGTTCGAGGATCAGGTCGTCGAGACGTGCGGCGTTGACCGGATCGAGGCCGGCCGAGGGTTCATCAAAAAACAGGAGCTCCGGATCGAGCGACAGCGCGCGGGCCAGCCCAGCGCGTTTTCTCATGCCCCCGCTGAGCTCGGCGGGCATACGTGGACCGGCGCCCGACAATCCAACCAGGGCCAGCTTCAATCGGACCAGCGCATCGATCGAGGGATTGTCCAGTCGCGTGAACATCCGCAGCGGCAACGCCACATTGTCGGCGATCGACATGGAACTCCAGAGCGCGTCGCTCTGGAACAGCACCCCGAACCGCTGGTCCATGCAGGCACGCCGGGCTTCGCTCGCCGCCCAATAGTCCTCGCCGTTGATCTGGATCTCGCCCGCGGTTGGCCGCCGCAATCCGATGAGCGATTTGAGCACAGGTACTCTTGCCGCAACCGCTGGGCCCCATGATCGCGAAGATCGATCCAGGTCTTACCGCGAATGAAAGATCATGCTGCACGGCGGCCTCGCCGTAGCCGACAGTCAGATCCCGCACGAGGAGTTTCGGGTTAGCCAGGCCGGCATCCATGCGTCAGATGTCCAACCGGTTCGCGCAAACCGCGAACAGTGCATCGAGTGCGATCACGCAGACGATGCCGACCACGACGGCCGTGGTCGCTGCGCGGCCCACCTCTGCGGCGCTACGCCTGGATCGTAAGCCGATCCGGCATCCGGCGAAGGCGATCACCGCGCCAAAGGCGACGCTCTTGACGAGACCCAGCAGGAACTGATGGAAGTCTACCGACGTGCGCATCTCTTCGAGGAAAGTCATTGGACTGAGTTGCAGTGTCAGCCAGGCCACGGCGAGGCCGCCAATGATGCCGACGACGCAACCATAGAGATAGAGAATCGGCATCATGCAGGTGAGGGCGGCGACTTCTCGGCAGAACGAGATAGTCGAACACGGGAATACCGGCCACCTGGAGGGCATCGATCTCCTCGTTGCCTTGCATTGTCGCGATCTGCGCGGCATACGCGCCCCCGGTTCGCCCCGACATGATGATCGCGGTCATGACGGGCGCCATTTCCCGCACCACGGCGACGCCAACCAGATCGGCGACAAAGATACCCGCACCGAAGCGCCGCAATTGCGCGGCACCCACGAATGCCAGGATGCCACCCACCAACACATTGACCACGGTGACGATCGGCACGGCGGCGATCCCGGCCTCCCACGCGGAATCCACCACGTCGACGCGGCGCAATCCCCCGCGACCACGTAAAGCCGGCCACGCACGCAGCATGGTTTCGCCGACGAGTTTGGCGACCTCGACAACTTCCGACCAATAGGTAATCGCGCGGCGTCCGGTCCAGTCGAGCAGCTCTTCGCGCGCCGCGGGCGGCGCCTTTGGCGCGACCTGAACCGACGCCAGCGCAAGCAGTTGCCGCGCCGGTTCCGGCAGCCCCGACAGGTCGAACTCAATCTCGAACCTGGCCGCTTCAGTTTGGAGGTCCCACAAAAAAACAATCAGCGCGCTGTCCCAGTGTCCGAGCGACGTCGCGTCGAACATCAAGGTTCGTGGAGTTTGGTTTTGAAGGAGATATTTTGCGACGCTTGCCGCGACGCCGGACTGGCGGACAATCCAATCTCCGGCCAGAACGATCACCAGGTCGGTACCTTGGACGCGAACGGTCCATCCGGTCTGGCTGAGAGGATCTGCCGTTCGTTCCGCCACGGTCTCGGCAACCCCGATATTCCGTGCGACGTCAGCCTTGGATTCCGGACTTCGAAGTTGATCACGCTGCGTCGGGTCGTTAGGCATTGGGGCTCCTTCCACGACCGAACGCTGCGACCAAGGTTGTCGGCGATAATGTGTCGGGAAGTAGCATTGATTGTTCGTGACCGGCAAGCTCTGGCCAACACTGAATCAGATCAGGCGTACTCGACGGTCCGTTGGAAAACATTTGTGCCGGAGCCTGTCGGGACGGGTTTTTGATACAATAATCCGGCTACGCCCCCCGAGCGGGAAAGCAAATTTCCGCAACGGTCCAGCCCGCCGCCCTGGTGTAGGCCAGGTCCGCCTCCAGCAGGTCGGCGAGGCCGGCGGCTACGCCGCATGTGAGATTGGGCAGTATGTCACCAAAGCCGATTCCGTTATCGGCCGCACGTAGACACGCGGACCGCCGCCCCAGGAATGTCAGGCCAACCTCGATCAGGCCGGTCTCATGTCCCGGAAACGCGTGCAGCAATGCGTTGCAGAGCAGTTCACACGCCGCCAGCACGAGTGCGCGTCGCTTGTAGCCCGGCAATAACACGCGCTCAATTCTGGTTTCGAGTGCGATGCTGGCCGGACATCCAAACAATGTCCCGAGGTCGCTGACGACATCCCGCAGGACAGTGGAACATGGTAGCACTGCACGTTCCGCACTGGTCTCCAGCTCCCCGAACTTCGCCGCCAGATCGCGAGCGGCGAAATCCTCGACCGCAGCGGCGATGGGATTCTGCCTCGTCCGCGATCCGCGACGGCTCCGGGCACCGATCAGCCGCATGAAGCCATGGATCCGGTGCATGGCCTCTTCCGTCCAAAGCGGGCGCAGCACCTCACATCCGCTGTCGTTCACGAGATGGGCCGAGGCGAGCAGTACGTTGATCAGGTCTCCGTCCTTCGGTGGCAATTCGCCGGACAGGAGCACGATACTCTCGAATTCCGACGGCACCGACGGCATAGCGATGACAGAAGAAACGATCGACTGATATTGGGAATACACGCTGAGCGCTTCGTCGCGCGGACTACGAGCCATGGTCATGGTGCGATCCCCGCGAGCGTAGCCGGATGCGCGGGTTGGTACAGCCCAATAACTGTTCCGCGATCGCCGTCACTATCCGGAAGTTCATGCACTGGAACATGTGACCGGTCA
This sequence comes from uncultured Alphaproteobacteria bacterium, assembly GCA_963790445.1. Taxonomy (GTDB): domain Bacteria; phylum Pseudomonadota; class Alphaproteobacteria; order Acetobacterales; family Acetobacteraceae; genus JAMXLO01. The sequence goes on along the minus strand of CAWBON010000017.1, from coordinate 238,688 downwards.
TCTCGCGCCAGTTCGCCGTCGAGTTCATAGTCATCGACGATCGCGGATGCGAACAGGTCCGCGCGCCAGTCGAGGCCGGGTCCGGGCGCCAACGCCCTGATCGCGCGGGTGTCGTGATGATCTTGGGGGTTCTTCGCTTGTTGCCGGCGGCGTTCGCCGGTATACTTTGCCTCATTCGCGGTCATTTGATTTCTCCCCGTTGAATTCGGCGACAAACGCTGATGCCGGCGAATTCTCCGAGACATAACGCCCGCGGCGACGCCTGTCTTTTGGGATTACACCTTCGTTTTCTTAAGTGCACGCTCGCTCTCGCGACGACGTGGTAAGGTATCGCGGGACATGAAATCATCCGTTGTGTGGCTGACGTAACGACCTGAATCCCGCCCGGAGTTCTTCGGAGAAGATCGTCGGCTGCTCCCACGCTGCGAAGTGACCGCCTTTATTCAGCCGGTTGTAATAAATGAGCCTGGGGTAGGCTCGTTCCGTCCAACTCTGCGGGGCCGTGTAGATCTCGTCGGGAAAGGCGCTCACGGCGACGGGTAGGGTGACCCCCTTAGCGGCAAAAAACGGCAGCTTGCTTTCCCAATAGAGACGCGCTGAAGAAACCGCCGTGTTCGTCAGCCAGTAGAGCGTGACGTTTTCGAGGATATCCTCTGGCGTAAGTCCCTCCGGCTGGCCGGCGAAGGCCTTCGCGATGAGCGCGTAACTGCGCGCGTCGTGGTCGAGCATCCAGGCGGCAAGGCCAATCGGTGAATCGTCGTGCGGCTGCAATCGTTTGTCGACAGCGTTCCGCCAGCGTCCGGCGCCGCGTTCTCGCCGATCGCGCCGAATAATGCCACCGGCAACTTCACCAAGATCGTGCTGCGCCTGCCGGTGAAGATCGTGCTCGCACCGGGTCAGAAGCTGGCGCGGCTGATCCGGGTCGGGTTGTCCGTGCGCTGGCCGGCGATCTGCGCCAGGACGCGTTTGCCCGGGACATCGTTCGTCTGCGCGATCATCGCCGTATCGCCGCCGAGTACCCTGTTCGGATAGATGGTGATCTCCAGCCGCCCGTTGGTTTCCTTCTTGATCCTGTCAGCGGCGATCTGGTCGTGCGCCATCGCCCGATGTTCCTCGATTTCCTCCAGGCTGCGTCCCTTCATCTCCGGCACCAGCACGGCTGTGAAGGCGAGCGCGACCAGAGTCAGACCCGCGTAAAGCAGGAATGTGCCGGTGCGGCCGCACAGTTGGATGAGGCCCAGGAAGGTGATCATCACCAGCAGGTTGAAGCCCCAGAGAGAGATGGAACACCGAGCGGACGAACAGCAGCGCGCTGGATATCACTCCGGTGTCGTAACCAAACAGCAGCCCGCCGAGCGCGGCGGTAATCGAGATCAGGGCGAATTGCATCGTGCTCCTCCTGCCGCCGCGAAAGGTCGCGCGGGTGGTTTTGGTGTTCAGACGGATCGGTTGGCGATGTGGTGAAGGGCGCCGTTCCGCCGCCGGCGAGCGCGGCGGATGCGCATGACTGGACTCCTGGTATTGCCTGAGCGACAGTTTCCGCCGAATTCAACACGCGATCGCTCGAACCTGACCGCGCACCGAGGCGGCACCCGACATGGGCACCGGGTCACCCGCGATATTGGACATCGGCGCGATGTTTTGGATGTTCTGGTGCTATTTCGCGGCTCCGGGCGGGCGGCCTTCGCTCGCCGGTGCCGGATTGATCCGTTTCAATCGCGCGGCGGAAGAGTGTCTGCCGAACGGCGAATATTCGCCCGATACCGGCGCGGCATCACATCGGCTCCACGCGGTCCGCCCGGCCCTCGCTTCACCAGCGCTCGTACAGGAGAAGTTCGCCATGAGCACCGGTTCTCTGACGCAAGACCACCGCATCGGCAGCCGCACAGGGAGATGGCGCGATGAAGCCCACCGGCAAACTCCATGATCTGGGCCAGAGCATCTGGCTCGACAATATCACCCGCGATCTGTTGACCGATGGAACGTTGCAACGGTACATCGACGAACTCTCGGTGACCGGGCTCACGTCCAATCCGACGATTTTCGATCACGCCATCAGCAACAGCGCCACCTACGACGCTCCTATCCGCAGTGCGGTGCGAGCTGGCCGTTCCGGTGAAGATCTGTTTTTCGATCTGGCGCTGCAGGATCTGACCGGGGCCGCCGACCTGTTCAGGCCGATTTTCGAACGCACCGGCGGAGTGGACGGATGGGTCTCGCTGGAGGTGTCACCGCTGCTGGCGCACGACACCGCCAGCACGCGGGCGGCGGCCAAAGCCCTGCATGAAAGGGCCGCGCGGCCCAATCTGTTCATCAAAATTCCCGGGACGCCGGAGGGATTGCCCGCCATCGAGGAGGCAATCTTCGCCGGCGTTCCGGTCAACGTCACGCTGCTGTTTTCCCGCGAGCAATACGTGGCGGCGGCCGAGGCGTATCTGCGAGGCATCGAACGCCGTATCGCCGCTGGGCTCAATCCCGATGTCGGATCGGTCGCGTCGGTTTTCATCAGCCGGTGGGACGTCGCGGTCGAGGGCAAGGTACCGGCGGCACTGATCAACCGTCTGGGGATCGCCATCGCTCAGCGCATCTATAAGGCGTACCACGATCTGCTTGGTTCGCCGCGCTGGCAGCGCGCCGCGAATGCCGGGGCTCGCGCCCAGAGACTGCTGTGGGCCAGCACGGGCACCAAGGATCCGAAGGCGTCCGACATCCTCTATGTAAAGGCGCTCGCCGCGCCCTTCACCGTCAACACGATGCCCGAAGGCACGCTCAAGGCTTTCGCCGATCACGGCGAGACCGGCGGCATTCTGGCGGCCGATGGTGGCGACGCCGAGGCGATGCTGGCGAAATTCGCCCGGGCGGGTATCGACGTCGACGCGCTGGCGGCCAAGTTACAGGACGAGGGAGCGAAATCCTTCGTCGCATCCTGGATCGATCTGATGTCCCGCATCGAAGCGAAAAGCAGCGCGCGCAGCGGGCGAGCGCGGAACTGATACTGGACGGGATCACTCCATCAGGGATACCGCCGATGACTGTCGCACCGTTGCGCGAACGCCCAGCGTACATGGCCCTCAAGGACCATCATAGCGAAGATCGAGCGGGTCCACCTTCGCCAACTGTTCGCCGAAGACGCCCGCCGCGGCGAACGCATGACCGCGGAGGGCGTGGGGATTTATCTCGATTATTCGAAAAACCGGATCACCGACGAAACGCTGAAACTGCTGCTGCAACTCGCCGAGCAGTCGGGTTTGCGCGAGCGCATCGACGCCATGTTCAGCGGTGAGGCAATCAATGTCTCGGAAGGCCGGGCCGCTCTGCATGTCGCGTTGCGCGCGCCACGCGACGCCGCGATCTTCGCCGACGGCCGGAACGTGGTGCCCGACGTGCATGAAGTGCTGGACAAGATGGCCGGCTTCGCCACGCGTGTCCGCGGCGGCGACTGGAAAGGCCATACCGGCAAGCGGATCCGCAATGTCATCAACATCGGCATCGGCGGCTCCGACCTTGGTCCCGTCATGGCCTACGAGGCGTTGAAGCACTACAGCGAACGAAGCATGACGTTCCGCTTCGTTTCCAACGTCGACGGGACCGACTTCGCGGAAGCGGTCCGCGATCTCAACGCCGATGAGACGCTGTTCATCATTTCCTCCAAAACCTTCACCACGCTGGAGACGATGACGAACGCGCATACCGCGCGTGACTGGTTGCTCGCGGGTCTGAATGGCGACGAGAAGGCAATCGCCAAACATTGTGTCGCCGTGTCAACCAATGCCAAGGAGGTGGCGGCGTTCGGCATCGACACGGCAGACATGTTCGGTTTCTGGGACTGGGTCGGCGGGCGGTATTCGATGGATTCTGCCATCGGCCTGTCGACGATGATCGCCATCGGCCCGGACAATTTCCGCGCCATGCTGGATGGCTTTCACCAGATGGACGAGCATTTCCGCACCACGCCCTTTGAGGGCAATCTTCCCGTGCTGATGGCTCTGCTGTCGGTCTGGTACAATGATTTTTTCGGCGCGCAGACCGTCGCGGTGCTGCCCTACGAACAATACCTGAAGCGTTTTCCCGCCTATCTCCAGCAACTGACGATGGAGAGTAACGGCAAGCATGTGAAGCTGGACGGTGCTCGCGTGGACTATGACACCGGGCCGATTTACTGGGGCGAGCCAGGCACCAACGGCCAGCACTCGTTCTATCAGCTGATCCATCAGGGCACCCGGCTGATCCCCTGCGATTTCATCGGGTTCGCCCAGACGCTCAACCCGCTGGGGCGGCATCACGACATCCTGCTCGCCAACGTCTTCGCCCAGACCGAGGCGCTGGCGTTCGGCAAGACCAGCGAGGAGGTGAAGGAAGAGGGGACGCCGGACTGGCTGGTGCCGCACCGGCTGTTCGAGGGCAACCGACCGTCCAATACCTTGTTGCTGGACCGCCTGACGCCGGGCGCGCTTGGCAAGCTGGTGGCGCTGTACGAGCACAGCGTGTTCACCCAGGGCGTCATCTGGCAAATCGACAGCTTCGATCAATGGGGCGTGGAACTCGGCAAGGTTCTGGCGCAACGGATCATTCCACAATTGGAAAGTCCGACCGAGCCGAAACTCGAGCACGACAGTTCGACCAACAATTTGATCCGGCGCTACCGCGACATGAAAGGCGCCGTGTGATGCCGCGCGAATGCGGCTGTCGCGGAGATCGCCTGGCGGTACCGCGAGTTCGCCGACATCTTCGAGAAGGCGGCGGCTTCAGTCGTCGCCCTGGTCTGACGGGATCCAATCGGAACATCGCTCCGCGAGAAAGGATCAGCACGTGCGACTGGGAATGATCGGCCTCGGCCGGATGGGAGCGAACATGGTGCGCCGGCTGTTGCACGGCGGGCACGAATGCGTGGTGTACGACACGTCCGCGAAGGCGGTCGAACAAATGGCGAAGGAAAAGGCGATCGGCGCCGCGTCTCTGGCCGAGTTCGCCAGCAAGCCTGACGAAGCCGCGCGTGGTCTGGATGATGGTTCCCGCCGCTGCGGTCGACGCAGACGGTCGCCGATCGGTGCTGCCTCATGCTCGAGCGCGGCGATATCCTGATCGACGGCGGCAATTCGTACTACATCGACGATATCCGCCGCGCCAAGGAACTCGCGCCCAAGGGCATCCATTATGTCGATGTCGGCACCAGCGGCGGCGTCTGGGGTCTGGAGCGCGGCTACTGCATGATGATCGGCGGCGAGCCCGAAACGGTGAAGCATCTGGACCCGATCTTCGCCACCCTCGCGCCTGGCCGCGGCGATATCCCGCGCACGCCGGGACGGGAAAAAGCCGGCGGCACAGCCGAACTGGGCTATCTGCATTGCGGACCCAGTGGCGCGGGCCATTTTGTGAAGATGGTGCATAACGGCATCGAATATGGCCTGATGGCTGCCTATGCCGAAGGGCTGAGCGTGCTCAAAGTCGGCCAACGTGGGCAAGAAGACTGGCACAGTCGATGCCGAAACCACGCCGCTGCGCGAGCCCGAGCATTATCAATACGATCTCAACCTGCCGGACATCGCGGAGCTCTGGCGCCGCGGCAGCGTGGTCGCGTCCTGGCTGCTCGATCTCACGAGCGCGGCTTTGATGCAGGATGCGGAACTCGTCGGATTTCGCGGGCAGGGTGTCCGATTCAGGCGAGGGCCGCTGGACCATCAAGGCCGCGATCGACGAGGGCGTGCCGGCCCATGTGCTGTCGTCGGCGCTCTATGAGCGGTTCAGTTCGCGCGGCGAAGCGGATTTCGCCGACAAGCTGCTCTCGGCCATGCGCTACGAATTCGGCGGACATATCGAGAAGCCGGCGAATTCGTAGCGGTACGCAGCATCGATGCAGGGAGCCTAAGGGCATGACGAGCGACAATCTCGATCAATTGGCGATCAACACGATCCGCACACTGTCGATCGATGCCGTCCAGCAGGCGAATTCCGGACATCCGGGTACGCCGATGGCACTGGCGCCGCTGGTCTATACGATCTGGAACCGGGTCATGAACTTCGACCCCAAGGATCCGATCTGGCCCGATCGCGACCGGTTTCGTGCTGTCCAATGGCCATGCCTCGATGTTGCTGTGGTCGGTCCTGCATCTGACCCAAGTCCAGGCGGTCAACGCCGAATACGAGACCCTGGGCAAGCCGTCGGTGACGCTGGACGACATCCGTCACTTCCGGCAACTCGGCAGCAAGGCGCCGGGACATCCGGAGTATCATCTCGTATCCGGGGTTGAAACGACCACCGGCCCGTTGGGCCAGGGCATCGCCACCAGCGTCGGCATGGCCATCGCGCGCAAATTTCTGGGCGCGCGCTATAACCGGCCAGGGTTCGAAATATTCGACTACAACATTTATGCGGTCTGCGGCGACGGCTGCATGATGGAGGGCGTCGGATCGGAGGCGGCATCCCTGGCGGGGCATCTCGGTCTCGACGACCTGTGCTGGGTTTATGACAACAACCACATCACCATCGAAGGCAACACGCGCATCACGTTCACCGAGGACGTGGCGGCGCGCTTCATGGGCTATCAATGGAATGTGCTGCGGGTCGGCGATGCCAATGACATGCAGCGGATCGAGGATGCGCTGGCGGTGTTCCGTGCGACCAAGGGCCGGCCAACCCTTATCATCCTGGACAGTCACATCGGCTATGGCTCACCGCACAAGGTCGATACCGCCGAGATCCACGGCGACCCGCTGGGTGAGGAAGAAATCAAACTGACGAAGCGTGCCTACGGCTGGCCGGAGGACGCCAAGTTCCTTGTCCCGGACGGCGTGTATGAGCATTTCAATGCGGGCATCGGGAAGCGCGGTGCCGACGCGCGCAGCAGTTGGGAGACGCTGTTTGCCTCCTATCGGCAGCGGTTCCCCGAACTCGCCACCGAGATCGACCAGATGCAGCGCCGCGAGCTGCCGGCGGAATGGGATCGCAACCTGCCGAGCTTCCCCGCCGATCCCAAAGGCATTGCCGGACGCGACGCGTCCGGTCAGGTGCTGAACGTGCTGGCGCAGAACATTCCCGTGGTTCATGGGTGGTTCGGCGGACGTCGGGCCGTCGAACCGCACGACACTCAAATTTGATGGCGCGGGTGATTTCGAACCCGAAACCCCGACGGGTCGGAATTTTCATTTCGGCATCCGCGAGCACGCGATGGCGGCGATCGTCAACGGGATGTCGCTGTCGAAGCTGCGGGCGTTCGGTGCGACGTACTTTATCTTCAGCGATTATGCACGCCCTGCAATGCGGCTTTCCGCGTTGATGGAACTGCCGACGTTGATGGTGTTCAGCCACGACGCGATGGGCGACGGCGAGGATGGACCGACGCATCAGCCGGTGGAGCAATTGATCTCTCTGCGTGCCGTTCCCGGCCTGATGTTGCTGCGGCCCGCCGATGCCAATGAGGTCGTCGAGGCGTATCGCGTCGTCATGCAGCTTCGCCATCAGCCGGCAGTGGTCGTGGTGTCGCGGCAGCCGCTGCCGACGTTCGATCGCACCAAGTACGCGTCCGCCGCCGGGGTGGCCCGTGGTGCCTATGTCATGGCGGACGCGGCGGGCGGAACGCCTGAGATCATACTGATCGGCAGCGGCAGCGAGGTCGCTCTGGTGGTCGGTGCGCATGAAGTGCTGACCAGCCAGGGGATCCGTTCCCGCGTGGTTTCCATGCCCTCCTGGGACATCTTTGAGCATCAGCCGCAGTCGTACCGTGACAGTGTGCTGCCGCCCAAGCGTCACGGCGCGCATTGCGGTGGAGCAGGGGTCGGTCCTGGGTTGGGATCGCTATGTCGGCCCGGCCGGCAAGGTCATCGGCATGCGGACCTTCGGTGCTTCGGCACCGCTGAAGGAGCTGCTGCGAAATTTCGGTTTCGAACCGGAACGGGTCGTCGCCACGGCCAAGGAGTTGCTTGGGCGCGGCTGAGTGGTCGAAGCGACGCGCGACGGCAACTGAATCGAAAAGTGTGGAGCAGGGCAATGGCGGACCAGCAAGACCACCAGATCCAAGATCGTCTGGCGGAGGCCGACAGTGCGGCGGACGACGATGCTCCGACGCCGGTCGCGCCGCCTTGCGCGATCGTGATTTTCGGCGCGGCCGGCGATCTGACCAGGCGCCTGGTCATGCCGGCACTCTACAATCTGGCCAATTCCAAGCGCCTGTCTGAGGATTTTCGAAATCGTCGGCGTCGATCTGGCCGCCAAAAACACCGAGGCCTGGCGCCAGGGCCTGACCGACATGATGAACGAATTCGTCACCAAGGGCGGCGGCGAATTCGAGGCCGACCATATCGACCAGGATGCGTGGCGCTGGCTGACCAGTCGCATGAGCTACCTTCAGGGCGACCTTAACGATCCCGGCAATGTACCAGCGATTGCGCGAGCATCTGGCGGAGCTCGACAGGTCGGCGGGCACCGCGGGCAACTATCTGTTCTACCTCGCGGTCGCGGACCGTTTCTTCGAAGCTGTGGTCGCCGGCCTTGGCGCGTCCGGCCTGACTGAGGAACAGGACGGACATTGGCGCCGGGTGGTGATCGAGAAACCGTTCGGCCACGACCTTGCTTCGGCCAAGGCGCTCAATGCCCAGATCCTGAAGACACTGGAGGAACACCAGATCTATCGGATCGATCATTTTCTGGGCAAGGAAACGGTTCAGAACATCATGGCCCTGCGCTTCGCCAACGGCCTGTTCGAACCGATCTGGAATCGCGAGCATATCGATCACATTCAGATCACGGCATCGGAAACGGTCGGCGTCGAGCACCGCGGCAAGTTCTATGAAAAAACCGGCGCGCTGCGCGACATGGTGCCCAATCACCTGTTCCAACTGCTGTCGATGACGGCGATGGAGCCGCCGATTTCGTTCGATGCCGAGGCGGTCCGCGCCAAAAAGGCCGAAGTGATCGAGGCGATCCAGCCGCTGACGCCGGAACGCGCGTTGCGGGATGCCGTGCGCGGTCAGTATGACGCCGGCACCGTACTGGGACAGCCAGTTCGCGCCTATCGCCACGAGCCGGATGTCGCCGCGGATTCGGTGACCGAGACCTACGTCGCCTGCAAATTGATGATCGACAACTGGCGTTGGGCCGGCGTGCCGTTCTATCTGCGTACCGGCAAATATATGAAAGGCCATCGAACCGAGATCGCCGTCCGCTTTCACCAGGCGCCGTACGCGCTGTTCCGCGGCACGGATGTGGAGCGGCTCAATCCCAATTGGATGATCCTGCGCGTCCAGCCCGACGAGGGCATCGAGCTTGCTTTCGCCGCCAAACGCCCGGGTCCAACCGTGCGGTTGAGCACCGTCAGCATGGATTTCGCGTACAAGACGTTCTTCAACATGGCGCCCAATACCGGCTACGAAACGTTGCTCTATGACTGCATGATCGGCGACGCCACGCTGTTCCAGCGTGCCGACAACATCGAGGCCGGTTGGCGAGCGGTGCAGCCCATCCTGGATGCCTGGGGCAACACGCCGGCCCACGGATTTTCCGAATTATGCCGCGGGCGGAACCGGCCCGGCCGCGGCCGATGAACTGCTGGCGCGCGACGGGCACGCCTGGCGCCCGCTCGGTCTGAACGGAGGTTGCCATGGCGCGAAAACCGAAAATTTCCCTGGTTCTGGCGGATGTGGACGGCACGCTGGTCACCGAGGACAAGGTGCTGACGAAGCGCGCCCAGGCGGCGGTTCAAGCGCTGCATGGCGCGGGCATTCGTTTCGCGATCACCAGCGGCCGTCCGCCGAAAGGCATGGCCATGCTGTTCGACGATCTGCGGCTCGAAACGCCGATCGCCGGCTTCAATGGCGGGCTGTTCGTCAAATCGGATCTGTCGATTATCGAACAGAAGACGCTGCCGGCGGATGTCGCGACGAAGGCGATCGACCTGATTCGCGCGCATGGCCTGGATGCCTGGGTCTATCGGGGCAACGACTGGCTGATCACGAAACCAAATGCGCCGCATGTCGCGCGCGAGGCGTGGACCGTTAAATTCGAGCCCACAGTGGTGGCGGATTTCGCGGACGCGTTGGGTGGGGTAGCGAAGATCGTTGGCATCAGCGATGACCTTGAAAAAGTCAAGCGTTGCGAAGCCGACGCCCAGGCCGCGTTCGGCGATCGGGCGACGGCGACGCGGTCGCAGCCGTACTATCTCGACGTCACTCAACAAGGATGCGAACAAGGGCGCGGTGGTGGACTATCTCTCGCTTCATCTGGGCGTTCCGGCGGAAGAATTCGCCACCCTCGGCGATCAGCCAAACGACGTGCTGATGTTCAAACGATCGGGCTTCAGCATCGCGATGGGCAATGCATCCGACCAGGTCAAGGCGCAGGCCAGCGCCACGACGGATTCATATAACGACGAGGGATTCGCCAAAGCGATCGAACGTTACATCCTCGGTGCAATGGATTGAGGCGATCGCCATGAGCAAGATGATTGGACGAGTCGAAGTACTGCCGGATCCGCTGGCGCTCGCGCGCCATGTCGCGGAATGGATGACGGCCACGGCGGTCGCGGCTCCGGGCCCGTTTCGAGTGTCATTGTCCGGCGGTTCAACGCCAAAGACGCTCTACGGGCTGCTGGCGTCCGACGAGTTCCGCCAGCGCTTCCCCTGGCAGCGCGTCATTCTGGTACTGGGGCGACGAGCGTTTCGTTCCGTATGATCATCCGGAAAGCAACTACCGGATGACGCGCGAGGCGATGCTGTCCAAGGCGCCCGTGCCGCCGGAAAACATCCACCCCGTGCCGGCTGACGGCACGCCCGACGAAGCCGCTTTACGCTATGAGCGCACGCTGCAATCGGACTATGGCGCGGCGGTGCTGGATCCGGCGCGGCCACTGTTCGACATTACATTGCTGGGGCTCGGGCCGGACGGGCACACCGCGTCGCTGCTGCCTGGCGAGGCGGTTCTCAATGAGCGCAAGCGCTGGGTCGCTGCTGTGTCGCACGGACGGCCCGAGGTCCGCATCACCATGACCTATCCGGTGATCGATAGCAGCCGGCATGTCGCGTTTCTCGTCGCGGGAACGGAAAAGACCGCGATGTTCAATGCAATCCGCGCGGGCGGCAGCGACGTGCCGGCCGCTCGTGTGAAGCCCGTGGGTGAACTCATCTGGTTCGTCGATCAGGCTGCCGCCGGCGCCTGACGCTCCAAACGCGCTGGTGCGGGGTCGCCGGCCGGGAGCCACAATCCGAGGAGTGTGCGGAAAGCATGAACAGCGAGCAGCTACGGGATCACCGAGGACGGCAACCCAGTGGTCGCGTACACGTTGGCCAACACCGCGGGGATGCGGGTGTGCGTTCTTACTCTCGGCTGTATCATCGCGCGCCTGGAAGTGCCCGACCGCGACGGGAAGTCCGCCAACATCGTGCTTGGTTCGGATTCGGTCGACGGGTATTTGCACCGCAGCCCGCATTTCGGCGCGATCGCCGGGCGCTACGCCAACCGCATCGCACGCGGGCGCTTCACCATCGACGGGATCGAATATCAACTCGACACCAACGCGCCGCCAAACACGCTGCACGGCGGCCGGCACGGCTTTGACAAGGTCATCTGGCAGGCCGAGAGCCATGACGGCGACGCGCTGGTCCTGCGCTACCTGAGCCCCGATGGCGAGGAGGGATTTCCCGGCAATCTCGCCGTGGAAGTAACCTACCGACTGGGCCCCGCCAATGACCTGCGCATCGACTACACGGCGACGACCGATAAGCCGACCGTCGTCAACCTGACCAACCACAGCTATTTCAATCTCGCCGGCGAAGGTTCCGGCGACGTGCTGAACCACATCGTTTCGATCGAGGCCGATTACTTCACGCCGACCGACGCGACCCAAATTCCCACCGGCGAGATCCGGCCGGTCAGCGGAACGCCGTTCGACTTCACGCGGCCCAGGGTCGTCGGCGAACGCATCCGGATGGCGGACGAGCAGCTTCTGATCGCCCGTGGCTATGATCACAACTGGGTGCTCCGGGCAGCTGCGCGGGCCGGCCAGCGACGCTCCGCGGCAGGCGGCGCGCGCATTCGAGCCTCGATCAGGCCGCATCCTCGATGTGCTGACCGATGCGCCAGGGCTCCAGTTCTACACCGGCAACAGCCTGGACGGCGCGTTGGCCGGTCCCTCGGGCCGCGCCTATCGGCAGAGTGACGGGTTGTGCTTCGAGACCCAGCAGTTTCCCGACGCGCCCAATCAACCCGGCTTTCCGTCGGCCGTGCTGCGGCCAGGCGAGCGCTATCGCTCGACCACGATCTTCAGGTTCTCCACCGATGCCGCATGACGCTTCTCCGTGCATCCCGCCACCGGCCGTACCGGTCGATCCTGATCGCGCCGTCGGTGCTGTCGGCGGATTTCACGCGATTGGGCGAAGAGGTTCGCGCCGTCGACGCGGCCGGCGCCGACTGGATCCATGTCGATGTGATGGATGGCCGCTTCGTGCCCAACATCACCTTCGGCCCAGTGGTGCTGCAGGCCATCCGCCGTTCGACGTCAAAGCCGCTCAATGTGCATCTGATGATCGTCGAGCCGGAACGCTATCTCGCGACATTCGCACAGGCCGGCGCCGACCATCTGCTGGTGCAGGCCGAGCCCGGCTCCACGATTCATCTGCATCGCGTGCTGAGCCCAGATCCGCGCGCTTGGGCAAAAAGGCGGGCGTGGTGCTCGATCCGGCGAGCCCGCCGGAGCTCATCGAATATGTCCTGCATCTTTGCGACATCATCCTGGTCATGACAGTCGATCCCGGGTTCGGCGGGCAGGCCTTCCTGCCCGCGATGATGCCGAAGATCAGGCGCATCCGAGCGATGTGCGTGGAACGCGGCATCGACCCGGTGATCGAGGTCGACGGCGGAGAGAATACCGCGACAGTGGGCATGGCGGTCGCGGCGGGCGCCACCGCGATCGTTGCCGGTTCGGCGATATTCGGTACGACGGACTACAAGGCCGCCATCGCTGCCATCCGCCGAAGCGCCACCGAGGCGGCCGCATCATGAGCGCCGCGCCCCCTTCCACCGAGGGCGAGCCGGGACGCGCTCAAGCGCGAGGCGGCGGAAGCGGCGGTCGCGCTGGTTCAGGACGGCATGGTCGTCGGACTTGGCACCGGCTCGACGGCCACCTTCGCCATCGAGGCGCTTGCCAGACGCCATCGCCAGGGCCTTCGCTTTGTTGGCATTCCGACCTCGGAACGAACGGCAGCGCGAGGCGGCAGCCGAGGGCATCCCGCTCACCTCTTTCGCGGTGCATCGGCGATCGATCTCACGATCGACGGTGCGGATGAAGTGGAGCGCGGCACGCTCAATCTGATCAAAGGTCTGGGCGGCGCCTTGCTGCGGGAGAAGATCGTTGCCGCCGCCAGCCGGCACCTCGCGATCATCGTTGACGGTGTAGAAACTGGTTGATCGGTCTGGGCACGCGCGTGCCGGTCCCCGTCGAGGTCGTGGAATTCGGGTTGGAGCCAACCTGGGCGGCGCTCGAGGCGCTGGGCGCCACCGTACGGCCTGCGGCACTCGTCCGCTGGCGACCCCTTTGTCACCGACAGCGGCAATCGCATCCTTGATTGCCACTTCGATTCCATCATCGACCCCGCGCGACTGGAGGAGCGCATTGGGCGTATCGTCGGTGTTGTCGAAAGTGGCCTCTTCATCAATCGGGCCGATTGGGTATTCGTCGCCGATGCCGTCGGCGTGCATCGTCTGACCGGCCCTCGGGGGCACAAGTGAGGAGTCGGACGGCGTCGGTGCCGTCAACGGCGGCGTTGAAGCAGTCGGCCTGACGGGCTGGGGTTCCTAAGCATCCGGGGCAGTCAAATGGAACATGGGCAAAAGGTCGCGGTCATCACCGGCGCGTCGCAAGGGATCGGCGCCGCGCTGGTCAAGGCTTATCGCGATCGCCATTACAAGGTGGTCGCGACGGCGCGTTCGATCATGCCGTCGAACGACGACAACATTCTGACCGTCGCCGGCGACATCGCTGACCGGGCAACGGCGGAGCGCACGATTTCCCAGGGTATGGCGCGGTTCGGACGTATCGACACACTCGTCAACAATGCCGGGATCTTCATCTCGAAACCCTTCATCCAGTACACGGCGGCTGACTACACCGCCATTCTGGGGGTCAATACCGCCGGATTTTTCCACATGACGCAGCTCGCCATCGCTGAGATGGAGAAGCGAGGCAGCGGCCATGTCGTCCAGATCACTACGAGCCTGACTGACCACGCGAGTTCCGCTGTACCCTCCGTGCTCGCGTCGCTGACGAAAGGCGGGCTCAATGCGGCAACCAAATCGCTCGCCATCGAGTATGCAGGGCGCGGGATTCGTGTGAACGCGGTCTCGCCGGGCGTCATCAAATCGCCGATGAACCCGGTCGAAATGCATGAGGCCCTGGATGCGCTGCATCCGATCGGACATATGGGTGAGATCTCCGACATCGTCGAAGCGATCCTGTACCTGGAGTCGGCGCCTTTCGTGACCGGCGAAATACTCCATGTCGATGGCGGCCAGAGCGCGGGTCGCTGATCCGGAACCGGCGCGACGACACGGGCCTACGAAATCGCCGAGCACAGTTATGACGTTGTGATCGTCGGTGCCGGCGACGCGGGATTCCGAGCCGCGTTGGGAATGGCCTCGGGTAACCGGACCGACCTCGATCGCGGATCGTTGCATCGAGGTGGGTTGGGCACGCGACCGACCGGTGCGAGCAGGAATCGGAAATCGCGGCGGATTGTCATGTTATCGGCGGCGCGGTCGTGCTGCGTGTGATGCCGAACGGACCGGCCGCTACGTCCGGACTGCAACTCGGCGACGTCGTCCTGGAGTTCAACGGCGCGAAAATCACCGATGTGCGTGCCCTGGCCAGGAGCATAGCCATGGCACCGATCGGCCATCCGGTACCGGTGCGGGTCTGGCGCGCCGGCGCGCAGCAATCACTGACGGTCACCCCCGTCATCGATCCGCAAGCCGGAGCGGCCAAGTCGATCGAAGCTGCGGCAAAGCCCGCACCGCGCGAGATGCCAAACGCTTTCGGCCTACAATTGGCCGACCTGACCCAGCCGCTGCGAACATCCTATGACATCAAATCTGACCAGACCGGCGTGGTGGTAACCAATGTGGCCCCGGGAAGTGACGCGGCCACGGCCGGATTGCACCCCGGCGACCTGATCGTGCGGATGGAAAACTGCGAGACCAACAGCACAACATCGGCCACCCAATGCCTGCACGCGATGTCGGCTGCCCGGCAGCGCTATGTCTCCATGTTGGTGCGCCACGACGTCAATGACCGCTGGGTGGCCCTGCCGATAGCCTCCATTAACTGATCGATGATCGCGGATACACCTGAGGCAGTCATATCAAGCCAGAACGGTACGGTTGGCGGCACCGGGAGCCCGTCGGTGTTCAGGCGCCGAAAGCCGACAGGCCGGTCTGCGCGCGTCCGAGGATCAGCGCGTGGACGTCGTGCGTGCCCTCGTAGGTGTTCACTGCTTCCAGGTTCATCACGTGGCGGATGACATGGTACTCGTCGGACACGCCGTTGCCGCCGTGCATGTCGCGTGCCTCGCGCGCGATCGCCAGCGCCTTGCCGCAGTTGTTGCGCTTCAGCAGGCTGATCATCTCGGGTGCGGCGTCATGTTCGTCGATCAGGCGCCCCAGGCGCAGTACCGCTTGCAGACCCAGCGTGATCTCGGTCTGCATGTCCACCAGCTTCTTCTGGATCAACTGTGTCGCCGCCAGCGGCCGTCCGAACATGATGCGTTGCAGGGTGTATTCGCGCGCCGCATGCCAACAGAATTCGGCCGCGCCCAGACATCCCCACGCAATGCCGTAGCGCGCGTTGTTCAGGCAGGAAAACGGCCCACGCAGGCCCTTCACGTTCGGCAGCATCGCATCTGCAGGGATCGCCACGTTGTCCAACATGATCATGCCGGTGACCGACGCACGCAGCGAGAATTTGCCCTCGATCTTCGGCGCGCTCAGGCCCGGCATTCCCTTCTCCAGGATGAAGCCGCGAATGTCGCCGGCGTCGTCCTTCGCCCACACCACGAACACATCGGCGATGGGCGCGTTGGTGATCCAGGTCTTCGAGCCGTTCAGCACATAGCCACCGTCGACACGCTTCGCCCGCGTGCGCATCGACGCGGGATCGGACCCCGCATCCGGTTCGGTCAGGCCAAAGCAGCCGACCCACTCGCCGCTGCGCAGCTTCGGCAGATACTTGTCCTTCTGCGCGTCGGAGCCGAAATCCCAGATCGGATACATCACCAGCGACGACTGCACGGAGAATGCGGAGCGGTAGCCGGAATCAACGCGTTCCACCTCGCGCGCGATCAGTCCGTAGCTGACATAGTTGACGCCGGCGCAGCCGTAGCCTTCCAAGGTGGCGCCGAGGAATCCCATCTCGCCCATTTCGTTCATGATCTCGCGATGGAACTTCTCGTGCCGGTTCGCCTCGATCACGCGCGGGAAGAGTTTGTCCTGGCAGTAGTCGCGCGCGGCGTCGCGTATGGCCCGTTCGTCTTCGGTCAACTGCTGATCGAGACGCAGCGCATCGTCCCATTGAAACGCCGAAAAATGGCTCCTGGGCCGCGGTGCGTCGTTCATGCTTCGCTGTCCCCTTCCTCCGCGGCGGGCTTCGCGACACGGCGGTGCCGAAGCATCATGAATGCCGGCAGGTCGTCGCCGAAGCCCTTCACCGCCGGGCCCAGATCGTCATCGCGGTGGCGATGTTCGCGGCGCGGTGCATCCCGCCGAGGCGCCGGGTCACGCCGGGCTTCGGCCTCTCTCGCCGGCTGTACCGGCTCCGGCTGCGGCCGGTCCTGCGGCTCCGGCCTGGACCTGGCCGCGCGCGGCTGCGGCGCCGGCTTTTCGCGGGTAGGCGATTTCTCGCGGGCGGCCGGCTTCTCGCGTGGCGCTGACTTCTCACGTGGCGCGGACTGCTCGCGTGGCGCCGACCGCTCGCGCGCGGCTGGCTTCGGTCGTGCAGGCGCGCGGCCGCGGCCACGCCGCCGACGCCCATCGTCCTCGGACCAGTCAACCGGATCGAGGCCCTCCACCACGATCGGCGGAATCGGATGACCGGTCAGCTTCTCGATCGCCTCCACCGCGGCGCGGTCGTCCGGCGCGGCGATAGTGAAGGCATGTCCCTCCAACCCCGCGCGCCCGGTCCGGCCGATGCGATGCACATAGTCCTCGGCATGATGCGGAACGTCGAAGTTGAACACGTGCGACAGCCCGCCAATGTCCAGTCCGCGCGCGGCGACGTCGCTGCACACCAGCAGCCGGAGATCATTTGCCTTGAACTTCTCCAGCGTCGCGAAACGCACGGTCTGCGCCATGTCGCCGTGCAGCGCGCCAACGTCGAACTTATGCCGCGTCAGCGACTTGTGCAGGATGTCCACGTCGCGCTTGCGATTGCAGAAGATCAGCGCGTTCTGCACCTTCTGGGTACGGATCAGCCGGCGCAGCGCCTCGCGCTTGTCATGCTCCGCAACCAGTGCCAGGCCCTCGACGATGGTGGTCGCCACGGAAGCAGGGCGCGAAACCACGATCTGCTTGGGGTTTTGCAGGAACGCATCGGCCAGCCGGCGGATTTCGGGAAACAGCGTGGCGCTGAAGAACAGCGTCTGGCGGTTGCGCGGCAGCAGCGAGACAATGCGCTCCACGTCGGGGATGAAGCCCATGTCCAGCATGCGGTCGGCTTCGTCGATGACCAGGATCTTCACGTCCGACAGCAGGATGGAGCCGCGTTCGAACATGTCGATCAGCCGGCCGGGCGTGGCGATCAGCACATCCACGCCGCGCATCAGCACGTCCTTCTGATCGGACATGCTCTCGCCGCCGATGATCAGCGCGTGGGTAAGCTTCAGGTATTTGCCGTACTGGACGAAATTCTCGGCAACCTGCAGGGCGAGTTCGCGCGTCGGCTCCAGGATCAGGCTGCGTGGCATGCGTGCGCGGGCGCGCGCGCCGGTCAGGATGTCCAGCAGCGGCAGGGTGAAGCCGGCGGTCTTGCCGGTGCCGGTCTGCGCCGCGCCGAGTACGTCGCGCCCCATCAACACGGTGGGGATCGCCTGCTCCTGGATCGGCGTGGGGTGCCGGTAGCCCATCTCGGCGATGGCGCGCAGCACCGGTTCGGACAGGCCGAGATCGGCGAACAGCGCGCGCGACGGTTCTCCGATGATTGATTCCGGCGTGGGAACGGCCTCGATCGGCGCGTGTTCGGTCGGTTCCGCCGGGGCGGTCGTGCTATCGTTCAATTCTGGTCCAGTCGACTGGCTGGTTGCGGCGCTGCGGCGCAACACCTGCGCATGGAACAGCCTGGGGGCCGCCCGCGCGTAACGAACGGGGTATCAGGAGGAAATCGCTGAAAGTCAAGTTCAGTTGTAGGCGAGTGGCTACTGGCGCGTGCGCGCATGGCGGCCCCATATAGCCCGCGACATGAGCGCATTCCATGCCGCCGACAGAGGCGAGTCGAGGAGATTGGGCATGATTCGGGCATTGATGACCACTCTTCATCGCCAGCTCGCGCTGACAGCGCTCGGCGTCTTTCTGGGCGTGTTGATGGGCGTGCCGGCGCCTGCCAGCGCCCGGATATGGGTCGGCTTCGGCTATCCGATATATGGCCCGCCGGTGTATTACCCCCCGCCGATCTACTACCCGCCGCCAGCCTACTATCCACCACCGCCCTATTATTCGCCGCCCCCGCCATACGCGGCTGCGCCGGCCAACGCTCCGCCAGCAACTCAGTATGCCACGGCACCGGGTGTCGCTTCAGCCGGCCAGTCGTGCAACGCCGGCAATACCGTATGTCCGATGGAACGCGCGGTTCCGGCAGGCGCGTCGTGCTACTGCACGACCGCTGCGGGTCGTATTTGGGGCCGGGCAAACTGATGGCAGAGCCACCTGGAGCCGGTCCGCTCGAGCAGGGTGGGGGACAACCCCAGCGGGGTCGGCCCAGCAGCCCATCCCGCAGCCCATCCCGCAGGCCAGTGGCGGGATCAGCGACAATCCGCGTGCCCGGCCATCATCAGCTGCCGCAGTACATTACGGCGCGCGGATCGAAGACTATGCGCTGATCGGCGATTGCCACAGCGCGGCGTTGGTCAGCCGCGAGGGCTCGATCGACTGGCTGTGCTGGCCGCGCTTCGACAGCGCCGCCTGCTTCGCCGCCCTGGTCGGCACCGTGGACAATGGACGCTGGCAGATTGCGCCGGCCGAACCAGCGATCCGCATCAGTCGCCGGTACCGCCCCGGGACGATGATCCTGGAGACGATTTTCGACACCAAGGATGGCAGCGTGGCGCTGATCGACTTCATGACCGCCGCCACCGGCAATTCATCGGTGGTGCGCATCGTCGAGGGGCGAGCTGGTCAGGTCGCCATGCACCTCGATCTCGCGCTGCGCTTCGACTACGGCTCGGCCATCCCGTGGGTGACCCGGTTGCAGCATCGCACCGGGTTGCGTGCCATTGCCGGTCCTGATGTCGTCGTGCTGCACAGCGACGTGCTATTGCGCGGCCGGAAGCTGACGACAATCAGCGCCTTCACCGTCGCGGCAGGCCAGCGCATTCGATTCGCGTTGACGCATGGCCCGTCGCATCTGCCTGATCCGGTGGTGCCGCAAGCCGATGCGGCACTGGAAGAGATCGAGGCGGGCTGGTCCAGCTGGTCGTCACGCTGCACCTACAACGGTAAATGGCGTGACGTCGTGCAACGGTCGCTGCTGACATTGAAGGCGCTGACATACCATCCGACCGGCGGTCTGGTCGCCGCGCCGACCACCTCGCTGCCCGAGCAACTCGGCGGGCAGCGCAACTGGGATTACCGCTTCTGCTGGCTGCGCGACGCGACGTTCACGCTGCTCGCGCTGATGCATGCCGGCTATCCGGAGGAAGCACAGGCCTGGGGCGCCTGGCTCCGCCGCAGCGTCGCCGGCACGCCCTCGCAGGTGCAGACGCTGTATGGCCTGGCGGGTGAGCGCTGGCTGATGGAATGGGAAGTGCCGTGGCTTGCCGGCTATCATGGCGCGAAGCCGGTGCGCATCGGCAATGCCGCCAGCGCGCAGGTACAGTTGGACGTGTACGGCGAGCTGATGGATGCGCTGTATCAGGAGATGCACAATCATCTGGTACGGCCCGCCACAAGCTGGGACCTGCAATACAATCTGGTGACGCATCTTACGGAGATCTGGGATCAACCGGACGAAAGCATCTGGGAGGTGCGCGGCGACCCACGGCATTTTACCTTCTCCAAGGCGATGGTCTGGGTGGCGGTGGACCGGGCGATCCGAGGCGCGGAGGAGTTCAATCTGAAGGGGCCGCTGGATGAGTGGCGCGCGCTGCGACAGCGGATTCACAACTCGGTGTGCCGCGACGGTTTCGATACGGGGAAGAACAGTTTTGTGCAGTCCTATGGCGGCACGGTGCTGGATGCCGCGTTGCTGCTGCTGCCGTTGGTCGGATTCCTGCCCCCCGATGATCCGCGCATCGTGGGCACGGTAGCGGCCATTCAGCGGGAGTTGATGGTCGATGGGCTGGTGCTGCGGTATCGCACGGATGAAGCGGATGACGGGTTGCCGCCGGGAGAAGGCATGTTCCTCGCATGCAGCTTCTGGCTGGCCGACAACCTGATGCTGCAAGGGCGGCACGATGAAGCGTGCGCGCTGTTCGAGCGTCTGGTGGGCCTTTGCAACGACGTAGGTCTGCTGGCAGAGGAATACGATCCGCGCGCGCACCGGCAACTCGGCAATTTCCCGCAGGCGTTCTCGCATCTGGCGCTGATCAATACGGCGTTGAATCTGGAAAATCATGGTCCGGCGCAGAAGCGCGCCGCGCGCAAGCGCCCGGCGCGAGGGTAGGGCCAGTATCGGCCCGGAGTAGGCATCGGTGGTGCTCACATACGAAGGCCAGCGAGCCTGAATTCTGCATCACCGGTCGGGATGGGCACTAAAGGAATATTCAACCACAGATGAACACAGATAACCTTGGTCCCAACAGTGCGGAGAATCGCCAGCCTCGGTACATTGTCCCTGACCTAATCTGCGTTCATCTACGTGCATCTGCGGTTGAAATTCCTTGCTTGCTGTTCTGTCCGGACGGTAAGCGATAGGCCCAGGGTAGGCATCGCGGCGCTACTCGCATTTGGCGGGGCGCGTGCGGCAATGGCCTATTGGGGGCCGCGTGAGATTGGCGTCCTTCGCGCGCGGGCGTGACGCCATTCATCGCTGCGGCTAGATTTTTGCCGCGTTGTGCCAGTTCGGGATCGGGGAGACAGGGATGCGGCAGTGTCCCGCGAACAACGTCGGTCGTGCAGATGGGCGCATTCTTGGGGCGGGCCGGGCGTGCGCTGTACTGCTGGCCGCTGCGCTGGCGGGGTCCACGGTATCGCAGGGAGGTTGGGCGCCGGCCGCGGACAAACCACTTGCGCTGCCGACGCGCGACGTGGCGGTGATTTACATGGTGACCGGGTCCGATCCTATCGGGGTCGCGCAAAGGTTTCAGGTTACCTATAGCGATGGCGGCGCGCGCACGTGGGTGGATTATTTTCGCTGGCGGGAGGCGAAATATCCGTACGACACAGTAATTTTCGACCGGCCAGACAACCGCTTGGTGGCGATCATGCCGGAGCTGCGCACCTATATCGAGCGTCCACTCGGCAATCTCACAAATCCCGGTATGTTTGTGCAACCGGGAATGCGCTTCACCCGCAAGGGGCAGGCAACTTTGGTAGGAAAGACGTGCACGGAGTGGACCGTCAGCGTGCCCCCGAAGAACGACGACGCGGGCACTTTCTGCGTGACCGACGACGGCGTCGCGCTGCGCATGGTGTTTGGCAAGGATTTCGATGTCTCGTTGACCGCGACGGTCGTTTTCTATGGCCCGCCGCCGGCTGGTGTATTCGACCCGCCGACGGGGTTTGTTCGGCAGGGTTTGCAGTAGCCGGCGGACTGGAGCCGGCGGGACTGGAATCTGGAGGGCGGGATGATCAGGTCGATCAATACCTATAGCGATACGCGGCTGCGGCGGCACCGGCGTTCAGCCGCCCTGATGCCGCCGCGTGGACAATGTCGACACACGACGGCAGTGAACGTCCATCGGAGTCTGCGTGCCGGGGCCTACTCCCCAGCCAGCCGCGCCGGCATCAGCGGCGCGGCCAGGCGCATCAGGTTGGCGACGTCGGAGGTCGTGTCGATCGCCAGCACCGCATCAGCCAGGCGCGCCGCGCGATCCGCGCCCAGCACGGCATCGGCCAGGCCGGCGAATTTCGCGCGGAGTTCGGCCTCGGTCAGGAAGTTGGTGGGCTCGCCCTTCGGCACGACGACCTTCTGGCTGAAGTTCTGGCCGCGCGCGGTGATGGTGAGCTTGCCGGACATGTTGGCGGGGAACTCCGCCTCGATCTCCGGATCGAACTCGCAGCGCACCTTGGGCAGCAGGCGCGCACCGTGGCGTCGTGCAGCAGCTGGTAGCTGTCCCAGCCCATCGCGCCGGTCGCCAGCGCGGCGGAGATCACGAACGGGCCGCTGAACTGGCCGTCCACCACGTTCTGCGGATCCGACCTTCTTCTCCGGCGGGTCGCCGATCAGCATCATTCCGGCGCGCGGCAAGCCAAGCGTCACGGCGGTCGATATCGGCCGGCTTCAGGTCGTTCGCGGCGCGCAGCGCCAGCGCGGCGTCGATGCCGGCATGGCCGTAGCGGCAGGATGGATACGGCTTCACCGCGGTGTGCATCAGTTCGAATACGCGGCCGAGGTCCTGCACCGCGCGGTCAGGGTTCGGATTGGGGGCGTAGGCGTGCATGAAGCCGTGGCGACCCTCCAGCGCCTCGGTGGCGCCCTTGAAGCCCTCGCGCACCAGGGTCGCCGCCATCAGCCCGTTGCAGGCAGCCCAGCCGACCTGGAAGCGCTTCGTCCAGGCGCCGTTGGCCAGGAATTGCAGGCTGCCGGCGCATTGGCTGAGCACGGTGCCGAGCGCGCCTTCGATCTGCTCGGCCGATCAGGCCGAAGACGCGTGCCGCCGCCGCGGCCGCGCCGAATGCGCCGCAGGTGGCGGTGGGGTGGAAGCCGCGGTCGTAGTGCTCGCCCGCGGGCAGCGCGAGCGCGACGCGGCAGGTGACCTCGTAGCCCGCGACGATGGCGGCCAGCACGTCGGCGCCGGATGCGCCGACCATCTCGCCGGCGGCCAGCGCGGCGGGGATGACCGGGGCGCCGGGATGCAGCGAGCCGGCTGCGTGTGTGTCGTCGAAGTCCAGCGAATGCGCCAGCGCGCCGTTCAGGAACGCGGCGCCGGCCGGCGTGTAGCGCGCTGCATCGCCGAACACGCCGGAATTGCCGGCGGCCATGCCCATGGCGCGCGCGGCGGCGACGAACGATGGCGTGCTTTCGGCGTCGTGGCGCGCGCGGACGATGTTGCCGACCAGGTCCAGCACCAGGAAGCGCGACCGACGCACCACATCGGGCGGCAGTCGGTCGAGGCGGATGTCGGCGGTGAACTGCGCGAGCTGTGTGGTGATGCCCATGGCCTGGGTTCCTCCGGTCATTACAGGCATTGTGGCGCAAAATAGCGGCATGGGCCAATGCGGCGAGATGTCGGACCAGCACCAATCTGATGGCAGACTTGGTGCATACGATGGGACGGTGCACATCCGTCGGGGTCCACGCATTCGCGGCGATGACCACGGCAGCGCGACGTGGCGATCAACCGACGCACTCATTGCGTTTCGGGGCTTGAATTAAGCGGCTTCAATGTGGGGATGCGATGCTGGTTCTGGTGGTTGGGCCGAGCGGGGCCGGGAAGGACACGCTGTTGATGGCGGCGCAGCAGGCGCTGGCGGATGATCCGTCGGTTCCACTTTGTCCGTCGTGTGATTACGCGCCCCGCCGATGCCGGTGACGAGGCACATGAATCGGTTACGCCGCAGGAATTCGCCAGACGCGAATTCGCGCTGCAGTGGCAGGCCCATGGCTTGAGCTACGGGATCCCGGCGGATGCGATCGGACGTGGTGCGGTCGCGGTGGCCAATGTCTCGCGCACGGTCATCGCCGAGGCGGCGAGCCGCTTCCAGGTGCGCGTGATCGAGGTCACCGCACCCGCGGACGTCCTGGCGGCACGTCTCGCGTCGCGCGGGCGAGAGAGCGCAACGGATGTCGCCTCTCGGCTCGCGCGCAGCGTGACGCTGCCATCGCATGTGATGGTCGATACCGTGATGAACGATGCTTCCGCTCGAAGACGGTGTGGCGCGCTTCCTTGCAGCCCTCAGCCGCGCAGCTTCAGACGGCGCTGGATGACGAAAGGCGCGCCGGGCGCGGGCTGCACGAACAGGCAGATGTCGGTCACCCGGCGGGGCATGGCGACGGCGTGCGATACGTGGGCCTCCGCCGCCGGTTGGTAGCGGCGCTTTTCCCCCGCGGTCAGGCGTCGCGTCAGCGTCATGTGGAAGAACCAGGTATCGAACACGTACGGATAGCCCCAGCGCATCAGCATGGCGTCCTCTCGCGCGGTGAGATTGCCGCGTCGCCGGCGCGCGAGTTCGGCATCGGATGGCGCAGCGCGAAACGGATCGAGATGCTCGACACAGGCATCGGCCAGCGCCTGCAATGCGGGGCACGGAACGGTTTCGCGCAACGCAAGAAAACCGAACAGATCGTGCACCGCCAGCGGCGGCAGATTGAACGGTGCGGTGCGGTCGGCGAGCTCGGTTGCGGCATTCACCACATCGAACCATTGCCGTCCTCCGGCCAGACGCATCGGCGGTTTCAGCGTGGCGTGAAATCCGTAGAGACGCGGTTCCGCGGTGATCTCCGCGATGTTGGGTATGTCCGGCTGCGGCAAGGGCGCACCGCTTTCCGGATCGCGGCCCAGCCAGCTCGCGCCTGCCGCGAACAGCGGATCATCGGGCAGCGGCGCGTAATAGACGGCGACCCGCGCGTCGGGCTGCATCAGGCGACGCGCTCACCGGCGCGCCACACCTGGCGCACCACCGGCAAGCCATCATGCACGCGCACCCGCACCATGTCGGCGCGCTGGCCAGGCGCAAGGCGGCCGCGATCGGGCAGTCCGGCCAGCCGCGCCGGGCGATCGGTGATCAGCGCGACCGCCGCCGGCAGCCCGATGCGCTGGGCGCACTGGAACGCGGCCTCCACCAGGCTGTTCGGCACATAGTCCGACGCGAATGCATCCACCGCACCGACTTCCAGCAGATCGGCCGCAGAAACGTTGCCGGAATGCGAACCGCCGCGCACGATGTTCGGCGCGCCGGCGATCACCTGCATGCCGGCGGACTTTGCCGCCTGCGCGGCGATCATGGTGACCGGGAATTCGCTGATCGTGATGCCATCGGCGGCATTTTCCGCAATCTCTTCCGCGGTGCGATCGTCGTGGCTTGCCAGCATGATGCCGCGGCCGGCGACGCGATCCAGCAGCGCGCGCCGATTGGGCAGCCGCGTGCTGTTCCGCTGCGTCTGCAATTCCACGATGCGGCGTTCGATGAATTCATCGTCCAGGCCGCCGCGGCGCCGCAGCGCGCGATAAAAATCCAGGTTGGCGTACTGGCCGACGCCGGGGCTGTGGTCCATCAGGCTGACCATGCGCACGCGCGCATGGTCGGCAACCGTGTCGAACAGCGACAGCATATCCAGTGCCGGCACCTCGCAGCGCAGATGCAGGAAGTGCTCGGCCTTCAGCAGATCGGCATCGGCCAGCGCGTCGAGATCGACCACGCCGTCGCGGAATGTGCGGATGCGCTCCTTGTCGAAACCCAGATCGCCAAGACACAGCGCATCGAGCACGGTGGTGACGCCGGCGCCGGCGCACTGCGCATCGTGCGCCACCATTGCGGAGCGTGACGGCCAGCGCGCCAGCGCCCGAGGCTGCACCTGGCGTTCCAGATTGTCGGTGTGGGTATCGACGATGCCTGCGATCAGGAAGTCGCCATCCAGGTCCTGCGCGGACAGGCGCCGACGAACGGCCGGATTGCACATCCGCGATGCGGGCGTCGCGCAGCACGATCGTGCCGTGCAGCGTGCTATCGGGCAGCACCAGAATGGCGTTGGTGAGAATCGTCTCGGTGTTCATGCGGCGTCCTGCAGCGGCATCAGCGGGAACAGTCGGTCGGCGATGGCGTCGCGCACGTCGGCGTCGTGGCAGATCGCGATGATGGCGATGCCCCGCGTTCTTTGCCTCGTTGATCATGGCGACGACCACCGCGCGGTTGTCGGCATCGAGCGATGCGGTCGGTTCGTCCAGCAGCAACACCGGATGGCCGCCGATGAAGCCGCGCGCCAGGTTCACCCGCTGCTGCTCGCCGCCGGAGAACGTCGCCGGCGGCAGTGCATGCAGCCGGCGCGGGATGTTCAGCCGCAGCAGCAATTCGGTGGCGTGCGCGCGCGCTGCGTCCTGCGTGCAGTGCCGCGGCCGATCAGCACTTCCGCCACCACGTCGAGCGCCGGCACGCGCGGCACCACGCGCAGGAACTGGCTGACGTAGCCGAGCGTGTCGTGGCGCATCGGCGAGAATGGTGCGCGGATCGGCGGTCGCGAGATCGACCATTTCGCCGTGATGGCGGATCAGGATGTGGCCCGATTCGGCGCGGTAGTTGCCGTACAGGCTGCGCATCAGCGTCGACTTGCCGACGCCGGATGGGCCGGACAGCACGACGCATTCGCCGGCATGCAGTTCGAGGCCGACGCCGGCCAGCACCGGTATGCGCACGCCGCCTTGCAGATGCAGCGTGAAGCTTTTTGCCAGTGCGTCGGTATGCAGCATGACCTGGTTCATCGCCTTACCGTTCCAGCAACGCTTTGTTCAGTTGCGGCGCGCATGGTGTCGCGATTTGCCGCCTGATGAGTTCCCGAAGGACAAAACCGCACGCCAGCGTATGTCGGCCTGACGGTCGCGGCTTGCCCGGATGACCGGGCATCGTGCCCGGCCACCGAGGCAAGACCGTCATCGGAGGGGAACCATGCGCATTCGCGTGTTGGTACTGCTTCGGTGGGGGAAGAGGCGGATCCGAGTCTTGATCCAGATCCGCCTCTGAACCACCGGGTTCCGGAGGGCGGTATGATCCGCTCTCCGGTTCCTGGATACCACGCATCCATCCATCGCTGCAATCGCAGATCGCCATCCACCCGACTGCCCTGGCTTCATGCCTGCAACACCGAACTGACCAGCAACTGCGTGTAGCGGATGCTGCGGATCGTCCAGCACCTGATCGGTCAGTCCGGTCTCCACCACGCGGCCGCGCTGCATCACCATGATGCGATGCGCCAGCAGCCGCGCCACACCGATATCGTGCGTCACCAGCACCGCGGCGATCTTCAGCCGCGTCACCAGCGTGCGGATCAGATCGAGCAGCCGCGCCTGCACCGACACATCGAGCGAGCCGGTCGGTTCGTCCATGAACACCAGCCGCGGATGCGTCACCAGCGTGCGCGCGATCTGCAGACGTTGCAGCATGCCGCCGGAGAAGGTGCGCGGCAGATCGTCGACGCGGTCGGCATCGATCTCCACCTGCGTCAGCCAGTCGATCGCCTGCTGCGCGGATGTTGCCGTAATGCCGCGCGCCCTGCGCCATCAGCCGCTCGCCGACATTGCCGCCGGCGGTGACGTTCATGCGCAGGTTCTGCCGCGGATCCTGATGCACGAAGCCCCAGTCGGAGCGATGCAGCGTGCGCAATGCCGGCGCCGGCATCGCGTGCACGTCGTGCAGCCGGCCGTCCGGATCGCGATACCAGACCGCGCCGCGCATCCGGTGCCAGCCGGCCGGACAGCACGTTCAGCAGCGTCGTCTTGCCGGAGCCGGATTCGCCAACCACCGCCAGCATCTCGCCCGGCCACAGATCGACATCCACGCCGACCAGCGCCGGAATGGCGCCGAACGACAGCGACAGCCCGCGCGCGGACAGCAGCGTATCGTCGGTCATTCCGCTGCCTCCTTGAAGCCCTCGGTGCCGACTGCCCGGCCGCTCGTCGTTCCGCGCAGTGGTCGGTGTCGGAACAGACGAACAGCCGCCCGCCGCGATCGTCGATCACCACTTCGTCCAGATATGCGTCCGTGGCGCCGCACAGCCCGCACGGCTGCGGCGCGTTGATCGCGCGGAACGGATGGTCGTCGAAGTCCAGCGAGCGCACGTCGGTATAGGGCGGAATGGCGTAGATGCGCTTCTCGCGCCCGGCGCCGAACAACTGCAACGCCGGCATCAGGTGCATCTTCGGATTGTCGAACGCCGGGATCGGGCTCGGCGACATCAGGTGGCGATGGTTCACCATCACCGGATAGTCGTAGCTGATCGAGATCTGGCCGAACCGCGCGATGTCCTCGTAGAGCTTCACGTGCATCAGGCCGTAGTCGGCCAGCGCATGCATGCGCCGCGTTTCGACGCGCGATGGTTCCAGCCGGAACAACGGCTCCGGCTGCGGCACCTGGTAGACGATGATCTGGTCCTCGCGCAGCGCTTGTTCCGGGATGCGGTGCCGGGTCTGGATCACGGTCGCGTCCGCGGTGTGCGTCGTCGTGCGCACGCCGGCGGTGCGCGCGAAGAAGCGGCGGATCGACACCGCGTTGGTGGTGTCATCGGCGCCCTGGTCGATCACCTTCAGCACATCGCCGGCGCCCAGCACCGATGCGGTGACCTGAATGCCGCCGGTGCCCCAGCCATACGGCAGCGGCATCTCGCGCGAGCCGAACGGCACCTGGTGGCCGGGGATCGCCACCGCCTTCAGCAGCGCGCGGCGGATCATCCGCTTGGTCTGTTCGTCGAGATAGGCGAAGTTGTAGCCCTTCATGGCTCGATGCCGTGCGGCGTGACGTGCCGGACATAATCCTGAGAACGGCGGCGTCCATTCCGCCGCCTCCGCGCGTTCCGCCTCGCGCGCGACCTCGCGCTGCATCCGCCGCACGTTCTGCAGTTCGCTCTGGAAATCGACGTAGTGCGGCAGCTTCAGGTGCTCGACGAAGCCGGTCGCCTCGATATTGTCGCGAGTGGTACAGCACGAACTCGACATTCTGTGCCGGCGCGGTGACCTCCTCGCCCAGCTCCTCGGCGCGCATCGCGCGATCGACCAGCGCCATCGCCATCGCCTTGCGCTCGGAGAAGCCGAACACCAGGCCATAGCCGCGGGTGAACTGCGGCGGCGCGGTCTTCGAGCCCTTGAACTGATTGACCATCTGGCATTCGGTCACGGTGATGTCGCCGATATCGATGGCGAACCCCAGTTCCGGCGGCTCGATCTCCACCGACACCTCGCCCATGCGGATTTCGCCGGCGAACGGATGCGTGCCGCCGTAGCCGCGCTGCGTCGAATAGCCGAGTGCCAGCAGGAATCCTTCGTCGCCGCGCGCCAGCGCCTGCAGGCGCACGTCGCGCGTCGCGGGAAACGTCAGCGGCTCGCGCGTCAGGTCGCCGGGTTCCGCACGCGCCATCGCCGTCGGGTTCGATCAGTCCCTCGTGGCCCAGGATGTCGGGCACGCGCGGCATCGGCGGTGGTTTCCGCTGCGACCATCGGCGCGGCGTTGCCGTCGCCGCCCTCTGCCAGACCGAAATCCAGCAGCCGATGCGTGTAGTCGTAGGTCGGTCCGAGCACCTGCCCGCCGGGCAGGTCCTTGAACACCGCGGAGATGCGGCGCTCGATCCGCATCGCCGCGGTATCGACCGGCCGCGAATGCGCGAACCGCGGCAATGTGGTGCGGTAGGCGCGCAGCAGGAACGCCGCCTCGATCAGGTCGCCCTGCGCCTGCTTCACCGCCAGCGCGGCAAGTTCCCGGTCGTACAGCGAACCTTCGCCCATTGCGCGATCCACCGCACGGCCGAGTTGCTCGCGCGATCTGCGCCAGCGTCAGTTCCGGTGCCGCACGATCGCCGCGCCGTTCCTCGGCGAGCCACGCATGCGCATTGTCGATCGCCTGCTCGCCGCCCTTGACCGTGACATAGGCCATCGCTCAGGCCTCCTCGATCGATACGCTGCGCGGCAACGCGGTCAGCGTCGTGCCGGCGCACAGCACGATGTCCACGCCGCGCGGATACAGCGCATGGTTCTGCTGCCAGAGCTGCGGCGAAATCCGCGCGGCAGGCCGGTCGACCGCCAGCAGCGCGGGTTCGCGCAACCCTGGCCCGGACAGGCGATACGCGCGTGCCACTGCCGAGTGCCGCGATCTGCAGGATCAAGCGTGGCGGAATTCTCCGGCGCTTCGTGCGTGCCGGCCGGCAGCGCGGTCGAGATCGGGCATCGACAGCGCCAACGCGAACGCGGCCGCCGCCGGCGCATCGACGATCGCCGCGCCGCAATGAAACGCCAGCCAGTCGCGTGCGCCATGGCGGCAGGGTCGAGCCACAGCGGCGTCTCGTTGTCGACCAGCGTCAGCAGCACCGCCGCTGTCGCGCGGTCCAAGCGGCAGCGGGGCGGTCAGTCGTTCGCCGACGCTGATGCAGCCGTCCCGGCCGCGCCATCGCATCGAGCACGGCGCGGAACGTCGCCTGCGCCTCGCCGACAGGATCGGCGAAACCGGGCAGTGCGATGTCTGGCACTCATGCGCGCATGTTCCGCATGGCAAAGAACTGCACGCGCGTTGCCGCCGCCTTCGCCGCCGTCGCGTCGCGCCGCGCCTGCTGCGCCGCTGCCAGCGGTTCGATCACGTCGGCCAGCATGCGCGACTGGCGATGCGGGATCCTGCAGCAGCGCATCGGCCAGCTGCGGCCAGTTCCGCCGCCCGTTCGTTGCGTCCGGCGATATAGGCGTGGCCGACCAAGCCGCTGGCAGTGCGCACGGTGCAGCGCGTCGCCGTCATCTCGCCGAGGTTGAATGGCGCGCCGCCGCCGCCGGCGCGACCACGCACCATCACCAGCCCGGCCTCCGGTCCGCGCAGCACGCGGTATTCCGGCAGCATCGCCGAGACGCGTCCGACAGTTGCATCGGCGCCGGCGCGCGCCAGCACCGCCATCCAGCGGCGGCGGGCGGCGTGCGGTTGATCCGGCGACAATGCATCGGGCATGCAGCGAATCCGGCTGTTGTGCAGATGTCTAGACAGCTAACCCGAGACTCGGCTATCGTCAAGCAGTGAGTTCCACGAATGGCCGCGCCGATGGATGACATTGTGATGAAACCGCCAGGAGCCCGTGCTCGCGGCATGACGGCATCGCGCTGTGGCGGCAGATCGCCAGCCGCTTGCAGCAGGATATCGGCGCCGGCGTCTATCCGCCCGGCGGCCGGCTGCCGACCGAAGCGGAACTGTCGCAGCAGTTCCGGGTCAATCGCCACACCGTGCGCCGCGCGCTGGAGGAACTGTCGCGCGGCGGCCTGGTGCGGGTGGAGCAGGGCCGCGGCTCGTTCGTCGCCGAGGACGTGCTGGAATACGCGGTCGAGGCGCGCACGCGATTTTCCGAATGGATCCGGCGGCACAACAAGGAACCATCCGGGCAGGTGCTGCAGCTCAAGGAGACCGCGGCCGAGTCGCATGTTGCCGCGCGCGCTCGGCATCCGGCCGGGCAGCCGCGTCGTGCTGCTGGAGCGGCTGGGCTTCGCCGATGACCGGCCGGTCAGCCTCGCGCAGCATTATTTCCCGGCCGCCCGGCTGCGCGGTCTGGCTAGACGCGCTGCGCGCCTCGCCCAGCATCACCGAAGCGCTGAAGGCGGTCGGCGTGTCGGACTACCTGCGCCAGGTCACCCGCGTCACCGCGCGCCTGCCGAACGCGCGAGGAGGCGGAACTGCTGCGCATGCCGCGCAACCGGCCGCTGCTGGTGACCGAGAACATCAACGTGGACCGCGCCGGCATGGTGGTGGAATTCGGCATCTCGCGCTATCCAACGCCGCGCGTGCAGATCGTCTTCGAACCCTGAGAGTGAACGCGATGGACAGACTGCGGATCACCGGCGGGCGCGTCCTGCTGCGCTCGGACGGCGAGCAGATGACGGACCTTGCTGCTGGAGGACGGCCGCATCGCCGGCATCGGGCGCGACGGCCGCGGCGCGGAAGTCGATGCGCGCGGTCTGCTGGTGCTGCCGGGCATTGTCGACATCCACGGCGACGCGTTCGAGCGGCAGTTGCAGCCGCGCCCCGGCGTCGGATTTACCGCCGACATCGCGCTGCACGACACCGAGTCGCAGTTGCTGGCGAATGGCATCACCACCGCGTTCCACGGCGTGACGCTGTCGTGGGAGCCGGGGCTGCGCAGCCTGACGGCCTGGCAGGCGCTTGCTCGATGCGCTGGAGGCGCGGCGCTGGACCTGCGACATGCGCGTGCATCTGCGCTGGGAGGCCTTCAACCTTGATGCGCTGGACACCGCGCTGGCCGATATCGCGGCGGGGCGCGTGCATCTGCTGGCGTTCAACGACCACACGCCGGCGATCCTGAAGAAGCTGAAGGATCCGGTGGCGGGGGCGAAATACAGCGACCGCGCCGGCATGGGCATCGATGAGTTCCGCGCGCTGGCCGATCAGATCGATGCGCGCGGCGATGACGTGCCCGCGGCGTTGGAACGGGTCGCCGCGGCGGCGCGCGACGCCGGCGTGCCGATGGCCAGCCACGACGATGCGACGATCGCCACGCGCACCGAATTCCGCGCGCGTGGCGCTCGCATCTGCGAATTCCCGATGGCCGAGGAGGTCGGGCAGGAAGCCCGCGCGGCCGGCGACTGGGTGGTGATGGGCTGTCCGAATGTGGTGCGCGGCGGCTCGCATCTCGGCTGGGCGTCCGCGGCGCGTCTGGCGGAAGCGGGCATCTGCAGCGTGCTGTCGTCGGACTATTTCTATCCGGCGATGCTGCGCGCCGCATTCGTCCTGGCCGGACGCGGCGTGCTTGATCTGCCGCGCGCATGGGGGCTGATTTCGGCCAATCCGGCGGCGGCGGCCGGCCTGGTCGATCGCGGCGCGATCGCGGAAGGACTGCGCGCGGATCTCGTGCTGGTCGATCCGGCGGTACCGCGCATCGTCGCCACCATCGTCGGTGGTCGTATCGCGTATCTCACGGCGGAGGGTGCCAGGCGTTTGTCGCCGGCCATGGCAGCATGACCTACGCCTGAGGGGCGCAATAGCCTTGCGCCGGACCCAGCCAGCAACAGCAGGCGGAGGATGTTGCGCTGACGGTGCCCAAGTAGAGAAGCGCAGCCGGCGCACCGGGAGGCGACCAGCCCCCCGGTTCACCTTTCCTGGTTGCTACGCGGCGTGCATCAGTTCGAGTGCTTCCTCGTAAACAGCCATGTTCTTGCCGAACGAGATCGCCGCGGCCTGCGCGCCGCAGACCAGATGCATCCAGCGCCACGGGTCACGGGTCGCATGGAACTCCTCGACGATCGCCTGATGGTGCTTGAACGCGTGCATTTCCGTGAAGTTGTCGTGGCACACGATCTCGCCGAGACGCTTGATGAACGCCTCCGGGTCGTAGCCGAACTGCACGTACTGCTGCGCCAGGTTCACCGTGCCCCTGACTTCCGGCACCGCGCGCATCTGCCCAAGATTGGACACCTTCGACCAGTCGGTCGGCGGCTGGTTGTAGATGCTGTGCGTGATGGCATCCAGCAGATCGGCCTGCGAGCGATGCGGCAGGGCGGCGACGGCTGCCATGTCCGGCTGCGGCGCCGGCTGCATGCGGTACTGGGTCGATTTCACTTCCGGCCCGGTATGCCAGAGCAACAGTGCCAGGAGCTTGTTCTTCGGGCTCAGGCCGTCCATCCGCAGCAGGTAGCGCCGCAGGTTGGCGCTGGTGTGCAGATGCACGTCCATCGGGTTGCCGGTCAGCGAGCGCAGGAACAGACTGGCGGCACCGATCGACAGGGCCTCGCCGGCGCCTTCCAGGGACAGCCCCTCGGACAAGCGCCTTGGCCAGCAGTTCGGGGATCGCGGTGTAGGCGTCGCACTGCCCGATCGCTTCGCCGATCTCGCCGATCTTGGCGGTTTCATCGTCGCCGGTGCGCTGGCGCATGACGCGCCCGAGCAGGTCGTATTTCTCGATGATCGCGTCGACTTCCGGCACCATCCGCTGGGACGGGAAGCGCGCCGCATAGCGCACGGCCGGGCGCATCAGGACCGGAAGATATTCGTGCCCGATGATGTCCAGTCCGCGCCAGAGGTAGCCGGGGAACAGGAAGTAGTGATCGTCCAGGGTATTCTTGGGGATCGCCACGCTCATCAGCAGATCGAACGCCTCGGTCTCCGGCACATTCTTCCACAGCCACTGGAAGTAATGATCCGCCTTGTGGCTCTCGCCGCGGCCGACGGACTTCAGGAAGGCCTCCTTGGTCGCTTCGACGCCGCGCGCGTGAGACACGTCGCCGGAGCCGTCCTGGGCGAGGTCTTCTTCCGCCGTCATCGCGCCGCCCTCGGCATCCAGCGGCGCGAACTCCAGCAATTGGTAGGGGCCGGTCGCCGGGTCGTTGATGTGCTTGTTGGCCAGGGCGACGTGCTGCAAGACAGGGACGAAGCGGTCTTCACCTTCCAGCCGCTCGACCAGCTTGAACACCGCGTACATGCCGGCCAGGGGATGTAGCGGGCCGCCGTGATGCCCGGGAGGCAGATCGGCGGAGCGCGTGACCGCGAGAGCCGAGGCGGTCAGCATGGTCTTGATCGGGACGCCGGCACGCAGCTTCTCCAGGGCGCGGTCCACGATTTCGCTCGGGGGCGTATCCTCGATGAACTGGACTAACGGTTCTATCTCGGCGGCATATTGGACACGTTGCAGCTTCATGATGGACTCCCGTCCTGAGGTTATGTCTGGTTCAGTGTTTTCACTCTAGGCAATGGGCGACCTCGAGGTACCGCGAACGCCGGAAGCGGTCACGGACGGGGGGCTTTGGTCGTTATCGTCCTGCTTGGCGGGCTGGGTGTCAATGTTGAAGGCGAACTCGCGTCGTAGTGATGCGGGTCGGCGGCGGCGGGGGGGCTTTTATGGTCACCCGTTCTACCCGCGCCTACGGTCGCTGAGCCAAGCAGGCGCGACACAGCGCGAAGCATTGGCGCAACCCAATAATACGCAAATGGCGCGCTCGCGCGGCTAACCGATTGGACGTGAATCCCGATTGGACGTGAGCCCCGATTGCATGTGAGCCCCGATTAGACGTGAGCCATATTCGGTGCTGCCGGAATTTGGCTTCGCGCCGGATATGAGCAACCGGGTAAAGACGCCCCTGCGCGAAGCGGGCATTTGCCTTCTTTGTGAAACTCGGTGTGCACTCGGTGTAACTCTGTGTCCGACTTGCTTGCCTTGCCACCCGACCACAGCCCAACCAACGCCGATGCGGCATAGCCGGTGAAGGATCGCGTGCTCCGATGAACTTCGATTTCTCCGATGAGTTGAAGCAGTTGCGCGACCAGGCACGGCGCTATCTGGTGGAACAATCGCCGCGGGCTGTGGTCCGCCAGGTGCTGGATGGTGGCGAACAATATGCGACAGCGCTTTGGCGCGGCATGGCGGAGATGGGTTGGCTGGGCGCTGCCATTTCGGAACAGTACGGCGGCGCGGGACTCGGCTACGAAGGGCTGTGCGTGCTGGCGGAGGAACTCGGCCGCGCGGTCGCGCCGGTGCCGTTCGCATCGTCTGCCTATCTCGCGACCGAGGCGATCATGCTGGCGGGCAGCGATGCGCAGAAGCGGCGTCTGCTGCCGAAGTTGGCGGACGGCTCGGCCATCGGCTGCTTCGCGTTGGCCGAAGGCAGCGGAAACCCGGACCCGGCCAATGTTCGGCTGCGTGTGACTGGCGGCAGGTTGAGCGGCAGCAAATGGCCGGTGATGGATGGCGGCGTTGCCGATTTCGCCATCGTGGCGGCGTGCGATGAGGCGTCCGACGTTGCGTTGTTCGTGACCGATCTCACCGCCGGGACCGTAAGCCGGCGCAATCTGACAACGATCGATCCCAGCCGCAATCACGCGCAAATCGAATTCACCGGAACAGACGTCGAGAAGCTTGGTGCGACGACGGGTTGGCCGGTGGTGCAGCGCTTGCTGGAACGCGCTGCGATCCTGCTGGCATTCGAACAGGTTGGCGGCGCGGATGCCTGCCTGGAGATGGCGCGTGGCTACGCGATGGAGCGCTACGCATTCGGCCGGCCGATCGGTTCGTTCCAGGCCATCAAGCACAAGCTGGCCGACGTCTATGTTGCAATCGAACTGGCTCGTTCGAATGCATATTACGGCGCGTGGGCGCTGTCCGCCGATGCGGCCGAACTGTCGCTGGCCGCCGCCACCGCACGCGTATCGGCGACCGAGGCGTTCCATCTGGCATCGAAGGAAAACATCCAGACGCACGGCGGCATCGGCTTCACCTGGGATGTCGATTGCCATCTCTACTACCGGCGCTCCAAGCAGCTCGCGCTGGCAATTGGTGCGGCGCCGTACTGGAAGCACCGGCTTGTCGAACTGATCGAAACGCGCAACGCGGCGTAGGGGAATCGACATGGACTTCAACGACACGCCCGACGAAGCCGCATTCCGTGCCGAGGCGCGCGCGTTCCTGGCGGGCAATGCGGCACCCAAGAGTCGGGCGCGGCCGGTGCTGCGACTGGGTGACATGGGCGCCGATGCGGTGCAGCAATGCAAGGCGTGGCAGGCGAAGAAGGCCGATGCAGGGTTCGCTGCCATCACCTGGCCAAAGCAGTTCGGCGGGCGCGAAGCGTCGCCGATCCTCGCAGGTGATCTACCAGCAGGAGGAAGACAATTACGCAGTGCCGCGCGGCCTGTTCGAGATCGGTCTCGGCATGTGCATCCCGACGATGATGACGTATGCCCGGCCGGAGCAGCTCGATCGCTACGTGCGTCCGGCGCTGCGCGGCGAGGAAGTGTGGTGCCAGTTGTTCTCCGAGCCCGCCGGCGGATCGGACCTGGCGGCGTTGCGCACGCGGGCGGAACGCGACGGCGACGATTGGGTGATCAACGGGCAGAAGATCTGGACATCGGGCGCGCATCTGTCCGACCTCGGCATCATCGTCGTGCGCACCGATCCGAACCTACCGAAGCACGAAGGCCTGACGTTCTTCTTCCTCGACATGAAATCGCCGGGGATCGAGGTTCGCCCGATCCACCAGATGTCCGGATCGTCGCATTTCAACGAGGTGTTCTTCACGAACGTGCGGGTGCCGGATGCGCAGCGGTTGGGCGCGGTGGGGCAGGGATGGAAGGTCTCGCTCACCACGCTGATGAACGAGCGCCTGGCAGTCGGTGAGGTGCATCGGCCGGATGTCGAGGATCTGGTCGAACTCAGCCGTTCGCTGCTGGTGGACGGTGCACCGGCAATCCGCAATGCCGCAGTGCGCGAGCGCATCGCCGAATGGTACGCGCGGACGCAGGGCCTGAAGTTCACCCGCTTCCGCACCATGACGGCACTGTCGCGCGGCCAGACACCGGGGCCGGAGAATTCGATTCACAAGCTGGTGAATGCGGGCAAGCTGCAGGACATCGCGTCGTACGGGCTGGACCTGATGGGCATGGCGGGGCTGGTGATGGATGAGGATATGGCGGAAGCGTACGCGATGTTCCAGCAGGCGCTGTTGTCGTCGCCCAGCGCGCGCATTGCCGGCGGGTCCGATGAGATCCTGCGCAACATCATTGCCGAGAGGGTACTGGGCTTGCCGGCGGATATTCGCGTCGACAAGAACCGGCCGTTCAATGAAGTGCCGACCGGGGCGCGGTAGCAGCCGGACGATTGATGGGTTTCGCCGCGCTCTGCCCATCCAACGTCAATACGCCACGACATCATCCCGACGTCACCCAGATGAGCGTCATCAATAGGACGTCACGTAGTATAGCGCCTCACGGTGCTATCCGCAGGATGGCTGGAGCGCAGCAAAACCCATTGTTCCGGTTTAACCCTGCCTATTCCTCCAGACGGAACCCGGCCTTGATGGTCACCTGATAGTGCGACACCTTGCCGTCCTCGATGTGGCCACGGACGTTTGTCACCTCGAACCAGCCGAGATGGCGGATCGTGAGGGCAGCCTTCGCGATCGCCTTGTCGATGGCCTTGCTGACGCTCTCCTCGGATGAGCCGACCAGTTCGACGACCTTGTAGACATGCTCTGGCATCGGCGGTGCTCCTTGTGCTGGTGGTTACGCCGCCCAGGCGAACGGCGCGAAGTGACCGTTGTTCCCCTTCCCCGCAACATCGAGGTCGAGGCCGAATCCGTGGAAATGGGCCTCCTTGGCACGAGCCAGTGCCAGGCGGCGGTTTGCCGGATGTGCTGTGTTGTCGATGTAGAATGGCTCCCCGCTGCGGTTGCGCGATGCAACGCCCTCAATCTCGAATGCCAGGATATCGGGGATGGTCACCGCGCGTCGTAGCCCCTCCATCGTGAACGTGATCGGCTTGTAGGCGACACCGCGAAAATCGCTGACTAGATTGTTGCGGATAAATGAGGGCGGGCCACCCGCCTCGCCGCTGGTGATGGCGGCGAGGACGCGGCGCTGGGCATCGTTCGCTGCTTCGTCCACCACCGTGGCGAACAGCCAGTTTCCGTCCGCCATGATGCGGCCGGAACGGATCACCAGGGCGAATTTCAGGCCATCCAGGCTGGTCTCGCCGTGATGGCCGGCGTCGATGCGGAACGCCATGGCGGCGATGCAGTGCTCATGCGTGGCCTCGGCCTGCGGATTGGTGAAGATGCAGGGACAGAGATAGTCGCAATTGCAACTTTCCATGTATTCGCCGGTGAGTTTCCAATTGGTCTCGGCCATGGCGGTTTCCTCCACGAGGGACGATCGCGGGCCCAGCATGACAGAGTGGGATGGGTTCGCAAGCTTCCTTCTGTGTTGCCTCGAGCGGCTGGGACACTCCAGCAATCAAGCCTGACACGGATTACGCGGATTGAGACAGGGAGTCGCGCGGATCAGGACCTGGCACGCTTCGCGCCGGGGATGACGAATGCTGAAATCCGGATCAAACGGGCGTGCTACCGCGATGCCTGGACGCACTGTCCGCCATGTCGCCGCGTGTTGAGATAGGGGCCGAGAATGTGGACGATCTGACAGGCGGTGAATGGATGGCGTGACCGAGCGGCAGGTTGGCGATGCACATTGATCAGCGCCACCTTGCCGCCACCCAGTGCCAGCCGCAGCGTGCCTTGACGAATGGCGCGCACATACAGCGGCACGCCACGCAGAACGCCGTGCAGCACGCCGGCGCCGACCAATGCGACACGGTCACGGTACTCCGCGGCGAATATCGGCGTCTGTGAGTGGTACAGCCCTACAGCGATGTCCCAGTTGCCGGCCGCCTCGCCGTGGTACAGGTCAAGCAGAAGCCGCGCGGCATAGTCCGCGTTGGCGGCCGGATCGAAGGCATCGTCGAGCGAGGTGAAGGCGTTGGGATGGTAATGCAGATCAACCTGCATGCAGCCGACATCGACGAAGCTGTGGCGATGCGCCTGCTGGCGCATCCAGGCGACCGCGGCAGCCTTGCTGTCGAGAAACAGCCCGGTGCCGTCGGCGTCGATTGTCCAGGGCCATGCCCGTACGTCGCTCAACGCGGTGATCGGTCGCCCGCTCTCCGCCTTGGCAATCAATTCCAGCAAATTGGCCGGCAGGTGGTAGCGCTGCTCGGCCTGCCGCAATGCAACGGAGCAGAGGTCGCTTTGCTGCACATCCCAGTCGGACGCGGCGAGTTGGTCGGTTGCCGGCGTCGGATCGGCGCGCGCAGCTTCGGCATGGACACCCGACAGCCACAGCAGCGCCACCGCGACGACAGCGACGGCGCCACGTGGCCAGCGTCGTCGCGATGCCGTGCGGGCGCTGCTTTCAGCCAACGCCTTCGACGATGCGGATATCGCGCTCCGCTGCATCGCCGAGTGCCGCGAGCGCGGCCTGGTAGCCAGGGCTGTCATGGGCGGCGATCGCCTGCGCGACGCTGTCGAATTCGATCAGGACAGTGCGTTGATCGAGCCCCGCCTCATACGTCTTGGCCACACCGCCGCGCGCCAGGAACCGGCCGCCGGCGCCGGCGATGGCGGGGCCAGCGAGCTTGGCGTAGTCGGCAAGCGCCGCCGGCCTGGAGATAGAGCGATAGCAGGCGATCCAATAGGCGTTTGGCATGATCCGTCCTTTCCGCGATGTCGACAAAGCGTGACCACGGGCGCGCCCCCGCTGGCAAGCACAGGGCATTTCCGGTCGCCGATAGTGCCCTTACGATAGGGCGCCTGCCGGGATCAGGCCATATCGACGGTCGGCGGATCACTCCGACGTGTGGTCCATTTGGAGGCTATCGGCGATTGCATGGCAG
Organism: uncultured Alphaproteobacteria bacterium; assembly: GCA_963790445.1. Taxonomy (GTDB): domain Bacteria; phylum Pseudomonadota; class Alphaproteobacteria; order Acetobacterales; family Acetobacteraceae; genus JAMXLO01. Next base: position 198,513 of record CAWBON010000017.1, on the reverse strand, counting down.
TATGCGGTCGTCACGTCACTGTAATTCCGCAACGTTGTGATGCCGCAAGCGACCGCGGCCGGGCATGTCGCTGCGAACTCGTTGGCCTTGTCGGAACCACTCTGCGTTTATGCTACGGCTCGGGCGGTAGGATTTGAACCTACGACCAATCGGTTAACAGCCGATTGCTCTACCGCTGAGCTACGCCCGATCAGTGCCAGCCGGGCTATCTAGTCGGCCAACATGGTCGGGTCAACGTGGCGCCGTGCCGACCGCCATGGCAAGCTGGGCCGCTCGCCAGGAGACCGGAATGGACATCCCTGTGACTGAAACGTCGCTGGATATCGATGCGATCGCCCGCTACCGCTGCGACGGCTATGTGGTGTTGCGGCGGGTTCTGGCGCGCGATCACGTCGAACAGTGCCTGGCCGGGCTGACCGCGCTCGCGGCCGATCCGGCGCTGGAGCCGGGACGCCGCGACGGCACCGGCGCGTTCATTGCGCTGGAGCCGACCGCCGACGCCGCTCCCGTCAGCGTCGGGCAGCGTGCCGACCTGATCCGCAAGTTCGGCGACTTCACCGACGGCTCGCCGGCGCTGCTGCGCGCAGCGATGTCGGCCCGGCTGCACGCCGCGCTGGACGCGCTGATGGGGCAGGGGCGCGTGCTGTTGCAGGAGATGGCGCTGGTGAAGCCGCCGAAGGTCAGCGGCGACAAGCCATGGCACCAGGATGCGGCGTATTTCCGCGGCAGCGATCCCGGCCTGATGTTCGGCGTCTGGATCGCGCTCGATCCGGCGACGCGGGAGAACGGCTGCATGGAGGTGATCCCCGGCTCGCATCTGCGCGGCCCGGCGCCGCACGTGCCGGCGGAGGATATCAACCTGTGCACCATCCGGCCCGATCTGGTGCGGCTGGCCGACCGCGTGGCGCTGCCAATGGATCCGGGCGACGTGCTGGTCTTCCACAGCCTGACCCACCACTACACGGCCGCCAACCGCACCGACCACCGGCGGCGCGCGCTGCAGTTCCACTATCATCAGGTCGGACTGGAGTGGACGTCGCTGGAGGCGCACCGGGCGATGTATCACGACGCGGACGGCGCCTATGCCGGCTGCACCGTGCCGAAAAGCGCGCCGTTCGCCGAGGCGTCCAGTTTTGTGCCGAGCCGGTTGCGGCCGGTCGTGCCGATGGCATAGGTTGCGGCAGCCGACGTCTCTTTGCGCGAGTGGCGAAATGGTAACCGCAGGGGTCTCAAAAACCCCCGGAGGAAACTCCTTGCCGGTTCGAGTCCGGCCTCGCGCAGATTCGCCGCCATTCGAAAGCAAGCAATCAAGCAAGCAAGCCTGTCACGGATTACGCGGATTAAGGTAGGGATTTGCACGGATAACAATCTGGCGCTTCGCACCAGGCGCATGCTTTTCCGGCCCTGGTGGGGACGGCGCTCGCGTTCTCGTCGCTCGGCCTGATGAAGGCATTGTTCTGGCGGCGGTGATCAACGGCGCGGTCGCTGGTCTGGTTGAGCGCGCTGCTGATGGTCGGCAGGACCTGTGGCGATGCTGCTGGTGTGACGGGCGAACGGAGGAATTTCCGCGGCTCCCTTTGCGGGATAGGCGAGCGCCATACGCCACAGGCTGATTGCACCTTGTCGCCCTGTCTCCTCCCTTCGGTGACGGCGCCTTGGCGGACGCGAGGACGTTGCAATTCAGTAACCGGATCGTGACGCCATCATGGGTCCGCCACCGCCTCGGTCGTGATTGTGTGATTGAGCAATCCTAACAAACGTGCAATCAGTCGCGGGCAATCGCTGGGCCTGGATTGGCCTCTGAAATATTGCCGTGCTAGCCGGAGTTGGCCAAGGTCACGATGCAAGCTGCAATAGCTCTCGTTACCGCACTCCGCAACCAATGGAAGCGGACGACCTACCCGTTGCGGGTTGCATGCGTGGTCTTCCCGGCGGTGCTGTTCTGCGGCCTGGCGTGGATCGACTACCGGATCGAGCTCGCGCGGACACGCAACGACGTCGTAACCGCAACGAATGCGATTGCCGAGCATGCCCAGACGGTTGTGCAAACGGTCGACCTGGTGATCGCCCGCGTGCAGGACCACATCGACCGCCAGAGCTGGGCAAGCCTTGCTACGTCGCAGGAGACGCATGACTTTCTTGACCGCCTGCGGCGCGAGCTGCCGCAGGTCGAGGCGGTGTTCCTGGTCGATCCGAATGGCATTATCGCCGCGAGCACCCGCGCTTACCCGATGCCGCGTTATGACGTGCACGACGCGGAGTACTTCGCCGCACCAAAGGCGCAAGACAACGATGCAATGGTAGTCAGCGCACCATTCCTTGGCACGATCTCGGGGACCAAGGGGTTTATCATTAGCCGCCGGCGGCTACAGGACGGAAAGTTCGACGGCGTGGTGGCGGTGACCGTTTCGCCGGCGTATTTTGAAGCCTTCTATCGGGCGATCCTGGATACCCCGACCGACTCGGCAGCTGCGCTGATCCGCACCGACGGTGCCTTGCTGGTGCGGTTTCCCGAACTGCCGGGCCACCCCGCGGCAGGGCCGCCATACAACCCCGTCGTAGTGCCGCCATCCAACCCCGCGGCAATGCCGCCATACAATGAGTTGTTGGTGGCGGCCCGAACCGGGCACGATGTTGTTCTGTTCGACAGCCGTTCGATCCTCGACGGCCATCAGCGTATTGCCGGCATCAAACTGCTGCGCGATCTGCCGCTGCTCGTCGGCTATTCGATCAGTCGGTCGGTGTTCCTGACGACCTGGGGCGTGCATGCCATGGTGATCGCCGTGTGCGCGCTCCTGCTGAGCGCTCTGTTGCTCGCAACCGAGCGCCTCGGGCGGCACAAGGTCGCGACCGAGCATGACACGCTGCGCCGGCTGGTCGTGGAAACCGAGCGTCGGCGCCAAGCCGAAGCGATGGCACAGCAGGGTCAGAAAATGGAGGCCCTCGGCAGGCTGACCGGCGGGGTGGCGCATGACTTCAACAATCTGCTCGCGGTCATCCTTGCATCGCTTGAACTGGCGTTGCGGCGCGATAGCAATCCGCGCACCGTCCGGCTGCTGCAGACCGCAACCAAGGCTGCGGAACGCGGGGCGAAACTCACGGCGCAGATGCTGGCGTTCTCCCGCAAGCAGGAAGTCTCCGTCCGGTCAGTGGACGTGAATGCCGCTATTCGGGGCATGGATGATCTGCTGCGCCGGTCGCTCGGGCCGTCGGTTCGCCTAAGTTATGAGCTCGCCGAGCAGCTTTGGCCGGCGCTGGCCGACCCGGTCCAGCTTGAACTCGCGCTGCTCAACCTGGCGGTGAATGCGCGCGACGCGATGCCGGATGGTGGCGACCTTACCATCCGCAGCAGTGCCTTTGGCGTCTGGGATGCGGATGGTCACGTCCCCGGGCTGGAGGCCGGCGATTACGTGCGCGTGCAGGTCTCCGACACCGGGATGGGCATGTCCGATGAGGTGCGTGCCCGCGCGCATGAGCCGTTTTACACGACAAAGGGCCCGGGCGGCGGCACCGGGCTGGGTCTGTCGATGGTGGACGGCTTTGTCAGGGAACTCGGTGGGGCGCTGGCGTTCGACAGCACCCCGGGCGTCGGCACGACCGTCAGCGTGTTTCTGCGCAAGGCCGATAGCGTGCCGCTCGCCGAGACATCAGGCCCGGATGGCAGCGGTGTTGTCCCGCCCATTCGCCCAAGACGCATAGTCCTGGTCGATGACGATGCCAGCGTGCGCCTTTCGATTGGGGCAATGCTGGAGGAGTTGGGACACCAGGTTGTCGAAGCCGCCGGCGGCGCCGATGCATTGGAGGTGCTGGCGCATGATCGGCGGTTCGATCTGCTGATCATCGACTTTGCAATGCCGCTGATGAACGGCAGCCAGCTTGCGACGGAAGTGAAGAAGCTGTGGCCGGGGGCGCCAATCCTTTTCGTCACAGGTTATGTCGAGAATGATGCACTGCGTCCCTGGTCGGAACTGGGCTACCGGACGGTGCAGAAACCGTTCAGCGCGCGCGATCTGGCGGTGGCTGTCGAGCAGGCGATGCGGCATTCGGAGGCGGCTGCCGTTTAGCAATTTCATCAACATTGGCGGATTGCCGCGAGACAGGACACTGCCGCGGGACGCACCCGTGCGTGCACCTTGTGCTGCTGGCAGAGGGTTGGCCAGTGGAGGCAGGCGCGCCTCAGGCGTGTCATTTGGCCGACGGACAGCTATAGTGGTGGCCACTTAAGTTTGAAGGAGTTCCGTGCCATGCAGGTGCAGTCTCTCGGCTACGTCGGCGTCGGCGCCTCCGACCTGACGGACTGGACGGATTTCGCCACCAACTGGCTCGGCATGCAGATGGTCGAGCGTGGCAACGCCTGCCGGGCGTTCCGCATGGACGACCGCAGCCAGCGTCTGGTGGTGGACCGCTCGCTGGCCGATGGCGAGCGCTACTTCGGCTTCGAGGTCGCCGATGCGGCAGCGCTCGATGCGCTGGCGGCACGGCTGGAGGCGGCGGAGGTACCAGTGCGGCGCGAGCCCGCGGCGGTGGCTGACCAGCGCTGTGTCCGCGGGCTGATCAGCTTCGCCGATCCTGGCGGCAATCGACTGGAGGCGTTCTACGGCGCGGCGGTGGCCGATGAGCCGTTTCGTCCGGGGCGCTCGATCTCGGGGTTCCGCACGGGGCCGCTGGGAATGGGGCACGCGGTGTTCCATGTGAAGAACATCGACGACTTGTTGGGATTTTATCGCGACGTGATGGGCTTCGGCATTAGCGACTACATCGTGACCCCGTTCCGCGCGTATTTCATGCATATCAACGCGCGGCATCATAGCGTTGCATTGATCGAGACCGGCAAGCAGGACCTGCACCATCTGATGCTGGAGCTGTACTCGCTGGACGATGTGGGACAGGGGTACGATATCGCACTCGGCGAGCCGGAGCGGATCGCCACCACGTTGGGCCGGCATCCGAACGACTGCGTTACGTCATTTTATTTGAAGTCGCCGTCGGGCTTCATGCTGGAATACGGCTGGGGCGGCAAGGACGTTACGCCGGGTAGTTGGCAGGCGACCGAGGTAACGGTCGGGCCGAGTTTGTGGGGGCATGACCGGACGTGGCTGCCGGAGGAGCAGCGGGCGCAGGCGCGCGACATGCGGCTGAAGGCGGCGCGGGATGGAATGCGGGAGCCGGTTCGGGTCATTGCGGGGAATTACCAGCCGCTGCAGGGCGTTTGCCCGTGGTGGGACGCGGCGAAGCGCCAATAATCTGCAGCAAGCAAGCAAGCAAGCAGAGTAAGCAAGCAAAGTAAGCAAGTCTTTGGCATAGATTACACAGATTAAGCAGGGATTTTCACGGAAAAAAGAACTTTTGCGCTACGCGCGAAGCGCATAAAATACTTCTTTCCGTGAAAATCCCTGCTTAATCTGTGTAATCTGTGCCAAAGACTTGCTTGCTTTGCTTCGCCCTCCAGCCCGGTTAATGAAACCGAAACCACATCGACGTATCTGCTCAACCGGGCTGAATGACGGATTCCCCGTCGAGGACTGCGAGAATTGCCCGATACGCATCCTTTCCTCGTCGCGCTGCGGTTCCGACGACGGATCGAACGCCGGCGAACAGGTCGGCACCCCATGTTGAACGGAAGCCACCTGTGACTTTGCGGTAGGTGGCGGTGGGTCGTAACTCCCGCTCGCTGCCATTGTTATCCGGCGGGACATCGGGATGTTCGAGAAAAGTGAACAAGTGACCGCGCACCTTCCCGTAACGCTTTCGCAGGCGCCTGCCATGGTGGTTGGTGGGTGCCAGCACCATGATCGCGTTCAACTCGTGATCCAGCCTGGCCTGATAGGTGCGCCGCGTGCTCTCGGCCAGTCGCTTGCGCCGCCGCGCCAGCACGACAGCCCGCAGCAGCAGTGCCTTCATGCGTGGGGCAAAGATCGTATCGCCTGCCTCGATAGCGTATTTGCAGTCACGCAGTTGGTGCGCCAGGCAGACCTGCCATAGATCGGCATGCCCCTGCTGCGCGCCATACAGGTCCGAGACCCAGATGCTTGGCCGATGACCTGCCATCGTCTCGGTGATGACGTTGGCGGCGCGGCTATTGCGCACAACATGGATCACCACCTGATCGTTCTGAAACACCCAATTCCAATGGGTGCGACCGTCGATGCGCACCGAGGTCTCGTCCGAACAGACGATCCGCGAACGACGCAGCCGAGCAAGAATGGCTGCGACCTCGCTGTCGAAACAGGGCTTCGCGCGCTGCAACATCGCATCCAACGCACCTTCGCTGATCTGCAGCGCATAGAGGTGCTGAAACATCTGGGTCAGGCGGCGGTAACTGATTGCGTGGGTGAAACGCAGATAGATCGCCAGCGCCACGATGTTTATGCTGAACGGCGAGCCGTCTTGCAGGCTCGCGGGTATCGCCGCCAGGGTTACCCCTCCGCAGCACGGGCAATGTCCGGCGTAGCGTTCCACGCGGGTCACCATGGGGCGCACTACAGGGAGGTCGATCTTATCGTAACGACCGTGCAGCACCTGATCGGCATCTGTCAGCGCGGATTGGCAATGCGCGCAGGCGGCGGCTTTCGCGGTCACCGTCTCGTCAGGATGGCAAGTCAGCGGACGGCCACCCCCTTTGCGACCCAAGCTGCCGGTGCGTGGTCCAACACGCTTGGCCTGCTCCGGCTGATTCGGCTTCTGACCCTTCGACGGCGGTAGGCTGGAATTGTCCGGTGTCTTCGACGGTTCGCCGAGCCTCGCTTCGAGCGCCGTCACCCGAGCCGTCAGGCTCTGCACCTGCGCCCACAGCGCCCGGATCAGGGCGTCCTTCTCGGCGTGGCTCAGGTGGCTGAGGTCGGCAAGCTCGGTCACGCCCTGGGTTAGAATCGACTTACACGTGAGCGTGTCAAATATTTTTTGCGCCAGTCAGACCGTGGCCAATTACCCCTCAAACCGGGGTCGAGCAGATACACATCGACCCATCCTGCCGCTTCACAGCCAGGAAGCATCGCGTTGGACGTCGCCACCCCAGACATCACACCGAATGCCGATCTCACTTATCGAATCATCGGTTTTGCCATGCGTGTCCACCGCCGCCTTGGACCCGGGCTGCTCGAATCCATCTACGAACGATGCCTGTCCCACGAATTGGACCGGGCCGAGATCCCGCACATCTGCCAGGCGCCGCTGTCGGTCAACTACGACGGCGTCGATCTCCCATGCGCCTATCGCGCGGACATCATCGTCCATCACAAGGTCGTTCTGGAAATCAAATCAGTCGACCGCCTCGGCCCACTTCACGAAGCGCAGCTTCTGACCTATCTTCGCCTCTCCGGCTGCCGGATCGGCCTGCTGCTTAATTTCAACACGGTCTCGCTGACCGACGGATTGCGCCGCTGCGTTCTGTGAGCCGCTGCCCCCTCGACCCGGGAGCACTGATCGCCTAACCTTGGGGCCTTCCTGCCTGGACCGGCATTGCGCCCGGCCGGCCAACTCGCGCAGACATCGGGAGCAAGAATGCCAACGCTCAATTATGCCGCACCCTCGACGGTCGATGAGGCCGTCAAACTGTTGGCCGGGGCTTCCGGTCTGGCAAAGGTCCTCTCCGGCGGGACCGACCTGCTGGTGCAGTTGCGCTCCGGCCGGCTGAAGCCCGAACTCATCGTCGATACCAAGAAAATCCCGGGCATCATCGGCATCCGCGAGGAAGCCGGCGGCTTCGTCGTCGGCGCCGCCACGCCCGGCGCCGTCGTGGAAGCGCATGCCGGCATGAACAAGGCCTGGCCCGGCGTGGTCGAGGCGCTCGATCTGATCGGCTCGACGCAGATCCAGGGCCGCTGCTCGCTGGCCGGCAACCTGTGCAATGCCTCGCCGGCCGCCGACAGCGTGCCGGCGCTGTACGCCGCGGGCGCGATCGCCGTGGTGGTCGGCAGCAAGGGCCGCCGCGAAGTTCCGGTGGAGCAGATCCCCACGGCGCCTGGCCGCACCTCGCTCGCCAAGGACGAATTCATCCTGGAGTTCAAGCTGCCGCCGCGGCCGCCGCGCTCGTGCGATGCCTATCTGCGCTTCATTCCGCGCACGGAAATGGATATCGCGGTGGTGGGCGTGCGGCATCAGCGTGACGCTGGACGCCAAGGGCGTCTGCACTGCCGCACGCGTCGGACTAGGCGCGGTGGCGCCGACGGTGCTGCTGGTGAAGGAAGCGGCCGATGTGCTGATCGGGCACACGCTCGACGCCGACACATTGGCGAAACTCGATGCGGCGGCGCGCGCGGCGTGCAAGCCGATCAACGACAAGCGCGGAACGATCGAATACCGCACCAAGGTGGCAGGCGTGCTGGCGCGCCGCGTGGCCGCCGATCGCCTTCGACCGCGCAATGGGCAAGACGCAAGGGAAGACGCACTGATGAGCAAGCATCACGTAACCACGACGATTAACGGCGAACCGTCGGAGTTCCTCTGCGAGACGCAGCAGACGCTGCTTGATACGCTGCGCGACGTGCTCGGGCTGACCGGCAGCAAGGAAGGCTGCGCGTCCGGCGACTGCGGCGCGTGCAGCGTCATCATGGACGGCAAGCTGGTGTGCTCCTGCCTGGTGCTCGGCGTCGAAGCCGAGGGCAAGACCATCACCACGGTCGAGGGCATCGCCGACGGCGATCACCTGCATCCGGTGCAGCAGAAGTTCCTGGAACATGCGGCGCTGCAATGCGGCTTCTGCACGCCGGGGTTCATCGTCGCGACCAAGGCGCTGCTGGACGAGAACCCCAATCCGACGGAAACCGAGGCGCGCTACTGGCTGGCCGGCAACCTCTGCCGCTGCACCGGCTATGACAAGATCATCCGCGCCGTCATGGATGCCGCCGCCGAAATGCGAGGAGGCCGCACGATGAATTATGTCCCATCCGATCTGAAGGTTGTCGGCACCCGCCCGATCCGTCCCGATGGCGTCGACAAGGTCACCGGCCGCGCGCATGTTCGGCGCCGATATGGTGATGCCCGGCATGCTGTGGGGCAAGGTGCTGCGCTCGCCGCACGCGCATGCGCGGATCGTTTCGATCGATGCCAGCAAGGCGCTGAAGCTGCCTGGCGTCCGCGCCGTCGTCACCGCCGACGACTTTCCCGAACATCGCCTCGGAAGAGGCGTTCGTCGGTGAAGGTCCGATGAATTTCCGCGACCTGTCGCGCAACTGCATGGCGCGCGGCAAGGCGCTGTACGAAGGCCACGCGGTCGCCGCCGTGGCTGCCGCGTCGCAGGCGATCGCCGACCGGGCGCTGGAGCTGATCGACGTGAAGTACGAGGTGCTGCCGCACGTCATCGACGTCGAGGCGGCGATGGCGGACGATGCGCCGATCCTGCACGACGACCTGTTCACCGCGAATGTCGAGCCGAAGCCGACCAAGCCGTCGAACATCGCCAAGCGGCGTGTACTTCCACAAGGGCGACATCGAGGCGGGCTTCAAGGACGCCGAGGTGATCGTCGAAGGCCGCTATACCACCGAGCCGGTGCACCAGGCCTACATCGAGCCGCATGCCTGCCTGTGCAGCTATGGCGCCGATGGCCAGAGCACGATCTTCAGCTCCTCGCAGGGCCAGTTCATGATGCGCGCCTACGTCGCGAAGCTGCTCGGCATCGACATTGCCAACATCCGCGCCATGCCGGCGGAGATCGGCGGCGGGTTCGGCGGCAAGACGCTGGTCTATCTGGAGCCGCTGGCGCTCGCGCTGTCGAAGAAGTCCGGCCGCCCGGTGAAGATGCAGATGACGCGGGAAGACGTGTTCCGCGCCTCCGGCCCGACCTCCGGCGCCGCGATGGAGGTCAAGACTCGGCGCGAAGAAGGACGGCACCATCGTCGCCGCTCGGCACGTGCTGAAGTATCAGGCCGGCGCGTTCCCCGGTTCGCCGATCCAGCCCGGCTGCATGTGCGGCTTCGCGATGTACGACATCCCGAACGTCGAGGTCATCGGCTACGACGTGGTGAGCAACCGCCCGAAGGTGGCGGCGTATCGCGCACCCGGCGCGCCGATCTCCTCGTTCGCGGTGGAAAGCGCGATGGACGACCTGGCGCGCAAACTCGGCAAGGACCCGATCGCGCTGCGCGAGCAGAACGGTGCGCGCAACGGCACCAAGACGCATTACGGTCCGACGCACCAGAACATCGGCTACCTGGCCACGCTGGAGGCGGCGAAGATCCAGCGCGCATTGGAAGTCGCCGTTGAAGCCGGGCCAGGGGCGCGGCATCGCCACCGGGTTCTGGTTCAACATCGGCGGCGAATCCTGCGCGTCCGTGCACGTGGCAGAGGACGGCTCGGTCTCGGCGGTGTCGGGCAGCCCCGACATCGGCGGATCGCGCGCCTCGATCGGCATGATGGTGGCCGAGGTGCTGCAGATCCCGGCCGAACGTGTGCGCACGATCGTCGGCGATACCAGCTCGATCGGCTTCACCCATGTCACCGGCGGCTCGCCGCGTCACCTTCGCGACCGGCATGGCGGCGACGCAGGCAGCCGAGAAGGTCGTGGAGCAGCTGAAGGCGCGCGCGGCGATGATCTGGGAGATCACGCCCGACGCGGTGGACTGGCGTGACGGCGCGGCGCATCCGGCAGGCACCAATGCCGGCGCGTTCGAGCCGTTGCCATTGGCCGCGATCGCACTGAAGGCGGCGCGCACCGGCGGGCCGATCACCTCGGAAATGTCGGTCAACGCACAGGGTGCGGGGCCGGGCTTCGGCGCGCATATCTGCGACGTGGAGGTGGACAAGGAGACCGGCCAGGTCACCATCGTCCGCTACACCGCGGTGCAGGATGTCGGCCGCGCGATCCATCCCAGCTACGTGGAGGGCCAGATCCAGGGCGGTGCGGCGCAGGGCATCGGCTGGGCGCTGAACGAGGAGTACATCTACGACAAGAACGGCAAGATGGATAACCCGGGCTTCCTCGACTACCGCTGCCCGGTCGCGTCCGACCTGCCGCTGATCGAGGCGATCATGGTGGAGGTGCCGAACCCCCGCCATCCGTTCGGCGCGCGCGGCGTGGGCGAGGTGCCGATCGTGCCGCCGATGGCCGCGGTCGCCAACGCGATCCGCGACGCGATCGGGCTGCGCATGGCCAGCCTGCCGATGTCGCCGCCGAAGGTCCGGAAAGCGCTGGACGTGGCGAACGGCGACGATTGATGCCAAAGGTCGTCATCTCGGGTTCGTCCTGCCAGCAGTTCACCGGCGGCAGGACGGACTTCGAGGTGGCGGCGACGACATTCCGCCGGCTGGTGCTGGAGCTGGAACAGCGGTTTCCGGGCCTGGGCAAGCAGGTGGAAGAGAGCATGGCGGTCGCCATCGATGGCGAGATCTATCAGGACGCGTATTCGGCGGTGCTGCGCCCGGAGAGCGAGATCGTGCTGATCCCGAAGATCGGCGGAGGGTAGGGGCGTGCGAGCTATCCGCTGCTCGAATCCCTTCCGCCACAGGCCCGTACGAGGGCAGCAACTCAGCGCATCGGCCCAGCCCATCTCGGCCTAGCGCCCTTGGCCCCCGGATGATTAATTCCATTTGCTGATGGCAACAGCCCTGTAACCTTGCGCCGATTGACGGTCGCAATGCAGGTAATTGTCCTGTAACGTTCCCGTCGCCATATGTATCGCTATGCCACGGTTCGCGGCACGGCGTAAAATGCGCCATCACGCGAGTGATTTTCTGATCGCGTCGGGTCCGAGATAGAATTCAGTTGCTGCTGTGGGACGTCCTAATAGAACCTATGATCCATCGGTAACGAGATGCTGATCGGGCATGTGGATGAAGTTTCCCACGCGGGCATCAAGGGATGGGCCGCCGATGACGGCGCCCGCACGAAGCAATCGACGTGTCGGTTCTTCCTTGATGGGCGCAAGATTGCCGCAGGTCACCTGCGATCGCCCGCGCGAGGACCTGCGGCAATCCGGCCAATACGGCGACGGCAACCACGGTTTCGCCTATCGGTTTCCGACACCGTTGCCGACATCTGTACGAGCGCCTGGCGGTACGGTTCTCGCAATCCGCATCGCCGCTGGCCAAAGGCGATTGCCTTCTCAGCAATGCCGGATTGACACAGATACCACCGGCCGCGCCGTTGCGGGACGACGAGCCGGTGATGATGGCAGCACCGTGCGGCCCGCGCTCGATGTTCGAACTCCTGGTTTGGTCGACGAGAGGCTGGGACTTGCCCCACTGCTCAGCCGGCTCGATCTTGATGGCCACCAACCGCGGCAGGTCCACTACGGTGTCTTCGCCATGCCGCCTCAAGCCGACAGCGCACTCGCCGCCGGACGGACGCTATTATCCACGCGATCATCTGAATAATTGCTGCTCAGCGACGAATTCCAGACCGGTCTTGCCGCGCCTGCTGTGCGCGTATGAAGACAAGCGGCGCCTGATCTTCATCCATATTCCAAAATGTGCCGGCACAGACCTGTCAAACAAGCTGAAGACCAGATTTCCCTGGATCGACTTCAACATCATGGACCCCGACTGGACGACGAAGGACGCCATGTTGCGGCATTTGTCGCGCCTGGCGACGCAGATCCGGTTGCCGAACAGCATCTATCTGTGCGGTCACGCTGGGCTGGACTACTAGCGCAAAATCATCTCATTCGTCCGACAGACCAGCCCTTCACCATCGTGCGCGACCCGTCCGACGTCATCATGTCGCAGGTCAATTACGTGCTGACGCGTTCTGGCTTGACGGCGAACAGCAAGAAATGCGGCCTGATACGCTGGAATGGCTGAAGTTGATCGGGATCGACGCGCTGCCGTCACGCATGTCGGAGAGTTTCGTTCATCACGCCGGCATCGAAAGTCCTGCAGAACACCGATATCGTGAAACCGAACTCGATCTGCCACTGGCTCGGCGGCAATAACGCCAATGCACAGGAGGCGCTGGGCAGTCTGATCAGCCAGGACGTCGAGGTGACGCATACCAGACATTATGCCGAGTGGCTGGCCCAGCGCTGGCAAATGCACTCACGGTCCAGGGATAATTCGTCGATGAAGTTCCTGACGGTGAAGATGCTGCCGCGCCAGTACCGGGACTACATCATGGAAGATCTCTCGCGAGGACATGAAACTGTATCGTGCGGTCGAACAGGGCATCGCGCGGATGGGCACGCTCTCGGTGATGGGACGGGATCTGGTGGGGCTCGAATGATGTACTGGCTGCGTCCATGAGTGCATCCTGGTCCGATTGTTCTGCTCTACGACTGGGACAACACGCTGGTGGACGGCTGGGCCGGCATCACCGCCGCGCTCAACGCGACGTTCAGCGCATTCGCCATGCCGCCCTGGAGCACGACCGACACCAAGCAGCGCGTCCGCGTCGCGCTGCGCGAGAGCTTCCCGGTGATGTTCGGCGCGGATTGGGAACGCGCGCGCGACATCTTCTACGCGGCGTTCGCAGCCCAGCACCTGGACCATGTCGCGCCGATGCCTGGCGTGACGGATGCGCTCGACGCCGGCGCTCGGTTGGCCGCAGGGCGTGGTGTCGAACAAGGCGGGGAAATACCTGCGCGCCGAGGTGGCGCATCTCGGCTGGGCCGGGCATTTCGGCACGGTCATCGGCGCCGGCGATGCCGCTGCCGACAAGCCGGATCCGGCGCCGATCCTGCTGGCGCTCGACACAGCTCGGCTGTGCCGCCGACCGCGCCGTCTGGTATCTCGGGGACACCGCGCTCGACATGCGCACCGCCCGCGCGGCCGGCGTCACCGCCGTGCTGATCGGTGACGCCGCGCACGATGGTGGGATTGACCGGGCGCATCCCGATCTCCATTTCCCTACCGCTCTCGACCTCGCCGCACGGCTTCGTGAGCTTGTGTGAAGGGGTCCCGCTGATAGACTGACGACACAGGGCGGCCGTGCCACGCCCGTCCTGGGCTGAACGACAACGACGGCAAAGACAAGAAGAAGGATCGCGCCGTGGCCAATGAGAAATCGCAAAATGTTCAGGACGTGTTCCTGAACCATGTGCGAAAGCAGAAGACTCCGGTGACGGTGTTCCTGGTGAACGGGGTCAAGCTCCAGGGCATAATCACTTGGTTTGACAACTTTTCTGTCCTGCTGCGTCGGGACGGGCACACCCAGCTGGTCTACAAGCATGCGATCAGCACGGTGATGCCGGGCGCCCCGATCCAGCTGTTCGACGCCGCCAAGGCCGAAGCTGCCGCGTGCGCCGGCGCGGGAGCTGACACCTGCCGCAGGCGAGTGACGGCGCGAAAGCTGTCCGATCGGATGAACGGTGCCAGCTCCGCGCCCACCCGCGCGGCGGTCCTCCTGCCGTGGGACCGGTCCGATCGCGATCGCGGCACCGATGCGACCGCGCACGGCCGAAGCATCGCCTGGCCGAAGCAGTGGGTCTGGCCGCCTCGATCGGCCTGGTGGTGGTGCATACCGCCATTGTGCCGTTGCGCGGCCGGCGCCCCAGCACGCTGCTGGGCGAGGGCCAGGTCACGCTTGCAGGGTCACGCGATCGCCGAGCAGGGCGTCACCGTCGCCATCCTCGACGCCGCCCTGTCGCCCGTGCAGCAGCGCAATCTGGAGCGCGCCTGGGGCTGCAAGGTGATCGACCGCACCGGGCTGATCCTGGACATCTTCGGCGAGCGCGCGGCGACGCGGGAAGGCTCGTTGCAGGTCGAACTGGCGCATCTGGACTACCAGCGTTCGCGCCTGGTGCGGTCCTGGACCCATCTGGAGCGCCAGCGCGGCGGCTTCGGCTTCCTGGGCGGTCCCGGTGAGACGCAGATCGAGGCTGACCGCCGCCAGATCGGCGAGCGCATGGTGCGGCTGAAGAAGGACCTGGAGCAGGTGCGTCGTACCCGCGGCCTGCACCGCTTCGCGCGCCGCCGGGTGCCGTTTCCCGTGGTGGCGCTGGTCGGCTACACCAACGCGGGAAAATCCACGCTGTTCAATGCGCTGACCGGCGCGGAAGTGGTCGCGCGCGACCAGTTGTTCGCCACGCTCGATCCGACCATGCGTGGACTGCGCCTGCCGTCCGGCCGGCGCGCCATCCTGTCCGACACCGTGGGTTTCATCAGCGAATTGCCGCACGAGCTGGTCGCGGCGTTCCGCGCCACGCTGGAAGAGGTGGCGGAGGCCGACGTGATCCTGCATGTCCGCGACGCCGCGCACCCGGACAGCGCCGCGCAGCGCGCCGATGTGGTGGCGGTGCTGGACGACATGGTGGCGGATGGCGCGCTGGACGCGGACTGGCCGGAGCGCACCATCGAGGTGCTGAACAAGGCCGATCTGCTGGGCGGCGTGGCGTTCGTCCCGGAACGGTCGGGCGCGATCGCGGTCTCGGCGATCACCGGCGAGGGGCTGGCCGAGCTGAAGGACGCGATCGACGCGCGGATCGCCGCCGGCATGGAACTCGCCGACTACGACATTCCGTCCGAGGACGGCGCTCGGCTGGCCTGGCTGTACCAGCATGGCGAGGTGGTGGACCGGCGCGACGTCGATGCCGCCGTGCACGTCACGGTGCGCCTGCTGCCGGCCGATCGCGCGCGGTTCGAACGGCGCGAATGATGTTTCGGCGCGCGCGACCTGGCGACGCTGGCCGAGTTGCTGCGCGAGGTCGGCCGGACCGAGGTCATGCCGCGATTTCGCAAGCTGGGCGGTGGCGCGGTGCGGCAGAAGACCGGCCCGCTCGATCTGGTCACCGAAGCGGACGAGGCGGCCGAGCGACGATTGACCGCGGCGCTGGAGCGCTGGTTTCCCGTCCGCCGCGGTGATCGGCGAGGAAGCGACATCGGCCGACCCGACGCGGCTTCGCCTGCTGGCGGACGCGGAGCTGGCGTTCGTGGTCGATCCGATCGACGGCACGTCGAACTACGCCGCGGGACTGCCGCTGTTCGGCGTGATGGCCGCGGTGGTGCTGCGCGGCGAGGTAGTGGCGGCGGCGATCCACGATCCGGTCGGCGACGACACGGCGCTGGCGCTGCGCGGCGAGGGGGCCTGGACGCGAGGCCGCGGACGGCCAGCGCAGTGACCTGCACGTTGCTGCCGCGGTTCCGGTGGGTGAGATGACAGGCAACGTGTCGTGGCGGTTCCTGCCGGAGCCGCAGCGTTCGGTGCGTCTGCGCCAATCTGCCGCGGCTTGGCGGCAGTTGGGATTATCGCTGCGCCGCGCATGAATACCGCATGGCGGCTGGCGGGCATTGCCATTTCCTGTTCTTCAACCGGCTGCTGCCGTGGGACCATTGCGCCGGGCTGGTTGCTGCACCGCGAGGCCGGCGGATATTCGGCGCGGCTGGATGGCAGCGCCTATCGGCCGACGGTCACCGACGGCGGCCTGATCTGCGCACCGGACAGGGCAAGCTGGGAGGCGGTACACGCGGCGCTGCTGGGCCGACGAAACAGCGATCAGGCCTGACGCGCGATTACTCCGCCGCGTGATATTCCCCCGCTTGCGCCGTGTCAGGCTCGTGCTCGGCCCTGCGACGGATTACGCCGATGCCTAACAGGCCGGCGCCGAGTATGGCGATGGAGGCTGGTTCGGGGGCAGCGATGACGCTGTGGGCCACAATGTCCCCGGGCGTATAAAAGCCAGAGATATCCGTTACCAGCAAACCGGTTGGGTTACCGCCGTTCTGCGCGAAGTTCACCGTATCGAAGTCCAGGTCGTTCCATCCGGCATTGCCGGTGCCGCTTATGACAAAGGACGTCAGTTCCGTGTACCCATTGGCACCCACGGGCCCAGTCGTTTCGCCGGAGCTCACGCCGTTGAGCGTAATGTCGCTGCCGCGGTTGTCAGCCGCCCAATTCCCGGAGATCGTCAGAGAGGTGGCATTGGAAGGCAGGAAGAATCTTAGCTGATACTCATAAGTGCCATCCAGGTTTGGATCCAAATTCGGATCGCGTCCCTCAGCTGAAATCCAGTTGGCATCGGGAGTTGTGGCAGGAACCACCCAATATCCGAATGGGAAGCCGCCGCCCACGACTGCGACCGCCTGCGTGGACGGGCCATCGACGGTGGGTACCTGGACGACGGCATAATTTGCGGTCGATCTGTCCATCGGTCAGACCCGCGCCTGTATTGACGAGGCCTCCGATGATGTTGGCGTTGGCCGCCATTGGCGCGAATGCGGCGACGGTCAGCACCGCGACGGACGCCAGGAAAATCCTTTTCATCAATACCCTCGCTTTAAAGTGGCGGCCGCTCAAGGGCCTTGCCATCGGTCGTCCGCGGTCAAGTCCGCATAAAAATATCCTTAATCAAAAATTTATCGAATTGCAAGTATAAGTTGTATGGGTGATCTCAATTTTATTTCTTATGGTCTGTTTGACCTAAAGTTGGAGACCAACCCCAAGACCGCACTCACTCTGGTCGCTGTTGCTCCGCCCTCGTCGATCCGGGCCCGCCGGCCAGCCAGCATCATGGCGGACTGCCTGGTTACCGGTGCCCTGCATCACCGCACCAAGCCGATGGCGCGCCATGCTCCTCCAGGACGGCTGACCACACGCAACGCCATCCGCCGATGGAACCCGCTCACGCATGTTCCGCGCCGGAACCCTCGTCGATTACCCCACGGGGCCCGGACCGAACGACCCGATCGCCAGTTCCCGACTGATCGAAACCCGGCAACGAAGCTATGCTTGCAACTTTTCGGCCGGATGCCGCATAACCCGCGCCGGCGAGGATTACTTTCCGGCCCATGCAATCGCCGCGCGTGCCAACGCGTCGATGGTGTCCACAACCGGCAGCGCCGGTTCAGGTCCAGCCTGAATGCCCAGCGGAATCTCGGTACACCCCAGCACCACGCACGCAGCGCCGCGCGCACCCAGTCGCCGCACGACGTCAGCCAGTGGCGCATACGCCTCGGATACGCGATTGGCCTTCACCAGCGCGATGGCCGGGCTGACCAGCCGCTGCATCTCATCGCGATCCGGCACAATGCACTGCCAACCCAGCGCACCCAGCCGGTCCTGATACAGCCGCATCGCCAGCGTCGCCTGCGTGCCCATCACGCCGATCGTCCCACCATCGAAGCCCATGCGACGCAACTCCGTCGCGGCGGCATCCACGATGTGCAGGATCGGCACCCGCGCCGCCTGCTGCATCTCGTCGAACCAGCCGTGCGCGGTGTTGCATGGTATGGCGATCGCGCCGCAACCGGCCTGCTGCAAACCCGCGACGCCGCGCAGCAGCCAGGGCAGGGGATCCGCGCCGCCGGCCAGTTTGCCAACGGTTCGGTCGGGCACGCGCGGATCCGACCACAGCACCGTCGGGATGTGTTCCTGATCGCGCATGGCGGGGGTCAGCAGCGTCAGCCGTACCATGAATTGCGCGCTGGCCAGCGGGCCCATGCCGCCAAGCACGCCAAGCAGCTTCTCGTTCATCGTGTCCATGACACGCCTCTACGACAACATGTCCATCGCACAGCATTGGCCATAGCTTGACGCGGGCACAAGGGCCGACCTACGCGGAGCGGCATGACGCACTCGATCGATCTACAGGGCCACCGCGGTGCTCGCGGGCTGTTTCCCGAGAACACCTTGGCCGGCTTCGCGGGCGCGCTGGCGATCGGCGTCGATGCCCTGGAACTCGATGTGGCGTTGACCGCGGACGACGTGGTGGTGGTGACCCACGACCCGACGCTCAATCCGGACATCACGCGCACGGAGGCTGGCGAATGGCTCGCGCAACGCGGGCCGCAGATCCGTGCCCTGCGTGCGGCGGAACTGGCCCGCTACGATGTCGGGCGCATCCGTCCGGGCAGCGCCTATGCCGCGCTCTATCCGCAGCAGACACCGTGCGACGGGGCTCGCATCCCGACGCTGGCGGAGGTGCTGCGGATCGATCCCGGTCGGTGACGGTTCAACATCGAGCTGAAGACGTTTCCGTCCGGTGACGGTGCCGCGATGGACGGCGCAGGGATGGCCGATGCCGTGGTCGCGGTGGCAGATGCGTGCGGCATCGCCTCGCGGATCGCCGTGCAGTCATTCGATTGGCGCGGGCCGCGGCATCTGCGCCGCACCCGGCCGGACATCCGCCTCGCCTGGCTGACCCGCTCCGCCATCCACAGCGAGGCGCGTGCCTGGTGGGATGGGCCGCATCCGTCCGATTACGCCGGCTCCGTCCCGCGCGCCGTGGCGGCGGAGGGCGGGCCGATCTGGGCGCCGGATTATCTCGACCTGACCGCGGACAGCCTCGCCGAGGCCCACGGCCTGGGCTTGCTTGTCGTGCCGTGGACGGTGAACCGCGAGGAGGACATGCGCCGGCTGATCCGCTGGGGCGTCGATGGCTTGATTTCAGATCGGCCAGACCTGGCACGGTCGGCGCTCGCCGACGCGGGCCTCCCGCTCCCGCCACCTCGGCCCGCGGTCAAGGTGGAGTAAGGAAATTGGCGGTCGCCGATGCATGCGCGAGCAGCGCCCGCAGTTCCGGGTTTTGGTCGCTGTTCTCGGCTGTCAGTGCCTCCATCGGGGCAAAATATTCATGCGCATGCGGCAACTGGTGTCGTGCGAACCCGGCGTAATGATCTGGCTTCAGGCCATACAGCACATGCATGTCGCGCACCGGCAGGGTAAACGCGACCACCGGTTCCTGCAGCAGCACGCCGGTAGCCTTCCAACGCGGCATCGGATCGCCGGCCATCACGGGCGCCAACAGCCACATCACCGGGCAGACGGCCATCAGCGAGTGGGTGCTGGGTGCAAAGCGGGATCGTTTATCGAGCAGGTTCTGCAACGAGCCGCAGGCCTCGATTGCGAAGATATCCACAAAAGGCTCCACAGGCGTCCCGCCGAAGTTGAGCCACAAGCCATCCGGCAACGTCCGCCACTGCGTGCTGCCAGGCAACTTCAGGAAAGGCGGATGCGGCCGCCGGGTTTTGCTCGGCCCATCGTCCATGGGGCAGCCCCGTAACCACGCATCGCCGCCGCTTGCGGCGGGTTTCACGCCGGGAGGGCGTTGCGGCCACTGTTTGAGGCGTTGTTTGATCTGCGAATCCAATGATTGTAACAGGCGCATGGCGTTCCCCGATAAGTTAGTAAAAAGACCAAGTACGCAACCATTGAGTGTATAAACATACAAGCGCAGGTTGCAATGGCATTTTCATACATTTGGTTAACAACGGGCCGAAAAGCGCTGGTACGTGAACAATTATTGCCACATCGGGCGTCGTCGAGACCGGGGTGTCACGATCATGCCTGACGATGATACTCGTGTCGTTCCAAGGTGCTTGGCAGTCATTTCTGACGTGGTCTATCAACAGCATGTGGATAAAGTTATCCACATGCCGGCCACTGCCCGGATTTTCACCGATTGAAATTAGCCACTCTCTCCCACGCGAGTTGGGCCCACGCGAGTTGGGCCCACGCGAGTTGAGAGCGGCGCCGCCCAGTTCAGCCGCGGCGGTCGGGCGACACGTAGTCGCGCTGCGGTCGGACCGGTATAGATCTGCCGTGGCCGGCCGATCCGCTGCTCGGGATCCTCCATCATCTCCTGCCACTGGCTAACCCAGCCCACTGTGCGCGACACCGCGAACAGCGCGGTGAACATGCTGGTCGGGAAGCCCATCGCTTTCAGGATGATGCCGGAATAGAAATCCACGTTCGGATACAGCTTGCGATCGACGAAGTATTTGTCGTTCAGCGCGATCTTCTCGAGTTCCATCGCGAGATCGAGCAGCGGGTCGCCCTTGATGCCGAGTTCCTGCAGCACGTCGTGGCAGGCCTTCTGGATGATCCGCGCCCGCGGGTCGTAGTTCTTGTACACCCGGTGGCCGAAGCCCATCAGCTTGGAGTGATTGTTGCGGTCCTTCACATCCTCCAGGAAGTGCTTGATGTTCTTCACGTTGCCGATCTCGGTCAGCATCTTCAGCACCGCCTCGTTGGCGCCGCCATGCGCCGGTCCCCATAGGCTGGCAATGCCCGCAGCGATGCAGGCGAACGGATTGGCGCCGGTCGATCCTGCCAGCCGCACCGTGCTGGTGGACGCGTTCTGCTCGTGATCCGCGTGCAGGATCATGATCAGGTCCATCGCCTTCGACAGCACCGGATTGACCTTGTATTCCTCCGCCGGCACCGCGTGGAACATGTGCAGGAAGTTCTCGGCGTAACCCAGGTCGTTGCGCGGGTAGATGAACGGCTGGCCGATCGAATATTTATGCGCCCAGGCAGCGATCGTCGGCACCTTGGCGACCAGGCGGAACGCGCTGATGCGGCGGCTTTCCGGATCGTGGATGTCCAGACTGTCGTGATAGAACGCCGACAAGGCGCCGACGACGCCGCACATCACCGCCATCGGATGGGCGTCGCGGCGGAAGCCGTTGTAGAACGTGCGGATCTGCTCGTGCAGCATGGTGTGGCGCAGCACGCCGAGTTCGAATTCCTTTTGCTGCGCCTGGTTCGGCAGGTCGCCGTTCAGCAGCAGGTAGCAGATTTCCAGGAAGTTCGATTTCTCGGCCAGTTGCTCGATCGGGTAGCCGCGATACAGCAGGATCCCTTCGTCGCCGTCGATATAGGTGATCTTGCTTTCGCACGATGCGGTGGCGCCGTAGCCGGGATCGTAGGTGAAGATGCCAAGATCGCCATACAGCTTGCGGATGTCGGCGACCGACGGGCCAATGCTGGCGTCGAGCAGCGGCAGGGTGCTGGATTTGTTGGAGCCATCGAGCGAGATGGTGACGGACCGTTTGGCCGAGGCGCTCATGCGCGTATCCTTTGTCGTGGCGAGGCTGGTGCCGTCCGCCGTTGCGCGCCGCCGCCTGGTGGCGCTGGCGATAGAATTATGGCGGATGGGTCCGGGACGCAACCTTCGCGGCTGCAGCAAACTCCGGTGAGCGGATAGCGGCGGCAACGTGCTGGGCCGGCTACCCGGCGAGTTGGTCCGTCAGCAATTCACGTCAGTCACCAAGCCTGGCACGGACTACCCGCATTGGATCGCGAAGCGATCGAATGCGGGGAGTTCGGACGGCTACAGGATCCCATGTGCTTCGCGCCGCGTGGATCACGCGCAGCACCGGTGCGATCGGGTCAACATGTGAAGAACGCTGCGCCCTTCGCAATGAAAGAAAAGTCGGCCGTGCGCCACGAATGCCCCACGGCGCTACGGGCAATGCATAATGCCGTGTACCCGCGTTAGCCTTGAAGACTCGCCCGCCTGGTTGCTTGCTTCAGTCCGCCGGCTGCGGCGCTACCGTGAGCTGGCGTGTTTCCACCTTGCCTTCGCGCATCAGCCGCACGTCCACCTGGCGCCCGACACGCTCCGGTCCGAGGAATGCGCGCAATGCGTGAGCGCCGCTGACGCTGTGGCCATCCAGCGACAGCAGAATGTCCCCGGGCCGCAATCCGGCGAGTTCGGCGGGGCCGCTGGGCGCCAGGGAAACCACCATGCGCCCCGATGACTGACCGACAGCGCTGCGCATCGCGTCGGGCACCGTGATCGGCTGCAGCGCGAGGCCGAGCCAGCCTCGCCTGGCATTGATGCGCCTGCCCCTGGGTGACGTCGAGCATGCGCGCCAGGGCAGCGTGCGGGATCACCGTGGCCTGGCCGTTGGCCCCGACCGTTGCCATGCCAAGCAGAGCGCCGGCGGCGTCCAGCACCGGGCCGCCTTCCTCCACCAGGTTCGCCGGCATGTCGAGCGTCAGCGACGCGGTCGCCGCCGTCGGTTCGGCTGGTCGCTATCTTGCGAATGGCGGTCAGTCGAGCCAGCGGGGCAGCATCGACGTCGGCTGCCAACGCCAGCGCCAGGGCACCGACGCGCGGTTCCGCCGGCGCCAGAATCTGGCCAGGATTGCCAGCACCTTCAAGCCGGAGCGTTGCGAGATTGCCAGCCGGGTCGCGCCGGGCCGGACGCGCCGCGGTCAGCACGCCACCCGGCAGAACCACCGTATAGCTGTCCTGCGCCGGCAGCGCCTGATCGGACGTGATGACCAGATCCCGGTGCCAGACAATGCCACTGATATGCCGGTTGGGTCCGATGCGGATGGCCGCCAGTATCGGCGCGGCAGCGGCAACCTGCCCGGCGATCGCGTCGGAAAGCTGGGCTAGTGCGTTGGACAGGTCGCCGGCCATACAGTCGTCCTTGGATGCGATCACTAATTCGGGAGCCTTGTGACACGTCGCATCGGCGATGTGAACATAAACTATGTATCACCAACTATGTGTCACCGAAGTAACTCTGGCTCGGATCGCCGTTATTTCTGCTGTCCTTGATAATAGTCACGATAGCGGTTCCGCAGGGCCGTCTTGAGCAGCTTGCCAGTCGCGGTATGCGGCAATTCCGGCACCACCAGCACAGCGTCGGGCAGCCACCATTTGGCGACCTTCCCCGCGTAGATCCGCAGCACCGACTCCGGATCGATGGTATGGCCAGGCCGCGCCACCACCAGCAGCAACGGCCGTTCGTCCCACTTCGGATGCAGCGCCGCGATGACAGCGGCCTCCGCCACGTCGGGATGCGAGACCGCGATGTTCTCCAGCGTGATCGAACTGATCCATTCGCCGCCGGACTTGATCACGTCCTTCGAGCGGTCGGTGATCTCCATGTAGCCGTCGGGATCGATCGTCGCGACGTCGCCGGTGGCGAACCAGCCATCGGCGTCGCACGCGCTGCCCGGCGCTTCGCCGTAGTAGCCGCTGCACACCCATGGCCCGCGCACCATCAGGTCACCGAACTGCTTGCCGTCCCATGGCAGTTCGTTGCCGTTGCCGTCGACGATCTTCATGTCGATGCCGGCCAGGATACGGCCCTGCTTCAGCATGTGGCGCACCGCCGCGTCGCCGGACAGGTCGGCCTGCGCGGGTTTCGGCGCGTTGTAGGTGCCGACCGGACTGAGTTCCGTCATGCCCCAGCCATGTTCGACCGCAATGCCGTATTCGTCGCGGAACGCCTCGATCAGCAGCGGCGGCGCGGCGGAGCCTCCGGTCATGATGCGCTTTACCGTTGCCAGCTTTTCGCCGCTGGCGCGCAGATGCTGAAGCAGGCCGAGCCATACGGTGGGCACACCGCAACTCATCGTCACGCGTTCCTGGTTGAACAGGCGCGCGAGGCTGGCACCGTCGAGATGCCGGCCCGGCAGGATCAGCGCCGCACCGGTCAGCGCGGTGGCGTACGGAATGCCCCAGGCGTTGACGTGGAACATCGGCACGACCGGCAGGATGCGGGTGGTGGAGCGCAGCGACAGCACATCGGGCAGCGCAATCGCATAGGCGTGCAGCACCGTGGAGCGGTGGCTGTACAGCACACCTTTCGGCCGCCCCGTGGTGCCGGACGTGTAGCACAGCGCGCTCGCGGTATTCTCATCGAAACTCGGCCATGCGTAGTCGTCATCCGCCGCGGCCATCAGCGTGTCGTAGCAGTGCAGCGCCATGCCGGACGGCAGATCGAGCGCCGGCATGCTGGCGGCGTCGGTCATCAGCACGACGGCGCGCACCGTGTCGGTGATCTTTGCCGCGATGTTGCCGATCAGCGGTGCAAAGCCGGGATCGACGAACAGCACGCTGTCGCCGGCATGATTGATGATGTAGGCGATGTCGTCGGGTGCGAGCCGCGGATTGATGGTGTGGCAGATCGCCTGCATGCCCGACGTCGCGTAATAGGTCTCCAGATGCCGGTAGTCGTTCCACGCGAGCGTGCCGACGCGGTCGTGCGGCTTGACGCCAAGCGCTTGCAGCACACGCGCCAGCCGCCGCGCGCCGCGTTCCGTGTCCGCCCAGTTGGTGTGGTATGTGCCGCCCTGATTGGTCGCGGAAACCACCTCGGCTTCGGCATGATGCCGCGCCGCATGTTTGAGAAGCGACGAGATCAGCAGTGGCTGCTGCTGCATCAATCCGAGCATGGCGTGCCTCCGGGCTGCTGTCATTGCGATCAGCGCAGCGACGCAGCAATCTTGTGCCAGGTACCGCGCAACGGCCAGGAGATTGCCGCGTCGCTGGGTTCCTCGCAATGACAGCCTGGGCAATGCCAGCCTGGGCAATGCCAGCCTGGGCAATGCCAGCCTGAAAGGACGTCGCACCATGCAGCAAGTGCTGATCGTCACCGGTGGCAGCCAGGGGATCGGCGCCGCCATCGCGCGTCTTGCCGGCGCGCGCGGTTACGCCGTGGCGCTGACCTACCAGACATCGCGCGATCGCGCCGAAGCGGTGGTGAAGGAGATTGTCGCGGCCGGCGGACGCGCGATTGCGGTGCAGGCTGAAATGGCGGACGAAGCGTCGATCCTTGCGCTGTTTCGTCGCGTTGACGCGGAGTATGGGCCGGTGACGGTGCTGGTGAACAACGCCGGCACACCGGGACCCGCGGGAAAGATCGATGCGATCACCGCGGCGGTGCTCGACGAGGTGCTGGCGGTGAACGTGCGCGCGCCGTTCCTGCTGATCCGCGAGGCGGTGGCGCGCATGGCGACCGATCGCGGCGGGGCAGGGGGCGCGATCGTCAACGTGTCGTCGCGCGCGGCCGAACTGGGCGGCGCGAACGAGTGGATCCAGTACGCCGCATCGAAGGGCGCGCTCGACAGCCTGACGATCGGTGCATCGAAGGAACTGGCGTCGCGCGGCATCCGGGTGAACGCGGTCAGTCCCGGGTTGATCCAGACCGAACTGCACGCCCGCGCCGGACTGCCCGACCGGTTGCAGCGACTGCTGCCCGGCGTGCCGATGGGCCGCGTCGGCAGCGCGGAGGAGGTCGCGCAGGCCGTGCTATGGCTGGCATCGGAAGAAGCGTCTTATATCAGCGGCGCGATCGTGCCGATCTCGGGAGGGCGGTGATGGAAATGAAGTCAGCTTTGATCGTTGGCGTGGGTTCCGGCCTGAGCGCCTCGCTGGCGCGGCTGTTCGCGCGCAATGGATTGCAGGTCGCGCTGGCGTCGCGCAACCCGGACCGGCTGGCGGCGCTGGCGCACGAGACGGCGGCAACCACATTCGCCTGCGAAGCGACGGAGCCCGAAGAGGTCGGTGGCCTGTTCGACGCGGTGATCGCGACGCAGGGCGTGCCGGATGTCGTGGTTTACAACGCCAGCGCGCGAGCGCCTGGACCCATTGCCGAGATCGACCCCGAGGCAGTGGCGCGCGCGTTGGCGGTCAGCGCCTATGCCGGATTCCTGGTTGGCCAGCAGGCGGCACGCCACATGCTGCCGCGCGGCTCGGGCGCGATCCTGTTCACCGGCGCATCCGCCAGCGTGAAGGGCTATCCGCGATCCGCGGCGTTCGCGATGGGCAAGTTCGCATTGCGCGGCCTGGCGCAGAGCATGGCGCGCGAACTGTCGCCGCAGGGCATTCACGTGGCACATTTCGTCATCGACGGCGGCATTCGCAGTGCCTCGCGCCGGGAACCGGACGACAAGCCGGACAGCATGCTGGATCCGGATGCGATCGCCGAAAACTACTGGCACGTGGCGCAGCAGCCGCGCAGTGCGTGGACCTGGGAAGTCGAACTGCGGCCATGGGTGGAGCGGTTCTAAGCCTGTCGTGCGATGAGTGGGGCGACGCTGATCTTGCCGGTTGCGGCGGCCCGCCGCACACTGGCATCGGACCACCGAAACGGGAGCAACCCATCATGCTTTATGAACTGCGGATTTACGAATGCGTGCCCGGCAAGTTGCCTGATCTGTTGAAGCGATTCGACACGATCACGTTGAAGCTGTGGGAGAAGCACGGCATCAAGCAGGCGGGTTTTTGGACTACTGTGATCGGTGAAGCCAATCAGACTTTGTACTACTTCGTGAAGTGGGAATTGCTGGCGGAGCGCGAGAAGAAGTGGAACGCGTTCCAGTCCGATCCTGACTGGCACAGCGCGCGCGCAAAGACCGAGGAGAACGGCGCGATCGTCGCCAACGTGAAGAACTTCATTCTCGCGCCGACGGCGTTTTCCGCGGTGAAGTGACGCTTGTCCGCGCAAGGGGTGGGCTTCGGCCCGCCCTCTGCGTCGTCACGGCCCGCACTCTGCGCGTCACAGACTGCATGCGCTGCGCCGTCGTTCTATTGTGTCGCCACGAACACCTGCTTCGTCGCGAACGACAGCCACACGTGCCGCGATCGCAGCCAATCAGCACCCAGCAGCATGTCGACGATCGGCACGACATGCACCGGCGCGACCCATAGCATCGGATTGGGTGTCACGATCGGACCAACGCGCAGTTCGGCAAAACGGTGGCGACGCATGAACACCGGGTGCGGGCCGACGCCGGATGCGCTGCCGCCGGGATCGTGTCGCCAGCAGCTGCGGTGTCAGGCCAAGCCGGTACATGCCTGGCGCCGCGATCAGGCTGGAACTGGCACCGGTATCCAGCAGCGCGCGCAGCGGGTGGCTGTCCACCATGACCTGCACGACCAGCGCCGCCCCGATCGGCATGCTGGCGGGGATCGCTGTATAGGGCGGCGTCCACGGCAGGAAATCTGCGCGGCAATCGTGCACGTCGTACAGCGTCAGCCTGCGCGCGGGCAGATTCGATGTCCAGATCGAACGGCGCGAGGAAATCGCGGCCGAGCAGTCCGGCAATCGGCTGGCCGGCGATTTCGGTCACCGGCAACGGTCCGACCGTCACGCTGGTATCGCCGTTCAATGTCCTGCGCCGCAGCGTCACGCCGCCAAGCCGCAGCGAGCGCGGCAGGGCGTTCGGACGCTCCTCGTAGCCGCCCAGGCCGCGCACGGTCGAGGCGACCCATCCGCTGCGCTCCAGTCCGAGCCGACGCACCGCATCCTCGCCCATCAAAGTTCGATCGGCGCCGGTATCGAGGATGAACGTCGCGTCGGCGCCGTTGACCTGCACCGTCACCAGGAGGTGGCCGGCGATCAGGTCGATCGGCACGTCGTGCCGAGAGGTTCGACGCGACAGGCCGCCTGCGCGATGGCGGCGCCGGCGAGCAACCAGATGACCAGTGCGGCAAGGCGCGGCAGGATTTGTCCCATGGCGTCGGGCGAAGTATCCAGCCGGGATGCCCGATGCGCCAGCCCCGCCGTCGTTGTTTCGACTGTTCCTCGGATTCCTGTCCGTCGGCATGTACGGCTTCGGCGGCGTGTTGCCCTGGGCGCGCCGCATGGTGGTGGACCAGAAGCGCTGGCTGACCGCGGCCGAATTCACCGACATCTCGGCCTCTGCCAGTTCCTGCCCGGCGGCAACATCATGAACGTGACGATCGCGCTGGGTGCGCGGTTTCATGGTGCCGTCGGTTCGGTGGTGGCATTCATCGGGCTGATGGCGGCGCCTGTGGCGTGCGTCATCGCTCTCGGCGTGGTGTATGACCGCTACGGCCAGCTGCCGACGGTGCATCATGCATTCGCCGGCCTGGCCGCGGCGGCGTCGGCGTTGGTGCTGGCCAATGCGCTGCGGATCGCCGCGCCGTTGCGAACCCGCCCGGCCGGCATCGCCGTCGCACTGACCACGTTCGTCGCGATCGCGGTACTGCGGCTGCCGTTGCCGCTCGTGCTGCCGGCGATGGCGGCGATTTCCACGCTGCTGATGTGGTATTTCCGCCGGTGAGCGACACGGCAACCCTGGCCAGCCTGGCGCGCGTGTTCATGCAGCTTTCGCTGCTGGCGTTCGGCGGCACGAATTCGGTGCTGCCGGAGATGCAGCGTCAGGTGGTGCAGGTGCATCCCTGGCTGACCGCGCAGCAATTTGCCGCGTTGTTTGCGCTGGCGCAGGCAGCACCAGGCCCGAACATGCTGGTGGTCACGCTGATCGGCTGGCGTGTCGCGGCACTGCCCGGCGCGCTGGTCACCACGCTGGGCGTGGCCGGGCCGTCCTCGGTGCTGACGTTCTTCGCCTATAACGTCTGGTACCGCTTCCGCGACGCGACGTGGCGCAGGCTGGTGCAGGCCGGCCTGATGCCGGTCACCGCAGGCCTGGTGATGGCGAGCGCCGCGCTGCTGATCCGCACGACATCGACCGACTTGGGCACCGCCGCGATCACCATCGGCGCCGCGGCACTGTTTCTGTTCACCCGGCTGCATCCGCTGCTGGTACTCGGCGTCGCAGCGGCCGTGGGAGCGACCGGAATTCTGACTTGAGGAAACTTTCTCCTACCCGGCCGGCGGAGTCGCGCCGCTCGCTGCCGCAATCGTGAGCGCTATTATATTATTGCCAAACACGAACCGCTGATCGGTCGTGCCGGTTATTGATCGTGCCGTTCATCGATCGTGCCGCTGTGCCCGGCAAGGACGCAGATCAGCGCACCAACCGCGGCCAGCTGGTGGGGGTGGTGGTCGGCTTCCAGTCCGCGACCTTCGCTTGTGCCTCAGCGATCTGCGCCGAGTTCATCTTTTTGGCGAGCTCGTCGCGCTCTTTTCCGGATTGGCTGCTGATCACCGGATCCCACTTCGCCGCAGCGCTGAGCGTGTACCACATGTACGCCTGCACATCATTCTGATCGACGCCCTGTCCGTCTCTGTACGCAACGGCAAGGTTGTACTGCGCTCGGGGATTCCCTTGATCCGCGGCGAGCCAATAAAGTTTTGCGGCCTCGTCGTAACTGTGGCGCACACCCAACCCGGCGGCGTACATCAGTCCAAGGTTGTTTTGTGCAACGTCCTGGCCATCGTCAGCCGCTTGCTGATACCACTGCGCTGCTGCCGCGTAGTTCTGCCGGACACCGTGTCCATTGGCGTACATCAGCCCAATCAGAAATTCCGCATCGCCATTGCCCTGTTCGGCCAATGGGCGGCACAGCCTGTACGCCGCCAGATAGTCTCCGCGCTGATAAGCAGAGAACCCGTCGGCTGCCTGGCCGCCCGACCCGCATACGGT
Organism: uncultured Alphaproteobacteria bacterium; assembly: GCA_963790445.1. Lineage (GTDB taxonomy): Bacteria > Pseudomonadota > Alphaproteobacteria > Acetobacterales > Acetobacteraceae > JAMXLO01. Next base: position 168,826 of record CAWBON010000017.1, on the reverse strand, counting down.
GTCGCCGATAGGAATGCGAGCGCGAGACAGAGCGATGCCCGGTAACTTGCGGATTGCGCTGCGGGCACCGTTGGTGTCGAGGGTCCGTTGTTCAGCCATGGATCGAGGCTCCATCAGGCGGCTGCCCGCTTCCGCGACCGCGGGCTGACCGCAGGTGCGCAAGAAGGGATTCAACACAAAGAGCCCGAAGAATGCAAAGATAGTGAAAGACCGGTCCATACCGGTTCGTGGCGGCATGCGGGCGAACGGGCGCCGCGACGCCCGGTGTCACTCACCGATTGGTCGTGAGCTTACGCGCCGCTGCAATCGATCGAACCAGATGAATGCAGGACGGCCGCTGTCGTCGTTACCGGCGCTACTGCCCCGCCATGGCCGATACGATGTGCCATGGTGCGCCGCCAGTGGATGCCGCGCGGTGGTGCCTGGGCGCCACGGGTGCCTCCGCGACTTCCTCATAGGTCTGCCATCCGCGTTCGGTGGCCGGCCGCAGATCATTCGGCGCCGGGTTCAGTGCGGCCTGTGGCGCCGGGCGCCCGTGCTGGCCACCATCACGCCGGTATCCGGCCGATCGTAGATGAAACCATAGGTGGGATAGACGCTGCCGAATTCGCCGCTCTGGCCGAGGCCGACGCGGACTGCGCTCCAGTCGTTGGCTTCGACACGTCCACCACCGGTATATTGCGGGCGACGCCGCCGCGCGCCCGGACCCCACCAATTGGCGTGCTCGATCTCGATCTCCCGCGGATTGATGACGCGGTCGACCACGGCGACGTGGCCCAGCCGCATGCGGCCATTGGCGCGGAACGTCAGGACGCTGCCTGATTCCGGCACGGCGCCCCGCGATAGACCCCGGCGGCGTTGTCCCACCACTGCCAGGCGTTGCCGGCGACCGAGATGCCTGAATCGCGCGGGCGAACGGCACGCAGGATATGCCACCACCGGAGCATACCGGCGATTGCATGGCGGCTCTGGCGTGCATCGGCGCGCGCGTGTCCTGAGCGCTGACGTGGCTGGCCTGCGCATGCGCGATGATGCGCGGGTGTCGCTGTCGGTGTTGGGCGGTCGCTTCAGCAGCCTGCACGGCAAACTGACTGCTTAAGGTAATCAACGAGCCTACAAAATCAGACTTTTAGCGCCGGTTCCCCATGCCCGCATCCGACTCGCTCCCCTTATGGTTGTTTCAAGCTCTGTGATTCGGTAACAACAGGGTTGCAAAGGTGACAACCCGGGAATCGCGATCATTTCGCGTGATGCGCTCGCTTTCCTTGCCAATCCCCTGTGGATAAACCCAATGCAGGGAATTTTGTCCTAAACAGCGGATTTGTTCTCGGTGCGGTCAAGATAACATTCAGCGAGTCGGCGACAAACGGCGAACGCGTCGTCTCCCGGTGCTCTAAGCACCGGGATCATTACCAAATCATTTGCGCGCGGCGAGAATATCGAGAATTCCACTTGCAGGCGGTGACCATGATCTCGACCAGGATCGAGGGATTGGCGAGTTCTGCTTGAACGCATGCGCGAGCGGGGGCGCCATCCTTTGGCAGCCAAGGCGTCCAGACCTCATTCATCGCGTCGCGGTCGCGAATGTTCTTCACCCAGATCATTGCCTGCAGCAGACAGGTCTTGTCGGTGCCGTGCGCCTCCAGCAGTTCGTCGATCTGGGCCAGCACTTCGGCGGTCTGGCCCTTGATGTCCTTGGTGGTATCCTTGGCCGTAACACCTTGGAGATAAACGAAATTATGGTACTCGACGACCTTCGACAGGATGGCGCCTGGATCTTTGCGGATAATCTTCGGCATCGGCATGTCTCCCCACAGATTGAGATGGCCCCGGCCTTCTAAGGCATGCCGGGGCATGAGGCCAGCCGTGAAGGCAGGCGGGCTATTGCGGGGGGGGGGGCGGTGCCGGTTCCGGCGTCGGGGCGCGGCTGGTCTCGGTCCCGGTATTGCGCACGCAGTCGCGGACCCGGTTCTCGTGCGTGTAGAGTTGCGACAGGCCGCTATCGACCGGCGCGGGAATATAACTGCCGGAGAACGGCGCGTCGCGGTTGGTAATGGAGTAGATCGTGCCGCGGTTCTGCCGGTTGTAGACCTCATTGGCGCGATCGCGACAGGCGGCGAGGGTGGCGGCGTCGGCGCGCGTCTCAGAGCTCGGCGCAGGCGGTGGCTGGCAACAGGCCAGGCCAGCAGCAGCGGCGCGAGCAGGGCAGGGAGGCGGCTCATTGCGTGGCTCCTGTCAGACGCGGCGCGGGCTGGCTCTCAAGCGTGAAACCGAGGGCGAAGCGGGAGAGGCGGCTGCGGAACCCGGTTTCGTCAAATCGTGCGTCCGGCGTCAGAGGCGCGCTCGCGGCGGCGCGCAGCAGAACGGGATGCAGTTCGGCGCCGTCGCGTTGCAGCTGGCACAGCGAGTCGGCCCACCGCACCCGCGCCAGCAGTTCCACCAGGGCGAGCAGGCGCAGGCAGACCGACAGGCCGTAGCTGTTGCGCATGCCGAGGGTGACATCGACCGCGCCGGCCCAGCAGCAGGCATCCCGGTCAGCCAGGGCGAGGTCGCCGAAGGAGCCGTCGTCACGGCGGAAGCGGAAGAAGCGGGCAACCCCCCAGCGCTGTGATGGCGGCGTCGCGTGCCGCATGCCACGCGCGCTCCAGGTCGCGGCGATGGACCGCCGGCAGTTCCTCGGGCGGCATGTCGACGAGGTAGGTCAGCGACCCGTCCGGGCCGGCGCCGACATGCACGGGCGTGGGGTGCTCGGTTGGTTCCACGCAGTAAGGATGGACCTGCGCACCGCCTTGCGCCAGCCTGCGCGAAAGGTTTCGCGGGAGAATTCTGCCATGCGAGACCCGGCGATTGCTTACGGCGACCGAGGCCGCCCGGCTGATCCGGGATGGCAAGCTGTCGCCTGCCGAGCTGATGGAGGCGTGCCTGGCACGGATCGCCGAGCGCGAGCCGGCGGTACGGGCGTTCGCGTGGTTCGATCCGGAGCCGCGCCGGCTGGCGCCGCGGCACGGCGCGGCCGGGCCGCTGCACGGATTGCCGATCGGGGTAAAGGACGTGCTGGATACCTCTGATATGCCGAGCGAATATGGCTCGCCGATCTGGCGCGGCTGGCGCCCAAAGGCCGACGCCGCGGCGGTTGCGTGGGCACGGCAGGCCGGCGGTGTGGTGATCGGCAAGACCGTCACCACCGAGTTCGCCACGCGCAAGCCTGGCCCGACCGGCAACCCGCACAATCCAGCGCATACGCCGGGCGGCTCCAGCAGCGGTTCGGCGGCTGGCGTGGCGGCGGGCTTCTTTCCGCTGGCCTATGGGACGCAGACGGCGGGGAGCGTGATCCGCCCGGCGGCCTATTGCGGCGTCGTCGGCTACAAGCCGACGTTCGGGATGATCAACCGGTTCGGCATGAAATTGATGTCGGAAAGCCTTGATACTGTGGGAGTTATTGCGCGCAGTGTTGCAGATTGCGCGCTGTTTGCCGGTGCGGTGGCAGGGCGCGACCTCGGCAATCCGGACGCGCGGCCGGACAGGGCGCCGCGCATCGGGATCTGCCGCTCGCCGGCCTGGGACAAGGCGCTTCCGGAGACCCAGGCGCTGCTGCCGCGCGTCGCCTCGGCGTTGGCGCGCGCCGGCGCGAGCGTGGTCGAACGCGAACTGACGCCAGGCGTGGCGGCGATCGCGGAGGCGCATCCCATCGTCATGAACAGCGAAAGCGCTCGGGCGTTGGGCTGGGAACTGGCGAACGCGCGCGAGCAGATCAGCGATGGGCTGCGCGAGCGGCTGGAGTTCGGCCTGTCCCGGAGCGAGGCGGAGGTGGATGCAGCACATGGTGTGTTCGATCAGCGCACAGCGGGAGTTTCCGTCGTGCATGGAGGGTCTGGATGCGCTGGTGACACCTTCCGCGCCTGGGCCAGGCGCCGGCCGGGCTGGAGTGGACCGGCGATCCGGTGTTCAACCTGATCTGGACCAGCCTGCACGTGCCCTGCGTCACGGTACCTGCCGGGAGCCGGGCCCGACGGGCTGCCGCTCGGCATCCAGATCGTCACGCGGATCGGCGAGGATCGCCAGGCGCTGGCGTGGGCGCAATGGGTTGCGGCGGCGATCAGCTGAATGCGACGTGGTTCTCAGCGTAAAGGACACGGGCACTAGCTGCGGATTCACCAATGCAGGATACACCCTACGACGGTACGGCCAGGAAGCGGACTGTCAGCTTGACGCTCAACGGCGACCTCTATGCCAAGGTTCGTGCAGCCGGCATGAACGCGTCACGGATTGCCGAGGCTGCGTTGGCCCAGGCGCTGAAGGCGCGGGAGGCTGAAATTCTACGGGGGGAGATCCGGCAGGACATAATCGCGCTTGCGGACTATATCGCCGAACACGGTGATCCCGCAGCCGACTTGCGGGACATGTTCGATCCACCTGATGCAGCATGAGGTTTACGAAAATCCTGCGCCGCGGCCGCGCCGGGCTTTTCCCTTCATCGCCTTACTGCAGGCGGACATTGCGGAGGAGGGACGCGGCCGGATCGTTGCGCCCATGGCGCCACGCGCCCGGCTTCCTGGCGCAGTCGGACGGTTGCTGCCTGTGGTGCGATACGAAGGTGAGGACTTCTATCTTGCGCTTGAGGCGATGATATCGCTGCCGGTACGGGTTCTTCGCAATCCGGTCGGGTCGATTGCCGGACATCGGGACGCAATAACCCGGGCGTTGGACTGGTTGTTTACGGGCGTATGATATTACACATCTTCCATACGAAAGACGCCGGTCTTTGCCAGAACCGATCTTACCGCGCTAAGGCCGCCACGCGTCCCTGGTGCGTCTGCCATGATGCTCACCTGCATTATCAAGGAGAGGTGACAGGCGCATGCTCAGGAATCAACTTAAGCTCTGTCGCTACTCTCAGTTCGTACACCCGTGAAACTATCTAGTGGCTGCTGGAAAGCGGGATCAGCGGCCATTGGATTGTTTATGTTCACAAGTCCGTTCATTTTTCTCTCCCCGCGTTGTCGGAACAACTTAGTGAAATGCCTCGTATCCAAATCTCGCCGGCATTATTTCACTGACGATACTAGCCGTCTTGGATACGCCAGATCCGACGGGACCGACCATCGCAATAATCAGTTCCTGGGTTAGTCGTTCATCAATGGCGTCACGTGCTCGCGATGAACCATAGCGAGCAATCTCGGCAGGAACGCGAACAGTTTGTGGTGCTTGCGGCATGGACCTGCGTGAACATTGACGATGGCATTTCCGGAACGTGGTGCAAAATGGCAACCGATCAGTTCCTCGGGTCAATTTCGCACCGAAATCACATTTGCCGCGTCGTCGTGTCCCTGGCAAATATAGGCAGGAAGCTGGCTTTACTCAGCCGGAAAGCAAGGCTTGACGCAGTTTTTCCCGCCCGGCCTGACCGGCCTGCAGTGACCGCGCGTTGACGATCGCGAGTCGAAAACCGCCCGGCGGCATGGCGTGGTGTTCCGGATCCTTGTCTTCGTGGAAGGTGATCTGCACGGAGGATACGCCCGGCATGGCGCGCACCTCGTCCACCAATGCCGCGGGCGGATGGCGGTAGCGTGGGCCGTGCGGGCCGAACAGCACCACGCTGTAGCCGTCGACCCGATCGTTGTCGGCATAATCCCAGTCGCCGGTGACATGCAGGCGCACCACCGCCTGGACCCAGCCCGCGCCATACAGATCAGGCCATTGGTCGGCGAAGCGCAGATGCGCCTCGATGATGCGGCCGCCGATCGTCTCGAAATTCGCCATGCCGGTGAAGCCGCGGAGATGCTTGCGCGCCCAGGCGCCGCACCAATCCTCGACGTTCGGCATCGCTTCGGCCTGCACCAGCCAGTGATCGAACGTGCCGCCTGGCGCGGTGGCGCCGGTGGTGTGGCGCCACCAGCGCGGCTCGCCGTCCACCAGGGCGACGTCGGTGCTGACATGGGCGCCGGTCAGCAGCGTGCACCAGAAGTGCCCGGCGGTCAGCGACGCCCGGTATTCCTCAGCCGAGTGGATCGGCTGGCTGCCGGAGCCCATGCCGCGCAGGTTCATGATCGGCTTGGAGAACACCGGGAACGCCGGCGGCATCACGCCGTGCGGCGCGGCCTGCAGGCCTTGCGAAAGAGCCACCGCCAGTTTGTCGTAGATCCAGCGGTGTCGCGGATACCATTCCCAGGAGTCCGGATCCTCGGTGGAGATGCGGATGTGCTCCGGGCATTCGATATGTTCGAAATACTGGAACCGCCAGGGATCGGCTTCACAGATTGGCATGGTTCAGCGCTGCGGGACGGACCCCTCCCCCTGTTCGCTCCCATAAGGGGAGGCGGAGATTCTGTTTGGTCATCAGCCGATCGTCTCCGGGCCGCAAGCGCTCCGGCAGCGTGGCGAGGCTTTCGGTGGTGTCGAAGTCGCGCAGCACCGCGTCGTCGGCCATCTCCACCTCGGCGACCGACTCCATGTGCTTGCCCAGCAGGAAGCGCGCGCCGGAATCGCCGGTGATCTGCAGGATTTCCGGGAAGAACCGGCGGTCCCACAGCATCGGATTGCCCTGCTTGCCGCGGAACGTCGGCAGCACGATCAGCCGGCCCTCGTCCGGATCGTAGTTCGCCAGCAGCCGGTCGATCATCCGCCCGGTCACCAGCGGCATGTCGCCCAGGCAGACCATCGCCGCGGCACTCTCGGGCACCGCGGCGATGCCGGCCTTCAGGCTGGCGGACAGCCCCTCGGCATAGTCGGGCGCATGCACGTAGCGCACCGGACGGCCGCCCAGCGCGTGCTGGACCTGTTCCGCCTGGTGCCCGACCACCACCAGCACCGGGCGCGCATTGGACGACAGCACGTTGTCCACCACGCGCGCGATCATCGGCTTGCCGGTGCGGTCGGGGACCAGCAGCTTGTTGTGCGGCGCCATCCGGCGCGACCGGCCGGCGGCCAGCACCACCGCGGCGATGCCGGCGCGCTGCGTGGGGCGATGCCGGTGCTGCGGCGTGCCCGGGGCCTTTTCGCGCGGCAGCGGCCGCATGTCGATCTCCTTCAGCAGCCCGCCCACGCCCATCCGCATCAGGTCGGGCCGAGCTACCGGCAAGCCCGGCGAACAGCCGGGTCAGCACGAAGTCGATGCCGTTCAGCTTCGGGCTGCGGGCGCAGCCGGGCAGCACCAGGGCCGGCGCGGGTGCCGATGCGGCCGAGGCAGATCAGGTTGCCGGGATCCACCGGCATGCCGAAATGCAGGATCTCGCCGCCGGCCCGCGACGATGCCCGCCGGCCCGACGTCGCGCCGATCCACCACCGCCGAGGCGCCGACGACCAGCAGCAGGTCGGCTCCTTGGGAAATCAGCCCTTCCAGTGCCTTGCCGATCGGCGCCTCCTCGTGCGGGGTGCGCACCGGCGGCAGCAGCGTGCCGGTCAGCTGGGTCACCCGCTCCTCGGTCGCGGCGATGGTCTTTTCGGTGACGCTGTCCTTCAGCCCGGGCAGCTCGGTCACCACCAGCCCGACCTTCAGATGGTGGAACGGATGCAAGGTCAGCGGCGAACCGCCTGGCGCACCAGCGTCTCGGCCACCGCCAGCACGGTGCCCGGGACGGCGAACGGGATCACCTTGATGGTCGCGACCAAGTCCTTCGGCGCCACCACGGCGTAGTCGGGCAAGGTGCCGATGGTGAGCGATTCGTCGATCGAGTTCAGCCGGTCGATCTTCGCGATGTCGACGCGCAGCAGGCCCGGCGCCTCGGCGACCAGATTCACCCGGCCGGTGGCGGCGCGGGTGCGGGCCAGCAGCGGCGACACCAGCATTGTCGCCAATCGATCGGCGGCGATGTCCTCGGGCACGTCGCCCGGTTCCAGCGCGGCGCCACGATCACCTCGTCCCGCCCGGCGTCACGCAGTGCGCGATCACCGCGGCTCGTCCAGCACCGTGCCCTTGCGGATCATCCGCTCGCCGACCCGCTGGCTGTGCGCCATGATGGCGCCGCGCGCTTCGTCCAGCGGAACGCGGGCCGAACTTCATGCCGCCGCGCTTCTTGCGGCACCAGCGGCAGCCGCGACGCGCGGCGACGACCTCCGCCATGATGGAGAGCGCGATCTCCGGCGCGGTTACCGCCTCGATGTTCAGCCCGACCGGGCCGCGGATGCGGTCCATCGCCAGGTCGCTGTGGCCGAGGTCGCGCAGCCGCTGCAGCCGCGCCGCGTGGGTGCGCCGTGAGCCGAGCGCGCCGATGTAGAACGCCGGGCGATTTCAGCGCATGGTCCAGCGCCGGGTCGTCCAGCTTGGGATCGTGCGTCAGCGTCACGACGGCGGTGCGGCTGTCCGGGCGGAGCTCGGCCATCGCCTCGTCCGGCCACTCGGTGGAGACGGTGACGTTGGGGAAGCGCTCGTCGGTGGCGAAGGCGCGGCGGGGATCGACCACGGTGACGGCGAAGCCGGTCGCGGCGCGAAGGGCACCAGCGCCTGGGCGATGTGCACCGCGCCGACCACGATCAGGCGCAGCGGCGGGTTGTAGACGTGCAGGAACCAGTCGGCGCCGCCGATCTTGACCGTGCGCGTTTCGTCGTCGGCGAGCGCGGCGTTGGCGGCTTCGTTCAGGTCGGCGGGTGCGGTGGGGTCGGGCAGCAGGTGTTGCGCGCCGTCGGGCAGGCTGGTTGCCGAGGACGATGGGGCGTGCCGCGCTTGCCTGGTCCAGGGCGGCGAGGATTTCGGGGGTCATGGCTGCGTCCCCCCTCGCCGTCAAGGCCGGCTTGCTCCGGCGATCCACGACTGCGGATGCAGCGCGAAGAAAAGGCGTGGAAGCGCCGCGCCCAACTCCCGCGCCACAACGGGAGGGGGAGTCGCCCGAACTGGACGGAACATCACGTCAGTTTCTCCACGAACACCTTTACCTTGCCGCCGCAGGCGAGGCCGACCTCCCAGGCGCGCTCGTGCGTTACGCCGAAATCCAGCAGTTGCGGCGCGCCCGCTCTCGATCGTCTGCATTGCGGCCTCGGCGACCGCGCCCTCGATGCAGCCGCCGGATACCGAGCCGGCCATCTTGCCGGACGTGGTGACCGCCATCTGGCTGCCGGCCGGGCGGGGCGAACTGCCCCAGGTCTCGGTCACCGTGGCGATCGCCACCTTTCGCCGGCCGCGCGCCACAGCGCCGCCTGGCCCAGAACGTCCTCGGCTTCTACGGGTTCATTACGGTGCTCATGACGCCATCCTTTCGGGCTCGCCGACGCCCACGCCGGGCTGCGGCATCGGGCGAGACAACAGATCGACCAGTGTGCGCAGGCTGGCCAGATTGTGCACGGGGCGGAACTCGTCCACGTGCGGCAGCATTGCGCGGATGCCCTGTGATTTTGGCTCGAACCCGCTCCAGCGCAACAGCGGGTTGAGCCAGATCAGCCGGCGGCAGGAACGGTGCAGCCGATCCATGTTTTCCGCCAGCCCTTGCGCGCCATCGCGATCGAGCCCGTCGGTGATGAGCAACACCACCGCGCCCTGGCCCAGCACGCGGCGCGCCCAGAACCGGTTGAATGCGGCCAGCGCCTCGCCGATGCGGGTGCCGCCGGACCAGTCGGGCACGATATGCGCGACCATCTGGAACGCCACTTCGGGGTCTCGGTAGCGGAGTTGGCGGGTGATGTTGGTCAGTCGCGTGCCGAACAGGAACACGTGCACGCGGTCGCGGTGGTTGGTCACCGCGTGCAGGAAATGCAGCAATATCTGAGCGTAGCGGGACATCGATCCGGAGATGTCGCACAGCACGACCAGCGGCGGCGGGCGGGTCTGCCGGCGATTGCGCGCGATCTCCAGGATCTCGCCGCCCTGGCGCAGGCTGGCGCGGATGGTGCGCCGCAGGTCGGTCACCGGCCCGTGCGGGTCGGCGCGCAGCCGGCGGGTGCGGCGCAGATCGAGCGGCAGCGTCAGGCGGCGGATCTCGCGCTTGGCGGCGTCGATATCGGCGGCGCTCATTGCCTCGAAATCCATCCGCTGCAGCCGTTCCTGGTCGGAGACGGTCAGCACCGCGTCCTGCACCGGCGGCTCGTCGGCCGGCTGCGGCGGCTGGCGGCGCGGGGCCATTGCCTCGGCGACGCGGCGGCTGCCGGCGGCGGGGCGTTCCTGCTTCTTCTCCTTCTGCGCGTCCAGCAGCGCCATGGCGGCGGCCTGGCGGCGGCGGTGGGGTCGCGCCAGAACAGCGCGAAGGCCTGGTCGAACACGTGCTGATGCTCGTGGCGGTGGACCATCGCGGTGCGCAGCGCGGTGCGCGCCTGGTGCGGTTGCCGAGGTCCACCTGGGTCAGCGCGTGCTGCGCGGCGATGGTCTCGGCCGGCCCGACCGGCAGCCCGGCGCGGCGCAGCAGGCGCGCGAAGTGCAGCACGTTGGCGGCGAGGGTGGGGGCCGCGAGGGTGGGGGATGGCGTGGTCATCGTGTGGGCGGAAGAAGAACGCGGGCGCGGGGTGGACGCAAGGGGTGTGGGTGGGCGCGCCGAGTCTCCCGTGCCCGAGGTCAGGGATGTTTGAAAACAGATGGATCTGGGTACGGCCAGAGTGATGGTGAAAACCACGGTTGAAAGCCAGGTTTCAGCGACGGTCAGCGAGGGAAATTTCTGAACAAGTCGCCAGGATGCTCGGCAGTCTTCGCCGTCCGCGTCCATCAGGCGACCACGGGTATCGGCTCGATGATGGGCAAGATGATAGCCTGCCGGTCTTGCTGCGGCATCACCACGACGCGAAGTGGCTCGATACCACGACGACATCGTCCGAGATCGGCAGCATCTTTGGCCGTCATCATCCAGGTCGGTGTATAACGATCCGGTACAGGCTATGGCTCGCTACGACGTGGATAACCACCGACCAACGTTGCGAGGGCCGGTTCAACGATGCAGATAGCCGTGGCGCGGCGGCATGCACCCGATCTCGAAAACCTTCACCGGGCCGTGGTCAGCCTGGGCAATCGGCGAACGATCGTGTCAGCGGATTATGATGCCCTGCCCAGTCGGCACAGTCAGGATCATCGCGTTACGCGCCCGCGTAAAGGCATCGAAAGCTATTTTCTGCGCTGTATGTGTTTGCCAACCATAGTCATCGAGTAGAATAATCGCACCCGGCACAAGCCGGTCCCAAAAAAAGTCTATGGCAGCTATCTCCGGCACGACAATATTCATGTCAATAGAGAGATAGGCTATCCGCCGACCTTCAGGAAACGCCACCAAAGACTGCGGAACCGTACCGCGTATCAACTGGCAACGCGGCCACGGAGCAAAATTGTCGGATGCCTGAGCGAAACACTCTTCGTAACATTCGCGGTTGTGCCAACCACCGATCCCTGTGCGCTCCATCGCACTCATTTGTTCGTCGGGGATGCCGTTGAACGTGTCGAAAAGCCAGAAGTCCTTGTCCAGCGTGTTGAAATCGAGCCATTCGCAAATCGCCAGCGACAACATGCCGGTGTCAACACCGCATTCCACAAAGTCGCCAGGAAGCCGTGCTGCCTGGGTTGCCGCCCACAATGCGACATGCATGATCCAGCGAGTGTCATCGATGTGACGGGCCTTTTTGTGGCCACTGTTCCAGCCGCGCTCATAGGCCCGCTGGAAGCGCGGATCGACCAGGAAGTCTGTGTTCTTGCCAAAGGTACGAAGACCCATGCCGTTGTAGCTGTATTCGCGCAGCAAGGGCGGCTGACCAGCAGCATATACAATCTCACCCTTGTCGTATTGCAGCGCGACGGCACGTGGTAGCGCATCGGGATTGAGTGCATTGGCGGTCATAGGCATTTGCCTTCTGTTAAGTCCCGCGCACTGGCGCGACCTTTTTTACATAAGGCGCTCGGTCCAGGTGCGAGGAGTGCGATGGTTTTGAATTTCGATGTCGAGATGATAGCGGAACTTGCGCGGACCGATGGAGCGGATGTATTCGACGATGTCGTTCAGTCCTTCGTCAAGCGATCGGGTGGTGTGATATCCGAGAAGATTGCGTGCCTTGTCTGCTGAGCAGACCGCGTGCTTCACTTCTAGCGGTCGATCAGTCAAATGGATGGCCTGACAATCAAACCCGGTAATCTCCTTCAGCCTGCGGAACACGTGATTGATCGAGACAAACTCCTCGTCCGGGCCGATATTCACGACCTCACCAAGGCCCCGTTCTGTCAGACCCATGGCCAACAGGCACGTGAGGCAGTCCTCCACATGACTGAAGCAGCGAGTTTGCTCACCATCGCCGTAGATGAATGGTGGGCGACGTTGCAACATGAGATTTGCCATAATGGACGCAACATTGCGGTATGGATCGTCGAACTTCTGCCGTGCCCCGATGATGTTGTGCGGTACGGCTATCGCGTATTCTATATTGTGCACGCTAGCAAGATTAACCAGCGCCTGTTCAGCAGCAACCTTAGCTATCCCGTACGGGTCTTGTGGTCTTGGAGTATAGCTTTCCAGAAATGGCACCTCGTTAGTACCATAGCGCGCCATTGAACTGCAATGTACTATGCGCCGGGCGCCATTAGCGATTGCAGCAGAGAAGACTGAAACAGAGCCTGTGACGATATTGTCCATCACCATCGCAGGCGAGAACACCGAAAGACCTTCGTAGGCGGTCGCAGCGCAGTGATATAAAAGCTCGCAGCGGCGCGTCACCTTGAGCATCGCGTTGAAGTCACGGCAGTCATATTGGTAAAACTCGGCCTCGGGTGGTACGTTGACTAGCTCGCCACCAAGCAGGCTGTCACAACCAACTATGCTGTGGCCCATCAGCATCAGGCGTTCCGCCAGATGGCTTCCGAGAAAGCCCGCAATACCGGTGATGAAGACTCGCATCGTTATGCTCTCTGTATATTAGCTCAGCGCGTAAGCGCCGCGCGCAGTGCCTGCCCACCTTTGTTGAACACAGTCTCGATCGTGATCGACCGGAACCCGAGCAGGTGCGCGATGGAGCGCAACTTGCTCGCGGTGTAGGCGCTGCGATGGAACTGACCAACGCCGTTCTGGTTGCCGAAAAACATCGTCTGAAGGATGCCCCATCGTTGGTCCAAAGCCCGACCGCATCCTGCATAGTGGTCCGGGCTACCTACGACGTAGAATTCGCGCCACTCGTCCTTTGAGGCGAGAAACGTCGCGCAAACCCACTCGAAATCAGGCACTTCGATTGTCAGTGTTCCTCCCGGCCTCAGCACGCGCGCCATTTCGTGCCAGACTGCCGACTCTTCGGCGAAGGAGAAATGTTCGAATACATGCTCGGCCAACACCGCGTCCACAGAATGGTCCGGGTATGGCAAGGTCGTAGGATCAATGTCGGTGACAACTCCAAGCACGCGGGCGGCACGGTCGATGTTGACCCAACCGGCTAGTGGGTTCGTACCACAACCGATATGTAGCCGGAGCGGTACTGTGATCGTATTATTCATACCACATTCTCATCCGGCTGCGGACTGACTAAAATACTCGCAGGCGAGCGCAGTGATTTCCAGTCTGTCGTTCGTTAGATCGATTTCCGGCACGATTGCTGCCACACCTTGCAGGGCTTCGATTAGAGATCGCGCCATCCAGCCTGCTTGCATGGGTTCGGCGGCTTTGAGTCGCTCCAGCATTGCAGGTAGTTCGTTCCTTAGAACGGTGGCCTCACGTCGCATCCAAGGGAGCCAGCGGCGGCGAAATATCGGCGGTACTTCGTTCATCATCGCCAGCCGATCCGCTCCAGCAAGTCGGCTCTCCGCGAACATTTCAATATGCGCGTAGGCTGTGGTGATCAGCGGTGTGCGCCAACGCTGTTCGGCCAGCGGATCGTCGAACGATAATCCGGTGTGTGCCTGCGCTGTAGCAGCGCGCGCAAGTTGCAGCACCGGTTTTCCGCCATCGCGTCGCCAATAAAGTCGCTCTGGCACGTGCCGTATCTCGCCATACAAGGCAAGCTCGGCGAGCAATACATGATCCCAGCCGGCGCGATAGCGAATGGACGACAGGCAATCGACCGCATCGCGCCGATAGACACCCCAGAAGCTGGGTGATGTCGTGTAGCGCATCATTACATGTCGTGCTCGCTCCAACGGGTCACCGACCGCCAGCAGACGATGCTCAGGCGGATAGATATGCTCCACCTCATTGGTACCGCGAAAGATCATGCCGGAAGCATGTGCCATCGCGCACTTGGGATGGGCTAACAGCACCTCCATCAGGCGTTCGATGAAATCCGGTGCAATGATATCGTCGCCAGATTTCGGCATGACAAAGTCTGAATCACCGAGCCAAAATGCGCGTTGGAAGTTCGCTATTGCTCCGCCGTTACAGCGGTTCCGCTTGATGCGGATCGTGGGGTGTGCTTTTGTGTAAACTTGAAGAAGTTCGACGGTGCCATCAGTCGAGCCATCGTCTATGAGCGTGATCGCAACCTCTGGCCAAGTTTGCGCGAGCACGCTCTCAATCGCCGCGCCAACTGTGGCGACACCGTTGTAAACGAATAGGTTAACATCAACAGTCGGTCGCGAGGGCATTTTGTCCCATTGCTGGCAATGACGAGATGATGCCGTGCGATAATTGACGTCCGGTTAATGGTGCGGAACGCGATTATCCTGACTGTGCCGACTGGGCAGGGCGTAACAATCTACTGACACGAGCGTTCGCCGATTGCCCAGGCTGACCACCCTGACCACGGCCCGGGGAAGGTTTTCGAGATCGGGTCCGTGTCGCCGCCCCACGGCTATGTGCATCTCTGAGCCGGTCCTCGCAACGTTGGTCGCTACTTATCCACGTCGTAGCGATCCAGAACCTGTACCGGATCGTTATAGTCTATGTCGGTCTGCGACAAGTCACCGCAGCGAAACGGCAAAGCCAAGTGGCGGCTTTTCGCCAACGCATAGGCAAAGCAGTCGCCATGGTTCAGCCCAGGTGGATGGCGGCCTTTGCCGAATCGTCGCCATGACGCCCTGGCAATCTCGGCCTGAACCTGATCGACCCCCACAACCTCGGCAATGCAACGGTCCAGCGATCGCATCCCGCTACAACGCCGCGTCCACCCCTGAATGAACGATCCCGCCCACCAGCCGCTGCAATCGCTCCAGCACACGGTCCCGCAGTCCGACAGACCGTAGTGCTTCCAGCGTCTGCGCCAGGTACGACGCGCAGCTGCCGAGAGAGCCAGTGGCGGACGCCAGCCGCGCGGCAACCGAGGCTTCGTCGAGCCGCCCCGCGTAGCGCAGGTGCGCGCGGTTGACGACGAACGTGACCGCGCGCACAGGGCCGGCATCGGTCAACGCGGTCACCCAGCGCGAACGATAGGCGTCGGTGAACAGCTCGCGCCGCCACGCCAGCAGCAGTTCGGCGCGCGCATCGGCGGCAGGGATACGGAACAGCATGCCGGCGCAGCGTCCGCCGCGGTCCAGCGCCAGCATCAGACCGGGATTGTCGGGCGAACCGCGGCCCATGTGCAGCCACAGGCAGAACCGCCGGTGCCAGCCGTTCACCGTGCCCGCGCGGCGTTCGGCGAATTCGATCGCCGGATTCCACATCAAGGAGCCGTAGCCGAACAGCCAGACGTCCGCGTCGGCTGGATGATGCGCCAGCGTGGCATCCAGATCGGCTTCGATCTCGGCGTCCGACAGCAGTTTCGTCCCCAGCGGCATAAGCAGGCGAGCCGCTGCGAGCAGGGAGCCGTCACGCAACCCCTCACGCGTGATGGTGACATGGTCGTCCGGGCTATCCACGGCAGGCGTCAGTCGTGGACATGAAGCGTCGCCGTCTCATGTCGTTGCGCCGGCTTCAGGCAGCGGCACCCGATGGGCGAGACACGAAAACCATGCACACCTCGCCATGCCATGCAGTCTTCTGCACACCCGTCCCGATCCCGCCGCTGCTATGCGGCAACGGTCAGCACGTCGCCGAGCTTGTCAAGCAGATAGTCGAGATCGTCCTGCGCCAGGTCCTCAAACTGCGTCAGGATGCAATCGGCCTCCAAGCGCCACTGCAACGAAGCGCCAATGCAACGAAGCACCAGTGAACGCAGGACCCTAAAGCGCCAGCCCGGCAACCGCGTCGGCCAACGCCTGATGGGCCTTGTCGGCTGCGGCAGTTGCCCGTTCGATCGCCTGACCAAGCTGGTCGAGTTTCGTTTCGTCGGCATCTAGCGCGCTGATCAGCCTGGCATGCAGCGCATCGTTTGCCGCGACCACAGCGAGATTGCTGCGAATGCGGTCCTCGTCCTGCAGGATCGCCGCCCGCTGCGCCTGGAGCTGATTCAACGCAGTCTGACTGGATGCTTCGTCCTGCCGCAGTGAAGCAAGTCGCTGCAATGCGGCGCGCGCCGGGGCTGCGAGGTTCTGCTCGTTGAGCAGCCGCACGACAACCTGCGCATCATCGGCCAGCAAGGCCGTGTCCTCGCGCACCAGACGATCGGCATAGACGGTAAGCCTGCGCACCTCGCCCGCCTTCAGCGTAACCGGCAGACGCCATGCGGTTGCCGTCTGCTCGGTACCGGGGATCGGACCGCCTTCGACTGACAGGGTGCGATCGCCGTCCTTGGGAATTTCCAACAGAACCTGCCGCTGTGCATCTGCCGGCGCGGTGATGGTGAACCGCAGCACCTCGCGCTGCCGCGTCGCGATGTGCAGCACGCCGTTGGCGGCGGTCAGCGATGCCAGAGTGGTCTGCCCGCTGCTGTCGCGTTCCACCGTGGTGCGCAGGTCCTGGGCAAACGACAGCAGCCGGCTTTCGCCTGTTGGCAGGCCGCCGAGCCTGGCGTCGCCGGCAAATGTCGCCGCGCCCGCGGCATCGTACAGGGTCAGCACGCCGGCCGGCAGCGAGGTGCCGGTGTCGTTCGTGATGCGGATGGCGGACAGCGGATGCGGATCGTTGCCGGTCGCCAGATCGACACGCGTCGCAGGCACCGTGCGGTCGATGATCGGCACGCTGGCGGTATGGCCTGCCGCAAGCGAAACCGCTGTCGGCAACTGGAAGATCGTCTCCTCCGCTGCCTCGGCCGCCTGCACTTGATCGGACGGCGTGGCCATCGTCTCGGCCTTTGATTGTGCCATGGCCATCGGTGGCGGAGCGGCACCGAAAGCTGGCGCGAACGTACGGCCGCCGGGTGACGGTGCGGCATTCGCCGCCATCGCCGCCGGGCGCGCGCGGGTGTCCACGTCGGGCAGGATGCGGCCGAGGACTTCCACCGGCACTTCCGGTCGCTGCACGAAATAGCTGCGATAGATCGCCTGTCGGAAAGTCACCGGATTGCCGTATTGCAAAGTCAGAGCGACGCCGTTCCAGTCGGCGCCGGACTGATTCTCCAGCACGGCCCAGCCTTGCAAACGCGCGGGATCGCCATCCTTCGCCGGCAGCACCAGCCGATACGACGCCTTCCACAGCGGCGCCTCGGCGACATAGCCGATGCGTACCGTTCGGGTGCCGGTGCCGGTGCTGCGCAGCGTAATGTGGCGCGTGTTCTGGCCGGCTTCACGGCGCAGCGATTCCAGTGCCCGCATGATGCGATCGCGCAAGTCGGGATTGGCGACCTGAACGCTGTCGACATCCTCCAGCACGAATTGCCGCAGTCCGTCCGCGCCAAGCAACGTAACGCGGGTACGCTGCACCGTCGCCGGCGGTTGACCAGGCGTTGTAGGCAATGGTTCGGTCACACGGTCGGCATGCACGATGCGGCCGGTCATCGGTCGCGGACCCTGCACCGAAATTTCTACCCCTTGCAGGCTGTTCAGGGTGTCGATCGGCGAGCGCAACGCGGCTGGGCCGAACGGCAGATCGCCGAAACTCGCGCGCGTATTATCGCGGCCAGGCAATTCCATCGTGCCGACACCGCCCGCGCTGTCGAACACCACCAACGAGGTCAGCACATCGTCCACCTCGTCCAGCGGCACATCGAGGCCGAGTGTGGCGGTGCCGTCGACGTCGGCCTCGTACTCGAAATAGCCAACGCCGGCTGACGACAGCATGACGCGTTTGAGCACAAGATCCGCGGCGAATGCCGGGCAGACGCTGCCAAGCAGAAACGCCAGTGTCAGCAGCCGCATCACGTTGCCTCCGCCCGATTGCGAGTCCGGCTTCGGGCGTGCAGCTTTAGCAGAGCATCGGCGGGAAGGGGAGGCTGATGACGCCATTCAGCGCGGTGAGCGGCAACCAGATGCGAATGGCACAGATCATCACGGGTGCCGCGATGGCGTTGTTTATCGGTATCGGCGTGGTACCCGGCCTGCGGCATCACGCGGCCAGGCTGCGACTTGCGCTGCTGGTCGTGTATCTGGTGGCGTGTGGGGTTTTCGTTGCGTGGGTGCTGTTGCGGTAACGCCGGTTCGCGATGCCGAGTATCGCACCGCCGATCGGCGTGGTTCGGTGGGGCGTGGTTCGGTGGCAGTGCGGCGATATCCACCGATCCATCTCTAGCCGCGCCGAATCACGGCGGTCTTGCCCGAGCGAACCTGGCGGCGTTTGCCGAGCAATCCGGCGAGCGCGTCGTCGGTCAGTGCGAGGTCGCTCGCGGTGTGGGTGCCGAGTTTGCAGGCCCAGCAATACCAGCCCGGCTGGTCGAGCGACGCGCGGCGACCGGCAATCACGATCTCGACAGCGACGACCTCACGTTCCATGAGTTCGCCGCACGATTTACACTGCATGGCCGAGTCCTCTGTGGTGTGGACTGACCGCAGGCTACCATCCGCGCACGAGTTGCGTCAGGTCGTTCAGAACGCTGCCAGGCGGATCGCGTGACTGGCGGACAGCCGGGTTTTCCTGTCGTCGGCAGGATCGCGCCAACGCGGCCCATCGGTATTCTAGGCGGCGATCTCCCGGGTGGTCTCGGTGACCGCAGGCAGCGCCGGTAACGCTTCGGCAACCATGGTGGGACGGTTGGCGTACCGCCGCGCGAGCCATGCGCAGACCACGAGCTGCATCGGATGATACAGCATGATCGGCAGCACGATCACCCCGAGCGTTGGGCCGGAAAACAGCACGCTGGCGATCGGAATGCCGGCGACCAGCGATTTCTGCGATCCGCAGAAGACCGTGGCGACTTCGTCGGCATGGTTGAAGCCAAGCGCGCGGGCAGTGACCCGGGTGACCACCAGGCCAGCGGTCAGCAACGACGCAACGATCAGCGCAAGCATGCCAAGAGTGGCCGGCGGCAATTGCTGCCAGATGCCATGCACGACGGCCGCACTGAACGCGGTGTAAACCACCAGCAGGATCGAACCACGGTCGGTGACCGCCAGCAGGGCCCGGTTGCGCGCCGCCCATGTGCCGATCCACGGGCGGAGCAGATGGCCCGCGATGAACGGCAGCAGCAGTTCGGCGAACACCAGCCGCATGCCGGAAAGATCGACGCCATGGCCGCCGCGCACATGCGACATGAAGCCGAACACCAGCGGCGTGATCAACAGACCGGCCAGGCTGGATGCAGTCGCCGCACAGACGGCTCCCGCGACGTTGCCCTGGGCGATCGAGGTCAACGCGATGGATGACTGCACCGTGGATGGCAGCGCGCACAGGAACAGCACGCCCAGCACCAGCGTGCGATTCAGCGAATGCGGCAACAGTTCGGTGACAGCGGTGCCGAGGATGGGAAACAGCGCGAAGGTTGTGGCGGCGATGGCGCAATGCAGTCGCCAGTTGGTCAAACCCGTGACGACCGCCTCACGCGACAGCCGTGCGCCTTGCAGGAAGAACAGCGATCCGATCGCGAAGATGCCGAGCCAGCCGAACAGTCGGGCGCTGACGCCATGGCATGGCACCAAGGTCGCCAGCGTAACGGTAGCGATCAGCGCCATGACGAACACATCGGGCCGCAGGCGCTTGACGCTTTGGGCGATCCGGATTGCCTGAACCATGGTCCATACCTCCCCGTGCTCGTGTGGGTGGTTGTCACATGCGGCGTGGTCCGCCGCTGTGAGGCGGGGCACAGGGACGCTGAATTAATTGTCGGTGGAGGCGTGGTGCGATCAGTCGTGGCGATCGACGCTGGCGAATACCTGCGGGTCTACATGGCAGATGCGATCGCTGACTTGCGTCGGCGCGTGGTCGGACGCTTCCAGCACGAGTGCCCTGGCGAGAGATGCGGCACAGGCCCGGTCGATGCCGTGTTCGCCGCGGCAGAGGAACAGGGCTTTCGACATGATGGGCGAGGCGGCGGTGGCCGGGGCAGAGCTGGCCGGGGCAGGTTGCGCGGTCAGTGGCAGGATCGCCGCCCAGAGCGCGATCAGTCCGATCGCCATCGCGGCCGCTATGAGAAACCGTCGCATGACTGCTGCTCCTCGATCACTCCTGGGTTGCCAGGTTCTCCGGGCCACTCTGCGATAGTTCGCGAGTGGCCCGTATGAACTGCGTCACAGCTTCAGGCCCAGTGGCCAGGCACCCAGTATCCGTTCTGCCAATGGGCCGGGATCCAGGCGCGCTGCGGCGGCGCGTAGTAAGCCGGGGCCGGGTAGTAGGCCGGCGCCGGCGCGACGATGACCGGCGGCACGAAAGCGCCGACGCCCCAGCAGCAGTGGTAGCCGTAGCCGTAGCCGTAACCACCGTGCCACCAGGCATTGGCGGGCTTCGGTGCGGCGGCGATGCCGATGGTAGCGAGGCCGAGAATGGCGCAGGTCGCTGCGATGCGCTTGGAGCGGGGGCTGCGTGCGGTTGAGGAGGTCATTATCGTCTCCACCAGGTTGCTTGTTCGGCGGGGCCTCGGGCCTTGGTCTGTGGCTGTTGCCTTGCGCCGTGACGGCAACCTAGGGCGGGCGAATTGGTTACGGATACAGGAGAGAACGTCTGTCGGTTTTGGCTGAACCCGTCCGGGCGGAAGTCCGGGAAAAAGGCAGAGGTTTTCCGGGTGCCGACTGCCGACATCGTGCCAAGATCGACCAACGCGACCCGTCCCCTTGACCCGTCCCCTTGACCCGTCCCCCTGGCGCACCAATCATTTGCGTGCGAATGAGCAGCACTGACCCCGGATCGGGCGGGGCCGGAGGTGGGTTTGGCAATCTCGCGAACGGCCGGCCGATGCAGTCGCTGACGCCCTCGCCGGCTTCACGGTCGAGGATCATATCGGCTTCCTGCTGCGCCGCGCCCACCAGCGGCATGTCGCCGATCTTCACGCGCGGGATGGCGCATGCCGAACTGACGCCGACGCAGTTCACCGCCCTGCTGAAGTCGGTCGAGCTGGGGCGGATCACCCAGAACCATCTGGGCCGGCTCGCGGCGATGGATCCGGCGACGATCCAGGGCGTCGTGCGCCGGCTGATCGCGCGCGGGCTGATGCGGCGCGAGCCGATGACAAGATGGACCGGCAGGACCGCGGTGCTGGAACCGACCGAGGCGGGCGTTGCGCTGATCGCCACTGTCGTGTCATGCGCCCGCACGGTCACACGAGGCGGCGCTGGCGCCGCTCGACCGCCGCGGAACGCGATCCACGTGCTCGCCCTGTTGCGCAAGATGGGCTGAAACCACGATGGATGCCGTGCCTGCCACCGAACCACAGACCCTGGGCTTTGGCTTCAGCTTCGCCGACCTCGCCAGCGCGCGACGGGCTGGTGCGGCTGGACCGCGCCTTCCTCGATCAGCTGGCGGCCGAGGACGCGGCGCTGCACGCGCGTCTGCTGGCGGCGCGCGCCGCGCCGGATGCGCTCGCCGCGAAGGACGCAGAGCGAGCTGGTCGTCGCGCTCGGCCCGCATCTCGACGGGTTCGTCGCCGACGCTGTTCGGCATCGAGGCGGAAACGCTGGCGCTGGCGCCGCGAAACCCACGCGCTCGATCCGATCCACGCCTGCAAGCGGCTGTTCGTGCAGCGCCAGGCGGTGAAGAAATACCCCGATCCGTCCGGCGTTCGACGGCGCGGCGTTGCGCGCGGCGCTGGAGGCGCGGATCGGCGAGCGCGCTCACCGAGCGTCGCGTTCGCCGACGCGTGTCGCGGCCTGGGAAACGCGCGGGCGACGGCGAGGCGCTGGATCTGGCGCTGCGCTACGCCGCCTGGGCGACGCTGACCGCCGGCGGGCCACGCGGCGCATCCCGGCAACACGCTGTTCCGCGTGCCGCACCGGCTCGACTACAACCATCTGGTGCCGGTCGAAACCATCGAGCGCGACGGCGTGCACGATGCTGCGGCTGCCGGAACATGACTGGCGCCGGCGCGAGGGGTTTGCGCTGACCGATGCCGGGATGAACACGCAGCAGGCGCTGGACCAGATGAACTACTGCATCTGGTGCCACACGCAGGGCAAGGATTCCTGCAGCAAGGGCCTGAAGGATCGCAAGACCGGGGCGTTCCAGAAGTCGCCGTTCGGCGTGACGCTGGCGGGCTGTCCGCTGGATGAGAAGATCAGCGAGATGCACACGCTGCGCGCGCAGGGCAGCGTGCTGGGCGCGTTCGCCGACGATCGCGATCGACAACCCGATGATGGCGGCGACCGGCCATCGCATCTGCAACGACTGCATGAAGGCCTGCATCTACCAGAAGCAGGACCCGGTCGATATTCCGCAGGCGGAGACCTCGATGCTGAAGGATGTGCTGGCGCTGCCCTGGGGTTTCGAGATCTACGCGCTGCTGACGCGATGGAACCCGCTCGACATCCGCCGTCCGCTGCCGCGCGCCGATACCGGGCGCAAGGTGCTGATCGTCGGGCTCGGTCCGGCCGGCTTTACGCTGGCGCATCATCTGATGAACGACGGCCATACCGTCGTCGCCGATCGACGGCTTGAAGATCGAGCCGCTGGGCTTCGATCCCACGCGCGCCGGTGCGCGATGCGGACGCGCTGTTCGAGAACCTCGACGACCGCGTGATGGCGGGCTTCGGCGGCGTCGCCGAATACGGCATCACCGTGCGCTGGAACAAGAACTATCTGAAGCTCGTGCGCCTGCTGCTGGAGCGGCGCGCGCGAGTTCGCGCATTTCGGCGGCATCCGTTTCGGCGGCGGCGCCACGCTGGCGATGGACGATGCCTGGGCGATGGGCTTCGACCACATCGCGCTGTGCATGGGCGCCGGCAAGCCGACGGTGCTCGACATTCCGAACGGGCTGGCGCGCGGCGTGCGGGCGGCGTCGGACTTCCTGATGGCGCTGCAACTCACCGGCGCGGCGAAGTTTTCCTCGATCGCCAATCTGCAGATTGCGCCTGCCGGTGGTGGTGATCGGCGGCGGCCTGACCGCGATCGATACCGCGACCGAGAGCCTCGCCTACTACGTGCGCCAGGTGGAGAAATTCGCCGCTGCGCTATCGCACGCTGGTCGCCGAGCGCGGCGAGGCGGCGGTGCGCGCCGCATGGAACGCGGAGGAAGCCGGGATCGCCGACGAATTCCTCGCCCATGCCGCGGCGATCCGGCGCGGAACGCGACGCCGCGGCGCGCGAGGGCCGCGCGCCGCGGCTGGCGCAACTGCTGGACGGCTGGGGCGGCGCGACGATCGCCTATCGCCGCCGGCTGATCGACAGCCCGTCCTACACGCTGAACCACGAGGAAGTGGCGAAGGCGATGGAAGAAGGCGTGCGCTTCGCCGAAGGCCTGACGCCGCGCGCGGTCGAGGTGGACGCGTTCGGCCACGCCGTCGGCCTGCGCTGTCGCGCGCGCCGACGGCATCGGAAACGGTGCTGCCGGCGCGCGCCATCCTGGTCGCCGCCGGCACGCAGCCCAACACCGTGCTGGCGCGCGAGGACGGCCGCATCCAGCTCGACGGCAGGTATTTCCAGGCGGTGGACGAGACGGGCGCACCGGTCACCGTGGTGCGCGGCCTGGCCAAGCCGGATGCCACGCACGTGCTGATGCACCGCGCCGACGACGGACGGCCGCTTCATCAGCTTCTTCGGCGACCTGCATCCGAGCTTCTTCGGCAACGTCGTGAAGGCGATGGGCGGCGCCAAGCGCGGCTATCCCGTCGTGTCGCGCGCGCTGGCCGCGCAGGCGCGGCTCGCAGGTCGCCGGCGCGGAGCTGATCGCGCGCTGCCGGCGAGGACCTGGTGCCCACGCGTGCATGCGGTGCACCGGCTGACGCCGACCATCGTCGAGGTGGTGGTGCACGCGCCGGCGCCGGCGCGCGCGTTCCGCCCGGGCCAGTTCTACCGGTTGCAGAACTACGAGATGCTGGCCCCGCGCATCGCCGAGAGCCGACGCGGCGAGCACGGTGCTGGCGATGGAGGGGCTGGCGATGACCGGCGCCTGGACCGATCCGGCGCGCGGGACTGGTGTCGGTGATCGTGCTGGAGATGGGCGGCAGTTCCGACTCTGCGCGCGTGCTGAAGCCGGGCGAGCCGGTGGTGCTGATGGGGCCGACCGGCACGCCGACCGAGATCCATGCCGGATGCGACGGTGGCCCTGGTCGGCGGCGGGCTGGGCAACGCGGTGCTGTTCTCGATCGGCGCGGCGCTGCGCGCGGCCGGATCGCGGGTGATCTACTTCGCCGGCTACAAGCAGATGCGCGACCGCTACAAGGTCGCGGAGATCGAGCGCGCCGCCGACGTCATCGTCTGGTGCTGCGACGAGGCGCCGGGGTTCGCGCCGAACCCGACCGGCCGCAGGACCGCAGCTTCGTCGGCAACATCGTGCAGGCGATGGCGGCCTATGGCGCCGGCCGGCTCGGCGAGCAGGCGGTGCCGCTGGCGACGGCGGACCACATGATCGTCATCGGCTCGGACCGCATGATGCAGGCGGTCGGCGCGGCGCGGCATGGCGTGCTGGCGCCGTATCTGAAGCCCGGCCACACCGCGATCGGCTCGATCAACTCGCCGATGCAATGCATGATGAAGGAGGTCTGCGCGCAGTGCCTGCAGCCGCAGATCGATCCGGCGACCGGCGAGCGCAGTGTGGTGTTCTCCTGCTTCAACCAGGATCAGGCGCTGGACCGGGTGGATTTCCCGGCGCTGCACGAGCGGCTGGCGCAGAACGGCGCGCAGGAGAAGCTGACCGCGCAATGGGTCGATCGCGCGCTGCGACAGCTGCATGCGCGCGGGGCGGCGGCGTGACGGCGGAATGCCCCTGAACCCGATCCGGGGCATTCCGCCATCGGATTACGGCTTCGTCGCCGGGGCCGGTGCAGCTGCCGGGGCCGGCGTGGCTGCCGGGGTGGCCGACTTCATCGGCATCGACGCGTGGGACTTCATCGGCTTTTCGGCGGCCGAAGCCGTACCGGAACGCATCATCTGGCCGCGGATTTCACCGCCCTTGTTGGCCGCGGTGTGGACATTCACGTACCACTTGCCGGCTTCCAGGTCCTTGATCTGGGCGTCGGTCAGCGTTGCGGTGCCGGTCGTCGGGCTGGCCGGGTTGGTCCGCCGATCGGCACGACCACGCCGGCATTTGCGCCTGGCGCCGCCGGTCCGTGGAAGTGCGCCGCCGTCGCCGGTCCGGTCAGGCCGTAATAGGTCATCGTGTAGTTCAGTTTCTTGGTGCTGGTGTCCAGCGTCGCGAGCACGTCGCCGCTGCCCGTGGTCGCGTTGGGTGGCACCTCGGACTTGCCGGTCATGGTTGCGTGGAAGTCGATCATGGCGGCCGAGGCGGCGGACAGACAGCCGACGGCGAAGACCGCGGCGAGAATTGACGTCCGGAACATGCATCCCCCTTGTTGCGATTTGGCGCCCAGATCGGCGCGCGCTGCGCCAGATTGCTGAAAGACGCGCCAGAAGTCACGGTATTCCATTGATCGGCGAGAAATGGCCCGGCGGTCGGCACGTCAACCGGTCCATGCCAGGCGTCCGCCGAGGTCGTATGGGTTGAGGCGGATGCCGCCGGAGATTGCCGCCATGCCACCGCCCATCGGCCCCGAGGTCGACCCGACGCCGCGTCCCTTGCCGGCGAGGGTACCGCTGGTCGGCCGCAACGTGGTGCTGGAACCGCTGCATACCCGCCACGCGGCGGCACTTTGGCGTGCGGCGCAGGGCGCGGACGAGAGTTGGGCGTATCTCGGCTATGGGCCGTTCCTGTCGGAGGTCGCGATGGCGCGGTTCGTTGCCGAATTTGCCAGCACGCATGATCCGATGGCCTGGGCGGTGTGTCCGGCGAACACCGGCGTTGCGGCAGGCTGGCTGACGCTGCTGGATATCCAGCCGAAGCATGCCTCGATCGAGCTGGGCAGCATCTGGTTTTCACCGTCGCTGCAACGCACGACCGCGGCGACCGAGGCGATCTACCTGCTGTTGCGGCTGGCGGCAGACGAATTGGGCTATCGGCGGCTGGTGTGGAAGTGCAATGCGCTGAATGCGCCGTCGAAGCGCGCCGCCGAACGGCTGGGGTTCACCTATGAGGGGCGCCACCGTGCGCACATGGTGGTCAAGGGCCATCGGCGCGACAGTGACTGGTACAGCATTGTCGAGGACGAATGGCCGCGCTGCCGCGCCGCGTTCGAGGCTTGGCTCGATCCGGCGAATTTCGCTCCCGATGGAGCGCCGATTCGGGGGTTGGCGGCGCTGCGCGGCTGATGCTGACCGCGTGGCGCGTGCAGCTGCCTTGGCACGCCGATACCGGATTTAGGCGTGAAACCGGACCCATGCGTGGGGTTGGCGCCGGCGCGCATGGTCGCAGGGACACACAGACGGCGGATGGTCGGCCTGCGTCGGGATGACGGGCCGCGGTAACCGGGCCGCTTTATACCGTTCGTTCGCGTAGTTGCCGGGTTGCCGCCTGCATGCGCGCCGCCAGCACGGCCCACTGTGCCGGCGTTCGGTCCGATTGTTCCGCGTACGCGATACGGCGCTCTTCCATTGTCATGTCCTCATAGCGGTGGAGCGGAATGCGCTGCGCCAGTTCGTTGCGCGCCAGCTCGACCGGATCGTTGTCCAGGGCGTGCTCCGCGTCGGCGATCTCCTGCGGCGTGAAGCCTTCCAGCGGGTTCTCGGCGGTGAAAACGTTGCCGGTGGAGGTGGCGGGGCGGCTTGCGGCTGGTTTGTCCGCTGCTTTGTCGAGTGCTGCCTGGCGAGGGGCGGGGGCGGGCGCGCGGCGTTTGTCCAGCAGGCGCAGCGCCGCGTCGAACGAGCGTCCGGCGGCAATTGCGCCAGTGAGCAGGCGGGTGCCGTCGGCCTCGCTGACGCCGGGCTGCGCGGCGCGCTGGAAGCCGCTCATGCTGGCGTGGTGGGCGGCGATCATGCGGGCGGCGAGCATGGCTTCAACCACGTCGCGCGGTTCCAGCGCCTCGATCGTGATGCGCGTGGCATAGCGCTGCTCGTCTGCCGATTCGGACGGCCATAGGCCGGCGAGGGTCGCAATCAGGCGCTCGAGGAAGAAGGCGAGGTGGGGAATGACAGCCATCGTTGGTGCTCTCGCTGGTGGGTGGCAACGCGGGAGTATGCATTAGAAAAGTGAACAAACAGTGAACATATGGGAAATTATTGGCAGGGATTTTCCCGGCAAAAAGCCGGCGGCGTTCGGCGGAAACAACCCGGCTCTGTCTGCTCTGGCTGACGGGCGCGGGGCGCGTAGGGTTCCGCCGGCGGCAGGCGATTGTCGCCGGGTAGCAAAAGCGGGGAACACGGGGATGGCTGGTGCAGCATCGAGGAGAGCCGGAACTGGGCGCGCCACGGGGACGGAAGTGGAACCAGGCGTTGCGATCGCCGACGGCGTCCGCGGTGCGCAGACATCGTTTCACCGGGATGCCGCCGGGTTCGGCTTCAGCACGAACAGCTGTCCGTCCTCGGCCGATCTGCTGATGTGGTGCTCGGTCTGCTGCTGGGCCGTCGCCTTGTACGCGTGTTGGTAAAGCGGGCGGTGTTGGTAACGGCGTGCTGCCCTTCTGGTCAGTGGCGGAATGTGCTCGTGGACCACAACCGACGCCCAAACAAAACGCCTGGGTCGACGACGATGAGGAGAGGTTCAAAGGTAAGGGCATAGATCTAAACGTAATGTGTCTCCCGAGAGGTTCCGGCCCGACTGGCAACGATGTGGTACTCGGCTACGCCAAAAAGCGTGACTGGATCAGGCCAACTCCTCGATGAACTGCACCATGCGCTGGCGCTGCGCGGCATTGGGCAGGCGGCCTCGGCCCGCCCCAAGATTGTCCGCCATGTGCGCGGCCTTATCGGTGCCCGGGATCACCGCGGTGACAGCCGGGTGGCCGAGTAGATATTTCAGGAAGAACTGTCCCCAGGTCGCGGCATCGAACTCGCTCGCCCAATCCGGCAGCGGCTTGCCCTGCGTGGCGCGGAACAGGTTGTGAAAGCTCGCGGAGCCGCCCCTTCGAACGCCGCCAAATGGCTCATTGATCAAGGTTGCCATGCCAAGCTCGGCCGCCGCCGGCAACACCCGCTTTTCCGCCTCGCGGTTGGTCATCGAGCAGTCGATCTGGAGGAAATCCGGTTTCCAGCGCCGCATGATGCTTTCGACGGTGTCGAAGTTTAGGTTACTTGAGTTTTTGGTTATGCCGATATAGCGGACCAGGCCTTGCGCCTTCCAATCGCGCAGCGGCCCGAGGTTCTGCCAGGACCAACTGACACTGTGCAGCTGCATCAGATCGATCTTGCTGACCTGCAGTCGCCGCAATGCGGCTTGCAGCGCCCCCACGTTCAGAAACAACTGTTCCTCGACCTTGGTAGCGATGAAGATGTGCGGGCGCAGGTCTGTCTCGGTGAAGATTTCGCCCAGAATGCCCTCGGCAATGCCGTACCCGCCGGGGTTGGAAGCGGTGTCAATGACACGGCCGCCCCCGTCAACGAGGGTGCGGACCACCTCCGTCAACGCGGCATGCGTGGCCGGCAGATCGTCATTCCACTGCTGGGCAGTGCCCAGTCCCACGACCGGCAACGGCTCCCCGGTGCTCGGGATCGGTCGGGTCATAATCCTGGTGGTATCGCGGGAAACCTCCGGCGCCGGTGCGCCGTGTGCCGCGAAGCACTGCGCCATGCCGAGCCCGCCCGCCAGTGCGAGCATGTGCCGCCGAGCGAGTTCGCCAGTCCTCTGCCGCCGTTGCATGGTCTCCTCCGTTCCGCCACGACGCGCTTGAACACGGGCCCGCTTGAACACGGGTACGTGCCATTCGTTCGATTTTCCGCGCACGGCCCCGTTGATCCGCGCGGATCACGTCGAGATACGAAGGCGGCCGCGGAGGACAGCTATGCCCGCGTGCACGCCTTCCTGGAGCGTACGATCGGGGCCGGCGCGCGACACTGAACGGAACAGAGATCCGGCGAGCCTGACCTGAAGGGGGACTCCGATCCCCTGGTCTCGCGCCGTGTCGTCAGTGCAGCGCTACACCACCAGGCGGATCTTCGCGCTGTTGACGGGTTCGCGCGGCAGGCCGGGGGTTTCGGTGAACGAGCCCCACATGTCGCCGTTGTAGCCTTCCAGCGAGAACTGGCGCGGCCGGTAGGTGGCTTCCTGTTCCGGCATGATGTGCTTCACGCCGACGGAGTATTCGTAGACCATGCCGTCGGGACCTTCGAAATACACCATCATGGCGGTGGAGATCGGATGGCGGCCGGGGCCGTAGATGATCTTCACGCCGCGCTGCTTCAGCCAGTAGTACGACTGCATCACGTCGTCGATGTCTTCCACCTGATGGTTGATGTGCTGGATGCCGGGGCGCGACGACGGCATCAGCACGATGGAATGATGCACGGTGCCGATGCGCAGGAAGGTCGCCTCACCGAGCCAGTCGGAGACGCGGGCGTTGACCAGGCGCGTCCAGAATTCGGTGTCGCGTTTGGTGTCGGTGCTGAACAGGGCGACATGGGAGAAATTGGTGATGCCGACCTGGCGGCCGGGGAAGTACTTGCCGCCGCTGTTGTAGGGGCGCGCGAGGATTTCCAGCTTGTTGCCGGATGGATCGGAGGAGGCGATGAAGGCGCGGGTGCGGCGGCTGTCGCATTCGGCACGGGTGCCGAGGTGGACGGGGCGGCCGGCTTGTTCGAGTGCTGCGGCGACGGTGTCGAGGTCGTCGGGGTCGAGCAGTTCGAGGCCGATGGTCTGGTCGGCGGGGTCGCCCTCGAAATACACAAGTGTATGGTCACGGGTGTCGCCGCGCGTGTCGGCCTTGTCGCTGCGGAAGTAGGCGGCGTTGGCTTCGCGGGCGACGAGTTGCAGGCCGACGATGTCGGTGGCGAAGCGGATCGAGGAGTCCAGGTCCTGCGTGCCGAGGCGGGCGTAGCGGATGTCGTGCAGGTTGATCATGGTGGGGCTCCTTTGGGTGGGGCCGATGGGGTCGGTGTTCGGGGGAGGGTAGTGCGGGAGGGGGTGGGGGACAACGGTGGGGGAAGGGGGCGACGCGATAGATTGCCGCAACCCCGTTCATAATGCTTGGGGAGATCTTGAGCGGTAAGCTCGGTTAGAGACCCTGCCAAGCGCGGCCAACGATATTTGGGTCTATCGGATATTGCGCGTAGGCGTTGGGTGTCTCGCGTCGTTCAATAGTGATGTTCAGCGTAATCATGTCCGCCGAGTTTAGCGGTGCTGCTTATGCAGCTCCCCACGGATTGATGAGGGTGAGGCCGCAGTCCTCGAAGCCGCCAAGGTCGCGCGTGACCATGCTCGCGCCGTTTGCGCGCGCGATGGCGGCGATCATAAGGTCCATCGGCATCGAGGGTCGCCCGGCCTTGCGGCGGATGGCGAACAGATCGGCATAGGCGCTGGCCGCATCCGTATCGAACGGCAGGATGCGTCCCTCGAACTCGTCGAACATTTCGCGCGCCGTCGTCTGAAGGGCGTGACGGCGGCGGCCGTTGGGCATGATCGCCAGACCGGCAAAGATCTCCGCGTGCGATATGGCGGTCGTGTACAGACGGGACTCGTCCTGCCCGGCCATCCATGCCGCGACTTCCGGTGTCCGGTCGAGGCGCATCATCGCGGACAGGATGTTGGTGTCGAGGACGAACATCAGTCGAACCGGGGCGGTTCACGACCAGGCTCGCGCGGAGGGAGTACAAGGTCGACGCCGCCGACCGCGGCAAAGCGGTCATGGATACGGTCGTAGAGGCTGCGTCCCGGTTTCTTCGTGGTTCCCGTGAGGGCGGTTTGCAGGATGCGACGGGCTTCGGCCTCCATCGAGTGGCCATGCTCGGCCGCGCGCACGCGCAGCCGCTCCTTGAGCGCCGGATCGAGGTTACGGACGGTGATGCTGCTCATGGGGATCGGTGTTTTGGCTATCTGGGACGATTGCATCGTAATCAATGATGGCGATGATGTCAAGTCGTGCGTCCGCCAATATTATTCCCTAAAGCCAATGACGATGGCAGGCCTTAGTCACGATATCGAGCCGACCACGCCTTCGTCAGCGCGCCTCCCTGTGACAGACGATGCTTCGCTCACATATCCACCACCGAGCCATCGGCGTGTGGGCGCATCTTGATCGGGCGGGGGCGGTAGGGGAACTTTTTCTCCACATCCGGCACCAGTTCGACGCCGATGCCGGCGCCGGTTGGAATTGCGATGAAGCCGCCCTGCTGCTCCGATAATCCGGCTGCCAGATCGTTGCCGAGAAGTTCCTTGCCGCCATCGAGATCGGGGGTGCGCGACGGATACTCCTGGATCGCGAAATTCGGGATGCAGGCGGCGATCTGCAGGCACGCCGCGGTGCTGATCGGCGACAGCGGATTGTGCGGCACCACCCATGCGTCGTGCGCCTCGGCGATGGCGGCGATCTTCTTCGCGCCGGTGATGCCGCCGCACAGGCACACATCGGGACGCAGATACTGCACGGCGTTGCGGGTGAGCAGGGTTTGGAACTGGTACAGGCTGGTGAAGCGTTCGCCGGTGGCGATCGGAATGTGGATGTGGCGCGCGACCTCCGCCATTGCGTCGAAGCTGTTGGGGCGCAGCGGGTCCTCGAAGAACATCGGCGTGTATTTTTCGATGCCGCGGCCCAGCGCGATGGCTTCGGGCGGGGTCAGGCGGCGATGGATCTCGATGCACAGGTCCACCTTGGGGCCGACGGCTTCGCGCAGGCGGCGGACGTTGTCGATGGCTTCCTCGATCTTCGCGGCGTGCGGTTTGTAGTAGGGATCGTCCTCGCCTTCATCGAGCAGCGGGTTGAGGTGACCCAGTGCGGTGAAGCCGGCTTCCTTCAGGCGCACGGCTTCTTCCAGCAGCTTGTCGATGGTGCGGCCCTTGACGTGGCCATAGAGGCG
Source organism: uncultured Alphaproteobacteria bacterium (assembly GCA_963790445.1). Taxonomy (GTDB): domain Bacteria; phylum Pseudomonadota; class Alphaproteobacteria; order Acetobacterales; family Acetobacteraceae; genus JAMXLO01. The sequence continues at coordinate 136,853 of CAWBON010000017.1, read as the reverse complement.
CGCCTTGTGACGCATGCGGCCGCCGAGTAGTTCGTAGACCGGAACGTTGAAGGCCTTGCCCTTGATGTCCCATAGCGCGATGTCGATGGCGGAGACGGCGCCGGTGATCGCGCCGCCGGTGAAGTGGTTGGCGCGCAGCATGACGTTCCAATGATGCTCGATCGGGAAGGGGTCGCGGCCGATCAGGTAGTCGCCGTATTTGGCGATGGAGGCGGCGGAGGCTTCGAGCTGGCCCCAGGTGCCGGACTCGCCGATGCCGGTGATGCCGGCGTCGGTGCTGATGCGGACATACAGGAAGCGGTCCAGCAGCAGGGGTTCGACCTTGGTGATTTTCATCGGGGCCTCCTTGGTGAGTTGCAGGACGGTAGGCGGCGGCGGGTGGGCGCGCAAACCGAGGAGGCGAAGTCGGCCGACTGGAATAAGTCTGGCAAAGCTGCGTCATATGCAGCGGGGGAGCGAGCGCGATCAGACCCGGAGCAGACGCGATTGGCGGCAAAACCCTGGCTGATGAGCGAAGCGTGCTCGGGAGGGCAAACAATGCCGCCGGTGGTTCCGTGACCGTGTCCGGCGTGCTGACCCGTATCGAGGCGTGCATTCCGGCGCTGCGACGCTATGCCGCCGCGCTGCTGCGCAACCGGGAGGATGCCGACGATCTTGTGCACGACTGCCTGGTTCGAGCGCTCGACAAGCTTCACACCCGGCGGGATGACGCCGATATCCGCGCGTGGCTGTTCGCCATCATGCACAACCTGTTCATCAGCCAGCTGCGGCGGGCGAAAACCCGGCCTGCGGGTGAGCCGCTGGACGAGTCGCATGACGCCGCCATGAGCATTCGCCCGGATCAGGAGAGCAGCCTGCATTGGCGCGATCTGGTGCGCGGCCTGAACCGGCTGCCGGTGGAGCAGCGTACCGTGATGCTGCTGATCTCGGTGGAGGATTTATCGTACGCGGAGGCGGCTGCGGTACTGGGTGTACCGATCGGCACGGTGATGTCGCGGCTGGCGCGGGGACGGGAACGGCTGCGCGTGATGCTCGACGAGGGTGAGGCGCGGCCGGCATTGCGGAGGGTCAAATGAGCGACCCGGGGCGGCCGATCGGCGAGGAAGAACTGCACGCTTACATCGATGGGCAATTGGCGCCGGATCGGCAGCCCGCGGTGCAGCACTATCTGCAAGAGCATCCCGATGTTGCCCGCCGGGTGGCCGCGTATCGCGAGCAGCGGGCGGCGTTGCGGGCGGCGTTCGATGCGGTGGCGGGAGAACCGATCCCGCCGGCGCTCAATCTGGAGTTGCTGATCCAGCAGCGGCTTGAGCAACGGCGGACGCCTTGGCGCGCGGCGGCGGCGGTGCTGCTGGCGTTTGGATTTGGCGGCGCGGGTGGGTGGTTGCTGCACGGCGGTTTGGCGCCGACCACCAGCATGACGTTGTTGGCGCAGGAGGCGGTGGCCAATCATGTTGTCTATACGGCCGACAAGCGGCGGCCGACGGAATTGGGCGCGGAGCAGCGCGACGATCTGGCGCGCTGGGTATCGAACCGGCTGAACCATCAGGTGGCGCCGCCGGATTTGTCGGCTGACGGCTTTCACTACATGGGTGGCCGGTTGGCGGCTACGCCGGACGGGCCGGCGGGACTGTTCATGTATGACGATGCGCAGGGGCTGCGGCTGACGGTGTTCGTGCTGCCGATGAGTTCGGCCGCGAGCAGACCGATCCAGCACGTTGATTTCGCGCATGTCGATGGCTGCGCGTGGATCGACAAGGGCATCGGCTACACGGTGGTGGGCAAGTTGCCACCGGCGGAACTGCGGCGGCTTGCCGAACAGGTGCGTGCGCAGTTCGGCGGATCGACCTGATCTCGGATCGGGTGGAGCTGCGGATCGGGCGCGGCGCGTCGTGCTGGCGAGGTGATGCGGCGCGCCTGATCCGGGGTCAGCGTGCTACGGCGTGGTCACGGTTCCAGCCGCACGTCGAGCAGCGCGAGATGGCCCTGTTCAATCGCGGCGATGGCGCGCTGGATTGCCGCTTCCAGCTTGCCTGGATCGGTTACGCATTCGCCGTGTGCGCCGAATGCGGGCGCCATCGCCGCGTAATCGGGCGTGGGTTCGATGACGCGGCCATAGGGGTTATTGTCGCGCAGGGCATAACCGGACGGGAAATACTTGTACAGATTCCATTCCTGCGACACGTAGCCCTGGTTGTTGCAGATTACTACCAGTATTGGCACGTTATACTGCTGTGCAAGTCCCAGGCAGGCCGGTACCGGATTGTAGTTGAATGCGCCATCGCCGATGACGCAGACGACGATGTCGTTGGGCCTTGCCAGCTTGACGCCGAGTGCCGTCGGCAACCCGGTGCCGAGTGCGCCGGCCCAGCCGCGGATATGGGTGAAATCGCGATCGCGGAACAGGTGATGGATCATGGCCGGCACCTGGGCGATGATTTCGTCCACGATCACCGACCGGTCGGGCAGCATCCTGTGCAATGTGTCGAACAGCACAGCGGCCTGAATGCGCTCGCCGGCCGGTGCTTCGCGTTCGTTTCGCCGTCTGTGCCTGGGCGGCGGCATTATGCTTGTGCCAGTGCGCGGTGCGTGCGGATACACGGCTTGGTTTCTTCGGTCGAGGTGCGTTCGTGCGTGCAGCAACGCGGCGAGCTGCGCGAGATTTGCGCCGACATCGCCGGCGATGCAGTAATCGGTGTTGAATCCCCAATACGGCGCACGCGGCCGCAGCGGATCTTCCTCGATCTGGATGACCGTGCAGTCGTCCGGCAGTCTGGTCTCCTGCGGATGCCAGGGACCATGGGCGCCGACGACCAGGATGCAGTCGGCGTCCTTCAGGTGCATTTCGATCGGATCGATCGCGTACAGCGGATGGGCGCGCGGGAAATTCACGTACAGCGGCATCCAGTATTCGAACACCGGCGAGCCGATGTGTTCGGCGATCGCCACCAGCGCGGCCTGATCCTGCGGCGTGCGGGCGCCATGTTCGGTGACGATCAAGGGGGAGCGGCTGCGCATCAGCAGATCGGCAATTTCCCGCAGGCTGTCGGCCGGCGCCACCAGCGGTGAGGCTTTGGTTTTCCTGTCGTGCGGCTGGTCCACCTGGGTCATCAGGATGTCGAACGGCACGCTTACCAGGGTGGGGCCGCGTGGCACGGTTTCGGCGAAGTACCAGGCGCGGCGGATGTCGGCTGCCAGGTCAGTCGCTGGTCTTCACTTCCTTCGCCCATTTCGTCACGGTTTCGCCGTTGCGCACGGGACCGGCGAGATCGACCAGCAACGTTGGCCATTCCGGTCCAGGATCGAGACCGGGTATCGCCCCATGGCGTGAGTGTGTCGGGTGCGACGATGACCATTGGAAGGTGTTCGTGGAATGCCGAGCGAACCGCCATCGCGCCGTTCAGCACGCCAAGGCCGGTGGGCAGCAGCACGGCCTGCGCTCGGCCGGTCGCCTTGTAGTAGCCAGCCGCCAGCCCGACCGCGAGAGTTTCGTGTCGGCAATTGAGGTATTTCGGCGTTTCGACATTGGTCGTCGCCTGCCGCTTGGCGAGCGCTTCCCATAATGGTGCCCATGCCGCGATCGGCGAGCAGAAGATGTAGTCGGTTCCCTGCGTGCGAAACAGTTCAAGCAGGGCTTCCGCCCCCGTCATGGTACCGGTCTGCGTCATTGCTTCCTCTGCATCACGGGCGGCTTGCTCGCTGCGTGTGCCATTGTGCCTGCTGACGGTCAGGGTTGAACAGAAGCGGCCTGCTGGCGGAGCACGAAGCGTTGCAGCTTGCCGGTGCCGGTGCGGGGCAGCGACGGCACGAATTCGATCGCGCGTGGATATTTGTATGGCGCGATCTCGGCCTTTACGTGGTCCTGCAATTCGCGCAGCAGATCGGGGCCGGCGGTCGCCGCGTCGCGCAGAACGACATAGGCCTTGATGATCATGCCGCGGGCGGCATCGGTTGCGCGCGACCACCGCGCATTCCGCGACGGCGGGGTGCGTCAACAGCGCGACTTCGACTTCCGGGCCGGATATGTTGTAGCCGGACGATACGATCATGTCGTCGGAGCGTGCCTGGAACCAGAAGTAGCCATCAGCATCCTGATGGTAGGTGTCGCCGGTGACGTTCCAGCCGTTCTGCACGTACTGGGTCTGTCGCGTGTCGGCGAGGTAGCGGCAGCCGGTCGGACCGCGCACGGCAAGGCGGCCGGTGCTGCCGGGCGGCAGGTCGTTGCCCTGGTCGTCGATCAGCTTTGCCTGGTAGCCGGGCACTGGGATGCCGGTTGCGCCAGGCCTGATCCGTTCAACCGGTGCACCGATGAAGATGTGGAGCATCTCGGTCGAGCCGATGCCATCCATGATCGGGATGCCGGTTGCGGCGTGCCACGCGTCCCAGGTTGGCTTCGGCAGCGTTTCGCCGGCGGACACGCAGACGCGCAGGCTGGCGGCATCGCCTGGCTGCATCTTGCCAAGCATTGCGCGGTAGGCGGTGGGCGCGGTGAAGCAGATTGTCGGCCGCAGCGTGCGGATCGCGTCCAGCATTTGGTCCGGGCGAGGCCTGCTCCAACAGAATGGAGCTTGCGCCGACGCGCAGCGGGAACAGCACCGCCGCGCCGAGGCCAAAGGTGAAGGCGATCGGCGCGCTGCCGATGAACACGTCGTCGGCGTGTGGGCGCAACACGTGCGCGCCATAGGTGTCGCAGGTCGCCAGCATGTCGCGATGGAAATGCATGGTGCCCTTTGGCTCGCCGGTGGTGCCGGAGGTGAAGGCGATCAGGCAGACATCGTCGGCCTGCGTGGCGCAGGCAGCAAAGCTGTCGGTTTCGTGCGCCATGAGTGCCAGCAGATCGGTTGCGGCCGCGCCGCCCATCGCGACCATGCGCAAGTCCGGTGCGGCGTCTGGGGCGTCGCTTCCAGGTCGGTCAGCAAGCGGTGGTCGCACAGCGCGAGCGTGATGCGTGCCTTGTCGATGATGGTGCCGAGTTCCCGTGCGCGCAGCAGCGGCATGGTCGCGACCGCAATGCCGCCGGCCTTGATCACCGCCAGATAGGCGGCGACCAGCATCGGCGTGTTGGGCGCGCGCAACAGCACGCGGTTGCCGGGGATGATGCCAAGCTGGCGCGTCAGGACATTGGCAATGCGGTTGACCCGCGCAAGCAACTCCGCATAGCTCCATGTTGCGGTCAGCGACGCCAGGCAAGGTCGCGCGCCGTCGCCGGCTGCGACGCGATCATCCAGCAGCGCGGTCACGCAGTTCAGTTGGTCCGGATAGTGCAGATCCGCCAGCAGCAGGTCGGGCCACTGTTCGCGCGGCGGCAGGTTGTCGCGGGCAAAGCTGTCGGAGGATGCGGGATCAGCCATCGCGTCGCCCTTCTGTCGTCACGTGTGCACAACAGCAGTTGCTTCGATCTCCACCAGTGCATCGCGTTCCACCAGGCAGCTTACGCCGATCACCGACATGGTGGGGAAATGCCTGCCCATGACGCGGCGATAGCCTTGGCCGATCGCTTTCGCGTTCTGGCGATATTGCTCCATGTCGGTGACGAACCATGTCAGCCGCACGATATCGGTTGGCTGCGCGCGGGCTTCGGCCAGCAGCATGACGATGTTGTGGAGTGCCTGTTCCACCTGTGCGGCGATGCCCGCCGCGACGCGTCCTGTCGTGGCGTCCCAGCCGATCTGACCCGCCAGAAATATCGTCGTGCCCATCAGCGACGATGCCATTGCTGTAGCCGGAGGGCCGAGGCCAGGCGGCGGGTTGGAGGATGCTGTGCGGATTGGTCATGTCAGTTCCCCCCCGGCCACCACGATCGACTGACCGGTCATTGCCGAGGCCGCATCGCGGCACAGGAAGGCGACCGCTTCGGCCACTTCGTCGGGCGTTACCAACCGGCCTTGCGGATTGTAGCGCGTCAGCGCCGCTTTCGCATCGGCTTCGCTGCGTCCGGTCTGTTGTGCGATGGCCTGGGTGGCGCGCTGCACCAGTTCGGTATCGGCAAAGCCGGGACAGACCGCGTTCACCGTCACGCCGGTCTGCGCGAACTCGATCGCCAGGGCGCGTGTCAGACCGATTACGCCGTGCTTCGCGGCGCTGTATGAGGCGGTGTAGGCGTAGCCTTTCAGACCGGCGGTGCTGGATATATTGATGATGCGTCCCCAGCCGCGGGCGAGCATGTGCGGCAGAACCGCGTGGCACGCCGCGAACGCCGAGGTCAGATTGACGGCGATCATGGCGGCCCAGATCGTCCGGCGTGCTCTTCAGGAAGGGCTGCGAGGTGGCGGCGCCTGCGTTGTTCACCAGGATGTCGCACGGGCCCAGCTGCGCGATCGCGGCGGCGAACATTTCCGGCTGCGTCACGTCTGCCACTTCGTAGGCTGCGTCGAGTTCGCGCGATGCGGTCTGTAATGCGTGCGATCGCGGCCGAGCAGGGCCAGCGTGGCACCTTCCTGCGCCAGTCGCCGCGCGATCGCCAGGCCGAGCCCTTTCGCGCCGCCGGTGATCAGCGCTCGTCGCGGCTGCGTCATATGATGATGGCCATGTCGCTGTCGCGCTTCAGCGTGCGTTCGAGCTGTGACTTGCCGGCGAGATACTGCTTCGGCCACGCCTGCGCGCTGTAGCCAAGTTCCGCCGCGGCGTACAGTGCGAAATGCGGGTTGGACAAATGCGGCCTGGCCAGGGCGCACAGATCGGCGCGGCCCGCGGCGATGATGGAATTCAGATGGTCCGGCTCCGTGATGTTGCCGACCGCCATCGTGGCGATGCCGACCTCGTTGCGGATACGATCGGCGAATGGCGTCTGGAACATCCTGCCGTAGACTGGTTTTGCCTCGATCGAGGTCTGTCCGGCGGATACGTCCATCAGATCTACGCCGGCCTGTTTGAACGCATGCGCGATGGTCACCGCATCGTCCGCGGTTATGCCGCCGTCTACCCAATCGGTGGCGGAGATGCGCACCGACATCGGCTTATGCGCTGGCCATTCGGCGCGCATGGCACGGAACACTTCCAGCGGATAGCGCAGGCGGTTCGCCAGATCGCCGCCATATTCGTCCGTGCGGCGATTGGTCAGCGGCGAAATGAAGGACGACAGCAGGTAACCGTGTGCGGCGTGCAGTTCTATCATGTCGAAGCCGGCCTGTTCGGCATGGCGTGTGGCCTGTACGAAGGCGTCGCGCACCGCATCCATATCGCGGCGCGTCATCGGCCGCGGTACCTGATTGCGTGGGCTCCATGGCGACCGGACTTGGGGCGATGATTTCCCAATTGTCCGCGTCGAGCGGTTCGTCCATGCCCTCCCAGCCGAGTTTGGTCGAGCCTTTCAGGCCGGAGTGGCCAAGCTGAAGGCAGATCCGCGCATTGGACTGGCCGTGCACGAAATCGACGATGTGCTGCCAGGCCTGCATCTGCGCTTCGCTGTACATGCCGGCGCAGCCTGGCGTGATGCGGCCCTCTGGTGTCACGCAGGTCATTTCAGTGAACACCAGGCTTGCACCGCCAAGTGCGCGCGAGCCGAGATGCACCAGATGAAAATCGTTCGGCATGCCGTCGTGCGCGCTGTAGGTCGCCATCGGCGAGACAACGATGCGGTTGGCAAGTGTCATGTCGCGCAGTTTGAATGGCAGAAACATTGGCGGGATTGGCCGGTTGGGTGTGCCGTGTCGGCACGTGCGGCCAGCCATCCCTCGATTCCCTTCCAGCCAGGCGCGGTCGCGCAGGCGCAGATTTTCGTGGCTGATGCGCTGGCTGCGGGTCAGCAGGCTGTAGGCGAACTGCTCTGGTTCCAATTGGGTGTAGCGAGCGACGTTCTCGAACCATTCGGTGGAATTGCGTGCGGCTGACTGCAACTTCAGCACCTCGACCCGCCGTTCCGCTTCGTAGGCGGCGAGTGCGGCGGGGATGTCTTCGCCGTGCCGGTCGGATTGATTGCGCGAGGCCGATGGCGTCCTCCAGCGCGAGCTTAGTACCGGAACCGATGGAGAAATGCGCGGTGTGTGCGGCATCGCCCATCAACACGATCCGGTCCTTCACCCAGGTCGCATTGGAGACACGGTTGAAGTTGATGAATTGCGAACCGCGCAGGTGGCGCATGTTGGTCAACAGCGCATTGCCGTCGAGCCATGGTGCGAACAGGTGTTCGCAGAAGGCGACCGATTGCGGCACGTCCATTTGGTCCAGACCGGCCGCGCGCCATGTTGCGTCGCGTGTTTCGACGATGAAGGTGGAGGTATCGGCGTTGAAGCGATAGGCGTGGGCCTGGAACCAGCCCCACTCGGTCTCGACGAAGATGAAGGTGAAGGCATCGAACAGCTTGTGCGTGCCGAGCCAGGCGAAGCGGTTGGTGCGCACCTCGATGGAGGGCTGAAAGTGATCGGCGTAGCGTGTGCGGACCGCGCTGTTGATGCCATCGGCTGCGACGATCAGGTCGGCGTCGGCGAATTCGGCGACGTCGTGGACCTCGCGCTGGAAGATCAGCTCCACGCCGAGTTCCGCCGCGCGGTCCTGGAGAATGTTGAGCAGGCGCTTGCGTTCGATGCCGCAGAAGCCGTGGCCGCCGGAGCGGATGACACGGCCCTTGAAATGGATGTCGATGTCGTCCCAATGGACGAAGCTGTCGCTGATGCGCTGTTCGGTGCTGCGGATCGCCGCCCTTGAGATTGCGCAGGGTTTCGTCGGAGAACACCACGCCCCAGCCGAATGTGTCGTCGGCGCGGTTGCGTTCGATCACGCTGACGCGATGCGAGGGATCGCGCAACTTCATCAGTATCGCGAAGTAGAGACCGGCGGGGCCGCCGCCGATGCAAACGATCCTCATTGAGTCTCCGTGCTTGACGGGGAGTTCGTTCATACCTGCATTATCCGGCGCGCGGCAAGGAGGCGCTTGATGATCCATCCGATGCACGGGCCGAACCGGTTCAAGCTGGGCGTATTTTCGGCCAATGCCGATGGCGGATTGACCTTGACGCGCGTGCCGGAACGCTGGCCGGCGCTTTGGCACGAGGTTGTGGAGGTCGCGCAGATGGCCGACCGCGCCGGCATCGAATTCTTCCTGCCGATCGCGCGCTGGAAGGGATTTGGCGGCGAGATGAACAACCGGGAATGGAGTTTCGAAACGCTGACCTATGCCGCGGCGCTTGCCGGCGTTCACCCGGAACATTGCGTTGTTTTCCACGGTACATGTGCCGATGGTGCATCCGGTGTTCGCCGCCAAGGCGCTGGCCACGGTGGATCATGCGTCGGGTGGCAGGGCAGGGCTGAATATCGTCTGCGGCTGGAGCCCGCAGGAGTTCGAGCTGTTCGGTCTGACGATGATCGAGGACCGTTATGCCCAGGGTCTCGAATGGGCCGAGATCATGGAGCGCATTTATCGCCGGCGGGCCACCGTTCGATTATGAAGGCCGGTTCTATCAGCTGAGGAACGTGTCGGGTCAGCCGGTGCCGCTGCAGCGGCCGCGGCCGGTGATCGCTGAATGCGGCATTTTCACCGGTAGGACGGGATTTCGCGGCGAAGACCGCGGATTTCCTGTTCACGACGTTCGTCGATATCGAGGGCGGGCGTCCGCACATTGCCGACATGACGGCGCGCGCGCATGCGGTGGGACGCGAGGTCGGCGTATACACGACGTGCCATGTCGTGTGCCGGCCGACGCAGGCGGAGGCGGAGGATTATTACGAGCACTATGCCGTGCGGATGGAAGATACCGCGAGCGTGGACTTCTACATGGGCACCAAGGAGAAGTTTTCGTCGTCGCATGACCCGGAGGCGTATCGCCTGCACCGCAAGCGGTTCGTTGGCGGCGCGGGCACCTATCCGCTGATCGGTACGCCGCGGCGGATCGCCGAGGAGATGGTGCGGATGAGCGAGGTCGGGTTTGCCGGCACTACGGTTTCGTTCGTGAACTTCAAGAACGAGCTGCCGTATTTCATCGAGACGGTGTTGCCGTTGCTGCGCGAGGCGGGTCTTCGGCAGGCGGGTTAGCGGACGGCACTGCTGTCAGGACCCGGGCGGCCGGCTGCGTCGTTGCGGGCGGTGACACGGACACGCGTTCCGGCATCGCAGCCGGCTGTGAGAAAGCAGACGACGGTTGGTCCCGGGTCCAGCCGGACCAAGCCGACGCGCAGTGGCAGCGCGTCGCGGAATGCCGTGTTCGTGGCTGTGGTGCGAGCAGCGTGCCGGCAAGGACCTCGCCGCCTTCCGCGTCGCTTACGCGCCATTCCAACTGATCGGCCAGGCATGTGCAGCAAAGTTCGCGCGGCGGATACTGCGCAGTGTCGCAGGCGGCACAATGCTGCAGTGCCAGCTGGTTCCTGGATGCGTATTCGGCCATGCGCTGCATCGGCGTTCATGCCGCCAGCACCGCGGCGGCGGTACACAGTCCGCGATCGTAGTTGATCATGCCGAAGCCGCTGACCAATGCGTGGCGTGCGCCTGGTACCTGTGCGGTCTTCGGCCTGACCGGTCAGTTGGCGCAGTGCTTCCACCAAGCCAAGGAAGCCACCGGCCGCGCCGGCCTGGCCACCGGAAAGCTGCCCGCCGCCCGTGTTGTGCGGCAGATTGCCGCCGGGGCCGAACTCGTTGCGTCGGATGAAGTCCGCGCCTGTCGTCCTTGGCGCAGAAACCCAGATCCTCGAACTGCAGCATCGAGATCACCGGATAGTCGTCGTAGGTCTGCACGATGTCGATTGCGTCCGGGCCGATCGCCGCCTGCTGCCACAAGGCTCCGGCATCCATCGCCCAGCCGCCGCGCCACTGGATCGGATCGTCCGGAAACGCGTTGTGCCGCTCGATCGTGGCGAGGATGCGCACGCAAGGCAGGCCAAGCGATGCAGCCTTGGCGCGGTGCATCACCAGAAATCCGTCCGCGCCGGCGCAGGGCATCACGCAGTCGAACAGATGCAGCGGCGACGCGACGGGGCGGGCGGCGAGGTACGCCTGCAACGTGAGTTCACCGCGCAGCAGAGCCAGCGGATTGCGCTGTGCCCATTGCCGCTGTGCCACGCATAGTTTGCCGAAATCCTCACGCGTGGCGCCGGTTCGCCGCATGGCATGATCGGTCAGCAACGCGAAGCTCTCGTTCGGTCCCCCGGCGCCGTACGGCCAGACGCAGTCGCGCGAGAAGCTGCTGAACTGGCAACCAGATCGTGAAAGGTTTCGGCGCCGTTGGTGTCGCCGGCGATGCAGGCCACCACATCGGCATCGCCGCATTGCACTGCCCGGGCGGCGCGGCGCAACGCCATGATACCGCACGCGCCACCGGTTGGCAGGAATTCGAGAAACCGCGGTGACAGGCCGACATATTGCACGAATGGCGCGGGTCCATCCGGCGCCGAGCGTAAAGCTGGACAGGCACAGTCCATCCACCTGGTGCTTCGCCAGACCGCTTGCGTCCAGCAGTTTGCGCAAGGCACTGCCGAGCCACCATGCGGCGGTTTTCTCCGAGCGGCGCACATACGGAACGGTGACCGGTGCGCAGACCACGACGTCGCCATAGTCCATCATGGCTGTATGGTCTGGCGCTGCTTCAGATGGCGCGTGTCGATGCAGCGTGGCGTTCCGGGAAGATCGCGCGCCCAGGTTTTCAATTCGCCACGCTGGACCTTGTTGGTTGCGGTCAGCGGCAGCGCATCGACGAAAGCGACGTAGCCCGGCGCCTTGAAGTACGCGAGTTCGCCGAGTACGTGCGCCACGATTTCGGCAGCTTCACGCGCCATGTCCGGTAATCGGTTCGCGCGGAACGATGCAGGCCAGGACCTCCTCGCCGCGCAGGTCGTCGGGGACAGCGGCGCACGCCACCTCCCGCACCTGCCGGTGCTGCCGCAGCACGCTTTCCACCTCGGCCGCGGCGATGTTTTCACCACTGCGGCGGATCACGTTCTTCCAGCGATCGACGAAGAAAAGATTTCCGTCCGCATCCCGGCGCACCACGTCGCCCGTGTGGAACCAGCCGCCTTCCCACGCTGCCTCGGTCGTCTGGCGATCGCCGAGATATTCGGTGAAGAAGCCGGCACGCGGATCGGGTTCGGCGGCGCGCACCAGCAGTTCGCCCGGCGTGCCATCGGCGACGTCGACGCCGGACTGGTCGACGATGCGGGATTGCATGAAGGGCTGCGCACGACCGAAGCACGATTGGCCGATGTGCCGAGGCTCGTGGCTGGCGATCACCACGGCGCCGGCGCCGGTTTCGGTCATCGCCCATGCGTCGATCATCGGAATGCCGAAGCGGTCCTCGAATGCCGCGTGGTAGCGAGGATCGATGCCCGGCGCGAAGCCGAAGCGCACGTCATGCACGCGGTCATCCGGTGACGGATCGAAGCCCAGCAGCATCGTCGGCATGACGCCGAGACTGTGCAGGATCGTCGCCTTGCTGTCGCGCACGGTCTGCCACCAGCTTCGCGGATGAAAGCGGTCGAGCGGGATGATGCAGCCGCCGGTCAGCACCATGGCGAGTGTCGAATAGGCCATCGCGTTGACATGGGTCATCGGCAGCGGCGTGATCAGCCGCTCCTGGCCGGGGCGCAACGCGCAGAGCCCGCCGATTTCCGTGTACCAGCGCCCGCAACGCAGGAAATAGTCGTTGGACAGCACGCAGCCTTTCGGCTTGCCCGTGGTGCCGGAGGTGTAGAGCAGGGCACATTCCGTGCGCGCATCGGGTGTCTGGCTGCGCGCCGGGGTGTCTGGTTGCGCCCGGGGCGGCGGGCACTGCAAGCTCGCCATCGTCCGCCGCGACGGCACATGGATCGGCTTGACGGGCGACTGCATCATGCAACGTGCGAATATGCGGTTGTGCGCCCACCGCAAGGCAGATGCCGCTGTGGCCAACCAGATAGTCCATCTCCGGCGGGCGCAAATCGACGTTCAGCGGCACGACACTTGCGCCCAGTCCGTTCAAGGCGAACCAGTGCAGAAATGCGGCCGGGCGGTTGTCCAGCATCAGGCCGACGCGATGACCGACACCGTAGCCGGCCGCGCGGTAGCGATGCGCAATTTCGGCGACCTGTGCTGCCGCGTGGCCGTAGGTCAGCGTGCCCGGGGCGATGCCATAGTGCCGCGCCGTCTCAGGGGTGACATGCAGGAACGGCCGATCATGCCAGGCATGAGCGGCGTCCCGGAATGCCGCGAAGACGCTGCCGGTCAGAGCGGATCCCAGTCGAACACCTCACCCGAGCGATCCAGCGGCATGAACGCCGCCTTCAACGCCGGCGCAGCGTGTGCCGCGATGCTCTCCGGCGTCCAGCCCGCCGCGCTATGCACGATACGGATCGGTCGCGGTGAGCTGAACAGGATGACCTCGTTCATGCGTGTGCCGAACACCTGGCCGGTCACGTCCTTCGCCGCGTCCGACGACAGGAACACCGCCATCGGCGCATTCTTGTCCGGCGTCATCTGCTGGATCTTGGCAACGCGCGCCTGCTGTTCCGGCGTGGTGGCGGGGATGGAACTGGTCATGCGGCTCCAGGCAAACGGCGCAATGCAGTTCGAACGCACGTTGTAGCGCTGCATGTCCAGCGCGATCGACTTCGACAGCGCGGTGATGCCGAGTTTGGCAGCCGAGTAGTTCGCCTGGCCGAAATTGCCGATCAGCCCGGAGGTGGAGGAGATGTGCACGAAGGTGCCGCTCTCCTGCTTGCGGTAGTGTTCGGCCGCGGCGCGCGAGACGAAGAAGCTGCCGTTCAGATGCACGGCGATCACCGACAGCCAATCGTCGGGCGTCATCTTGTGGAAGATCACGTCGCGCAGAATGCCGGCGTTGTTCACCACGCCGTCGATGCGGCCGTAGTGGTCCAGCGCCGCCTGGATGATCTTCTGCGCCGAACCCCAATCGGCCACGGAATCCGTGCAGATTTCCGCGGCGCCACCGCGCTGCTCGATCAGCTGTTTGGTCTGCTGCGCGGGCGTGGCCGACTGGCCTTCGCCGGACAGCGACGCGCCGACGTCGTTGATGATCACGCGGGCGCCGGCGGCGGCCATGGCGAGCGCGATTTCGCGGCCGATGCCGCCGCCCGAGCCGGTCACCACCACGACCTTGCCGTCCATCATCCCTGCCATCAGATGCTCCGGTCTGCTCCGGCCTTTGACTACTGGCCAGTAGCGTCGGCGACAAGCCCTTGAAGTGGGGAGGTGGGATACGCACCAGCCGTGCGTGTTGGGTGGCCGACGGACAGGAGCAGGTGATGGAGAGCCTGGTCCGATCGGGACGCTGTCAGGAGGCGGATGAAATCGTCAGTGATCGGCTGTTTTCCGCGCGATTAGGCATGGGCAAACATCCTTGCCATGGCAAATGCGACGGCGATGAATGTGGCGACCAGGCTGGTTCCGCCAAGGAATATAACCCACGCGGAATTAAATCCCTGGCCACTTCCGGCGTTGCGAATGTTCTGTGAAATGACCCCATCGATCTTTTCGTTCATGGCCGAGATGGATATATCGATCTTGGCCTTGCGAGCGAATGTGCTCTGCTGATCGTTGAGTTGGGCACGGAATTCGTTGACGCTTTCGAACCTTTTTTCAGTGGCATTTTCGGCCTTGACGACAGCCTTTTCGAACGCATCCATCGCGTGCGAAATTTCACTCTTGCGGGCGAAGGTGTCTTGTTGCGTTGCCAGCTGCAGGCGAAATTCGTTGACAGAGTGGAATCGGTCCTCGATGGCTTTTTCCGATTTCAGCTGCGATTTCTCCAATGCGGTGAGGATAGCGTCCACGTCACCTTTGCGGGCGTATTGGGACCCCAAGTCAGCCAATTGGTCGCGGAACTGGTTGACCGAATTGAAGCGTCTATCAAGTGCCGTGAGTGCTGCGCGAATATTCTCATTGGCCGTGGCAAGAGCATCCCGCGTGTTTCTATCGATAATATCGAAGCGCTGTTCGTACTTTTGGTCTCGTTCTTTCATGGTTTGTATTAAGAATTCTTTGAGCTCCGCTCGCAATGACAGCGAGAGACGGATCGATGACAACGATGGGGGGCCAATCAGCAGCTTTGGCGCGTTCATCCGATTGCACCGACTGGACCGGGGCATCACGCGGCGTTGCTCGGGTTCGGTTCGGGTTCCACGGGAAGAGGGTGGTGTTAGGTAAGCTTACTGTCAAGTAGTTATCATATCTATCTGATCGGGTTGAGTTTGGTTGGCTTGCGCCAGGTCTGGCGCGCTCATGCTGGTGCTCGCGGTTGTGGGGAAGCCGCTGCATGGTTGGTTTCGCAGGGGAAGTGCCGCGCTCCGGCCGCCGTCGCTCTTGCCGGGTCTGGCGCCGAAACAGGTCTTGGGGCTTGCGCGGCGGCGGACCGCCGCGGTTTCCCTGTCAGGCGGGCTCTGTGCCGGCCCTGGATGAAAGACCGAGGACTTCCGCGGCTTTTCGATCCTGGCGGTGGCAACTCTTTCCCATTTGGTGCGACGCGGCGCGGCGATCTCGATCGAAGTGCCTAACCGGTCCGAGATTGCCTCACTCCGCTCGCGATGATGACAATAGTGAGCGATCAGTGTCCTTGCTGCGTTCACCCGATTGGCCATGGAGGCCACCGGCAACCCCTTGACGGGGCGATCCCGGTACGCCATTTCCAGCCAATCAGGACCGCGATGGTCCTATTAGCTGAGAGCCAGTATCCAGGGGGTTTCGCAGACCATGCTCAGGCTGTCGAAGCTGACCGATTATGCGGTCGTCGTGTTGGTGCGCCTATCGCGCGAAACGGGGGTGCAGACGTCGCCCGGGATCGCCGCGACCACCGGTATCCCGGAACCGACGGTGGCCAAAGTATTGAAAACATTGGCGGCCGGCGGCTTGGTCGCGTCGCAACGCGGAGCGCGGGGCGGTTACCGGCTGCTGCGACCCCTGGCTACCATCCCGGTGGCCGATGTGATCGCCGCGGTGGACGGCCCGATCGCGCTTACCGCCTGCGTCGAAGCTTCCGTCGTCGAATGCGAGTCGCAGGGGCTGTGCCCGATGC
The DNA here is from genome assembly GCA_963790445.1 of uncultured Alphaproteobacteria bacterium. Classification (GTDB taxonomy): domain Bacteria; phylum Pseudomonadota; class Alphaproteobacteria; order Acetobacterales; family Acetobacteraceae; genus JAMXLO01. The sequence continues at coordinate 120,927 of CAWBON010000017.1, read as the reverse complement.
GCGGGCGCTGGGACCCGGTGAACGAGGCGATCCAGCAGGCGCTGGCCGCCATCACGCTGGCCGATATGCAGGAGGCGTCGATTCCACGCGCCTTCCGTCTGCCGGCGCGAACCCCGGGCTCGATTACCCAGGGCGCGATTACCCAGACCCCGGTTACCCAGGGTGCGACTACCCCGACCCCGATCTCCGCCGCCGAATAGGATTTGCGAATGACTGCTGAAACCGAAACGCTCGATACCGTCCAGTCGCTGACGCAGTCCGGCTACAAGTGGGGCTGGGAGACGGACATCGAGATGGACCTCGCGCCCAAGGGGCTGAACGAGGGCACCATCCGGCTGATCTCCGTCGCGCAAGCAGGAGCCGGAGTGGCTGCTGGCGTGGCGGCTGAAGGCGTATGCCGCCTGGCAGCAGATGACCGAGCCGCATTGGGCGCGCGTTGAGCATGCGCCGATCGATTACCAGGACCTGCACTATTACGCGGCGCCGAAGAAGAAGCCTGGGCCGAAGAGCCTGGACGAGGTCGATCCCGAGCTGCTGAAGACTTATGAGAAACTCGGCATTCCGCTGAAGGAGCGGGCAATCCTGGCGGGTGTCGATCCGGGGTCTGTCGAGGGTGGCTCGCAGGTCGCGGTGGACGCGGTGTTCGACAGCGTGTCGGTGGCGACGACGTTCCGTGAGACGCTGAAGAAGTCCGGCGTGATCTTCTGCCCGATCAGCGAGGCGGTGCGCGATTATCCGGAGCTGGTGCAGCAGTATCTTGGCACCGTGGTGCCGGTGGCGGACAACTTCTTCGCCGCGCTGAATTCCGCGGTGTTCACCGACGGCAGCTTCGTCTACATCCCGAAGGGCGTGCGCTGCCCGATGGAGCTGTCCACCTATTTCCGCATCAATGCGCGCAGCACCGGCCAGTTCGAACGCACGCTGATCATCGCCGATGCCGGCGCTTATGTCAGCTACCTGGAAGGCTGCACCGCGCCGATGCGCGATGAGAACCAGCTGCACGCCGCGGTGGTGGAACTGGTGGCGTTCGACGACGCGCAGATCAAGTATTCGACGGTGCAGAACTGGTATCCGGGCGATGCGGAAGGCCGTGGCGGCATCTACAACTTCGTCACCAAGCGCGGCGCATGCCGTGGGGCTCGGAGCAAGATTTCCTGGACGCAGGTGGAGACGGGTTCGGCGATCACCTGGAAGTATCCGTCCTGCGTGCTGCAAGGCGATGACAGCGTGGGCGAGTTCTATTCGGTGGCGGTGACCAACAACTGCCAGCAGGCCGATACCGGCACCAAGATGATCCACATCGGCAAGCGGACGAAAAGCACGATCGTTTCCAAGGGGATCAGCGCCGGCCGATCGAACAACACTTACCGGGGTCTGGTGCGCGTGCTGCCGCAGGCTGCGGGGGCGCGCAATCATACGCAGTGCGATTTGCTGCTGATCGGCGACTGCTGTGCGGGCGCACACCGTGCCGTATATCGAAAGCCGCAATCCGACGGCGAAGGTGGAGCACGAGGCGACGACGTCGAAGATCGCCGATGACCAGTTGTTCTATTGCCGGCAGCGTGGGCTTTCGGAAGAGGACGCGGTTGGCCTGATCGTCAATGGGTTCTGCAAGGAAGTGCTGAAGGAACTGCCGATGGAGTTCGCCGTCGAGGCGCAGAAGCTGCTGGCGGTGAGTTTAGAAGGCTCCGTGGGTTAGGAACGAAGTCATGCTGGAAATTCGCGGCCTTTCGGCCGCCATCGACGACAAGCCGATCCTTCAGGGCATCGATCTGACGGTGCCGCAGGGCGAGGTGCACGCCATCATGGGGCCGAACGGCTCCGGCAAGTCGACGCTCGCATATGTGCTGTCGGGCCGCGAGGATTATGTGGTCACCGGCGGTTCGGCGACGTTCGACGGCCACGACCTGCTGGCGATGGCGCCGGAAGAGCGTGCCGCCGCCGGCGTGTTCCTGGCGTTTCAGTATCCGGTTGAATTGCCCGGCGTCGGCAATGCGAACTTCCTGCGCACCGCGCTGAATGCGCTGCGCCGTTCGCGTGGCGAGAGCGAGCTGGATGCGGTGCAGTTCCTGAAGATGGCGCGCGCCGAGACGAAGCGGCTGGCGATGCCGGACGACATGCTGCGGCGGAACGTGAACGTCGGGTTCTCCGGCGGCGAGAAGAAGCGCAACGAGGTGCTGCAGATGGCCATCCTGCGGCCGAAGCTGGCGATCCTGGATGAAACGGACAGCGGCTTGGACATCGACGCGCTGAAGATTGTCGCCGATGGCGTGAATGCGCTGCGCGGGCCGGAGTTTTCCGCGCTGGTGATCACGCATTATCAGCGGCTGCTGGAGCATATCGTGCCGGACCGTGTGCATGTGCTGGCGGGTGGCCGGATCGTCCGTTCGGCGGCCCCGAACTGGCGCACGAACTGGAAGCCAAGGGCTACGCCGGCATGGTCGCGGAGGCGGCATGAATTCGGCCGTCGATATGGCCGGCGATCTGCTCGCCCTGACCCCGCCCGCAAGGGCAGCGGGAGAATGTCATGACCGCGCCTGCGCAGACCGGCATCGGCGGCTTCCTGTCGCGATTTGAGCGACTGCGCGAGCGCCTGCCCGGCGACCCGCGGCAACGCCTTGCCGCAGCCAACACGTTCCGCCGCGCGGGTTGCCAGGCGCCGCGTCCGGGCGGCGCGAGGAAGCGTGGAAATACACCAGCCTGCGTCCCGTCGCCGATGCGGCGTTCCAGCAACCGGTCACGCCGCTCGGCGGCGACAGCGGAGGGGGCGTCAGCGGTGGCTGGCGCGACTGCCGCGGATCGATGCGCCGCGCATCGTGTTCGTCGATGGTGCATTCCGTCCGGAGCTGTCGGCGCTGCCGGCACCGGTCAGCTTCGCCCGTTTCGCCGACCAGGGTTCGTTCGGTACGCTGGCGCGGCCAGACAGCGAGCCGCTGGTGGCGTTGAACACGATGCTGGCGGAAGACGGCGCGTCGCTGACCATACCGGCCGGCGTCGATGCGGGGCTGCTGCTGCTGGTAAGTCTGGCGACCGATGAGGCCGCGTTCCACCCGCGTCATATCGATCCACTTGGAGAACGGGGCGCGGCTGACGCTGTTGGAATTGTCGCTTGGCGATGGCGTGTATCTGCACAATCCGGTCATCGAGGTGCGCGTGGCGGAAGACGCCGCGCTGACGCATGTGCGTTTGCAGAACGAATCGCCGACCGCGTTTCACCTGTCCACGCTATACGCGGAGATCGCTGCGCGTGGCACCTATGACAGCTTCGCGCTCAACGTGGGGGCGCGTATCGTGCGCACCGAAGTTCATGTTCGGCTGGTTGGCGCGAAGGGCATCACGCATCTGAATGGCGCACAGTTGCTGGGTGGCGTGCAGCACGCGGACTTCACCACCGTGGTGAAGCATGTCGCGCCGTCCTGCACATCCCGGCAGACGGTGAAGAATGTGCTGGCGGGTCGCGCGCAAGGTGTGTTCCAAGGCCGCATCGAGGTCGCGCGCGAGGCGCAGAAGACCGACGGCTACCAGATGAACCAGGCGCTGCTGCTGTCGCCGGACGCCGAGATCGACACCAAGCCCGAGCTGGAAATTTTCGCCGACGACGTGAAATGCAGCCACGGCGCGACGGTGGGCGAGCTGGACGCTGACGCAGTTGTTCTATCTGCGCAGCCGCGGCATTCCCGACGCAGAGGCACGATCCATCCTGGTGCGCGCGTTCCTCGCGGAATCGCTGGATGCGGTGACGGACGAACGGATCCGCGCGTTGCTGGAGCAGTCGGTCGAAGGTTGGTGGGAGAGGCAGGCGGCATGAACGTCGAGGCGAAAATTCCGCTGAGCCGGCCTGCGATGTTTGACGTTGCGCGGATCCGTGAGGATTTCCCGATCCTGCGCCAGAAAATCCGCGGCAAGCCGCTGGTGTTCCTGGATAGCGCCGCTTCCGCGCAGAAGCCGCGCGTGGTGATCGATGCGATGCGTGAGGCGATGGAGACGCAGTACGCCAACGTGCATCGCGGCCTGCACTGGATGAGCGAGCGTACCACCGATGCCTACGAAGCCGCGCGCGATGCGGTGGCCGGGTTGCTGAACGCGCCGGACCGGCATGAGGTCGTGATCACGCGCAACGTCACCGAGTCGCTGAACCTGATGGCGCACAGCTATGGCCGCGGCGTATTGAAGCCGGGGCAGGCGGTGCTGATTTCCGGCATGGAGCACCACTCCAACATCGTGCCATGGCAGATGCTGCGCGACGATCGCGAGATCGAGCTGCGCGTGGCGCCGATCACCGACGCGGGCGAACTGGATATGGCGGCGTACGAAGCGCTGCTGGCCGACGGCAAGGTGGGGCTGGTGTCGATGACCCACATGTCGAACGTGCTGGGCACCTATACGCCGGCGGAGCGTATCGTGCAGATCGCGCACGCGCATGGTGCGAAGGTGCTGTTCGACGGCGCGCAGGCGGTGGTGCACCGGCGTGTCGATGTGCAAGCGCTGGGCTGCGATTTCTATGCCTTCACCGGCCACAAGCTGTACGGGCCGACGGGCATCGGCGTGCTGTGGGGTCGCCGCGAACTGCTGGACGCGATGCCGCCGTTCCTCGGCGGTGGCGAGATGATTTCGTCCGTGTCCTACGAACGATCCACCTGGGCCGAGGTGCCGCACAAGTTCGAGGCTGGCACGCCGCCGATCCTGGAAGGCATCGGCCTGAAGGCGGCGATCGATTACGTGCAGTCGATCGGCTACGACGCGATTGCCGCGCACGAGACGGCGCTGATCGATCACGCGTTGGCGCGGCTCGGTGCGATCGAGGGCGTGCATATCCTCGGCCGCGCGCAGGACCGCGGCGGCGTGGTTTCGTTCGCGTTGGATCGCGCGCATGCGCACGACGTCGCGACGTTGCTGGATCGCCAGGGCATCGCGGTGCGCGCGGGCCACCACTGTGCCGAGCCGCTGATGCGCCGGTTCGGCCTGGACAGCACGGCGCGCGCAAGCTTTGCGATCTATACGACGCTGGAAGAGATCGACTATCTGGCTGATTGCTGATGCGGGTCAGGGAGTTCTTCGCGTGACGCGAGAATACGACGGATATGAGCTCGGATACATTCGACGATCTGCGCGACCTTTATCAGGAAGTGATCCTGGATCACGGCCGCCGCCCTCGGCATGCGAAGCGACTGGAAAGTTTCGATGCCACCGCGAAGGGCGACAACCCGATGTGCGGCGACCGCATCGAGGTGTGGGTGAAATATGCCCCCGACGGCACGATCGCCGACACCGGCTTCCAGGCGCGTGGCTGCGCGATCAGCGTTGCCTCGGCCGATCTGATGGCGGAAACCGTGGTCGGCCGCAGCAAGGCCGATACGCACGCGCTGTTCGAAGCGTTCCGCGAACTGGCGCGCACCGGCAAGTGTCCGCAGTGCGACGCGGCGCTGGCCGAACCGTTGGAACGGCTTGAACCGTTGGCCGGCGTGCACGAATATCCGTCGCGGGTGAAATGCGCGACATTGGCGTGGCACGCATTGGTGGCCGCGTTGGACGGCGACAAGGAGGCGAGCAGTGAATGACGTGAGCCCGGCTCATGCCGCCTGGACACCGGACGGCGAGACCAAGCCGAAACCGACCGAGGACGCGATCATCGCCGCGATCGCCGAGGTATATGATCCGGAGATTCCGGTGAACATCTACGAGCTTGGGCTGATCTATGCGATCGACATCGCCGACGATGGCGCGGTGAAGATCGAGATGACGCTGACGGCGCCGGCTTGTCCGTCCGCGCAGGAATTGCCGGAGCAGGTACACAGCGCCGCCATGTCGGTGGCCGGCGTTACGTCGTGCGACGTGGAGACTGTGTGGGAACCGCCCTGGGACCCGAGCCGGATGACCGAAGAAGCGCGCCTGCAGTTGAATATGTTCTGATCGACAACGATATCGAGTGAACCATGAGCACGAGCATCCATTCCCCCGCCCCTCGCAAGACCGCGTGCGCTGCCGCCGCTGATGACGTTGACCGACGCCGCAGCGGAGAGATTGCGCTCGCTGTACGCCAAGGGTGAGCAGGGCAAGCTGCTGCGCATCGGCGTGAAGACCAAGGGCTGTTCCGGCATGTCGTACGACATGAGCTGGACGGAGGCGCCGGCGCCGACCGACGAGGTCGTGAAGGACAAGGACCTGACGGTGCTGGTGGACCGCAAGGCCTCGCTGTTCCTTATCGGCACGGTGATGGACTACGAGACGAAGGCGCTGACCGCGGGCTTCACTTTCACCAATCCGAACGAGAAGGGCCGCTGCGGTTGCGGCGAAAGCTTCCACGTCTGAAAGTTTTGAGGGATATCCGACGGGCTAGCGTCGGGTGAGCCTCAAGGCCAGCGGGACTGCTGCGCCAGCTTGTCGGAATGTCGGTTTCGCCTTTTGTGCGGCTTGCGAGATTTGCGCGATGTTAGCCAGATTGGGTTAGCCAGATTGGCTTGGGATCGGCGGTGGCGGTGGGTTCTGTTCGTGATGCGCCGACGTTGGGATTGATATCCAGTTGCGCTTGGACCGCTCCCATACCGACATGATGGGGGCGGGTAAGTCTGGATCGAAAAAAGAACCGCCAGAAATTCCTAATTGCCCCGGTCGTCGATCTGGCAGCTCCCGGTACACACTCGATCCACAGGTGGGGCAGAAATAGTAGGTGACCTTTCGACCGGCCTGCCCATCACGCACGTAACGCGTCGCCGAACCGGATATTTTGACATTCTCCAGCATCCAATACGTGCTGATCCCAAAGGCCGATCCAGTCCGACGCTGACATTCCTCGCAGAAGCACGTTATGACGACCAGCGGTTCCCCGATCGTCTCCACCCGAAGTGATCCACAGCTACAATGGGCCGTCCTGTCGCGAGGCGACGCTGAGTGTCCGGACATATTTTGGTTTCTCCCGCGCATTATCAGCTGGCGCAGCGCACGCCGGCATTCTGGTGTGGCAGCAGATGTCTGGAACATCTCATGGGATTGATCGAACCGCAATTTTCCGACGCTCCCGGCCATCACGCGAGAACCAAGCAGACCGTGTGAAAACGCGGGTCATGGCGCCAAAGCTGATAGCCACCAACCGCCATGCTCTAGGCAGGGCATCGCTGGGGCGCGGCACGCACGGAAAGCATCTTGCGACAGCTGAGCCATCTGGCCAAAGCGACCACGCTTGCGCCCTCGCAAGTTCAGGCTTTCAATGAAAAACCGCTAGCTACCGCCGTTCGGTTATCCAGCAACAAGGGATGGGGCGAGTGATGTCAGCTCCCGGCCTGACAGGCGGCTAATGCGCTCGTAACGATGATGCGCGGTTATCAACTCTCGCAGGCACTCTATGTCGCAGCGGCGCTCGGCGTCGCGGACCATCTCGCCGGTGGTGCACAAGATTGCGGCACCTTAGCGCGCGCCACCGGCACGGATGAGGCGTCACTTTACAGGCTGCTCCGCACACTCGCGAGCCGCGGCGTCTTTGCTGAGAGTCCGGGCCACCGCTTCAGCCTGACTGATGCCGGAGTGGTGGACCGCTGTCGTGTCATCGGCGGGGACTACTTCGCTGACATTCCGGCAGGCGGCGATGCCTATGTGTTCTCGAACATCATGATGGACCAGGAGGACGCGGAGGTCCTCACGCTGCTCCGCTCCTGCCGCGCCGCTATGGCCGCCAATGGGCGCGTCATCATCGTCGAGCGTGTCATCCCAGCCAGCAACGCGCCTTCACTCGCGCACTTGAGCGATCTTATGAGCCTCGCCGTCACCGGTGGACGCATCCGGAGTGAGGAAGAGTTCGATGCGCTTTTCGCCGCGTCCGGCCTCCGCTGTAGACGATCTGTGCCGCTACCATCCGGATACACGGTCGTGGAAGCCCGCCCGGTCTGATTCCAGCCCTATGGTAAAATGCAAGGAGACGAATCAGCTTTGTGCAGCGGCGCGACTGCGGCGAGTTCTCACACGGTCTGCAAGGCTTTCTGATCCGTAACGTATAGCCGTAACGGTAGTGCAGCGACCTTGCCGCTGCATCCGCTGGTTGCGCAGCAACGGCGCTTGGCGGAATGGATCGTTACGGCCATGCGCGAGCACGGCGATCAGGGCCGTTACTTTGGGATATTGCGTGATCAGACGCAGCGCTTCGCTGGGCTGGGCTGGCGATCGACGGCCGAACCGACAGCGCCAGTCCGGATCACAACGTCAAGTAACCCAGCTTTCGTTTCTTCATTATTGCAGAAGGTCGACATTTCGAGACGAAAATGTCGGGAAAATTTACACATTCCGGAATCGCACACTTTGATACAAACATAACAGGTTGATTCAAAAGCGTTCTGTTATGTGGCACGCAGATTGCTTGGCTGGCCATCGTTGATAAAGGATAAGGATCAATGAGACCATGAGGAATGCTCTTCTTTTTGCGACGATGCTGGCGGGTGGCGCCTCCTTGCTGCTGCCCGCGACAGCTATCGCCGGCCCGGTGCCGGCTGGCTGGTCCTGCACGGGTGGCTGCGGCACCGATGGCGCCGACGGCGATGTTCCGCTCTCGCCGCTGAACAACCCCTCCTACGAGTATGTCACCACAACCGGCGGTATCGGCGGCGTGGGCCAGAACCCGATCACCGCTCCCGTCTCCCCGACTGACGGCTCGCTGCTGACCACCCCGATCTTCACTGCCACGGCCAACACGACTCTGAGTTATTACTTCGACTTCATCACCTCCGACGGTGGCGAGTACGCCGACAACGCCTGGGCTGTTCTGTACACGTCGACCGGCACGCCGGTGGCGGAGCTGTACAACACGACGACGGCCGTTACCCCATATACGGTCGGCCTGAGTACCGTTTCCTGGCTGGGCAGCTGGTCGGGTGATTGCTTCGTGGGCGGCTGCGGCACAACCGGCTGGCAGTCGGAAGTCTACACAATCGTGGACGCTGGTGACTACTACCTTGGGTTCGGCGCGACGAACGCGTTCGACGAATTGTACGACACCGGTCTCGCGATCGATGGCGTGGCTGTGAACGGCGTGTCGATCAGCCCTGTACCAGAGCCGGCCTCCATGGCTCTCCTTGGTACCGCTCTTGCCGGGCTTGGCCTGGCAATGCGTCGCCGCAAGGTCGTGTAAAGAGTTCCGACAACTTCTGTCTGATAACAGCGGCGCCTTCGGGCGCCGCTTTTGTTTTTGTGGCGAACCATCGCACGCCCGCCGACCGCCGGCCGACCGGCCTGCGGCGGGGACGGAACTCGCAATGGCGGTCGAACGTGGTGCATTCTTGGTCAGCCGAACATCGAAACCAGGGAGGCCGCGATGAACGACGCAGTGCCCGCATCGGGATACGCCGAAGTCTACGCCGCATGGCGCGCCGATCCGGAAGCCTGGTGGGCTGGCGTCGCCGACGGCATCACGTGGCAGCGTCGCTGGGATCGCGTGTTCGATCCCTCGTCCGGGCCGTATGGACGGTGGTTCGCCGGCGCCATGCTGAACACCTGCTTCAACTGCATCGATCGCCACGTGCTGGCGGGTCGCGGCGAGCAGGCGGCGTTGATCTGGGACAGCCCGATGACTGGGCGCATCGACATCTTCACCTACCGCCAGATGCAGATGCGCACCGCGAAGTTGGCCGGCGCATTGGCGGCACTCGGTGTGGCGCGCGGCGACCGCGTGGTGATCTATCTGCCGATGGTGCCGGAAGCGGCGATCGCGATGTTGGCGTGCGCGCAGGCTCGGGGCGATCCATTCGGTGGTGTTCGGTGGTTTTGCCGCGGCGGAACTGGCGTCGCGCATCGCCGATGCCAAGCCGAAGGTGATCGTGTCGGCGTCGTGCGGGTTGGAACCGGGACGGGTGGTGAAATACAAGCCGCTGCTCGATTCGGCGATCGCATTGTCGCCGCACAAACCGGATGCGTGCCTGATCCTGCAACGCGATGCGGAACCGGCGGCATTGATTGCGGGCCGCGATTACGATCTGGTGGAAGCCGAGGCGGCGGCGTCGCCGCATGACTGCGTGCCGGTGGCGGCGACCGATCCTCTGTATATACTCTACACGTCAGGCACGACGGGGCGGCCGAAGGGCGTGGTGCGCGACAATGGCGGACATGCGGTCGCGCTGTGGAATTCCATGCGCATGCTGTATGGCGTCGATGCGGGCGACGTGTATTGGGCGGCGTCGGATGTCGGCTGGGTTGTTGGCCACAGCTACATCGTCTACGCGCCGCTGCTGCGCGGCTGCACCAGCGTGATGTATGAAGGCAAACCCGTGGGCACGCCTGACGCCGGCGCGTTCTGGCGGGTGTGCGCGCAGCACGGCGTGAAGGTGCTGTTCACCGCGCCCACCGCGATGCGCGCGATCAAGCAGCAGGACCCGGAGGGCAAACTGCTGCGCGCGCATGATCTGTCGAAGCTGGAGGCATTGTTCCTTGCCGGCGAACGCTGCGATCCGCCGACCGCGACATGGGCGGCGGATCTGCTTGGCAAGCCGGTGGTCGATCACTGGTGGCAGACGGAGACGGGTTGGGCGATCACGTCCGGCTTCCGGCAATACGGGCTGTTTCCGTTCAAGCCCGGATCGGGTGGGCGGCCGAGCCCTGGTTTCGACCTGCACACGCTGGACGACGAGGGGATGCTGATGGCGGCGGGGCAGACGGGCAATCTGTGTGCCCGGTTGCCATTGCCGCCTGGCTGCGCGCCGACGCTGTGGCAGAATGACGAGGGCTATCGGGCGGCGTATTTGTCGGATTTTCCCGGCTGGTATCGCAGCGGCGATGCCGGAACGATCGATGCGGACGGCGATGTGTGGGTGATGGGACGCACCGACGACATCATCAACGTTGCGGGGCATCGATTGTCGACGGGGCAGATGGAGGAGGTGCTGGCATCACATCCCGCAGTGGCCGAGTGCGCGGTGGTGGGTGCGAAAGACGCGTTGAAGGGACAGACGCCGATCGGGCTGGTCGTGTTGAAGGCTGGCGTGAACCGGCCGGAAAGCGAGATTGCCGCGGAGCTTGTCGCGCTGGTGCGCGAGCGCATCGGTCCGGTGGCCGCGTTCCGCGATGCGCGCGTGGTGCCTCGGCTGCCGAAGACGCGGTCGGGCAAGATCCTGCGCGGTTCGATCCGGCGCATTGCCGATGGCGAGGATGCGCCGGTGCCGCCGACGATCGAGGATCCCGCGGCGCTGGAGGAAGTGGCGCGGGCGTTGGGACACTGATGCGGGCGGGTGTTCGTTGGTGGGGATAATGTGCCGGAGCGTTGCGTCGACCCTATCCGCGAAGGGGCGGATGCTGGGATCAGGGAATGAAACGCCGCAAGCCATCCTTCAAGAGAATACGCTGTTGAAGTTTAGTGGCTGTGAGGCACACGCGGACGTGATGCCGGCTTATTGGTCACCGATGAACCACAACGCCTCCCATTGGTTCATCCCGCATGTCGGAACGCAGCAAACTTACCGGCCTGCTCGGCGTGGTCGCAGTCCTGCTCTGCATCGGTCTCGTGTTCAGCGTACGGCTGACCTCGCAGATCAACCACGCGGCACAGGCAGAACAACCGCCGGTGGCGACGCAGGCGCAAACTGTGCCGCCGACCAGGCACGGTTGATCGTTCTCAGCCGCCGTTCGCCAGCGCCGACAAGCGCTGCAGCGCGGACGCATCGCCCAGCACCGCAGCCATCTCCGGCGGCGACAACGCCGCCAGCGCGTCCTCCAGCGTCTCCGCCTCCTCCAGCTTGGCGCGGCCAAGCGCGACAGCCGCTTCGAGCGGATCTGCGCGCGGGCGGCGGGGCGGCGGCAGCATTGCCTTGTGCACTGCCAGCAGCGCCGGATCGCGCAACATGCCGCGCCACGTCGGGCAGGCCCTCGTTCTGCCATTCGCGCTGCAACGCCGACCGCGCGCGCGACCACCGCGGGCGGCGCAGCTTCCTCCGGTGTGCGCAACAGACCGCCGCCGGACCACCGCCGACCGGTCAGCAGCGCCAGCGGAATTGCCAGCGCCAGTCCCAGCACCACCGGCAGCATCCACAGCGCCAGGTACGGCGAAACCAGCCATGCCGCGACGCCGAGCAACAAACCCAGTAACGTGTGCCGGCGATACAGCCGTGCGTTTCGCGCTGCCGGAAATCGCACCGTCATCGCGCGCTGCGCGCCCCAGCCGGAATCGCGTCCGAGCAGAATCGCCACCACGTCGATCGACTGCGTCAGCATGACGACCGGCGCCATCAGCCCCGCGATGATCGTCTCCAGCAGCATGCCGGCAAGCAACCGCAACGCGCCGCCGAAGCCGCGCCGCTCGCTGCCGCTGCAGCAGCGATCGCGATGCAGCCGAGCAATTTCGGCACCAGCAACAGCGCCATGGTGCCGACGAACATCCACATGGCGCGCACCGGATCGATCACCGGCCATTGCGGGAACAGCGACTTGCCGGCGGGAAAGTAATCCGGCTGCACGAAGCGCGCCTGCACCGCGATCAGGATGCCGGTCAGGATGAACAGCAGCCACAGCGGCGCGGTGATGTACGAACCGATGCCGGTCAGCAGATGCAGCCGGCTGATCGGATACAGCCCGCGCGTCGGCAGCACGGCGGCATGCTGCAGGTTGCCCTGGCACCAGCGGCGATCGCGCACCGCGAGATCGGTCAGTGTCGGCGGCACTTCCTCGTAGCTGCCGCGCACGCCGGGCACCATGTGCACCGCCCAGCCGCCGCGCCGCATCAGCGCGGCCTCGACGAAGTCGTGGCTCATGATCGGGCCGCCGAACGGCTTGCGACCGTGCAGTTCCGGCAGCCCGGCGCATTCGGCGAACGCGCGCGTGCGGATCAGCGCGTTGTGGCCCCAGTAGTTGCCCTCCGCGCCGTGCCACCACGCGATGCCGTGCGCGATCAGCGGGCCGTACACGCGGCCGGCGAACTGCTGCATGCGGGCGAACAGCGTCGTCGCGCCGGTGATGATCGGCAGTGTCTGGATCAGCCCGACATCGGCATGCCGTTCCATCGCGCCGACCAGCCGCACCAGCGTTTCGCCGGTCATCAGGCTGTCGGCATCGAGGATCAGGAACTGCTGATAGGCGCCGCCGAACCGCCGCACCCATTCGGCGATGTTGCCGGATTTCCGCGCGGTGTTCTTCGGCCGCCGGCGATAGAAGATGCGCCGCTGCCCGCCGGTGCGCTCGCGCAACGCCAGAAACCCCGCCTCCTCGGCGATCCAGACCTCCGGATCGGTGGTGTCGCTGAGGATGAACACGTCGAACGCGTCGCTGCGCGCCGATCTCGCGCAGCGATTCATCGATCGCCTGCAAGCCCGCCATGATGCGCGCGGGCTGCTCGTTGTAGCGTCGGCATCAGCAGCGCGGTGCGCGTGGCAGGATGCGGCAGTCGGTGCGTCGGGCCGGTACCGAACCGGCAGCCGCCGCCGCCCAGCAGCGAGACAGAAGCCGGCCAGCGCGCTGGTGAACGACAGTGCGATCCAGGCGAACAGCGCGAGGAACAGCGCCAGCATGAAGACCGCCGAGCGCGGTCAGGCCGTTCACCGCGAACACGCGGTACATCTCCTCCGCGCCGGCGATCGTCAGGACGACCGCACCACCGATGACGACGAACCGACGCAGCGCCATGGCGCGCGGCGAACTGGCGGGCCGCGGTGCGCGCGGCGGCGCCGCGCGCAGCGACTGCGTCGGCATCGCAAGCGGCGCCTCATCGGGCAGCGCGCGGAAAATCACTGGTGCCATAGGTTAGACTGTCCAACGGTAGATCCATGTCTCGGTCAGCGGCGTTTCACCGTCCATCAGCCTGGCGTGCATCTCGACCAGCTTCTCGCTGCCGGTCGCAAGCTGGAAGCTCAGCCGCCAGCCGCCGGTCGCCGGATTGGCTTCGACGACGGGATTTTCGATGCTGCCCTTGCTGGCGCCGAGATCGATCGTGGGCGGAGCATCAGTGTGGCGATCCTTCAAGGCGCCGCCGGCAAAGTCGATGACGAACTGGCGGTTCTTCTGATCCCACGACAGGCCGCAGCGTGTGCCGACGACATTGGCCAGTTGCGATGCCGACGGCGGCGACCAGCACCAATGCAGCCGATAGTTCAGGATGTATTCGCCCTTCGCCTTCAGCGGATCATGCGGCCGCCAGAACGCGACGATGTTGTCGTTGACCTCGCGGTTGCTGGGAATTTCCACCAGCTCGACGATGCCCTGGCCCCAATCGCCGATCGGTTCCACCCATAGCGACGGGCGCTTTTCGTAATGCGCCTCCAGGTCCTGGTAATCGCTGAATTTTCGCTCGCGCTGCAGCAGGCCGAAGCCGCGCGGGCCGCTGTCGGTGAAGGCGCTGATCTGCAAGTTCGCGCGGATTGGCGAGCGGACGCCAGATCTGCTCGCCCTTGCCGTTCCACATCAGCAGGCCGGCGGAATCGTGCACCGCCTCGCGATAGTCGTCGACGCGGGTGCGATCGTTGGCATCGAACAGGAACATCGAGGTCAGCGGTGCGATGCCGGCGGCCGTGATGTCGGTGCGCGGATACAGCGCCATCTCGGTGTCGAACACCGTCTCCTGGCCGGGCGGATGGTGAAGCGGTACGCCGCGGCGGCGCTGAGCTGTCGAGCAGCGCATGCACCACGATCATGTCGCTGCCCTTTGCCGGGCGTTCCAGCCAGAACGTGTGGAACAGCGGGAACTCCTCACCGGAGGGATCGGCGGTCTTGATCGCCAGGCCGCGCGCCGACAGGCCGTAGCCCTGATCCTTCGCCACCGCGCGGAAATAGCTGGCGCCGAGGAAGGCGCAGATTTCGTCGAAGTAGTCAGGGCGGTTGATTGGGTAGTGCAGGCGGAAGCCGGCGAAACCGATGTCCTCGGTGGGCGGCTTCACCTTGTCGAAGGTGAACAGGTCGGGGCTGTAGCGGATCGGCGTCGCGTGGCCGTTCGCCACTTCGTAAGATGTCGACACGGTCTTTGTAGAGGAAGCCGCGATGGAAGAACTCGGCGGTGAATTTCAGTCCCTGGCCGCGCCACAACGCGTGGCCCGGGTCGAAGCGGATGGAGCGATAGGCCTGGTAGTCGAGCTTGGTCAGATCGTCAGGCAGAGGCGAATCCGGTGCCTTGTAGGGCTGCTGCGCCAGGTTGCGCGCAAGGTTGCGCACGGTGGCGCTGTCGAACGGCGTGGCATCATCGGCGCGCGCCGGCGCGACCGGTCCCAATGCGGCCGCGACAGACAGGATCGCGCTTCCCAACAGAAGCTCGCGGCGGCGCATGTGGCCTCCTCATTAACTAATTCCAGGATGTATTGGGGTTTCACGCTGCGATTGGGGCGATATGATGCAACAGAACGCGCGGATCAACTGAAGTTGCCTGCGCGCTCTCACTATCCGGTGAGAAGGATTATCAGATCGAGTGGCACGGCGTGTTGCGCTGGGCCCGATAACAAAGCCCTCACCCGCCTTGCTTCGCGCGACGACCCCGGATCCAGTCCTGGATCCAGTCCGGGCGGCTATCCCGCGAGCTCGCAATGATGAGCAGGCACGCTACTAGCGATGCTGTGACCCGTTCCGCGCGCGCAGCGGGGGCCATCGACGGCTGCCAGGTACGCCGCAGCTCGCGCGCGGACGACAGCACCAGATCGGCCGCAGCGATCTGGATCAGCGAGCAGAACACGCGTCTGCGTGGTGCGGAAGCTGCCATTCTCGGACAACTTGTTCATCGGCGCGCCGCCGCCGCATACCGAGAAATACTCGCAGGTCTTGCGACAAGCATCGACCCCGGCATCGATGTCGCGCTGCATCGCCGCCAGCGCGCTGGCTGTCACGGATCTGCTGCATCGAATTGGTATTGATGTTGCCGATGACGAAATCGTTGTAGTCGGCGTTCTTGTAGCCCAGCAGCTCGGGCGAGAATGTCGATACATTGCCCAGGCAGTCGACATTCATCATGGCCAGCGGCTCGACCTGCTGGTTGCGGAACGGCGCATCGTTCGGCCGGAAGATGGCGTGGATCATGGTATCGACTTCGCGCACGTACTTCACCCGGTCCGACGCTCGCGCAAGCTGCCAGAATCGCGCAAGAAAGCCGCGAAAGCGTTGGCGTACATCATTGACAGCCAGCATGTCGGAGACGTGCTGGCCTTCGGACTCCTCGACATTGAAGCAGACGTGCTCGATGCCTTCCGACACGAAGAATTCATACATCTCGTCCGCGGCGTCGAGGCTGGCACGCGACAGGACGGAGATGGTGTGGAACGGAATTTCGCGCTGGCGCAGCATGCGGACACCCGCAACTGTCTTGTCGAATGTGCCGCGGCCCGACCGGGTTACCCGCTTCTGGTCGTGCAGATGCCGTGGCCCGTCGATGCTGACACCGACATCGATTTTCCACTCGGCGAGGAAGTCGCACCATGCCGGCGTGATCAGCATTCCGTTGGTCTGGATCGAATGCGTGACGCACACCTGTTCCGGCCGCAATCGCTCGATCGTCTCGAATGCCTGGCGATAGAAGGCGATCGGCATGACCATCGGTTCCCCGGCGTGCCAGATCACGTTGACATGGGGAGCGGCCCAGCCGGAGGCGAACAGTTTCGCGAACAGATTGCGGACCGTGCTCTGCGCGATCACGGACCGATCATTGCGGTGCGGCAGATAACAATACGTGCAGTTGATGTTGCAGAATGGCGTCGGCTGTACCACCACGATGTCGATAACCGGAAGCGGCGGCACCGGCAGGCGCGGCGCCGCCCTGCAGGGTCGTCGGCGAGGTCGCCATGCCTAGTTGCGCCAGTTATGCCAGCCGCCGCCGCCGTTACGCCAGCCGCCGTTATGCCAGACGCCGTTGCCCCAGCCGCCGTTGCCCCAGCCATTGGCCCATGGACGAGCGTTGCCCCACGCCGGCCATCCGCCATTGCCCCAACGGGCGCCACCGTTGCCCCAGCCGCGGCCATTGCCGTTGAGCCAGAATGCCAGACGAATATTCGGATCGTTGACCTGGCCGACCTGTCCGCCCTGCATGTCCGGTACTCGCCTCGTCCATCGCGTCACGAATTGCTTGCAGTTCGGTGGCGACCGAAAAGGTATTCGCGCTATTGTCGACGTGTGGATCGTCGCCCTCGGTGACGGGAGCTGCCTTGGCGACATGCGATGCCAGCGCCACGGATAATCCAAACGCACCCGCAGGTAGCAACGCCGTCAAGAACTGCAAATAGCGGTTGTGCCGAGACATGTTCTCTCCCTTTGAGAAAAGCCTTCTGATCTGAGAATGATGCGCGATTTCGACGGTATCCGACAACCTAAAGTTCGCGGCTGCCACGGCGGCACCTATCAAGCGTCGGTTATCGCTGTCACAGCAGCCGCAGCATCAGGAATCCACCGATGATGCCGGCGGCGAGCAGACTGGTCACCAACGTCAGCCGACGCTCGATGAAGTCGCGCATCGGGGTGCCGAATGCGCGCAGCAACGCGGCGACGATGAAGAAGCGTGCGCCGCGGGTGGTGATGCTGGCGGCCATGAACAGCGGAAAGCTGAAGCGCGCGGCGCCGGATGCGATGGTGACGATCTTGTACGGGATCGGTGTCAGCCCCTTGATCAGGATCACCCACAGTCCGTAACGGGCGTACAGCGCCTGGAACGCAACGAACCTGTCGCCATAGCCGTAGAAGTCGATCAGCGGCCGCGCGAGCTGGTTGAACACGGCGTAGCCGATAAAATAGCCAAGCGCGCCACCCGTCACACTTGCGACGGTGCAGATCGCGGCCAGGCGCCAGGCGCGGTCGGGGCGGGCCAGGGCCATCGGAATCAGCAACGCATCGGGCGGGATCGGAAAGAAGCTGCTCTCGGCGAACGCCACGGCGGCCAACCACCAGGATGCGCGCGGCGAGGCGGCCAGCGCGAGCGTGCGCATGTAGAGGCGATCCAGCATGCCGCGTGCTTAGCAGTGATCGGTGATCGGTGACCAGCGATCCGGTTGGATCACCGTTGGTCGGGGCACTGGTCACTGATTCGTGGCCGCCCTATCGTGTCGGCACAGCCACGCCCGAGGATACCGCATGCACCGCATCGCCCGTCTGTTCGCGCTTCTGACCGCGACTGCCCTGCTTGCGCTGACCGGAGCACCGCCCGCCGGGGCGCAGAACGCACCGCCGCAGGCCTGGCTGTTCGGCGCCTGGATCGGCGGACTATATCCGCCGCCCAGCACGATCACCGCGCGGGAATGCCTTGCGCAGCCCGTCGTGATCTTTACGCGCGACATCGTCATGCGCGCGGTCATCACCGACCAGAACTACGTTCAACGCCTGGTGGAGACGGCGCGCGTCACGGCGGCCGGCGTGGAATTCCGTTTCGCGCCATCGCTGCAAGCGACGCAGGCTGGGCCGTTTGGCCTGTCTCCGAGCACCGTCAGCGAAACCGGCTTTGGCTGCGAGAACCCCGATGTGCTGCATGTGCAGCGACGCGGCGACAACGAGATCAGCTTTCCCGGATGTCCCGAGTTTCCCTATCCGCTGATACGCTGTCCCGCCGCGTAGCAAGTAAGCGTATGGCCCGCTGGCAAGCATCGGATGAGCCAGGCATTGGATGAGCCCTGCATTGGATAAGCAATGACAAACCGAGGGACTGGCGTCGTTGTCGGAGGTCGCGCGGCGACGATCAGCGCGGCTTTTATCGCAATAGCGAATAGGATTGGAACGCAGTGCGATCACCGATCATCGCGGTTCCGGATGTCCGGTTGGTGACTTGGGCTGCGGTGCAATGACAGCATGATTCCCTGCTTCGAAGAAACCGAGGAGACGTTGCCAAAATGACCCGCTCCGTTGCCCGCCTGCTTGCCGAGAGCCTGGAAGCGCATGACGTCGATCAGGTGTTCTGTGTGCCCGGCGAAAGCTATGTCGGATTGATCAATGCGCTGACCGATATGAACTCGGTGCGGCTGATCGTTTGCCGGCATGAAGGCGGCGCAGGTTTCATGGCGGTGGCCGATGGTCGGCTGCGCAATCGCGCCGGCTGCTGCATTGTTTCGCGCGGGCCCGGCCTGTCGAATTCCATGGTGTCGCTGCATTCGGCGTATCACGACGCGACGCCGGTGGTGATGCTGGTCGGGCAGGTGGAACGCAAGGATTTCGGCCGGCAGGCGTTGCAGGAACAGAACTATTCGCGGCTGCTGTCGGACGTGACCAAGTCGGTGATCGAGGTGATCGAGCCGGAGCAGGCGTCCGAAGCGATCGCACGCGCATTCCACCTGGCAGAGAGCGGCACACCGGGTCCGGTGGCGGTGATCCTGCCGGAGGATATCTTCGATGCGACCACCGATGTGGCGGTCGATCAGCCGCGCCCGCGCGCGCTGGCGGGACCACGCGCGGAAGATCTGGATCGCGTGGCCGATATGCTGGCGAAGTCGGAGCGACCGCTGGTGCTGGTGGGCGGTGCATTACTCGGCGATGCGCTGTACGACAACGCGGTGTTCGGCGATCTGCGGCAGCTTGCGGAGGAGTGGATGCTGCCGATCAGCCCGACGCATCGCCGGCCGCAATTGTTCGACGCGACGCATCCGCACTACGGCGGGTACATGGGCATCCGTGTGCCGCCGGCGCTGCTGACGGAGATGAAAAAGGCCGACCTGATGGTGGCGATCGGCGAGCGGCTGACCGACAGCGTCAGCCAGTCGTACACGTTCCCCGCCGCGCCGCAGCCGCAATTGCCGCTGGTGCATGTGTGGCCGGATGCGAACGAGGTCGGGCGCGTGTGGCGGCCTGAACTCGGGATGGCGTGCGATCCGTACGAATTGGTCAAGGCACTGCTGAAACGCGGCGCTCCGGCGGGGGCGGCGAAGCGGCAGGGTTGGGTCGCGGGGCTGCATGCGATCCATCGCAAGCTGCTGGCGAAGGAATGGGAGCCGACGTCGGACGGCGTGAACTTTGCAGCCATCGTCTGCGAAGTCGACAAGCACCTGGCGCCGGATGCGACGGTGACATCGGACGCCGGCAATTTCGGCAGCTTCATTCATCGGTATATCGGCTTCAAGCCTGGGCAGATCTTCTTGTCGTCGGTGGTGGGTGCGATGGGATCGGGCATGCCGATGGCGGTGGCGGCGACGTTGCGCCGGCCCGGCAAGCAGGTGGTGGCGTTCATGGGCGATGGCGGCGCACTGATGGCGGGCAACGAGATAGCCACCGCCTGCCAGTATGGTGGGGCGCCGATCATCGTGATCTCCGACAACAAGATGTACGGCACGATCGGCATGCATCATCACGTGCGCTATCCGGGGCGGCCGTTCCAGGAGTCGATGAAGCTGACCAATCCGGATTTCGCGGCATGGGGGCGTTCGTTCGGCGCCGAGGGAATTACCATTCGGACCGAAGCGGAAGTGGCGGATGGCGATCGCGCGGGCGTTCGCGGTGAAGACCAGGCCGGTGGTGGTGCACTGCCATACATCGGCGGTGCAAATGAGCGCGTGGCGGCGCTACGAACCGAATTGACGATGGGTCGCCGTCGGCAATGCGAGGCAGAGAGGCGCCGGTGGACGCGATGATCACGATCGACAGCCGCTTCGCGGAGGTCAACGGTATCAGACTGCATTATCTGATTGCCGGCGATGGCGCACCGGTATTTCTGCTGCATGGCTACGCCCAGACCAGCCATATGTGGCGGCCGCTGATTGCCGAGCTTGCTAGGACGCGCACGGTGATCGCCCCCGATCTGCGCGGCTTCGGGGAATCAGCCAAGCCGGAGGCTGGCTACGACAAGAAGACGATGGCGCAGGACATCCAGGCTCTCGCGACGACGCTTGGACACGGTCATATCAGCATTGTGGGTCACGATATTGGGCTCATGGTCGCCTATGCCTATGGTGCGCAGTATTCGTCGGACGTGGAGCGGATCGCATTGATGGATGCCTTTCTGCCTGGCGTCGGCGATTGGACGAGCGTCTGGCTGCTGCGGGATCTTTGGCATTTTCATTTCTACGGCAAGACCCCGCTGGCGCTCGTCGATGGCAGAGAACGAGTCTACCTCGAGCATTTCTGGAATGACTTCGCCGCCGACCCTGCACGGTCCGTTTCCGAAGCAGATCGTCAAATTTACGCGGCGGCTTACGCGCAGCCAGGCGGCATGAGGGCAGGCTTCGAGGTGTTCCGTGCTTTCGAACAGGATGCCAAGGATTTCGCCGTCTTTGCCAGAACCAAATTGACAATGCCGATGCTGGTACTGACTGGAGAAAAGGCCTCCGGTGACTTCCTGATCGCTCAGGGCCGCCTGGTCGCCGACAATGTCGAGGGGGTCAGCATCAAGGGTTCGGGCCACTGGCTGATGGTTGAAGCGCGGGATCAGGTCGTGGCGAAACTCGTGGCTTTCCTGGGAGGGTGAAGTGTCATCCATAATCGGGATCTGCTGACAGATGGCGTATCTCCCGCTTGATAGCAGACTGCTGATCGGTATCCAGACGATACATCGCCGCACTGAACCGGCGACGGCGCCGTGGCTGCCGCGCATCGACGAGTTGGTGGAACTGGTCGAACTGGTGGACCGCAGCGGTTACGATTCGTTGTGGGTCGGCGACCATATTTCGTTCGCCGTGCCGGTCCTGGATCCTTTGCTGCAGCTTGCGCAGGCGGCGGTGGTGAGCCGGCGGCTGACGTTGGGTACGTCGGTGTATCTGCTGCCTCTGCGGCATCCGGCGCCGGTGGCGAAGCAGGTTGCCACGCTGGATCATCTGACGGAGGGCCGCCTGGTATTCGGTGTCGGCGTCGGTGGTGAATTCCCGCGCGAGTATGAAGTGTGCGGCGTGCCGATCGGCGAACGCGGTGCGCGGTTGAGCGAGGGCATCGGCTTGCTGCGCCGGTTCTGGAGCGGCGAGCCGGTGACGTACGGCGGACGGTTCTACGGTGGCTTCACCGAGGTGGCGATGCAGCCTCCGCCGCGACAGGTTGGCGGTCCGCCGATATGGTGCGGCGGGCGATCGGACGGTGCCTTGCGGCGTACCGGGCGGCTGGCCGATGGCTGGCTGTCCTACGTGGTGACACCCGAGATGTATCGATCGGCATTGGAGAAGATCGATGCCGCGGCGCGCGAGGCGGGGCGGAACGTGACGGCGTTCGGTACTGCGCATCTGCTGTTCACGCGCATCGACGACAGCTATGAACAGGCGTTGGACGCGGCGACGGAGACGCTCAGTGTTCGGTATGCCATGGATTTTCGCAGAGCAGCACAGCGCTATTGCGCGTTGGGGCGGCCGGAGCAGGTGGCCGAACGGATTCGCGAGTTCCATGCCGCGGGGGTGCGGCATGTGATTCTGGATTTGCTCGGACCGTACGAACAGCGTCATGCGCAGGTCGAACGTTTCGCAGCCGAGGCGATGCCACTGTTGCAGGATTTGCGGGAATAGCTGCTGTCGTTGGTCGAGCTTCCGCCGGCCAGCCACGCCATGTGCGTCTTGCTCCACGTGGTCTCGCGCGGATGCGCTGAGCCAGCCGCGACGGTAGTGGCGAGAGTTGTTGGTGTTTCGCGCGTCGCTCGCGCGCCGCGGCACCAAAGGCGGCGGCACCGAGAGGCGGGAGCGTCCGCTCTTCGATCCGACATTCCCGGCAGAGTCCGATCCATTGCGGCCATACGTCAGCTCGCTTGGGGAGCCAGGAGGCGGACATTCGACATCGCTGGGCGCCGACGGCTCTGCGCCCATCCAAGCCGGTCATTGGGCGGAAACGACTGCTTGGAAGCAGACACAGGCGCGCCGCCTTTTGCGAGCCTCGATCGTCCTACTACCTTGCCGCGATCCGCCCGGGTACCGGCGCCGAACGCCGTTGCGACGCCCTGGATGGGTCGGCTGGACCAGTTGGGCGGGGCGGATTTCACCGCGCCCTGGAAGCACGACGTCAAGGCAATTCGCCGGCGGCACTGCCGACGTTGCAAATGGCGTTGGATGGCGGGTAGCCTACCTGCCAGATGGCCGGATGAGCCGGTCATTCGGGGAATGTCGGCCGGGAGGATATTTGACATGAGAGTCAAGATCATCGCGTTGGCTTTGATCGGTGCCGTGTCGCTCGCGGTGTTTGGGGGCATCGCCATCGCGCAACAAGACAGATACGCGCTGAAATTGGGCCTGCTCTCATTCGACGATTTCAAGGGATACGAAAACTGGCGGGTTGTCGCGGTCAGCCAAACCAAAACCCTACTGAAAGTGATCCTCGCGAATGACGTGATGATGGACGCGTATCGGCAAGGCCTTCCCGCCGCGGGCAAGGTTTTTCCCGAAGGCTCCAAGGTGGTGAAGATCGAGTGGAGCATGAAAAAGAACGCGAGGGCGCCTTACGCCGTGGAGGTGCCGGACGCGCTGCAAGCGGTCGCGACAATCGAAAAAGACAGCAAGAGATTCCCGGACACGCACGGATGGGCGTATGGCAATTTCAACTATAGTGCCGCGTCCAACACGTTTACGCCGGAGGGAACCGACGCCAAATGCGGGTATGCGTGCCACACCAGGATGGCATCGCAGGATTACATCTACACGGCTTATCCTTTCAGATAAGCGTGTGAGCGGCGGAGCCCCATCTTCCTGAGGAGGTTGCCTGGCCAGGCGTGAGACGGCACGACGTCTGACGCCTGACCGCGAGGCTGTTGCGCCGATAGGCGGTGCGCCCATACCGTGTGCCGCCCGCATCCCTCCGCCGTGCAGGCGGCGCTGGTGCCGGCAGGGATCGCACCGCGTAGCGGGAAACCGCAACGCCAACACGAGTAGCATCTGATGGGGCGTTGGGGGGTCGGCGCGATCGGGTTCGTATCGGGACCAATATGTGCCGCGTGCCTTTTGCTGGCCGCGCTGCTGCTCGGCGCGCCTTGGGCGCACGCGGCATCCGGCCCTGCCGCGTCCGGGGATGTGTCGGAGCGCGCCGCGCAGGCGCGGGCGCTGCTTGACACACCGCAGGGCGCGACGCTGCTTGACCTGCTGGGCGATCCGGCCGTGCGCGAGCGGCTGATGGCCGCGCCCACCGCGCCGGCGCCGCCGGCCGCGATGACCGGTTCGATGGGCTTCATGCTCGACCGCGTTCTGGGCGACACCCGCCAGCGGATCATCGATCTCGGCACCCAGCTTCGTGCGCTGCCGGACGCGCTGCGCGCCTGCTGGGATCGGGTGAGCGCGACCATGCCGGCGTCAGACACGCTCGACATGCTCATCTACCTGGTCGCCTTCGTCGCCGGCGGCATCGCGGCACAGCGATTGTTCCTGTTCGCCGCGCGCCCGTGGCTGGCACATTTCGACCGGCTCGACGTGGCAACGCTGGAGCACCGGTTGGCGGTGCTGGTCGAGCGTCTCGCCTTCGCAGTCCTGCTGCTCGGCACCTTCGCGGCGGGCAGCATGGGCACATTCCTGTTGTTCAGTTGGCCGGCCTCGAGCGGTTCGATGATCCTGGGCTATCTCTGGGCGACGCTGGTGATCCGGCTCAGCCATACCGTGTCACGCTTCTTCCTGGCACCCGGCGCCGAGCGGCTGCGCCTGGTGCCGCTGACGACCCGCCGCGCGTGGTTCTGGCACCGCTGGATCGGGGCGCTGACCGCGATCGGCGCGTTGGGCTGGCAGACGATTGTGGTTTTGCGCGGGCTGGGCCTGCCGCCCGAAAGTCTGGAACTGCTGCGTCAGATCCTGCTGCTCGCGCTCGCGCTGTGCGGCATCGCGATCGTCTGGACGCCGCGCGACAGCGAGACGCCGGGCCTGCTCAGCCCGCGGCGGGCGGCTTTCCGGGTGCTGGTGTCGTTCGCCCTGCTGCTGATCTGGCTGCTGTTCCTGACCCAGGCCACCAAGGCCGCATTGTCGCTGCTGGTGATCGGCGCGGTGCCGGTCGGCCTGTATGTGTTGCGCAATGCCGCCGCGCGGGTTACCCGCGGCCAGTGGCTGCTGCAGGATGAGGAGGTCTCCGCGGTCAGCGCCATCGCAGATCGCTGCATGCAGGCGCTGGTGGTGGTCGCAGCCGCCTTCGCGCTGATCGAGATCTGGCAGATCGATATGGCCTCGGTCGCGAGCAGCGAGACGGCGATGACGCGGCTCGGGCGGGGCACGTTCGAGGCGCTGGTGATCCTGCTGGGCGCCGATCTGCTGTGGCTGGTGTTGCGTGCGGTGATCGATCTGCGGCTGACCGGCGCGGTGCTGCCGATCGACGATCTCGACGATGAGGAACTGCGAAGGCGCGCGCGCATCCGCACCCTGCTGCCGGTGCTGCGGAACTTCCTGTTCATCTTCGTGCTGATCATCGCCTCATTGAGCGCGCTGGCGGCGATGGGGCTGCAGATAGGGCCGCTGCTGGCCGGTGCCGGCGTCGTCGGGATCGCGGTCGGGTTCGGCGCCCAGACGCTGGTGCGCGATGTGCTGTCCGGGGTGTTCTTTTTGCTCGACGACGCGTTCCGCGTGGGCGAGTTGATCGAGAGTGGCGGGATCAGCGGCACGGTCGAAACGTTCTCGCTCCGCTCGGTCAAGCTGCGGCACTACAAGGGACCGCTGCACACCGTGCCGTTCGGCGATCTGAAGGCGATCACCAATTACTCGCGCGACTGGGTCAACGAAGTGTTGGACGTGACCGTCGTCTACGAGGCCGATCTCGAGCGGGTGGAGCGGGCGATCGAACGGGTCTCCGGCGAAGTGATGCAGGACCTGTCGCTCGCCAGCGGGATCATTACTGCACCGATGTCGATCGGCGTGACCGCAATGGGTGTCGACGGGATCCATGTCGGGATCATCGTCCGCACCCGGCCGGGCCAGCAGTTCAAGGTGCGTGCGGTGATGTTCAGCCGGTTGAAATCAGCGTTCGATGCGGACGGGATACGGTTTTCCGACCAAACCCGCATGCGTTCCGCCGACTTGCCTGAGTGAGCACGGTTTACCTGGTTGGTGTCGGATGGCGGCAGTGCTCAACCGCTTTCATGTCCACCCGAACTGGACCGCCGATGTACGCCTCGTCCAGGTCGGCATTATACCGGCGTTTCGATTTCTATCGGTACGGGCAGGCTGATCGACGTGGGGATCGGCGTGTAAATACGATGGCCAGATGTCTGCTGCGGGTGGTGGCAGGCGGGCGGCGGCGGCAAACGAGGAGATCGACAGTGCAAGCGAGCCACACCGAGTGCGATCGAACGGAGCATTGTGCACCCATGGGCTCCCATCATGGGGGGGCTTGCAGCGGTACCCCCCCTCGCTCCAGTCCTTCCATGTAAAAGCCTTTATCAGCAGGTCTCAGCGGGGCTCTGGAGGCGATGCGTTCAACCGTGATGCGAGGATCGAACCGGCGCAGCGCCTGAAGGCACTCGAGCGCCTCTTCGCGACGCCCCATATGGCCCAGGATCGCCAGACGGACGTTGAGTGCCGAGACATGGTCTCGGTCTTGTTTCAGCACGATGGTGGCCAACCTATTCGCTTCGTCCAAGTTGCGGTTGAAGAACTGCGCTGTCATCAGGGCGTGCTCGACGAACCAGATGTGGGGATCGCGGGGAGACAAGGACCGCGACATCATGGCGTGCTTGATTGCGATGGAATGTTCGCCGTTGTAAATTCGAGACCAACTGCTCATGGCCCAGGCAATCGGCAGATTTGGATTGAGCTCAATGGCCCGAGTGAGAAGTTCGAGGGCGGCCGGTACATCATGGAGAATGTAGGCCTTTACGTGTCCGGAAACTGCAAGGGCCCGTGCGTCATAGGGATCGAGTTGAATTGCCCGAGAGGCGGCCATGCCGGCCAACTCCATGATTGCCCGCGGATCATTGACGCAGCCCAGTGCGATCGCAATGATGCTCCAGTAGGCTAGCCATCTGTGGGCGGCAGACGAGTCTCGGGTCGCAGCTCGATGGCCTGCACGAGGGATTTGCGAGCTTGCATAAAATTAGATCGATCCGTTTGAAAGATCCCGCGGATCGCGGTCAAAACAGCTTGGTGTGCGTCTCCGACATCTGCTCCCGTTCGACCCGTCGCCTCGTTGGCACGGTGCCGTATTTCTGGATCGACCTGCTCTACGGTCTCGTAAGCAATCCGGTGCTGAAGCGAAAACAGGTCATCCAGTCTCCCCTCAAAATGGCCGTTCCAAACCGTTTCGAAGCCGAGTACCACGTCGATCAGGGAAACGTCGACCTTGATACTGCCGTTCAAGATGTCGATAGTACCTTCGATGACATAGTCAAGATGGTAACTTTCGCATAACGTCCGAACATTGGCCATCGGCCCTGACCCGTCCCCAAACGACGCCGTGGCAATCAGGCGGGGAAGACCGAATTGCGCCAGAGTGGCCGAAATTTCCTCTGCCATCCCGAACGCGATGCCGCGGCTGGTCGAAGTGTCGGGTCCTCCGAAACGGCAATACCGCCAGGCGCCACCCGAGTTGGTGCGGACGTAACTCAGTCAGCATGAACGGTCACGCAGGCCCGATCGAGTCGCTTGCCACCGATGTGCGCGCAAACCCGGCCGCCTCGATGGCATCGATCCGACGTGGTCGGGTGGTGCGATTGAAATTGCCGTCCATTCCGGTGAGGGATCGCCGCAGCAGCGAACGGGCGTTACTCTTGCCCATCGGTCTGCCAACCAGGTAGCCTTGGATCAGGCGGCAGCCCAGCCGCCGTAGCAGGTTCAGTTGGCCGTCTGTTTCGACTCCCTCCGCGACCACGGTGAGGTTCAGGCGATCGGCGAGCAACAGAATAGTTTCCACGATCGCAAGTGTGGCGCTGTCGTTATGCAGGCCGTGGACGAACGACTTATCGATCTTGATGCCGTCAAACGGAAAGCGGCGCAGGTAGCTCATCGAGGCGTACGCTGTGCCAAAGTCGTCCAGCACAATTCGTACTCCCTTTGCACGAAGCGCCTGCATGGTACGGATGACCGTGTCCGAATCATCCAGCAACAACCCCTCAGTCACTTCCAGAAGTCAGTCGCTTGGCAGGCAGCCCAGCCCGGCGCAGGATCTCGGCGATCCGTTCATCAAGATCCGGTTGTCGAAATTGCAGTGGGGACAAATTGACGGAGACGGAGACCGGGTGCTCCCAATGCGCCGCTTCGCTGCAGGCAGCTTCGAGAACCCAATCGCCGAGCGGAATTATGGAGCCCATTTTTTCGGCAACCGGAATGAACTTGTCCGGCGGCACGAAACCGAGGTCTGGGTGGTGCCACCTCAACAGCGCTTCGAAACTGACGATGGATTGCGATCTGCTGTCGCACACAGGCTGATACGCAAGTTCGAGATTGCCGCGTTCGATCGCGTCCTTCAGGTCACATTCCACCACGGCCAGCTCTTCTTCGTCCGTTGCCATGACCGGATCGAAGACACAATAGCCATTCCGGCCCGACTGTTTCGCGCGATACAAGGCCTGGTCCGCGCGCCGCATCAGCACGTCGGGGCTGTCCCCATGCTCGCCATAGATGGCGATACCGATAGAGACGCTGACTGCCGCTTTGCGGCCTGACAACTTGAAGGGCTGAGGGACAACTTCGAGCAATCGTCTGGCCAGAACAATCGCGCTATCCGGATGGTCGGTCGCCGGCTGAATGATGGTGAACTCATCACCGCCGGTCCTCGCCACTGTATCGTCTTCCCGGGTAACCTCGCGGAGACGTTGAGCGACGCAGGCAAGCAGGTCGTCGCCCGCGCCGTGTCCGAACGTGTCATTCACCTGTTTGAATCCGTCCAGGTCCAGACACAGGATGGCGAAACCCCATCCGCCGGATCTTGTGGTGGCGATTGCGGTTCGCAGGCGCTCCTGAAACATCAGACGATTCGACAACTGAGTCAGATTGTCATGATAGGCGGCATGCCGAATCCGCTCCTCGGTCACTTTCTGGAACAGGGCCGGCCGGATCGTGTCAGCCAGCGATGCAATGTTGGCTAATACCGTGTCGAGTGTCGCCATCCTGGTCGTGAATGCCAGTACGATCCCAAACCGTTGCTGGTGCACCCAGATGGGCAGGCAAACGTAACCCGACAATCCGGAGTCGGCTATGTTGGCGGTGAACTCGGCTGGATTCGCCTCTGAGAAATCGATGGCTCGTGGGTCGTCGGCGGAAATCGCGTGAGTGGTAATCTCACTCAGGTGAGCGAGCGGGTCACCGTCTGGGCGATTGTCATCCTGTGGAGTCACCCGCTCATAGCGGCTGATCTCCTGCAACGGTTGGTCTGAGTGACCCAACTGTACGATCTGCCCGATCGCAGCGCCGTGTAAGTGACACAGCGCTTCCAGTAGGCTGACCAGGGCATCGGTGCACGACGGCGCCTCGGACACCAAGCGCAACATACGGTCGATCCGCAATGCGCGATCGGCGACATGCATGAGGTGAAGATGACGCTGCTCGCGCTGTCGGTCGGCGATGACGACATTGGCGATCTGCTGCAGCGACGCCTCTTGCTCGTCGGTCAGACCATTGCGCGGATCTGCATCCAGCAGGCACAGGAAACCGGCGCATTGTCCGCCAGACGAAACCAGTCGCTTGAACACCAGAAGACCAACAGGTCGGTCGAAGGCAGACCAGAGTGCGCGAAAGCGTTCGTCCCGTGACGCATCCGAGAGCACGACCACGTTCGGGCCATCCTGCAGGTGGCCTTCCAGCTCACGGATAGCGTCAATCTGTGGCGCCGAAAGCGCGACGGCGACGAGCCGGGGTTCGTGACCCTGTTGGCTGCCGCGGACGAGCAGCAGCGCCGACGTTGTCCTGGTGACCGTGGTCGCAAGGCTCGCGCAGTGTTGCAACAACGGTCCGCCGGTGGTGACCATGGACTTCCAACTCTTTCCGCTCGGCCTGACTTGTCAGGCGTTATAATTGCCAGCCGGGGACGTGCAGTTACCCCGGCGGCACGTTGGCACTCATCACCCTATTCCGCAGGTTGTCGCTTCTGTCCGAACCGGCAATGATCGCAGCTTGCACGGCAAATCGTTCCAACCGGATTGCACCGTTACGTGTCCGACGAAGGAACGAGTGGAGGCCAATTGGCCTTCCGGGGGAAGCCTTACTGCGCAATGACACTACAGTGCAAAGCGGACCCTGTACCAAAAATTAAACCCACGCCTAGCGAGACATTAACACGTTAATAACTTGACATTCCTTACACCATGGTTTCAAAATTGCCCTTGTGCAGTGACAAGGAGTTAGACTTTCATGGTTCAATCAAATGACAAGACGACGGTCGGTGGTGAAGTGACCTCGGCACGCGCGCAGACTGAGGATTCCGGACGTGTTCACCTCGGCGGGGGCATGATCTCTTTCGACGACACCAAGATTTGGGATGAAATCAAGGATGCCGGCCGGACGAAGCTTGGCGGCGGAATGATTCAGTTCTGAGCGACCTCGACGACCATCAGGATTAGCGCCGAGGCATTGCACGTAGTGCGTGCCTGGCGCTAATATCATTGCCGATGCCCTCCGATCCCATCGTTCAATTTTATCGCCTGATCGACACGACCAGGCCGGCGAAGCGAGCCGACCGCGGAGCTGCCGGATATCTCCCGAGCCGGGGCTTGCGATATTGCGATGCCCTCACCTCCGCCACAGCCTATGGCTATTGGATCTTCCCGCCGATGGATTTCCGGCTGCGCTGGGATGGCGAACGGGTCTTCTGGTCCTATGGCGAAGATCAGAAATGGCTACCCCTCAGCGAAACCGGCAGCAGGGCGGTTCAGTTTCCGAACTTCGCGGCGGACTTCGACCGCTTGGCGCCACAGGCGCTCCAGGGTTGCTCGCCTCCGTTTCTCACCGCTTTCCTCGAACCAGGCACCGTTCAAATGTGGACCGGTCTGCTGGTGAAATCCCAGCCAGGCTGGAGTTTGTCTGTCCGATCGCCTGTGAACATACCAGCCACGCCAGGGATAGTGACATGGGACGGGATCATCGAGACCGATCTCTGGTTCGGGCCCTTGTTCACCAATTTCCGCCTGACCCGGACCGACATGCCTGTGTATATCCGCTCGCAAGTGCCGATCATTCAGGTCCAGCCGGTGCCACAACTGGCGTATCGGGAGGAGGTCCTGGGCAACTTCGCTTGTTCCGAAGCGGCCGATCTGTCCGATGACGACTGGGACCGGTTGGCCCAGGTCCTGCTTCCTAATCCACATGCCACCATTCGCCAGGGTGAATATGCGGTGATGGTGCGCAAGCGGCGATCGTGTCCGTATGATATGTCCGCCTTGAACGAGGCGACCTCATCGGATGGGAAGTCGTAGTTCAGAGTTCGACCCAGCGCCAAACTGCGAACGACGCTGCGGCTAGCATCGCCATTGCAACCACAACCGCTTTCAGGCCAAAAGCTGGCAACAATGCTGCGACGATAGCGCTTGCGCCGGCGCCCGTCAGGAGTTGCGCGACCCCAACCGCGGCGGAGGCTGCTCCGGCACGTTCCTGGCTGCGTTCGATCGCGAGATGCTGCAAATTCGGTGCTAGTATGCCGCGCGCGAACAGGACGGCCATCAGTAGCGGCACGATGATGTATGCTGTTACAGTCTGCGTCAGGCTCGCCAGCGCCAAGGCTACTGTCGCGATGACACTGCCGATAAAAGCAGGATTGATGAGAGCGCCAGGCGCAACGCCACGACGGCTCAGGCGCCCATTGGTCCAGGCGCCCAAGGTCAACGCAAGTGCGGTGCAAGCGAAGACGCCCGCGAAGACCCTGGATGAATATCCTAGTTCGCCAATGATGACGAGCGGCGAAGCGGCAATGTAGACAAAAATAACCCCGTAGCTGAGCGCATTAGCTGCGGCGACGCACAAGAATGGAATGTCCTGGTAAAGCTGGCCTGTCATGTCGCTGCTTGTGCGACCGGCTGCGCACCTAGCGCGTCGGCTCTCGACAACACCCAGCCAGCTGGTCATCAGTAACAATAATCCGAGCACTGCGAGCACTGCGTGTACGGAACGCCAGCCGAACAGGCTGACCAATACACTGCCCACGGCTGGCGCCAATATCGGCGTGGCAGCGAAGATTGTGGCGACGTACAGATCTCTTGGCCCTCGCTACATCGCCCTCGAACAGATCCTGAACCATCGCGAACGCAATTACAGCACACGCTCCCGCGCCACAGCCTTGAATGAGGCGCGACAGGGCGAGAATCACTCCTGATGGGGCGAACGTGCAGGCAATCGCCGACGACACGAAACAGATCAATCCGTAAATCAAAACCGGGCGCCGTCCCCGCTTGTCCGACAAGGGTCCAGCACAGAGCTGTCCCAGCGCAAAGCCCACCATGAACAGCGACAAGGTGAGGCCTGCGACGGTCTCAGTGGTGCCCAATTTAGCCGGCAAAAGCGGCAGCGTCGGAGCGCTTAGATCGATTGAAAGCGCTGGCAGCGCGGCAAACACGCCCAGCATCGCGGTAAACAGCAAAGAATCGGGCCTTATGCCAGCCACGCGGCCAACCATCTTCAGTGTGTCCGTCGATCGTTTGAACCCAGTGGCCCCTGGGAATCGCAATTGTACAGAACCGTCGTATAGCGACCAATATGCAAAAGCGCCAAGAAATATTAGTTGTCACCGTAGACCGGGGCAATTTCAGGCTCAGCAGCCATCGATTGAGATAGAATGCGACGGTAGCGGCGATACGGATACGAGCAGACGAATAAACATATGGCCCGAACAGGCTATTTGTTCGCACACGACTTTGCCGGTATCGTCGACGACGCACACTGCCGTCTCTTTCACCGACACATCAAGACCCACAAAAAGCGCCATCGCTATCGCTCCTTCCCCGCTCCTTGGGGTCAAGACGACCCCAATTGGCTCATCGTAAGTGGAAAGGCTGCGCTCCAAATATTCGGCATATTCAGCGACGCAGCCGCCGCGATACACCATCTTCGGACAACTGATGACCCGAAGGCAATTTGTCTCCTGACGGCCAGACCCGCCTTGAGCCGAATGTCCCATGTCAGCGCATTCCCGCCGAAAGGCGGACCGTCGTAAAGCCACCCCGAACCGAAGTCCGGAAGGTCCGCTCACCGGATCTAAGCGAGCCGACCGGATGACGTGACCGATCCGGCGGCTTTTTGCACGGCCTGCCTCGCATCGCATCGAGGGTGCGCCACCTTCGCCAGTCAGGACATAAGGTCTTCGCTTCGCTCGCAACGACAACAGACGTCGGCCAAGCAAAGTCTTTCACCCGATTGCCCGGCTTTCCTGTCGTTGCGAGCAGCGCAGTGACGCGGCAATCGTGATCGAAGTCCCCAACCCGCCAGGGATTGCTTCGCTTCATTCGCAAGGACAACAAGATCCGGGCCAATCAGCATTGGCGTGCAGTCAATTCTCCTGCCGCTTCACGTAAGCGAGGGAATGCACATAAGCGGGGATGAACGCCTACCCGGGCTCCGGCAGCTTCCTCGGCTTGCCCGCCTCGTCCACCGCGACCAGCACGAACTCGGCCGCCGTCACTCGTACCCGCTCGCCCTGCCCGCGCCGCAATACCCACGCCTCGACGCCGAGCGTGATGGAGCTGCGGCCGGTGCGGATGATGTCGGTGTAGACGCACACCACGTCGCCCACCTTCACCGGCTGGAGGAAGCTCAGATTGGACACCGCGGCGGTGGCGACGCGGCCACGTGCGAGCGTGCCGGCGGACACCCCCGCGGCGAGGTCCATCAACGACATGATCCAGCCGCCGAAGATGTCGCCGGCCGGATTGGTATCGGCGGGCATCGCGACGGTGCGAAGCGACAGCTCGCCGGTCGGTTGGGTCGCGGCATTCGTCATGGCGCGGTCTCCTGCTAGGATCGGCCGCATGGTGGCGCGGAACGCCGCGGAGGGCGAGACATGAACCAGCAATCGGCCGTGATCGAGCGGGTGCTGCTGCGGCGCGATGCGGACGGCGTCGCGTGGCTGACGATGAACCGGCCGACCGCGCGCAATGCGCTGTCGATCGGGCCTGATGCAGGCGCTGGTGGCGGAACTGGACGCGATCGCGACCGACCCCGACGTCAAGGTGGTGGTGATCGGCGGCGCCGGGCCGGCGTTCTGCGCCGGGCACGACCTGCGCGAACTGCGCGCCCGCCCGGAACGCGAGGCGTATCAGGCGACGTTCGCGCTGTGCTCGCGGCTGATGCTGCGCATTGTGCGGCTGCCGAAGCCGGTGATCGCGCGGGTGCACGGCGTGGCGACCGCGGCGGGCTGCCAGTTGGTGGCGAGCTGCGACCTCGCGGTGGCGGCGGCGACGGCGCGGTTCGCCACGCCGGGGGTGAATATCGGCCTGTTCTGCTCCACGCCGATGGTCGCGCTGTCGCGCGCCGTCGGGCGCAAGGCGGCGATGGAGATGCTGCTGACCGGCGACCTGATCGACGCAGCCCGGGCGCGCGAACTCGGCCTGGTCAACCGCGTGGTGCCGGAAGCGGAGCTGGATACGGCGGTCGCGGCGCTGGCCGGACAGATCGTCGCGAAGAGCCCGCTCACGCTGGCGATCGGCAAGGAGGCGTTCTACCGCCAGGCCGAGATGGGACTGGACGAGGCTTACGCGTATGCCTCGGAGGTGATGACGCGGAACATGCTGGCGCACGATGCGGCGGAGGGGATCGACGCGTTCCTGGCCAAGCGCACGCCGGAGTGGACCGGGACTTGACTCAGGGTCAGTGGTCAGGAGCACGGTTGCACCCTATTTGAATACCGACAACTGAGCAACGATCACGAATGGCCAAAGATCCCTACGAAACCCTGGGCGTGCAGAAGACCGACAGCGAGGCGGTGATCCGCTCGGCCTACCGGAAGCTCGCCAAGCGCCATCATCCCGACGTGAACCCCGGCAAGCCGGAGGCGGCGGATCGGTTCAAGGAGATCAGCGCCGCCTACGATATCCTGTCCGACAAGGACAAGCGCGCCCGTTACGACCGCGGCGAGATCGATGCCTCCGGCAACGAGGTGCCGCCGCAGCGTCCGTTCTACCGCGATATGCCGATGCCGCGGGGCGCGAGAAATACCGCACCCAGGCGGGTTTCGATCAGGAGGACCTGGAGAGCATCTTCGCCCAGGCATTCGGCGGCGCCAGGGCGGCTGGCGGCGCAGCGCGGCGGAAGGCGGTTCTCGATGCGCGGCCAGGACGCCCACTACCAGCTCACCATCGACTTCCTGGACGCGGCCAACGGCACCACGCGCCGGGTGACCCTGCCGGACGGCCGCACGCTGGATGTGCGGATTCCGGCCGGCGTGCGGGATGGCCAGATCATCCGGCTCAAGGGCCAGGGCATGCCGGGGATCGGCGACGGCGCGCCGGGCGACGCGCTGGTGGAGATCACCGTCGCACCGCATCCGCTGTTCCACCGCGATGGCGACGACATCATCGTGGAGTTGCCGGTGACGCTGCAGGAGGCGGTGCTGGGGGCCTCGCTGGAGGTGCCGACCATCAAGGGGCCGGTGCGGCTGACCATTCCGCCGAATTCCGGCGCCGGCACGCGGTTGCGGCTGCGCGGGCGGGGGATCGCCGGCAAGGGGCATCAGTACGTCGAACTGCATCCCGTGGTGCCGCCGGCGGACGAGCCGGAATTGGCCGAGTTCCTGAAGACCTGGAAGCCGCGCCACGCGTTCAATCCGCGTGAGGGACTGCCGCGCGAAGGATTTGAGGAGACCAAGTGATGGACATCATCGCGGTCACCGCGCTGTTCGTCGATCTGCCGCAGGTTGAGCTGACCAACTGGGTCGAGCGCGGCTGGGTGCTGCCGGACACTGCCGAGGCCGGCTTCGAGTTCCGCGAGATCGATATCGCGCGCGTCCGCCTGATCCGTGACCTGCGCCGCGACATGGATGTCGGCGAGGACGCGGTTCCGCTGGTGCTGTCGCTGCTCGACCAGGTTTATGAGCTGCGCACACGCTGAAATCGGTGCTGCACGCGCTGGAGGCGCAGCCGCGGGACGTGCAGTCGGCTGTGTTGGCTGCGCTGGAGAAACGGAAAACGTAGGGCGGAAGACGCACGGAACCGGCGAAGTCAGGCGCTTTCCGTCTACGGCGCGGCTATTGCTCGCGGTTCTGCTCCAGTTGATCTGGCGTGAGCTGAAAGCCAGCCAGGACCGTATAGGCCGCGCCCGACTTGGTTGGCGTCATCGGCAGAAGCAAATTCAGATCGCCGCTGCTCAGCATGAGCCGATCGACGTTGGGCGGGAACGTCACATGGATTGGATAGATGCGCTTGTCCAGGATCGTGTCGCCTTCGGTGACCGCGAGGAACGCCGGCACATCGGCCTCGCGTCCCTGCATCGCCGGGCCGCGCGTCAGTTCCACCGTCATGATGATTGTGGTGGCAAGCTGCCCCTTTTTGTCGCCGGGCTTGCAACTGCCGCCCAGTCCGACGATGCGGCCATGCAGACGAGATCGGTCAGATCGTGCCGGCCCAGGCGTTGCGACCGGCACGGTACAGGTCGATGGTCGCCGCATCGGTCCAAGGAAGGCGGGGCGCGGACAGGGCGGCGCGAACTCATTGGTCTTCGGCCCGCAATCGGCCAGCAGCGGCAGAAATGCGGCCAGCAATGCGGCGCGCATTGACCATGCGAGGATCGGCGGTGGTGCAGGCATCGGGAACTCCGGACTCGGCGGGTGCTTCTTGCAGCACCGTGGTCGTTGCCGGCAAGAGTGGGGAGCGGCATAGTGCGCGCCAGCGGATGGATCGACAACACGCAGCGGGAGGGCCGCATTTTCAAGCATTCCGCGTCGCCAGCCTGACCCGCATGGCGGTTTATACCGAGGTCACCGACGAGGCGCTGGCGGAATTCCTGGCCGATTACGACATCGGCAGCATGGTGGCGTTCCGCGGCATCGCGGAGGGCGTGGAGAACAGCAATTTCTCGCTCCGCACCACGGGTGGCGATTTCATCCTGACGCTGTACGAGAAGCGCGTGGACCCGGCGGACCTGCCGTGGTTTCTCGGCTTGATGGAGCACCTGGCAAAGCGCGGCATCGTGTGTCCGCTGCCGGTGCATGGGCGCGACGGTGTGGCGCTGCGGCATCTGTGCGGGCGGCACGCCGCGATCACGACGTTCCTGCCCGGTGTCTGGCCGCGCCGCGTGCGGCCGGAGCATTGCGGCCCGGTGGGTGCGGCGTTGGCGGCGTTGCATGTGGCCGGGGCGCGATTATGCGCCGACGCCGGCGGAATGCGCTGGGACCGGACGGATGGGTGCCGCTGCTGGAGCGGTCCCGCGCGCGGGCAGACGAGGTGCAGCCGGGGTTGGCCGATGAGCTGGACCGGGCGCTGGCGGGGATCGTCGGCGGCTGGCCGCGCGATCTGCCGGTCGGCCACATCCATGCCGACCTGTTCCCCGACAATGTTTTCTTCCTTGATGGCCGGCTGTCCGGGCTGATCGACTTCTACTTTGCCGCTACCGATGTGCTGGCGTACGACGTGGCGGTGTGCCTGAACGCCTGGTGCTTCGAGCCGGATTTTTCGTTCAACGTCACCAAGGCGCGGGCGATGCTGTCGGCGTATGCCGCGACGCGTGCATTGTCGGACAGCGAGCGCGCGGCGTTGCCGGTGCTATGTCAGGGCGCGGCGATACGGTTCCTGCTGACGCGGCTGTACGACTGGCTGAACACGCCGGCGGGGGCACTGGTGACGCGCAAGAATCCGCTCGAGTTTCTGCGGCGGCTACGGTTTCACCTCGCGGCGAGAAGTGAGCATGCCTATGGCATTTAGCCAAAGCCTGAAACCGGAGAGATCAGCAGACCCGCGCAGTGTCAGTTGGCGTGCCCGACCGCCAACCTGGTTCCGGGTTCTTCTGCGTTCAACTATCTGGATCCGTGGTAGCATTGCTGATGGCTGAGGATGTCACCGTCACGCCTGGGCCGCCGGCGGCGGAGTCGGTGGAGATCTGGACCGACGGCGGCTGCAAGCCGAATCCCGGGCCGGGCGGCTGGGCCGCGATCCTGTGCTTCCGCGGTGTCGAGCGCGAACTGTCGGGCGCCGAGGCGGCGACCACCAATAATCGCATGGAACTGACCGCTGCGACGATGGCGCTTGCTGACGTTGAAGCGGCCATGCCGCGTGGTGCTGCACACCGACAGCGAATATGTGCGGAACGGTGTTACGCGCTGGCACGCCGGCTGGGTGCGCCGCAATTGGCGCAATGCCGCGGGCGATCCGGTGAAGAACATGGATCTGTGGCGCCGCCTGCTGGACGCCGCGGCGGCGCATCAGATCGAGTGGCGCTGGGTGCGCGGGCACTCCGGCGATCCGATGAACGAGCGCGCCGACGTGCTGGCGACCGCGGCGCGGGAAGCTATGCGGCCGGGTTGACGCCGCTCGCTGGCTTGATCGCGTCGGTCAGCACCGCAGAAACGTCGCTGCGTCACAAGCGGGCCTTGCGGCGACGCAGCGGCGAGTTGGCAGAGGCCAACAGGTCACGCTCAACGGGCGACGGGTTGGCCGCTCAGCAGGGATGCGCGACAAAGCGCGTTGTCGGTGAGACGAACTCATCCTGCGCCGCCACCGTGAGGATTTCGCGCGAGCCGGCCTCGGCGGTGCGCCGCAGCAGCCCGTAGACCGCGGAGCCCGCCGCCTCCATCGCGGCAACGGCGCTGCCGGTATCGATGCGATGGAACAGGAACAGCGCGGCAATCGCATCGCCGGCGCCGTTCACCGACACCGGCAGGCGTGGCGTGCGCAGCAGATGGCATTGACCCGCTTCCGCCACCAGCAGATCGAGATGATCGGCTGGCGTTTGTTCAGTCTCCAGACTGGTCAGCAGCACGCAGCGCAATCCGTCGGGGCGCATGGTG
Organism: uncultured Alphaproteobacteria bacterium; assembly: GCA_963790445.1. Classification (GTDB taxonomy): domain Bacteria; phylum Pseudomonadota; class Alphaproteobacteria; order Acetobacterales; family Acetobacteraceae; genus JAMXLO01. The sequence goes on along the minus strand of CAWBON010000017.1, from coordinate 82,311 downwards.
GCGGCGAGCCGTGTCACCGCATGCTTCGCGCCGTTCAGCGTGCGGCAGTCGATGCCGGTCAGCCGCTCCAGCTCGAACCGGTTGGGCGTCGCGATGTCGGCTTGCGGCAGCGCATTGTCGCGGAGGAATTCCTCGATGCCCTCGCGCACATAGACGCCTTCCTTGACGTCGCCGATCACCGGATCGCAGCAATAGATCGCACGCGGATTTGCCTGCCGCACGCGCGACACCGCATGCAGGATCGCATCGCCGATGCCGGCGTCACCCATGTAGCCGGACAGCACCGCGTCGCAATGTCGCAACACGTCGCGCGCGGCGATGCCGTCCACCAGTTGGCGCACCGATTCGCCGGTATAGACGTGACCCGTCCAATCGCCGTAGCCGGTGTGGTTGGAGAACTGCACGGTGTTGATGGACCAGACCTCCGCCCCCAGGCGCTGCAACGGGAACACCGCGCTTGCATTGCCGACATGGCCGTAGGCGACCCAGGACTGGATGGAGAGGATGTTCATGGCTGTGGTCCGTCACGCTGCCTGCATGATTTAGCCGCGGGCCGGCGATCACGCGAGGGGTGGCCGTGTACGCGGCGGTCGCGCGAGGGGTGGCCGCGTACGCGGCGGGCACGCGAGGGGTGGCCACGCACGAGGCGGGCACGCGAGGTGCGGCGGCACGGTGGTTCAATCGCTGCCGCATCAGCAGACACGGTGACAGACCGACACAACGCGGCAACAGGCCGGCAACCTTGCAACGGCACGGTGCGTCCAATCGCGAGGAAGGACCGTCGATGATCAAACGGATCGGCTGCCTGCTGATGTTGGCGCTGTGCCTGACATCGCTGACGGCCTGCGTCATCGCACCTGCACCTTATGGCCGATTTGGCGGCGCCTGGGTTCCCGGTCATTACAACGGCTGGCACTGGGTGCCTGGTCACTGGGCATAGCGCGGGCAGCGTTTGCCGACATCCGGCAGGCCGCTATAACTCTGCTGACCCGATCGGTTGGCGGAGACAGTCATGAATTATGGCGCGCGTATCGCGCTTTGCTCGGCGCTGGCGACATTTGCGTTGCCAGTATTTGCGTCGCAAGCAATGGGCCAGACGCTGCGGGTCGCGGTCAGTTCTGCGGTGACGAGTATCGATCCGCACTACCACAACCTTGCGCCCAACAATTCGCTGGCGGCGCAGATCTACGACCCGCTGGTCGATATGGATGAGCACGCGCATCTGGTGCCCGGGCTCGCGACGTCATGGAAGCTGGTTGCTCCCGATACGTGGGAGCTGAAGCTGCGCGATGCGAAGTTCCAGAACGGCAACGCGTTCACCGCGGACGATGTGGTGTTCACGCTGGATCGCATCCCGCAAGGTACCGAACAGCCCGAGCAACTTCGCGGCCTACACCAAGCCTGTGGCGAGCACCGAGGTGGTGGATCCGCACACCATCCGACTGCACACGAATGGTGTATTTCCTTTGCTGCCGACCTATCTGGCGCAGTTCGTCATCATCAATCGCAAGACCGACGAGGGCATGGCGACCGAGGACTTCAACAGCGGCAAGGCGGCGATCGGCACCGGGCCGTTTCGCTTCGTTTCATACAAGCCCGGCGACCGCATCGAACTTGATCGCAATGATGGCTATTGGGGGCAGAAGCCGCCGTGGCAGCATGTCGATTACCGGTTCATTGCCAATGATGCGTCTCGCACCGCGGCACTGCTCGCCGGCGACGTCGATTTCATCGATTTCGTTCCGACCGAGGATCTGGAGAAGCTGCGCAAGGACCCGCACGTGAGACTGTGGGAGGCGCTGGGATTGCGGCTGATCTTCCTGGGCCTGGATCAATCGCGTGACGGGCCCAGCCCGTTCGTGTTCGGTCCGCAACGGAGAGAAGCTGGACAAGAACCCGCTGAAGGACCGACGCGTGCGGCTGGCACTGTCGATCGCGATCAATCGCCAGGCGATCGTCGACCGGGTGATGGAAGGCGCGGCGATGCCGATCCGGCCAGTATCTGCCGCCGGGCGTTTACGGCTATGCGCCGGACATCAAGCCGCCGCCGTATGATCCGAGCCGAGGCGAAGAAGCTGCTGGCGGAAGCCGGATATCCCGATGGTTTGCGCATCGCGTTGCACGGGCCGAATGACCGTTACGTCAACGATGCGGAGATCATACAGGCGGTCGGCCAGATGTGGACGCGGATCGGCGTGCAGACCGAGGTCGATCCGCTGCCCTGGACCAGCTTTGTCGGCCAGGCGAACAAGCAGGCGTTCTCCGCTTTTCTGTTCGGCTGGGGCAGCGGCACGGCAGAGCCGTCGGACCCGTTGATCGCGCAGAACGCAACGTTCGATCCGGCCAAGGGTTGGGGCGCGGCCAATCGCGGACGCTATTCCAATCCGGAGTTGGATAAGCTGATCGCCCAGGCGCTGGGCACCGCGGACGATGCGGCCAGGGAAAAACTGTTGCAGCAGGCGCAGAAGATCGTGTTCGACGATGTGGCGCTGATCCCGCTGCATATACAGAAGAACATCTGGGCAACGCGCGCCGGCTTCACCTATGTACCGACGGTGGGCGAGGACGCTGCGCCTGGTCAACGTCCGCGCAGCGAAGTGATGCAGCGTTGCACGTGGGCGGAAGGTGGTGATGCGGCGATGCTCGCCTACCACGATACCGAATGGGGCGTGCCACAGCATGACGATCGCGCGCTGTTCGAGCTGCTGACGCTGGAGGGCGCGCAGGCGGGATTGTCCTGGCGGACCGTCCTGGCGCGGCGGGACGATACCGCCGCGCGTATCATGGTTTCGACATCGGGCGAGTTGCCAGAATGCGTGACGCCGAGTTGGAGAAACTGCTGGTGGCATCGGGCATAATCCGGAATCGGATGAAGGTGCTTTCGGTGCGTGACAATGCACGGGTGGCACTTGGCGTGATCGAGGAGCACGGCAGTCTTGGATGCCTATCTGTGGTCCTTCGTCGGCGGCGTGCCTATCGTCAATCATCGGCAGTACAGCGAAGGCAGTGTTCCGGCGACGACGGACATCTCCGACCGGATGAGCAAGACACTGAAGAAGCGCGGTTTCCGGTTTGTCGGATCGACCATATGCTATGCTTTCATGCAGGCCACCGGGATGGTGAACGACCATCTGGTGGGCTGCTTCAGATACAAGGAGTCCGGTCATGCAGAACACTGAAGAGATCTGGCGTCTGGTCGATGCGAAGAAGGCGGACTTCGAGGCACTGAGCGACCGCGTCTGGGGCATGCCCGAGCTGTGCTACGGCGAGTTTCGTTCCTGCGCCGAACACACCGCGATGCTGGAGCAGCAGGGCTTTCGCGTGACGACGAACGTCGCCGGCATCCCCACCGCGGTGATGGGCGAAAGCGGCGAGGACGGTCCGGTGATCGCCATACTCGGCGAGTACGACGCGCTGCCGGGGTTGAGCCAGGAAGCCGGCGTGGCGGAACCGAAGCCGCTGCCAGGCGATGGCTTCGGTCATGGCTGCGGCCACAACATGCTTGGCTCGGCATCGCTGCTGGCGGCGACCGCAGTGAAGGATTACCTCGCCGCGCACGGCATCAAGGGCCGCGTGCGCTATTATGGCTGCCCGGCGGAAGAAGGCGGTGCGGCGAAGGGCTTCATGGCGCGAGCGGGCACGTTCAGCGATGTGGACGTGGCGATATCCTGGCATCCGGCATCGTTCTCCGGCGTGAACGAGGCGGTGTCGCTGGCCAACACACGCATCGATTTCACGTTCCATGGCCGGGCGTCGCATGCCGCCGCCGCGCCGCATCTCGGGCGCAGCGCGCTGGATGCGGTGGAGCTGATGAATGTCGGCGTGAACTACATGCGCGAACACATGCCGTCCGATGCGCGCGTGCACTATGCCGTGCTGGATGCCGGCGGGATCGCGCCCAATGTGGTGCAGGCACGGGCGAAGGTGCGCTACCTGATCCGCGCACGCGTGCTGCCGGAGCTGACGCGGCTGATCGAGCGGGTGCGCAAGATCGCCGATGGCGCTGCGTTGATGACCGAGACGCGCGTGGAATCGCAGGTTGTCAGCGCGGTTTCGAACCTGCTGGCGAATACGCCGCTGGAGCGCGCGATGCACGATAATCTCCAGCGTCTTGGGCCGCCGCCGTTCGACGATGCCGACCGTGCGTTCGCGGCAAAAATTCAGGCGACGCTGTCCGATGAGGACATCGAGTCTGCGTATCGTCGAGTCGGACTGCCGATCCAGCCGGGCGTGTCCCTGTGCGACCAGGTCGTGCCGCTGGACGCCAAAAGCGCGCCAATGATGGGCTCCACCGACGTCGGCGACGTGAGCTGGGTGGTGCCAACGGTGCAGGCGCGCGGCGCCACCTATGCGATCGGCACGCCGGGCCATTCGTGGCAGCTGACCGCGCAGGGCAAGATGCCGGCGGCGCACAAGGGGCTGGTGCATGTAGCAAAGGTGATGGCCGGCACTGCGATCGATGTGATTCGCGACGAGACCCTGGTGGCGCGGGCGAAGGCCGATCATCAGGCGCGGGTATCGCGCAATCCGTACGTGTGTCCGCTGCCGAATGATCTGGAGCCTCCGATCAAGATGTCGGCGTAGCAGCCGGCCACCAGCTTCTGGCCGCCGGTGAGCCATCGGCGGCCAGTGCCGCAGCCAGATGACGCTGGCTCATACTGACCCACACCACGGCAGCCTCGGGATCGCCGCGGGTCGACGGCTGCGCCAGTTGATTCAGAGCATTCAAAAGTCCCGGCTGTGTCTCGGTCGCCGGCATGCGGCCACCGTCCGGCCGAAGCACCCGCCCCTCAAGCTGCCCCCGCACCAGCGCGCGGATCGCGGTCAATCGTGCGATGCGCGATCCCGGCTGCTTGCCAGACCGCACGACGCCGCCACGGCGCACCGCCTGCGCTTTGCTGGCCGCGAACAAGCGACGCCCACGTTCGTCCAAGAACGGCACAAGGGCATCGAAACCAGCCTTTGATCGCCGCGGTGTCGATCACACCTTCAGAGTTGCCGCGCTGTCGATCAGCCCGACATAGTTTCCCTGATTGGTTCCGTGCGCTCTTGCCGTCCTTCGGATCGTATTATTCCTAGTCTGTTATCTGGGCTGAGGCCCAAACCACAATTCATGGCCGTCGGCATTGCGGATGGCTATTCGTGCTTGACTAACCAATAGCCCCTGAGTTATTGATCTGATCAATCACTCAGGGGTTATCGATTGCAAATGCGCAGCACCCCAGATGTCCTCTTCAAGGCCCTCGCCGACCCGACTCGCCGTGCAGTTTTCGAACGGTTGTGTCGTGACGGGAGAGCAGACCGTACGAGCGCTGACCGATCAATCGGGCGTCTCGCAGCCCGCGGTATCCAAGCATTTGGGCATTCTCAAACTGGCCGGGCTGGTGCGCGACCGCCATGAAGGTCGCCAGACGCACTACAGCGCGCAACTCGGCGCCTTGGCTCCGCTGATCGACTGGACAAGCCAAATGGCCGGCTTCTGGCAAAGCCGTTTCGACCATCTCGAAGATCTACTCAAAAGGATGGACCGATGAGCAAAGCCGCGACCGAAACGTTCTCCGTCGTTGCCGAAAGAGCGACAACAACCGTGAAGAAGAAGGGGAGCGGCTCGATGGCTGGAAAGGCAGGAGACTCACCTTCTCAGCTGATAGATGCGAGAATCAGGGAGCTGAGTGATTGGCGGGGCGAGACGCTCGCTCGGGTTCGAATTCTCATCAAGCAGGCCGACCCCGAAGTGGTCGAGGAATGGAAGTGGAGAGGGGTTCCGGTGTGGTCGCATGCCGGAATTATTTGCACCGGTGAGACGTACAAGAGTGTCGTGAAACTGACCTTCGCCAAGGGCGCCTCGTTGGAGCACCCTTCAGGCCTCTTCAATTCCAGCCTCGAAGGCAGCACCAGGCGTGCGATCGATTTTCATGAGGGCGACAAGATTGATGAAAAGGCGTTGAAGGCGCTGATTCGCGCCGCCGTGGCACTGAACACGTCGGTGCGAGCTGCCACTGGGCCCGTCCGCTCGCGGAAGCGACCAAAGAGCGCTGGAGGAGCGGATCATTGAGCCGGTTTCACGCGCCGATTCGACTACCTCGAAGATGTACTCAAAAGGATGGACCAATGACCAATACCGCGACCGAAACGCTGTCCGTCGTTGTCGAACGGGAGATGGCTTTTCCGCCGGAAAAGATCTGGCGCGCGCTCACGCAGCCACACCTGATCGAGGAGTGGCTCATGAAGAACGACTTCAAGCCTGTTGTGGACCACCGTTTCAATTTTCGCGCGGACTGGGGCGCTGTCGACTGTCAGGTAATGGCAGTCGAGCCGAACAAAACGCTGTCTTACACGTGGGCGGCCTATGGTCTGGAGAGTGTCGTCACCTGGACTCTCACCCCTACGAGCACGGGTACCCACCTGCGCATGGAGCATTCGGGCTTCCGGCCAGATCAGCAGCAAGCCTACCAGGGCGCCAAGGGCGGGTGGCAGCAGTTCTTTGCGGGCCTGGAGCAGGTATTGGCGCGGATGGAGTGAAGCTCTTCGGACCAAGTCAAAGCTGGGAGCGGCGGTCGCGTTCGCCTGAACGCCCCGGCGCGCGCGTAGCCGCGTTGACACATGATGGCCGTCCGCGCATAAGCCGCCGCATCCGGGTTCCTTCGATCCACCCGGTCCCCGCCAGACGCGGGGGCTCCGCCGCTCCGCGAGGGTTCGCGCAGCGGCGTATTCGTCGTTTCACGGAGTGCGGCCCGTGTTTGAAGTACTGTCAGACAAGCTTACCGGGGTTTTCGACCGTCTGCGTGGCCGAGGCGCGCTGTCCGAGGCCGACGTCACCGAGGCGCTGCGGGAAGTTCGCGTAGCGCTGCTGGACGCCGATGTGGCGCTGCCGGTGGTGCGCGACTTCATCGCCAAGGTGCGCGAACGCGCGGTGGGGTCGGAGGTGCTCGCGTCCGTCACGCCCGGCCAGCAGATCGTCAAGATCGTCAACGACGTGATGATCGAGGCGCTGGGCGGCGAGGGGGCGGTGCCGCTGAACTTCAACGCCGCCGGCGCCGATCCCGATCCTGATGGTCGGCCTGCAAGGCTCCGGCAAGACCACGACGTCGGGCAAACTGGGCCGCCGGATTCGCGAACGGCTGCGCCGCAAGGTGCTGCTGGCCAGCCTGGATACGCAGCGGCCGGCCGCGCAGCTTCAGTTGGCGCAGTTGGCCGAGCAGGCAGGCGTGCCCAGTTTGCCGATCGTCGCCGGCCAGACGCCGGTGCAGATCGCCAATCGCGCGATGGATGTCGCGCGGCGCGAGGGCTTCGACATCGTCATCCTCGATACCGCTGGCCGCCTGTCGATCGACGAGACGCTGATGGAGGAGGTGCGGCAGGTTCGTGCCGCGACCAATCCAGCCGAGACGCTGCTGGTGGTCGATGCGATGACCGGCCAGGACGCCGTGAATACGGCGAAGGCGTTCAACGACGCGGTCGGCGTCACCGGCATCGTGATGACGCGGATGGATGGCGATGCGCGCGGTGGTGCGGCGCTGTCGATGCGTGCGATCACCGGCGCGCCGATCAAGCTGGTCGGCGTTGGCGAGAAACAGGACGCGCTGGAGGATTTCCATCCCGAGCGCGTTGCGGGCCGCATCCTGGGGCAGGGCGACATCCTCGGGCTGGTTGAACGCGCGGCCGAGACGATCGATCGCGAAGAAGCCGAAAAGCTTACCGCGAAGATGATGCGCGGGAAGTTCGACCTGGAGGATTACGCCAGCCAGCTTCGGCAGATCGGCAAGATGGGGAGCCTGTCGGGCATTCTGGGAATGCTGCCTGGGGTGGGAAAGATCAAGGCGCAGATCGAAGACGCGAATCTGGATACCACGATCCTGAAGCGTCAGGCGGCGATCATCTCGTCGATGACGCCGAAGGAGCGGCGTGTGCCGGACATCATCAAGGCCAGCCGCAAGAAGCGCATTGCCTCGGGATCCGGCACTTCGGTGCAGGAAGTGAACCGCCTGCTGAAGCAGTTCGACGACATGTCGACGATGATGAAGCGGATGAACAAGCTGGGGCAGAAGGGCCTGATGCGCCATGGGCTGTCCGCGTTGATGCCGAAGGGCATGGCGCCGTCCAACCGACGTCCCTACTGAAGCGACGATTTAGCGAACCAAGGAGATACCGAACGATGGGTCTGAAGATCCGACTTGCCCGTGCCGGGGCGAAGAAGCGTCCGTACTACCACATCGTGGTGGCCGACAGCCGCAGCCCGCGCGATGGGCGCTTCATCGAGAAACTCGGCAGCTATAATCCGATGCTGCCGGCCGAGCATGAAGATCGCATCCGGCTGCAAGGCGAGCGCATCCAGCACTGGGTGTCGCAGGGCGCGCTGCCGACCGACCGCGTCGCGCTGTTCCTCGGCAAGGCCGGTCTGGGGCCGATGCCGGCGCGGAGTGAGCAGCCGGTGAAGTCGGCGCCGAAGAAGAAGGCGCAGGAGCGCGCCAAGGCTGCCGCGGCAGCGCCGGCTGCCTGAGGTCCGGTGACGAGTGCGTGCGCAGTGCCTGAAAGCCGCATCCTGATGGGCGTGATCGGCCGGCCGCATGGCGTGCGCGGCTGGGTGCGCATCACGTCGTACGCCGAGGACCTGACGGCGTATGGGCCGCTGTCGGATGCGAAGGGACGGCGGTTTGTGCTGCGCTCGCGCGGGGAGGGTGTGGCCGAGGTTGCCGAATTGGTGGCAAGGCGCGGAGGTGAAGGTCGCCGATCGGGCTGCGGCGGAGAAGCTGACCAACACGCGGCTTTATGTGGAGCGGGAGCGGTTGCCGGAGCCGGAGCCAGACGAGTTCTATCTGGCCGATCTGGTGGGTCTGGCGGCGTGCGATGCCGCTGGCGCGGGGTTCGGCACGGTGACCGCGGTGCATGATTACGGTGCCGGTGTGAGTCTGGAGATCGGGCGTGAAGGGGCGCCGCCGTTGCTGGTGCCGTTCACCCGCGCGGCAGTGCCGGAGGTGGATGTGGCGCGGGGCCGCGTGGTCGTGGCGCCGCCCGAGGAACTCGACGCCGTCAACGATAGTTCCCCGCCCCTGGAGGAAGGGGGTAGCGGAATGGGTGATCCCGCTGTCGGCGATGGAGTTGGGCGCCAGCCTTCCGGCCACTTCCGCCCGCACGGGAAGGGGGACGACGTGGTACGACTGACGCCGGCCATGACGATGTGACAGGGTCGCCGGCATGACTTGGCGCGCATCCGTCCTGACGCTGTTCCCGGAGATGTTTCCCGGGCCGCTTGGCCATTCGCTGGCCGGCCGCGCGTCGCAGGCGGGCATCTGGTCGTTGCAAACGGTGAACATCCGCGACTTTGCCACGGATCGCCACCGCACGGTGGATGATACCCCGTTTGGCGGCGGCGCCGGCATGGTATTGCGCGCGGACGTGGTGGATGCGGCCATTGCCTCGGTTGCCGACGATCGCCCGCTGGTGTTCCTGACGCCGCGCGGGTGTCCGCTGACGCAGCAGGATGTGCGCCGATATGCCGCTGCGCCCGGCATCGTTCTGCTGTGCGGCCGCTACGAAGGCGTCGATCAGCGCGTGATCGAGGCGCGCGGCATGGAGGAGGTCAGCATCGGCGATTACGTGCTGTCCGGTGGCGAACTTCCCGCGCTGGTCTTGCTGGATGCCGTGGTGCGGCTGCTGCCTGGCGTGATGGGCGCGGCGGAGAGCGCGGCCGAGGAATCGTTCGCGCACCGGCTGCTGGAATACCCGCACTTCACGCGGCCGGCGGAATGGCAGGGGCGCCGCGTGCCGGATGTGCTGCTGTCGGGCCATCATGCGGCTATTGCCGCGTGGCGCCAGGCGGAGGCCGAACGGATCACGCGGGAGCGTCGCCCGGACCTTTGGGATGCCCACACATCAGCCACTTGCGCTGCGCCGGTTGTCAGCCCGGCGGCGGCGCCGTAAGGAACTCGCGACAAAAGGACCACAGCGATGAACATCATCCAGCGTTACGAGGCCGAGCAGATTGCCCGGCTGACCGCAAACCGCGCGGTGCCCGACTTCTCGCCCGGCGATACGGTGCGTGTTGCGGTGAAGGTTGTGGAAGGCGAGCGCACCCGCACCCAGGCGTTCGAGGGCGTGTGCATCGGCCGCTCCAACAAGGGGCTGAACAGCAACTTCACGGTGCGCAAGATCAGCTACGGCGAAGGGGTGGAGCGCGTGTTCCCGCTGTATTCGCCGCTGATCGCGGAGATCGCCGTGGTGCGTCGCGGCGATGTGCGGCGCGCCAAGCTGTATTACCTGCGCGGCCGGTCCGGCAAATCCGCCCGCATCGCGGAACGGGCACGCAGCACCACGCCGACCGCTGCCGCTGCGCAGATGCACCGGCTTCGGCGGCTGCGGCGAATGAAACAACTGCCGCCGATTGAGATGCCCGGGTCGCGCCCGGCCACGAGGGAGAAAAACGCATGTCCGACGCCAAGCCGCGCACGCTGTTCGACAAGATCTGGGACAGCCACGTCGTGGAGAAGCTCCCGGACGGGACCTGCATTCTCTACATCGACCGGCATCTGCTGCACGAGGTCACCAGCCCGCAGGCATTCGAGGGTTTGCGCCTGGCGGGCCGCAAGCTGCGGCGGCCGGACTGCACGATCGCGGTGGCCGACCATAACATTCCGACCGTCGGCTCGCGTGTTCCCGGCGACATCAAGGAAGAAGACAGCCGCATCCAGGTGCAGACGCTGGAGAAGAACGTCGTGGAGTTCGGCGTGCCGTACATCCCGATCCTGGATGTGCGACAGGGCATCGTGCACATCATCGGGCCCGAACTGGGCCTCAGCCTGCCAGGCACGACGATCGTCTGCGGTGACTCGCATACCTCGACGCATGGCGCGATGGGCGCGCTGGCATTCGGCATCGGCACGTCCGAGGTCGAGCACGTGATGGCGACGCAGACCCTGCTGCAGCGGCCCGCCAAGAACATGAAGGTGCAGGTTGACGGCACGCTGGGCTTCGGTTGCTCGGCGAAGGACATCGTGCTGGCGATCATCGGCAAGCTGGGCACCGCCGGCGGCACCGGCCACGTCATCGAATACACCGGCGAGGCGATCCGCGCGCTCGACATGGCGGGGCGCATGACGGTGTCCAACATGTCGATCGAAGCCGGCGCGCGGGCAGGGCTGGTCGCGCCGGACGAAACGACCATCGACTACGTCAAGGGTCGCGATTTCGCACCGAAGGGCGCGGCGTGGGAGCAGGCGGTGGCGCATTGGCGCACGCTGCCATCCGATGCCGGCGCGCACTACGACACGACCCTGGTGATGCACGCGGGCGATATCGCGCCGATGGTGACCTGGGGCACCAATCCCGGCGCGGTGGTGCCGATCACCGGCGTGGTGCCGGACCCCGCGGCCGAGCCGGACGAGGGCAAGCGCGCGCAGATGGAGCGCATGCTGGAATACATGGCGCTGACGCCGGGCCAGAAGCTGGCGGACGTGCCGGTGGACGTGGTGTTCATCGGCTCCTGCACCAACGGACGCATCGAGGACATCCGCGCTGCCGCCGCAGTGGCGAAGGGCCGCAAGGTTGCGTCCGGTGTGCAGGCGTTGGTGGTGCCCGGCTCCGGGCCTGGTGAAGCAGCAGGCGGAGCAGGAGGGGCTGGATCGCATCCTGCTGGAGGCTGGCTTCGAGTGGCGCGAACCGTGCTGCTCCATGTGTCTCGGCATGAACCCGGACAAGCTGACGCGGGGCCAGCGTTGCGCCAGCACGTCGAACCGCAATTTCGAGGGGCGGCAGGGGCCGGGCGGGCGCACGCACCTGGTGTCGCCGGCGATGGCCGCCGCCGCCGCGGTGACCGGCCGGCTGTCGGATGTGCGGCAGTTGGGTCGCGACTAAGGGGGCAACATGGACAAGTTCACCACACTTACTGCCGTCGCGGCGCCGATGCCGATGGCGAACATCGACACCGACAAGGTCATCCCCGCTCGGTTCCTCAAGACCATCAAGCGCTCCGGCCTTGGCGTGCATCTGTTCGACACGCTGCGCTACGATAACGAGGGCAAGGAACGCCCCGAATTCGTGCTGAACCAGGAACCGTACCGCAACGCCGAGATCATCATCGCGCACGAGAATTTCGGCTGCGGTTCGTCGCGCGAACATGCACCGTGGGCGCTGCTGGATTTCGGCATCCGCTGCATCATCGCGCCGGATTTCGCCGACATCTTCTTCAACAACAGCTTCAAGAACGGCATCCTGCCGATCCGCCTGCCGCGCGCGATCTGCGATGCGCTGATCGAGGATGCGAAACTCGGCGGCAATGCGCGCATCACCGTGGATCTGGAACGCCAGGTGGTGGTGCGGCCGAGCGGCGAGGAAATCCACTTCGATATCGACCCGTTCCGCAAGCATCTGCTGCTGAATGGCCTGGACGACATCGGCCAGACATTGCAGCACGCGCCGAGCAATCGACACGTTCGAAGCGACGCGGCGCCAGCAGCAGTCGTGGCTGCCGTCCACCGCAGCCTGATCGGGGACATTCATGGCCGCCAACAAGAAGCTGCTGATCCTGCCCGGCGACGGCATCGGTCCGGAGGTGATGCGCGAAGTGCGTCGCGTCATCGACTGGATGGACCGTCGCCGCATGGTCTCGTTCGAGATCTCGGACGATCTGGTGGGCGGCGCCGCGATCGATGCACGCGGCACGCCGATCACCGACGAGACGATGCAGAAGGCGCGAGAAGCCGATGCCATCCTGTTCGGCTCGGTTGGCGGCCCGAAGTGGGAGAAACTCGGTTTCCAGCTGCGTCCGGAGCTGGCGATCCTGCGGCTGCGCAAGGAACTCGACCTGTTCGCCAATCTGCGGCCGGCGATCGTGCTCGATCCGCTGGTCGACGCATCGACGCTGAAGCCCGACGTGGTGCGCGGCCTCGACATCATGATCGTGCGCGAAAGCACCGGCGGGATCTATTTCGGCGAACCGCGCGGCGATCGAAACCCTGCCGTCCGGCGAGAAGCGCGGCTTCGATACCGAAACCTATACCACAAGCGAAATCGAGCGCGTCGCCCGCGTGGCGTTCGAGCTGGCCCGCAAGCGCAAGAAGCAGGTGACCAGCGTGGAGAAGGCCAACGTCATGCAGTCCGGCCTGTTCTGGCGCCAGACCGTCACCGCTTTGCACGAGCGCGAGTATGCCGATGTCGAACTCGCGCACATGTACGCCGACAACTGCGCCATGCAGCTGGTGCGCAATCCGCGGCAATTCGACGTGATCGTCACCTCCAATATCTTCGGCGACATGCTGTCCGATCTGGCGTCGATGCTGACCGGCAGCCTGGGGATGCTGCCTTCGGCGACGCTCGGGCCGGCCGATGCGTCGGGCAAGCGGCTGGCGTTGTATGAGCCGATCCACGGTTCGGCACCCGACATCGCCGGGCGCGGCATCGCCAACCCGATGGCGCAGATCTTCAGCTTCGCGATGCTGCTGCGCTATTCGTTCGGCATGGAAGAGGACGCGGCGCTGATCGAGCGCGCCTGCACCAACGTGCTGGGCTCCGGGCTGCGCACCGCCGACATCATGGCACCTGGCACCGCAAAGGTGGGAACCAATGTCATGGGCGAGTCCGTATTGCGCGAACTGGACAAGCTGGCGGCCTGACCGACAGGGCGATCGGGTGGACGCGTGAAAAACGCTGATCGGGCGGGCTTCTTTCATGATTGCGAACGGAGCGCGGCAATCTCGCGCCAGTGACGCCCCGCTTTTCGGCTAAGGGTTCGCGCAGGCTGTCAGTGATGCTCCTTGTAAATTGTCCCTTTACCCAATACTACGAGCAGGGTGCTGAGATCACCGCCGGGACTTCGCGTCAGCGAGATTTCGGTATTCTCCGGAAGACAGCCAACCCCGCTCTTGCCATGGAATTCACGGATCTCGGTTGGGCCGCCATTCTCCGCTGCTACGCCGATCACAGGGCCTGGACCGCCGAAGATCGCAAGATTTGCCGTCCCGCTCAGCGTAATTGGCGGTTCGAGGACAACTCTTGCATGCGAAGTTCCGTCGTCCTCGCAGGTTTCGGTAAAGGTGCCGACCCTGTCGTTGGTTTCCGGATTTCTTAGTTCTGCCTTCCCTCTGAACATCCCATGCCTCCTTTTTTGAAGATTTGCCGACACGTTAGAAAATGCCAGAAATTTCGGCGGGAATCTGTGATCTGCATCACGTGCGCGAAGCGTCGAGGGGATACGGCGTAAGCAACCGAGCCGGTTCGATTGAGAGCACCGAAGCGGCGCTTACGCAGGAGGCCGAGGCGAAAAACGATGCTCGCGGCGGCGGGCCTCGCATCTTCCACGTGCCGGATCACGCAGACTTCAGGGCACAGCGGCGTGGCTTCATCGTGCGGGCAGGGATGGACGCGCATAAGGCAGGCGACTTGCGCATCACGGACGGCGGGCGCCCCCTCGGAATACTGCTCCGAAAAAATCCAATCAGATGGTCAATTCCATTCGCTCAATCGGTCCACCCGCTGGGGCGCACTCCGCTGGGGCGGCCTTTTTACGCCAAATCACCCCCCTGGGGCTGCCCCCTTGCCGCGGGACGGGCCATCCGCTACATCCCGCGCCCTGGCAAGCGCCCGTAGCTCAATTGGATAGAGTACTCAGACTACGGATCTAGGGGTTGGGAGTTCAGAGTCTCTCCGGGCGCGCCAATCACAGTCAGGGCAATCGGGCGAACGGCGGACTGTCTGGCTTCTCTGTCATTGCGGGGGGCGCAGCGCTGCGGCAATCAAGATCGAAGTGGCCACCTGGCCCGCGATTGCTTCGTTCGGCTCGCGATGACAACAAAAGCCGGGCAGATCAGCGGGTTTCACGGGTTCACCTTAACAGTTTGATATATCTCCCTATTTCGGGTCATCTGGGAGACTTGCCGGAGCCGGTGATCACGCCGCCTTGTCTGGGACATCGTCGACCTCAGACGCACAACGTGAGGCGGAACACGATGCCCCAGCGCACAGCGGCGACGCGGCGCCTGAAACGGCGGAGCCGAGCAAACTAACGGTTCGTTGAATGGTCAAATCTATTCATTTCGTGTTTTGTGCGACCAAGTTTGATCGCACAGTAGCTGAAGGGAAACGACCATCATGAACCTGATCGTCCTGATCATTATTCTGCTGATCCTGTTCGGCGGCGGCGGCTTCTACTTCGGCGGCCCATATGTCGGTGGTGGGCTGGGCACCATCCTGCTGATCGTGCTGATCGTCCTGCTGCTGCGGGGATAAGCCACAAGACTTCGCATTTCCGCCCTCGTGGCCGCCGACGTCGGGTGTAGCGATGAAACCGTCGGGAGCCGGCGCTCGGCTGCGCTGCCAGCGCTGACCGGATGCGCGGGCCGTCGGCGCGCTGCCTGTCGGCTTGGCTGACCATTGCTGGCGCGACACGCGATGAAGGATCGTCAGTCAAGCATCGCCGCGTGACCGCTCGACGCAGCCCCATGCGAGACGAAGTTGTAGCGAATCGGGAGCTAAGAGGAGCGCTGTTGGCCGGCCTGCTGCGCCGGTAAGCACGCACGGAGGCAGCTCAGTGGCGGATCTGGCCGCACCGATGGCCACCCCGAGCCCGGGACCGCTTCGTCGCATCGTCCGGCCGCCGCTGGCCGATCGCGGGACAATTGCGCTGCTGGGAAGTTTCCCACTGGCCGATGTCGGTCAGCGGCTTCGCTCAGCGCCACATCACGACCGAGTTCGAGCCGATCGGCCGCGCAGTCAGCCTCGATGGCGGCAACCTGGACCACGACGCCTGCGAACCGAATCGGCCGCTTGCGGAGGGCTCCTTGTCCTGGCGCGTTGCGGCGGATGCCGTACGCGCATGAGCGTCAGCATCGTTCGATCGAGAGATGATGGCCTGCTGGCCGAACTGGTCGGGGCCGTGCGCGCGCACGAATGGCTGATCAGCCTGGTGCTGGCCTATGTCCTGATCGCGTCGGGTGTGGCCGCCTGGCTGGGCGAGCCGAGCCGCATCTCGCTGTCGCTCTATGGACCGGTCTTCACCGTGGCGACGCCGGCTCTGTGCGTGGCGTTCCTGGTAGGACGCGCGGCATACCTGACACTGGTCGTGCGGCCCGCACGGCTGAGTTGGGCCATCGTCGATGACCTGTGCACCAACTATCTGACACGAAAGCGGATCATCAACGCACTACCCGTTATAGTGCTGCTGCCGATATTCAACTCTGCCTGCACGTCGATCAAGTCGATGATCCCGCTGATGCATCCGTACAATTGGGATGCCACGCTCGCGGTGTGGGACGCCAGGTTGCATTTCGGCGTACCGCCCTGGCAGATCCTGCAGCCCGTACTTGGCCATCCGTTCATGTCGGGACTGGCCAATATCATCTACTGCGGTTGGTTCTTCGGACTCGCGGGCTCGTGGTTCTGGCAGGCATTCGCCCTGCGCGATCAACGCCTGCGAATGCAATTCTTCGTCGCCTACATCGTGTGCTTTGCACTGATGGGAAATCTCGCCGCGACCTGGCTGGCCTCAGGCGGGCCCTGCTATTACGGGCGCCTCGTGCATGGACCGGACCTGTACGCCCCACTGATGCAGTACCTGCGCGACGCAAGCCAACACAGTTCGTTGATCTTGTCCGTCCGGCTGCAGGATATGCTGTGGAACAGCTATGCATCGGATGGTTTCGGTATCGGCTCCGGCATTTCGGCGATGCCGAGCATGCATGTGACCGGGGCGCTGCTGTTCGCACTGGTTGGTTGGCGGACCAACCGACCGCTTGGCATCCTGCTGAGCGTCAATGTCGTACTCGTCATGATGGCCACGGTGCATCTGGGATGGCACTACGCGATCGACGGCTACACCGCGGTACTCGGCACTCTGGTGATCTGGTGGGTGGTTGGCGCCATCATCGATCGCTTCGACCTGCCGCAACCTCTCTGTCGGTAAGGCGGGCTGTCGGTAAGTCGGGCTGGCCGATCGCGTCGCGGGAAGCGGGCTTGCGGGCGCGGCGACGGCGTGGCGGACTACCCCTTGGATAGGGCCGGATGACGTCGGCCGAACAGAGGGCAGGGCAGGATGCAGCCGCCGATCATCGATGTGACCGCGGTCATAGAGGGACAGCGTGTCGGCAGGTTCGCCTGGAACCTGCTTGGCTGGATGTTCCTCTGCATGCTGATCGACGGCTTCGATTTCGCCGGCATCTCGTTCGTGATCCCGGCAATGGCACGCGAATGGCACGTCGAGGTGGGGAGTTTCGGCTCGGTCCTCGGCATCGGCGTGTTTGGGCTGATGGTCGGCTCGATCATATTTGGCTGGCTGGGCGACAGGATCGGCCGCAAGAGGACGATCATCCTCGGATGCTGGCTGTTCGGTGGCTTCACGCTGGCATCGATTTGGGCGCCGTCGGTCAGCGTGCTGATGTGGCTGCGGTTCCTGTCGGGTGTGGGGCTCTACGCGGCAGTGC
This sequence comes from uncultured Alphaproteobacteria bacterium, assembly GCA_963790445.1. GTDB lineage: Bacteria > Pseudomonadota > Alphaproteobacteria > Acetobacterales > Acetobacteraceae > JAMXLO01. Next base: position 64,903 of record CAWBON010000017.1, on the reverse strand, counting down.
CCAATGCCATTGTGCTGGTGAGTGAATTCGCGCCGCGTCGGCTGCGCGCGACGTGGGTGGTACTGATGTTCACCGGCTTCACCGTAGGAGCGGTGATGGCAGGCCTTGCCGCTGCCAGCCTGATCCCGCACTTCGGCTGGCAGGCAATGTTCGTGGTCGGCGGCGTGCTGCCGTTCGCGATCTCTGCGTGCCTGTGGGTCGCATTGCCGGAGTCGGTACGCTTCCTGACGTTGCGCGAAGAGCGCTGGGGCGAACTGACACGGGTGATCGCCCGCATGCGGCCCGGGTTTGCGACGGCGGCGAACGCGCGTTTCGTGGTCCACGAGGACGCGGTGAAACAGGCCTTCACGCCGACGTTGCTATTCGCCGGCAGGCTGTTGTTCATCACACCGCTGCTCTGGCTGTTCTACATCTTCAACTCGGCGGCGGTGTTCTTCATGCAGAGCTGGATGCCGGTGCTGATCCAGGGCACCGGGCTGTCGGCGACCGATGCGGCGCTGACCACCTCGGTTTATTCCCTGGGCGGGACGATCGGCGGATTGGTGACGGGGCAGATCATTGACCGGTTGGGACTGACCGCTGTGGCGGTCCTGCCGCTTGCCGGGGCTGCGATCAGCATGGTGGTCGGGCTGCCGCTACCGGTAGCGCTGCTGGAGGCACTGGTGTTCGCGCAGGGCTTTTTCGTGGTGGGCGCGCAGTTCGCGTGCACGGCGATCGCGCCGGTGTTCTATCCGACGTCGTATCGCGCCAATGCCGAGGGCTGGGCGCTGGCGGTGGCGAAGATCGGCTCGATTTCCGGGCCGGTACTCGGCGGCATACTGCTGCGTATGCATCTGCCGGCATATCAGCTTTTCTATGTCGCCGCGGTGCCCCTGCTGTTCAGCGCGGGTTTTGCGTTCGCGCTGGGACGCATGTCGCGTGGCTTGCTCCGTGACGGCAAAGGGGAACGATATGCGGCGGCGGCACAGTGAATCTGGCAAGATGTCCCAGCCGCGCCGGGCGCCGGAGCGCTGAATACGAGTGGCATTCGCCGCGGAGGCGCAGGGCGAGCGGTGCAACCTGACCGCTTCGCGCAAACCGCAATGAATGAACGTCGCGCTTGCCGCGCCGACGCGGTGGCGTTCGCTGGCTTGTGTTTACCCAATGCATGACTGGAGAATTTGACGATGGAACGGATCGACCTGCGTTCGGACACGGTGACACTGCCATCCTATCCAATGCGAGCGGCCATGGCGAACGCTCCGGTCGGGGACGACCAGTATGGCGAAGACCCGACGACGCGCGCGCTACAGGAGCGGATTGCCGCACTGCTCGGCAAGGAGGCCGCGCTGTTCGTGCCGAGTGGCACGATGGCGAACCAGATCGGACTGAAGCTGCTGACGCACCCTGGCGATGATGTGGTGGTTGGCGACGAGGCGCATATCGTCTGGCATGAGTCGGGTGCAGCGGCGGCGAATTCGGGCGTGCAGTTCACCGTGGTCGGGCGCGGCGGGTTGTTTACCGCGGCGGATCTGCGAGCCGCGTTCAAGCCGCCCGGGCACATCATCTTTCCGCCGACTACGCTGGTGGCGGTGGAGAACACGCATAACCGCGGCGGCGGCGTGGTGTTCCCGCAGGACGAAGCGGAAGCGATCTGCGCAGCCGCGCGCGAGCTTGGCATGGCCAGCTATCTCGATGGCGCGCGGCTGTTCAACACGGCGGTTGCGACCGGTCGATCCATGGCGGAGCTGTCGGCACCGTTCGACGTGGTGTCGGTGGCGCTGTCGAAGGGCCTGGGCTGTCCGGTTGGCAGCGTGGTAGCCGGACGCCGGGCAGACATTCAGCGTGCCGTGCGGGCACGACGCATGTTCGGCGGGGCCATGCGCCAATGCGGCATCCTTGCCGCCGCCGGGCTGTATGCGCTGGAGAAGAATGTGTCACGCCTCGGCGGAGGACCACGCCAACGCGCGCATCCTGGCCGAGCGACTGGCGAGATACCCGGGTGGAGATCGACCTGGCGACGGTGCAGACCAACATCGTCATCTTCCGCGTGCCGGCGCCGTTGCCTGATGCCGCGACCGTGGTGCGGCGTGCGCAGGAGCAGGGTGTGCTGGTGTCGGCATTCGCGACGCGGACGGTGCGCGCGGTAACACATCTTAATGTCGATGCCGCACAATGCCAGCATGCGGCAGAGGTGCTGGCGGCGGCGGTGGAAGCCTGAATGGGCGTGTTCGAAGCCGTCCGGTTGATGACAGGTGCTCATGGCAATGAGGAGTACAGGTCAACGCCTCCGCTTGCCCGTATGACGCTAATCGTCGGGAGCGGAATGCGTGAGTGGGACGGTGCGGTTGCTGGGATTGGAGTTTGCCGACGTCGATGCCGCAACCGCGGCAGGCAGCCTTGCGCGGCGCGTTGCCACCGAGCCGTTCGGCTATGTGACGACCCCGAATGCCGACCATATGGTGCGGCTGAGCCGGCGGCCTGACCTTCTGCCGCTGTATCAGGGTGCGATGCTGCGGCTGCTGGATTCTCGCGTCATCGCGCGGGTGGCTCGGCTGGTTGGACTGGTGACGCCGCGTGTCGCACCGGGCAGCGACCTGACCGCACTGTTGCTGACCCATTGTGTCGAGCCAGGCGAGCGGATCACCATCATCGGGCTGGCCGCGCACTGGCTGCCGGCGTTGGTTGCACGCTGCGGCATCGCCACGCCGGCACACTACGATCCGCCGCGAGGTTTCGAGCGGAATGCGGCGACGATGCAGCTTGCGGTGGATTTCGTCCTGGCGCATCCGGCGCGCTTCGTGTTCCTCGCCGTGGGTTCGCCGCGGCAGGAGATGCTGGCGGCGGCGATCCGCGCGACGGGGCGCGCGAGCGGCATCGGGCTGTGCATCGGTGCAAGTCTGGAGTTCGTCGCCGGCGCGCGGTCTCGCGCACCGCTTTGGATGCAGCGGGCAGGGCTGGAGTGGCTGCATCGGCTGGGCCGCGATCCGCGGCGATTGGCGCGGCGCTACCTTATCGACAGTCCGGCGATCGTCCCTTTGCTGCTTCGGGAACGACTGATCGATGCGTGCTGGCCGCCTGGCTTCGTCCTGACCCGACAGCATGCGCGGGCCCTCGCGCGTCAGCCTGCTCAACCATTGCCCACGGTGGTTTGTGTCGTTCATATCCAAGTATGCCCTTGTGGCCGGTGATTGCCGTAGCGACGGCATCGTGGATGCCAGCCGAACAGCGGCGGGCAACGCACGCAGCGTCTGCGTCAGCGACGCCGTTGCGCGCGCCCTTAAGCAGATAGCCGGCAAAGCGCGGCGCCAGCGATAGCCAGCTCGCGCCCCATTTCCGGCCGATGTAAAGCCGGTTGCGGACGAAATAGAACCAGCGCGTTCCGGACCATGCGCAGCGACGTTCGGCACTGACCTTGTGGCGGATTTCGATGTCGCCGCGATAGCGGATGCGCCATCCCGCCTCGATGGCGCGCAGGCAGAAGTCGAACTCCTCCCAGCAGAAATGCAGGGCATCGTCGTAGCCGCCACACGCATTCCACGCGGTACGGCGGATGGCATGGCCGGCGCCGACAAAGGTCACGGTGTCGAATGTCTCGCCGGCGCGAGGCAGCAGGCTGGCGGGATAGCCCCACGAAGACAGATCGTCGTCACCGTTCGCGTGCAGCACGATGCGGCAGCCGACTGCGGCGAGCGTCGGGTCGGCATCCAGCGCGGCAACGGCATGCGCGAGCGTGGTGCGGTCGGCGAACTCCGCATCGTTGTCGAGGCCGAAGATGACGCGGCCATGTCCGAGCGCCGATCCGCGGTTGCGGCCGCCGGCAACGCCATGGTTGTGGTCCAGCACCATCAGCGTGGCATCGGTTCGCGCCCGGCGACGATGCCGGCGAGATGCGCCAGCGCGTCCGGCCGGGAGCCCTGATCGACGATGAACACGTGGCGCGACACGCCGGTCTGCGCCAGCGCGGACTGGATCGCCGCCGCCGTCTCGGCGGCCCGATCCAGCGACAGGATCACCACATCGGCGTCGTAGTCGCCTGCCGGCGGGTCGGCGGCGCCAGCGACGTGCCGCATGGTCATGCGCTCGTTGCCGATTGCGGGGATCGACAGATAGGCCAGCCGCTTCAGCTCCTTGCGCCCGCGCGCCACCTGATCCAGCACCAGGCCGCAGACGAAGGCGAGCGAAGACGCCAGCACGAGCCCGGTTGCCAGCAGTGCCGTGGGCAGTCGCGGCACCATGCCGGTGTGCAGGAATTCCAGCACGACCGGCATGCCTGCGCCGAGCCCGACGGTGAGCAGCACCGCCGCCGGTCAGTCCGAAGGATTGCAACGGCCGCTCCTGCTTCACCAGCATCATGATGGTGCGCAGGATGCGCAGCCCGTCGGGATAAGTGTGCAACTTGGAACTGGAGCCGGCGGTGCGGCCGCGATAGGTCGATGCCAGTTCGCCGATCGGCATCCTCAGTTCCAGCGCGTGGATGGTGAATTCCGTCTCGGTCTCGAACCCGGCGGCGAGGGCGGGAAACGACTTGACGAAGCGCCGGCTGAACACGCGATAGCCCGAGAGCAGGTCGCTGACACGGTTGCCGAACACCCGGCACACCAGGAAACTCAGCGCCCGGTTGCCGATCCGATGACCGAGCCGATAAGCTTCCTGCTGCGTCGACAGGCGAACCGCGGTCACCATGTCGAGCTGGTTCTCGATCAGGCAGCGCACCATGGCGGGCGCGGCATCGGGATCGTAGGTATCATCGCCATCGACCAGCACGTAGATGTCCGCCTCTACGTCGGCGAACATGCGACGCACCACGTGGCCCTTGCCCTGGAGGCTTTCGCCGCGCACCACGGCGCCGGCAGCCCGCGCGACGCGGCGCGTGTCGATCGGACGAATTGTTGTCGTACACGTGGATGGTCGCGTCGGGCAGGCTGGCGCGGAACCCTGCGACCACCTTCGCCACGGCGAGTTCCTCATTGTAGCAAGGAATCAGACACGGCGATGGCCGGATCGTCGGCGCATCGCCGGCTCAGCTTTTCGTGCCGGCCGCCGGTAACGTAGCGGGCGGGGCAGGGTTTGCAACATCATCGGTGTCCCGGGTACCAGGCCGTCAGCTCAATAGGCGTTGCGCATGGCCAGCACCGACACCGCGGTCCGCGCGAGGATGACGAGATCGAGCCCGAGCGACCAACGCTCGATGTATTCCAGGTCGGCCTCGACACGGCGCAGCAGCTTCGCCTCGGTATCGGTCTCGCCCCGCCAGCCGCGCACCTGTGCAAGTCCGGTCATGCCGGGTCGCACGCGATGGCGCGCCGGGTAGTGCGGTGTCACCAGCTCGAACGGCTTGCCGCCGGCACAGGTGCCAGGGGCATGTGGCCGCGGTCCGACGATCGACATCTCGCCGCGCAGAACATTGAAGAGTTGTGGCAGTTCATCGAGTGAGGTTTGCCGCAAGAACGCGCCGACGCGGGTAATCCGAGGGTCGTGCCGCGTGGTCTGCGTCAGCCTGCCGCGCTTCCGGTGCATGGTGATGCATCGTGCGGAACTTCCACATCTCGAAGCCGACATTGTCGAGGCCGATGCGGCGCTGGCGGAACAACACAGGGCCGGGGCTTTCCAGGCGGATCGCCATGGCGATCAGCAGCATGGCCACGGCGAACGCGGCGAGCAGCAGCAGCGCGATGACGATGTCCATGGCCCGCTTCGCCGCGCCGTGCCAATCGCTGATCGGCCAATGGAGCGGTTCGGCATAGGATAACGGCGCGAGGACGGTGTCAAGCGACGCCAGGAGCGCCTTGTCGATCATGTTGCTGCTGGGTTGGTACATCGGGGTTTTGCTGTGATCTCTGAGTGAGGGTGTACATTCGAATACTCGGGCAACATTACAGCTGCAATTGATGAACTGAATCACTGAGAGAATGGTTAATGTCTCGGTCGCTGCGATGTGCATGGCTCGGGACGTGATGCGCAAAGCACTGGTTGCAAATGCAACCAATGGTCAAGCGGACGGAGCACCTCAGCGGAATACCCTCGAACCTCAGCGGAATACCATCGCGCGGGACAGGCTGAAATTCAGAAACATGCCGACGATCGCGCCGGCGGCGACCGCGTAGACAGGTTCGCGCGGCGCACAGCGGCACAAAGGTGACCAAAGCTGCGTAGGCGCCGCGGTTCAGCACGAAGCCGCCGAGATTGACCGTCGAGGAAACGCGCCCACTGGCGATGCGCCGGGCCGCTGCCCAGGCCGCGGAAAGTCCATAGCCGGTTGAACAGCCAGGTGACGCTGGCGGCCACCCCGTAGGCAACCGCGCCCGCACCATAGAGTCCCAGCGAATAACGAAACGCGTAGACGGTTGCGGTGTCAGCCAGGAAGCCGACGGTTCCGACGGTGCCGAACATCAGGAACTGCACGATGGTCGCGATGCGTGCCTCGGTCGCCAGGTGCCGCGCGGGGGGTGGCAGTTGGGTCGCGAGGCGGAGCAGAATGGCGCGCATGCGCCTTGTATTGCCGCAGCGCGGAAGAATTGGCTATGGCTGTGGTTGCTCCAACGCGAAGGGAAGACCCATGCAGCGGCGCGATTTTCTGTCCGGTTCGGCCGCTACCCTGGCGTTGCCAGCCATTGCGCGAGCCCAGGGCAGCCGGGTGCTCAAGTTTGTCCCGCAATCCGACGTGACGATCCTCGATCCGATCTGGACGACCGCCTACGTTACCCGCAACCACGGGTTCATGATTTTCGATACGCTCTACGGCATCGACAATCATTACAGATCCCGCCCGCAGATGGTCGAAGGCCATACCGTTGAAAACGACGGCAAGCTGTGGCGGCTCAAGCTGCGCGACAACCTGACATGGCACGACGGTGAGCGGGTGCTGGCACGCGACTGCGTCGCCTCGATCCTGCGCTGGGGCAAGCGCGATCCGTTCGGCCAGACATTGCTGGCAGTTCAGCGACGAACTCACGGCGGCCGATGACAAGACCATTGTCTTCAAACTGAAGCAGCCCTTCGCCTTGCTGCCGGACGCGCTTGGCAAGCCGGGCAGCAATTTCTGCGCGATGATGCCCGAGCGTCTGGCAAAGACCGATGCCGTTTACGCAGATCACCGAGATGGTCGGCAGCGGGCCGTTCCGGTTCAAGGCGGACGAGAGGGTGGTCGGCTCGCAGGTGGTCTATGTGCGCAACGACGCCTACGTGCCTCGGCGCCGGCGGCACGGCGGAGTGGACGGCGGGGCCGAAGATCGTCAACTTCGATCGGGTCGAATGGCACGTCATCCCCGATGCCGGCACCGCCGCGGCTGCGATGCAGTCGCGTGAGATGGACTGGTGGGAAAATCCGACCTCCGACATGCTGCCGCTGCTGCTGAAGTCGAAGCTGCGGGTCGAGGTCACCGATCCGACCGGATTGATGGCGTGCATGCGGCTCAACGAACTGCAGCCTCCGTTCGACAATCCCGCGATCCGCCGCGCGTTGCTCAAGGCGGTGAACCAAAGCGACTTCATGATCGCGGTCGCCGGCACGGATCCGAAGATGTGGCATGTGCCGACGGGCATCTTCTGCCCTGGCACTCCGATGGCCAGCGATGCAGGGCTGGACGTGTTCATCGGGCCGCGCGACTACACGGCCGCGAAGCGGGAGATCGAGGCGGCGGGCTACAAGGGGGAGAAGGTGGTGGTGCTGGCGCCGACCGACTTTCCGATTTTGAAGGCCGAAGCGGACGTGGGGGCCGACGTGATGCAGAAGATCGGGCTCAACGTTGACTATCAGGCGATGGACTGGGGCACCGTGGTGCAACGCCGCGCCAAGATGGACCCGCCGGACAAGGGTGGCTGGTCTGTGTTCCACACGTTCTGGGCGGGGCTCGATCAGTCGAACCCGGTGGGGCACGTGTTCCTGCGCGGCAATGGGAAAGACGGCATGGTGGGCTGGCCCACGGCGCCGAAAATCGAGGCATTGCGCAGCCGATGGATCGCCGCCCCCGACCTGGCGACACAGAAGAAGCTGGCAGTGGACTTGCAGCGTCAGGCACTAACCGATGTGCCGTATGTGCCGCTTGGTCAGAGTTTCGCTCCCACGTCGTTCCGGGAGGACATCAGTGGTGTGTTGAATGGCTTCGTGATTTTCTGGAGCGTCAAGCGGGACGCTTAGAGCATCGTCGGGGCGGCTGGAAACGACGGGTTGGGCGGCGCACCGACGATGTTCATCGTCACCGCACGCGAGGTGCTGGTGTTGTTCGGCAGGTGCGACGCGGTGCGCATGCAGTCGGAAATTCCGAATGCCGGCGCATCGCGCTCCGATCGAAACGTCTTGATCGAGTGACAGACGCGGCGGATTTTGCCGGGTCCGGCACACCACTGGGCATCGGTTGCCGGGCGGTCGGCGGCAGAGGTCTGGCGGACCGCCGCGGGTTCGCCGCCGGCACAAGGGTTGCAGTGTGGGGCATGTCACAAAGCGGTGGCGCATCACGAACAGGAGCCTGGCATCATGTCCATCGGCAGCATTGCATCCAACGTCTGGACGCCGCCCGTCCCGCCGCAGTCCGGCCGTGGTTCGGCCAGCAGCACGTTTTCCCCAACTTCCAGCACCAGCACGACCGCCTCGGGAACCGGCACTTCGACGACCGGATCCGCGGATCCATTCCAGCAACTGGCGTCCGACATCCAGGCGATGTTGCTGCAGGCACAGGGTGGCACCGCCACGTCGCCGGCAGCGACTGCCGGGTCGGCCACTACGGCAGCAAGCGCAACCGGGGCTGCGACCGCGGCCACTCCCGAACAGCAGGTGGCGAGTGACGTGCAGTCGATGCTTGCGCAGCTGCAAAACAATCAGGCCGGCACCAGCACGACCACGCAGACGGCGACCGCGGGTCAGATGGGCAGCAGCCAAGCCCAGCCGCATCATCACCACCACCATCACCACGAAGAAGGTGGCAGCCAGCCGGTCGGGGATGCCAGTACCCAGACTGCCGGTTCGACAGGATCGTCGACCACCGGGACAGGCACCGGGACGACGTCGGGCACATCGGCGCCGGCCATTTCGGCTTCGAGCAGTGACCAGGAAGTCTCGCAGGCCTTCGCATCCGACATCATGCAGGCTCTACAGGCCTACGGCGGCATGTCAGCCAGTGCGACGTCACCCGGGCTGACCGCATAGACGCACCCGCCGATCGCGCCGACGGACCGCCGGGGGTTCGTCGGCACGATGCGCACATTCGGCGCCAAAGATGCGCCGTGCTGCATAGAGGCCGTGCGCTGGACGTGGCGCTCTTCATTACCGCGTCATAGTTAGCGGAACGAAGCAATTCTGTTGTCATTGCGAGCCGAGGGCGAAGCGATCGTTGGGCACCTCGATCGAGATTGCCCCGTCGCCACGCCGCGATTAAGCCGATTGGCGTGGCCGCGATCCGCGCTGGCCTTTCCCGCAGTGCTGAGGCAGGCTAGGAACTGCCGGGACAGGGACTGGCAAGTAAGCACAAAAACGGGCGCGGAGGCTCACGCGAAGTATGCATCGTCATGGATTCTTGAAGGCTGTCGCTGCCCATGCATTGGCGACGGTGGGCGGTTTGGCTGCGTCGCGACGCTTTCCGGCGGCCATTGCCAAGATGCCGCAATTCGTTCCGAAGACGAATTTAGCTGATCCGCACCCAATCCGGACCACGCCCCATGTTGTGTGCAACGCGCTGGGGCAGTGCTTTGACGCGCTATACGGCCTCGGGAGCAAGCTCGCGCCAAAGCAGCGGATGTGCATGTTGGCGGTGCGGTGAAGCCACCGTTTCTCGTGCTGTGACACGTGACCAAGAGCTGATCGGAGACGCGATCTGATGCTTGCCTACGCCGCGCGACGCATCCTTGCCACCATCCCGGTGATGCTGGTGGTCGCGTTCTTCGTGTTCAGCCTGCTGTATCTCGCTCCCGGCGATCCGGCCGCGATCATCGCCGGCGACCAGGCGTCGCCCGCAGGACGTGGAGCGCATCCGCGCCTCGCTCGGCCTGGACCGGCCGTTCCTGGTGCGCTTCGGCGAATGGCTGTGGCAGATCATGCACGGCGACCTCGGCACCTCGATCTTCACCAACCTGCCGGTCAGCCACATGATCGCGCAACGCATCGAACCCACGCTGTCGCTGATGGTGCTGACCATCGTGTTTTCCATCGTGGTGGCGATCCCGCTTGGCGTGCTGGCGGCATGGAAGCACGGCTCCTGGATCGACCGCGGCGTGATGATGCTGGCGGTGTTCGGCTTCTCCGTGCCGGTGTTCGTGGTCGGCTACATGCTGGCCTATGTGTTCGCGCTGCAGCTCGACTGGCTGCCGGTGCAGGGCTTCACCCCGATCAGCGACGGGCTGTGGCCGTTCCTGCGCCACATGATCCTGCCCACTGTCGCGCTGGGCCTGGTCTTCGTGGCGCTGCTCGCGCGCATCACGCGCGCGACGATGCTGGAAGTGCTGAGCCAGGACTATGTGCGCACCGCCAAGGCAAAGGGTGTCGGATCAGCGCGCCGTGCTGTTCGTGCACGCGCTGAAGAACGCCGCGGTGCCGATCATCACGGTGCTGGGCATCGGCGTCGCGCTGCTGATCGGCGGCGCGGTGATCACCGAGAGCGTGTTCGCCATTCCCGGTCTCGGCCGGCTGACGGTCGATGCGATCCTGCGGCGGGACTATCCGGTGATCCAGGGCGTCGTGCTGCTGTTCAGCTTCGTCTACGTCCTGGTGAACCTTGTCGTCGATCTGCTCTACACCCTGTTCGATCCGAGGATCCGCTATTGATGGCGGACAGGCCGCCATGACGAGGATGATGCAACTCGCAGGCTACGCCACGGTCCGCGCCCGCCATTGGCCGATGTGCTGCCGCCGGCGAAGCAGCGCGGCAGGGCGATGACCTTCGTCCACCGCCATCCCACCATCGTGTTCGGCGGCACGCTGCTGCTGATCATGATCCTGATCGCGATCCTCGCGCCGTATCTCGGCACGGTCGATCCGACCGCGCTGGCTCCCGCGAAGCGTACCTGCGCGAACCGTCCGGCAGCTGTACTGGTTCGGCACCGACATGCTGGGGCGCGACGTGTATTCGCGGGTGATCTACGGCTCGCGCATTTCGCTGATCGTCGGGTTCTCGGTTGCCGCGATCGCTTCGGTGATCGGCACGTTCATCGGCCTGGTCTCCGGTTACATCCGCATACTCGATGCCATCGTCATGCGGGTGATGGACGGGCTGATGTCGATCCCGTCAATCCTGCTGGCGATCGCGCTGATGGCGCTGACCCGCGCTTCGGTGCAGAACGTGATCATCGCCATCAGCTTCGCCGAATTTCCCCGCGTGTCGCGGCTGATCCGCGGCGTGGTGCTGAGCCTGCGCGAGCAGCCGTTCGTGGAGGCGGCGACGGCGTCCGGCACGCGGGTGCCGATGATCATCATCAAGCACATCCTGCCGAACACGCTGGCGCCGCTGATGGTGAATGCCACCTTCATCTGCGCGTCGGCGATGATCACCGAGGCAGCGCTGTCGTTCATCGGCGCCGGCACGCCGCCGATCATTCCAAGCTGGGGCAACATCATGGCGGAGGGCAGGGCGCTCTGGCAGGTGAAGCCATACATCGTGTTCTTCCCCGCGGTGTTTCTGTGCGTGACCGTGCTGGCGGTCAATCTGCTGGGCGACGGATTGCGTGATGCGCTCGATCCGCGACTGGCCAAGCGGATCTGAAGCATGGCGCTGCTCGAAGTCGAGAACCTGCAGACGCATTTCGCGACGATCGATGGCGTGGTGCGTGCGGTGGAGGGCGTTTCGTTTCACGTCGATGCCGGCCAGACGCTCGGCATCGTAGGCGAGTCCGGCTGCGGCAAGTCGGTCACCGCGATGTCGATCCTGCGGCTGATCCAGGAACCGCCTGGCAAGATCGCCGGGTCGATCCGCTTCCAGGGGCGCGAACTGCTCGAGCTATCGGAGCCCGAGATGCGCGCTATTCGCGGCAACGATATCTCGATGATCTTCCAGGAGCCGATGACCAGCCTGAACCCTGTGCTGACCGTGGGGAAACAGATCGGCGAGACCCTGCAACTGCACCAGGGACTGTCCGCGCGCGACGCCGAGAAGAAGGCGGTGGACATGCTGGTGCTGGTGGGCATTCCCGCGCCGCAGCGGCGGGTGCGCGAATATCCGCACCAGCTTTCCGGGCGGGATGCGCCAGCGGGTGATGATCGCGATGGCGCTGGCGTGCAATCCGAAGCTGCTGATCGCGGATGAACCGACGACCGCGCTGGACGTGACGATCCAGGCACAGATTCTCGACCTGATGCGCGATCTGAAGAACCGGCTGGGTTCGGCGATCATGCTGATCACGCATGACCTGGGCGTGGTGGCCGAGATGTGCGAGCGCGTGGTGGTGATGTACGCCGGGCGCAAGGTCGAGGAAGCGCCGGTTGCGGAAATCTTCGCTCGTCCGCTGCATCCTTATACACGCGGGCTGCTGGGATCGGTGCCGAATGCTTGGTTCGTCGCTGAGCGACGGCGGGCGGGGCAAGCTGGCGGAGATCCCGGGGCTGGTGCCGAGCTTGCGGCAGAAGATCGTCGGCTGCGCGTTTGCCGGGCGCTGTCCGATGGCGACCGAACTGTGCAGCCGCGTCACACCGGCGATCGAGACCAAGGCGCCAGATCATCTGGCTGCGTGCCACTACGCGGAACGCCGGATGGCGGCATGAGTGGCGCCACCTCACCACCGTCATGGCAGGGCACGTGCTGGCCGTTTCCTGCTCCTTCCCTTGTGGGACGGGGAGAAGCTTGCACCGCCAACAGCCATGCTGCCGATGCAAGTGCGGTGGTCCGACGGGTCAAGCTCAGCGACCGCCATGACAGCCTGCGAGCATACCGCCGATGACCGCTAATCGCCCGCTGCTGGAAGTGCGTGACCTGAAGAAGCATTTCCCCATTCATGGCGGTGTGATGGGGCTGGAGACGGCGAAGGTCTATGCGGTTGACGGCGTGTCGTTCGCCATCAACCGCGGCGAGACGTTGTCGCTGGTGGGTGAGTTGGGCTGCGGCAAGTCCACCGTCGGCAAGTCGATCCTGCGGCTTTATCCGGTGACCGCCGGCGAGGTTTGGCTGGACGGCGAGCGCATCGACAATCTGGCGTCCGGCAAGTTGCGCCCGCTGCGGCGGCGTGTGCAGGTGGTGTTCCAGGATCCGTTCTCGTCGCTCAATCCGCGCATGAAGGTGCGCGACATACTGGCGGAGCCGCTGATCAATTTCGGCATCGTGCACGGCCGCCGCGAACTGACCGAGCGGGTCGAACTGCTGATGGACAAGGTGCAGTTGCCGCGCGATGCGATCGGCCGCTATCCGCACGAGTTTTCCGGCGGCCAGCGCCAGCGCATCGGCATCGCGCGCGCGCTGGCGCCGGGTGCGGACCTGATCATCTGCGACGAGGCCGTGTCGGCGCTGGATGTGTCGGTGAAGGCGCAGATCATCAACCTGCTGGTCGATCTGCAAGACGAGTTGGGTCTGGCACTGCTGTTCATCAGCCACGACCTGGCGATTGTGGAGCATCTGACGCATCGGGTGGCGGTGATGTATCTCGGCAAGATCGTCGAGGTGGCGGACCGGCGCACACTGTTCGCGAGTTCGCACCATCCGTATACGCGGGCACTGCTGTCGGCGGTGCCGGTGCCTGATCCGACGGCGAAGCGGCAGCGCATCATCCTGACCGGCGACGTGCCGAGCCCGATCAACCCGCCGTCTGGCTGCCGGTTCCATACTCGCTGTCCGTTCGCGTTCGAGCGCTGTCGGGTGGAGGAACCGCTGCTGCGGCCGGTGGGGGATGCGCATGTGTCGGCGTGCCATCTGGATCATGTGCCTGGCGGGCAGGTGGTGCCGATGGCGGCTTGAAATGGGGATGAGCGGGATGATATATAATTATCATGCTGATCACGCCCGACCAAATCCGCGCCGCCCGCGCCCTGCTTCGCATGGACCAGGAGGAATTGGCGCGCCGTGCCAACGTCTCCGTCGTCACGGTGCGCCGTCTGGAGGCTCCGGACGGACTCGGCAAGGTGGCGCCGGGAACCTTGAGGAAATCCAGCGGGCATTGGAGGCAGCGGGCGCGGAATTTATCGATCGCGGCGTACGACGACGGCAGCGGACACCGGAAGAGATCGAGGCGCGGTATCCAGGCGATTCTGGCAATCGCCGCAGAGAGTGCAGCCCTTCTCAAGGACGCACCGCCATTCACGGAAGATGATCTTTACGACGAGAATGGCCTGCCAGCGTGATCGCGGTCGATACGTCGGCGACTCATCGCCATTGTCCATCTGGAACCTGAGGCGGCTGACTTTCACGCGGTGCATGGAACAGGCAGCCGCTGCCTGTCTATCCGCCGTCAGTCTGCAGGAGACATTCATGGTTCTTGCCGGTCGCCGCGGTGACACGTCCGCCTGGCCGCAGTTTGACGGCTTATCCGCGAGCCTCGAACTCGAGGTCGTCGCGCATGATGAAAACTTGCTCGTATTGCTGCGCGACGCCTTCCTTCGTTTCGGCAAGGGCCGCCATCCGGCGCGGCTGAACTGTGGCGACTGCGCCTCGTATGCTTTGGCAAAGAAGCGCAACATGTCCCCCTGCTGTTCAAGGGCGGCGACTTCGCGCGAACGGATATTGTTCCGGCACTCGCCACACCCGCTTGACCACATCCCGGCGGCGCGACCACACTCCGGCCAGGCGTCTGGCCGCGAGGCTTTGGCGGCCAGAACCATGGCGAGACGGCGATAAGGGAGGGATTGCGCGATGCCTCAGGTGACCCTGACGGTGAACGGCAAGCAGCATACGGTCGAGGTCGAGAACCGCACGCTGCTGGTAGAGCTGCTGCGCGAAAAGCTTGGCCTGACCGGAACCCATGTCGGTTGCGACACCAGCCAGTGCGGCGCGTGCGTCGTGCATGTCGACGGCGTTTCGGCGAAGTCCTGCACCATGCTGGCGTTGCAGGCGGACGGCACCGCGGTCATCACGATCGAGGGGCTGGCCGCGGCCGATGGCACGCTGCATCCGATGCAGGAGATGTTCCGCGAACACCACGCGCTGCAATGCGGCTTCTGTACGCCGGGCATGGTGATGAGCGCGATCGACCTGGTGAATTCGCATCCCGGCGGACTGACCGAGAAGCAGATACGCGAAGGCCTGGAAGGCAACCTGTGTCGCTGCACCGGGTACCATAATATCGTCAAGGCGATCGCGGCCGCATGGCCGCTGATGCACGGCAAAGCCGCCGCCGCATAAGGCGAACCAAGGGGAGACGTCGATGCCTTTCGAGGGAATTGGAGCCTCCGTTCGCCGCAAGGAGGACGCGCGCTTCCTGAACGGACGCGGCAACTATACCGACGACATCAACCGTCCCGGCCAGCTTCATGCGTACATCCGGCGGGCCGATCGGCCGCATGCCACGATCAAGGGCATCGACACATCGGCTGCGGCGAAGGCGCCTGGTGTGGTGGCGGTGTTCACCGGCGCCGACCTGGCGGCCGACAACGTGGGCGGACTGCCGTGCGGGTGGCAGATCCACAACAAGGACGGCTCACCGATGGCGGAGCCGCCGCATCCGGTGCTGGCGATCGGCAAGGTACGCCATGTCGGCGATCCCGTTGCGGTGGTGATCGCTGAAACCAAGCAGGCGGCGAAGGACGCGGCGGAGCAGATCGTCATCGATTATCAGGACCTGCCGGCGGCGGCGTCACTGCGCGATGCGATCGCGGCAGGCGCGCCGACGGTGCACGACGAAGTGCCGGGCAACATCTGCTACGACTGGCATATCGGCGACAAGGCGGTGGTCGACGGGGCGTTCGCCAAGGCGGCGAAAGTCGTGAAACTCGACCTTACCAACAACCGGCTGATCCCGAACGCGATGGAGCCACGCGCCGCGGTGGGGGACTACGATGTCAACAGCGGCGACTTCACGCTGTTCACCACCAGCCAGAATCCGCACGTGATCCGCCTGCTGATGGGCGCGTTCGTGCTGCACATTCCGGAGAACAGATTGCGTGTCGTGGCGCCGGATGTGGGCGGCGGATTCGGTTCGAAGATCTACCACTATGCGGAGGAGGCGATCGTCACATGGGCTGCCGGCAAGGTGCGGCGGCCGGTGAAATGGACGGCTGAACGGACCGAAAGCTTCATGTCGGATGCGCATGGCCGCGACCATGTCAGCACTGCCGAGATGGCGTTGGATGCGGACGGCAATTTCCTTGCGCTGCGGATCTCCACGCTGGCGAACATGGGGGCGTATCTGTCCACCTTCGCGCCGTGCATTCCAACGTATCTGTACGCAACGCTGCTGGCCGGTGTTTACAAGACGCCGGTGATCTATTGCGAGGTGAAGGCAGTGTTCACCAACACCGTCCCGGTGGATGCGTATCGCGGCGCGGGGCGACCGGAGGCGACGTTCCTGATCGAGCGCCTGGTGGATGCCTGTGCGCACGACACGGGGATGGACCGCGTTGCCATCCGGCGGAAGAACTTCATCGCGGCGGATGCGTTCCCTTACCAGACGCCGGTTGCGTTGCAGTATGACAGCGGCAACTACCAGGCGACACTGGATGCCTGTCTGAAGGCGGCCGATCATGCCGGCTTCGAGGCGCGGCGGAGCGCCGCCGCCGGACGGGGCAAGCTGCGCGGCATCGGCATCTCCACCTACATCGAAGCGTGCGGCATCGCGCCATCGGCGGTGGTGGGTTCGCTCGGGTGCACGCGCGGGGCTGTACGAGTGCGCCGAAATTCGTGTCCATCCCACAGGCAGCGTCACCGTGTTCACCGGTTCGCACAGCCACGGCCAGGGACACGAGACGACGTTCGCGCAACTTGTGTCCGCGCAGCTTGGCGTACCGATGGATCAGGTCGACGTGGTGCACGGCGACACGGCCAAGATCCCGTTCGGCATGGGCACCTACGGGAGTCGCAGCCTTGCCGTTGGCGGCAGCGCGATGGTCAAGGCGATGGACAAGGTCATCGCCAAGGGCAAGAAGATCGCCGCCCACCTGATGGAAGCATCGGTGGACGACATCGAGTTCAAGGACGGTAAATTCACTGTCGCGGGCACCGACAAATCCAAGGCACTCGCGGAAATCTCGCTCGCGGCGTACGTGCCGCACAACTATCCGATCGATGAACTGGAACCCGGTCTCGACGAGACCGCGTTCTACGACCCGAAGAACTTCACTTTCCCGGCCGGCTGCCATATCGCGGAGATCGAGATCGATCGCGACACCGGCGTTGTCGAAGTGATGAATTTCGTCGCGGTGGACGATGTCGGGCGGGTGATCAATCCGATGATCGTCGAAGGCCAGGTGCAGGGTGGCGTGGCACAGGGTATCGGCCAGGCGTTGCTGGAGAACGCCGTTTACGACAAGGACGGCCAACTGCTGTCGGGTTCGATGATGGACTACACCATGCCGCGCGCCGACAACCTGCCGAACATCAAGGTTGCAACTGAAACCACGCTGTGCACGCACAATCCGTTGGGCGTGAAGGGCTGCGGCGAGGTCGGCGCGATCGGCTCGCCGCCGGCGATCATCGGCGCCATCGTCGATGCGCTGAAGGACTACGGCGTGCGCCACATCGACATGCCGGCGTCGCCGCAGAAGATCTGGTCCATCATCCAGGCCGGGCAGCCTCGGATGGCCGCGGAATAATCGGGAACGAGGGAACAGCACGATGTATGATTTTGCATATCAGAAGCCATCGAGCCTCGCCGATGCGGTGAAGGCGCTGCGGGCAGATGCCGACGCGAAGGCGCTTGCGGGGGGCATGACGCTGATCCCGGTGCTGAAGCAGCGACTGAACAAACCCAGTGTTGTGGTCGATCTCGCCAAGCTTGGGTTGGTTGGCATCACTGTGTCGGGCAACACCGTCAGCATCGCCGGCATGACGACGCATGGCACGGTGGCGCACAACGCCGACGTGAAGGCGAAGATTCCCGGGCTGGCGGAACTCGCGTCGATAATTGGCGACGATGCGGTGCGGCATCGCGGCACGATCGGCGGCAGCCTGGCGAACAACGATCCGGCCGCGGATTATCCGGCTGCTGTGCTGGCACTGGGTGCGACGATCAAGACGGATCGCCGTTCCATCAAGGCGGACGACTTCTTCCAGGGCATGTTCACGACGGCGCTGGAACAGGGTGAGATCATCACCGCCGTCGAGTTTCCGATCCCGGAGAAGTCGGGTTACGAGAAGTTCCGCAATCCGGCATCGCGCTATGCCATCGTCGGTGTCTATGTGGCAAAGACCGCGGGCGGCGTGCGCGTGGCGGTGACCGGCGCGGGGCAGAGTGGTGCGTTCCGTCATACCGCGATGGAGCAGGCGCTGAGCGCGAACTTCTCGCCCGATGCGATCGCAAAGATCGTCACGCCGGCTGACGGGATGAACGGCGATATCCATGCCAGCGCGGAATACCGCGCCCATCTGGTGGGCGTGATCGCGAAGCGGGCAGTGGCGCGCGCGCACTGATCGCATGATGCGGGGAATTGGCGACAACGGCGGTCCCCCGCTCGAGCCGGATATCGATCCGCACGAATCCTGGCGCCATTGGTGCTGGAAGCGCGCGGTGAAGCGTGCCTGGAAGACGCCGCCGCGCGAGATTGCGTTGCGCCGACTGGCGCGGGCCGAGGCGATCGGTATTACGTACCGCGAATACACGCTCGAAATACTGGAGCGGGGCGTTCATCTGTGAATGACCTGTCTGGTCTGGTTGCGGCGCCCGGTGCGCACTCGATGCCATATGTCGATCCGGCGTTTCCCGACCGCACATTGCTTCTGCACAGCGCTCGGCCGCATGCGTTCGACGGCAACACGCCGGTGTTGCTGGTGCATCATGGTGTCGGTCGCAACGGTGAGGATTATCGCGACTACTGGCTGCGGCAGGTAGACGAAGCCGGCATTCTGGCGATCGCCATCGAGTTTCCAGAGGCTGCATTTCCCGATTATCTCTGGTACCACTTCGGCAATCTGCACGACGCAAGCGGCATGCCGAATCCGCGCGAGCAATGGACCTACGGCATCGACGAACGACTGTTCGCGGCATTGCGTGTCCAGCGACTGACGAACCGCCAACGCTACGGTCTGTTCGGCCACTCCGCCGGTGGGCAGTTCGTGCATCGCATGCTGTCGTTCGGTTTTCGCGACCGCGTTGCTGTCGCGGTCAGTGCAAATGCCGGCACTTACGCGATGCCCGACCTCGATACGCCGTGGCCGTTCGGGCTTGGCGAAATCGGCATCGATGCGGATGCGCTGCGACAACTGCTGGAGATTCCCCATCATCGTGATGACCGGGACCCAGGATACCAAGACGACGGGGCGATATTTCCCGAAGGGACCACGTTCCATGCGCCAGGGCGCCACGCGCCATGAGCGTGCACACAACTACGTTCGCGCCGGACATGCGGCGGCCGACATGCTGCGGACGACCTGTGCGTGGACGGTGATCGACGTGCCCGACGTCGGCCATGACGGCGAGCGCATGTCGGTCGCCGCCGCGCCGGTCGTGGCCGCCGCGCTGCATGCATCGGTGTCGTGATGCGACGCCGCCGCCTGCTGACATCGGCGCTGGCGGGTGCCGCGGCACTGGCCGCACCGCATGTTGCGCGCGCCGAATCCGCCAGCGTGCTGAAGTTCATCCCGCAGTCCGACCTCGCGACACTCGATCCGCATTTCACCACGGCCTCGGTCACCCGAGAGCATGGGTTCCTGGTGTTCGACACGCTGTACGGCATGGACAACAACTGGCAGGCGCAACCGCAAATGGTCGCCGGCCATGTGATCAGCGATGGCGGCAAATTATGGGAGCTGACGCTGCGCGACGGGCTGATGTTCCACGACGGCACGAAGGTGCTGGCGCGCGATGCCGTGGCCAGCATCAAGCGCTGGGGCCAGCGCGATGCGTTCGGCGCTGAACTGCTGTCGCGCATCGATGAGATGATCGCGCCGACCGACAAGCTGATCCGCCTGCGGTTGAACAAGCCGTTCTCCCTGGTGCCAGACGCGCTGGCGGTGATCATCAGCGTGCCGGTCATCATGCCTGAACGGCTGGCGAAAACCGATCCGTTCAGGCAGGTGACAGAGATGGTGGGCAGCGGACCGTATCGCTTCGTTGCCTCCGAACGGGTGCCTGGCTCACGTGTGGTTTATAAACGCTTTGCCGGATATCAGCCGCGCAGCGACGGTAAGCCGGAATTCAGTGCGGGCCCGAAGGTTGCTCATTTCGAACGCGTGGAGTGGACCGTGGTGCCCGATCCCGCCACCGCCGCGGCCGCACTGATGTCGGGCGAGTTCGACTGGTGGGAGAACCCGACGATCGACCTAGTGCCGGAGCTTCGGCGCAACAAGGACGTGGCCGTCGTGGTGAAGGATCGCACCACGCAGAACGCCATCATGCGGTTCAACGCGCTGTATCCGCCGTTCGACAATGTCGCGATCCGCCGCCTGGTGGTGTCCGCCATCGACCAGCGCGACTTCATGCAGGCGGTGGGCGGCGCGGCGCCGGACCTGGTGGTGCAGCAGAAGGTCGGCCTGTTCGTGCCCGGCACGCCGATGGCCAGCGATGTCGGCGTGGACGTGATGCGGGGCGCCAAGGATGCAGACAGCCTGCGCACGCAGCTCGCGGCGGCCGGCTATCGCGGGGAGCGGATTGTGGTGCTGGCAGCGACCGACACGCCGTCCGCCAATGCGATTGCACAGGTCGGTGGCGACCTGCTGCGGCGCATCGGCTTCAATGTCGATTACCAGGCGCTGGACTGGGGCACCGTGCAGCAGCGGCGTGCCAGCAAGGAACCGATGGACAAGGGCGGCTGGAGCATCTTCTTCACCCTGCAGACCAGCACGCAGAACATCACGCCGGCGGCTGCCGTGGCGCTGCGTGCCGACGGCAAGGGTTGGTATGGGTGGCCAACCGACCCGGATATGGAACGTTTGCGTGCCGCCTGGTTCGACGCGCCAAACCTTGCGGCACAACAACAAATCTGCCGCGACATGCAGGCGGCCTTCTGGCGTAATCCGTCCTATGCGCCTCTTGGCATGCTGTTCCAGCCGACCGCGTTCCGCGCCAACCTGACCGACATTCGCGAGGGGCTGCCGCAGTTCTATGGCGTCCGACGCGTCTGACCGGCGATCGGCGGTAATCTGTCGGATGCATGGGGATGGCGGAAAGTGCAGGGTTTTTCCCCCTGCCGTTCCGCGCCGATTGCTGGCAGCCGGCCTCTGCACTAGCATCCGGCGACTGTTCCGGGAGGCTAGAGCTTAATGAAACGCCGTGATGTTCTGAAGTCCGCTGTGGCCGGTGCCGCCGCGTTGGCTGCGCCGCGTATCGTGCAGGCCGCAGACGCGAAAACCATCAATTTCATGCCACAAGCCGACCTTGCATCGCTTGATCCGGTGTGGACCACGGCGGACATCACTCGCAACTTCTCGCTGGCCGTCTACGACACACTCTACGGCTACGATGCAGCCTTCAATGTGCAGCCGCAGATGGTCGAAGGCCACGTGGTGGAGAACGATGGCAAGCAATGGGACCTGACGCTGCGTGACGGGCTTGCGTTCCATGATGGCACGCCTGTGCTGGCAAAAGATTGCGTGGCGACTATTCAGCGCTTCGCCAAACGCGATCCATTCGGTGGAGCGTTGATGGCGCGCACCGATGAAATTTCAGCACCCTCCGACAAGGTGATTCGCTTCAAACTGAACAAGCCTTTCGCGTTGCTGCCTAACGCACTGGCACAGGTCTACTGCGCGATCATGCCGGAGCGCCTGGCCAAAACTGACGCGATGCAGCAGGTCTCGGAGGCGATGGGCAGCGGGCCGTTCAAGTTCATCGCGTCCGAGCGAATTCCCGGCCAGCGCGCGGTGTACGAGAAGAACGCGAAATACGTCCCGCGCAAGGACGGCAAGCCGAGTTTCAATGCCGGCCCGAAGATCGTCTATGTGGATCGCGTGGTGTGGAACTACATCCCCGACCCGGCCACCGCCTCGGCTGCACTGACACAAAAAGAGATTGACTGGTGGGAACAACCGACCATCGATTTGATACCGCAATTGCAGCGCGACAAGGACCTGACGCTGGCGGTGAAGGACCGCACGGGTGAAATCGGCTGCCTGCAATTCAACCAACTGTTTCCGCCGTTCGACAATGCGGCAATCCGCCGCGTTGTTGTTGCGGCGATGGACCAGAAAGAAATCATGGAGGCAGTTGCCGGCGCCGACCCCAGCCTGATCAAGACAGACGTCGGCATCTTCGTGCCGGGTACGCCGATGGCGAGCACCGTTGGTGTGGAAATCACCCGTGGTCCGAAGGACTACAACAAGCTGAAGCAGGACCTGATCGCCGCCGGATACAAGGGCGAAAAGGTGGTGATCCTGGCGGCATCGACGTTTCCGGTCATCTGGGCCGAGGCGCAGGTGGCGTCCGATATACTGAAAAAGATTGGCATGAACACCGACTTCCAGGCCCTGGAGTGGGGCACTGTGGTGGCACGCCGCGCCAGTCAGGAGCCGATCGACAAAGGCGGCTGGAACGTCTTCTACACCTACCTCGGCGGCTTCGGGAACATCTCGCCGGCGCCGGCCATTCGCGATCCAGAGCAGCGGCGTCAAGGGAAGCTGGTTCGGCTGGCCGACCGATCCGAAAATGGAGGAGCTGCGGCATGCGTGGTTCGACGCGCCCGATGTCGCGGCGCAGAAAAAGATCTGCGAGCAGATGCAGACCGAGTTCTGGCAGAGCCCGCCGTATGCGCCGCTGGGCATGTACTTTCAGCCGACGGCGTTCCATAACTACCTGCAGGACGTTCGCGACGGCTGGCCGCAGTTCTATGGCGTGAAGAAGAACGCATGGGGGGGGGGAAGTATTTTTTTTTTTTAGGTATCGGAGGGAGGGGCCGCGCGGCATGACCCAGCACGTCGTCGTTATCGGCGCCGGCATCGTCGGCGCCGCCAGCGCGATCGAGCTGCTGCGCGACGGGCATCGCGTGACGATCGTCGAGCCGGGTGAACCGGGCGGCGAGCAGGCAGCCAGCTACGGCAACGGCACGCTGCTCAATCCGAGTTCCGTCATTCCGATGTCGAGCCCGGGCATCTGGCGGAAGGTGCCGGGCTGGCTGGCCGATCCGCTTGGTCCGTTGGCGATACGATGGCGCTATCTGCCGCGGCTGCTGCCCTGGCTGACGCGGTTTCTGCGCGCCGGTGACACCGAGGCGAAGGTCGCGGCGATCGCGCGGGCGCTGCGGCCGTTGCTGCTGGATGCACCGGCACGGCATCGGCGGTTGGCGGAAGAGGCCGGCGTGGGCGAACTGATCACCCGTCAAGGCGTGCTGTTCGTGTTTCCGACCCGCGCGGATTTCGAGGCCGAGGACCGCGTGGCGGGTGCGGCGCGAGAACGGCGTGCAGTGGCTGGAATTGTCCGCCGATGAATTGCGCCAGCGTGAGCCGGGACTGGATCGGCGGTACACATTCGGCGTGCTGGTGGAGGAGAATGGCCAGTGCCACGATCCGGGCGCGTACGTTGCGGCGCTGGTGCGTCATGCGGAGTCGCTCGGCGCGCGGCTGTTGCAGGAGCGGGCGGTCGGCTTTCGCATCGAAAACCGGCGGCTGCGGGCGGTGCTGACCGGGCGGGAGAGATCGCGGCGGACAAGGCGGTGATCGCCGCCGGCGCGTGGTCGAAGGTGCTGGCCGCGGCGGCGGGGATCGCGTTCCGTTGGAGACCGAGCGTGGCTACCATGCCGTCATCACGCAACCGGGCATCGCGCCGCGCTATCCGGTGATGCCGAGTGATGGCAAGATGGCCTGCGTGATGACACCGCAAGGTTTGCGTCTGGCGGGGCAGGTGGAACTGGCCGGACTCGATGCGGCACCGAACTGGCGGCGTGCCGAGGTGCTGCGCGATTTCGCCCGGCAGGTGTTTCCCGACCTGCGCCGCGATCTGCCGGAAGGGGCGGTGAAGGTCTGGATGGGGCATCGGCCATCGATGCCGGATGGACTGCCGTGCATCGGCCCGGCGAGCGGGTGCGGCGACGTGGTGCATGCCTTCGGGCACGGGCATGTCGGGCTGACGGCCGGTGCCGCGACCGGGCGGTTGGTGGCGGATCTGGTCGGCGGTCGGCAGCCGGAGATGGGTATCGGGGCGTATTCGGCGGGGCGGTTTTGAGCGGTCCGCCGCAATCCCTCGATATTAAATCAAATACTGTAGGAGTGTACAAATCAGACGAGCGCTAACCTGAGAGACCCCTCAAGTGGGAGACATTATGCTGCGCGAATTGGCTTGGCGCGCCCGCGAGCGGGTCGGCCGCCTTCGTTGGCGGCTTGGGCTAATGCCTGTCCCTTCGCATGCACTGGCCTTCAGCATGGCCTACAATCAGTTTGGCGCCTACTGCATCCCCAATACGGCGAAGAACCGTCCCGCGCCAAAGAGGCTTTTTGCCGGCTTGGTGTGGGAAGAATCGACGATCGAATATATTATTGCAAATTGCGCCGACGGCGATGTCATATCGGCCGGAGCGTTTTTTGGGGACTTTCTCCCTGCCATATCGAGAGGTATTGCCCCGGATGCCACGTTATGGGCGTTGGAACCAAATCCTGAAAGCTACCGCTGCGCGGCAATCACTGGGCTAATTAATGACCTTCAAAATTTGAAGCTGTTTAATGCAGCCCTAGGTGAGAGGTGCGGCAAGGATGAGCTGATTATTTCTGATTTTGAAGGTCGGGCCCTCACAGGAGTGTCGCAATTGAAGGGGATTGTCGACAAGGATGGCGTTCGCGGCGAGCAAGCCGTTCCGGTGCAGGTTCTTGCCATCGACGAGGTCGTGCCGAGCAGCAGCCGTGTGTCTGTAGTGCAATTGGATGTTGAGGGCGGTGAGGATGCGGCCTTGACGGGTGCAATGGCGACGATCGAACGAAGTCGACCCGTCCTCATTGTCGAAACCCTACCAAGGGAAAGCACTTGGCTTTGCAAAGAGTTGTTCAAGCTTGGGTATCGCATCGATTGCAAATTAGGGTCAGAAAATACCGCCCTGCAAGTCATGTGAACCGTTGATAGCAAAGCTGGTTATTCCGTGCACTTTGATGGGAGGAAGGACAACGACGGCAGTCAGGCGCTCGCCGATGATGGTGGGCAGCATGTCGGGCGAGCGTCCCGGCATGTTCGGCACATCTATCGCGGCGGAAGTGGCCGAAATGCCGGCTGTCGCACCGGTCTCGCCCTCGCCGACCAATCGGTTGCGGATTTCGCGCGCCACGGCTGCGGCGCGGAAGGTGCGCCGCGGGTGTCGGAAAAGGTCTGATCCGAAGTTCTTCAGTTTTGCGGCACGTTAGTGCGGGCTCGGCACCTGCCGGCGGGTGATGAGTTTAGCGATTATTTTGACCGGCTGATCGGGTTGCTTTGGTCACCCAGGAATGGTACGCGCATCCGACATCTCTTGTTATCCATTCTGGTTGTGCAGCGAATTTACCGCTAGGCGTCGACCATAGCGAAGGTGGGATAATGGCATCAGTGCCAGGTGCGCCAATCCGACTGGGGATCATTGGCTGTGGCGCTGTGGCGCAGCTCTGCCATTTGAAGGCCCTGGATGCATTGCCGCAATTCGACGTACGTTTTCTCTGCGATAAGAACCTGGCGACGGCGAAGACGGCCAAGGCCATCTATGGCCTGCGCGCGGAGGTGACCGAACGGGTGCAGGATCTGGCCGGAAACGTCGATGCAGCAATCATCTGTGTATGGCCGCGTTTTCATCTACCGCTGACACGCGAATTGCTGGATATGGGGCTAGACGTGCTCTGCGAGAAGCCGGTTGCCACCAGCTCTGCCGACGCTGCGGCAATTGCCGATGCGGCGCGTAGCGCGGATCGCATCGTCGCCGTAGGACACTGGTGCCGTTGCCAGAAAAACATATGGATTCTGCGCAAGTTGCTGTCGCTGGATTTCCTTGGTGAGATCCGCGGCGTGTCGGCCGAATTCGGCAACGCTCTCGAATGGCCGATGACATCGGGGGCGTATTTCGATCGTAGCATTACTGTCGGCGGCGTGATGTTCGATGCGGGAATTCACGTATTGGACCTGGTCGTCTGGCTGTTCGGAGATATCGATCAGATACAATACGAGGATGATTTGGTACCGGCGGCGTCGAGAGCAATGGCGTGATCCGCGGCGTGGTGACGATCAATGGCAGGCAAGTACATGTGCGAGGTCGGTGCAAGCTGGACGCATACACTGGCAAATGGCATTCGAGTAGTGGGCAGCAAGGGCACCGCGGAAGCCCGCTTCACGTTGCGAGACGAGGTCATCGTGCGGCAATCGCTGGGCGATGAGCATGTGGAGTTTCGGGTACTCGCTGGGGGATCTCGCAATAACGTTCAGCTCCTCCAACCCTTATGCGGCACAACTTGAGGACTTCGCTTTGGCCGTGGGTTCAAGGCGGCAACCAATTACGCCAGTCGAGACTACCGTGTCACCGCTGAAGATTCTTCGAGACAGCATATTCATTGCGTCAACCCATGGTGCAGCCTTGGGTCGAGGCCAATCTCGGTGTATCGTGCGGTATTCTAAGATCCTGATCACCGGCGCGACCGGATTTATCGGCTCGCGCTTATGCGAAATGTTGTCGTTGCATTATCGGCAGCCGTTTCGCGCGTTGGTGCACAATTTCAGCAAGGCGACACGCATCGCGCGCCTGGGCGCGGAGATGGTTCCGGGTGATCTGGCTAATCCGGTAAGTCTAGCGGCGGCATTGTCAGGCTGCGATGCGGTGGTTCACCTGGCGTTCGGCGATGCCAAGAAGGCCGAAGAAAACCTGCTGGCGGCGTGCCAGCGCTCCGGTGTGAAGCGCTTCGTCCATATGAGTTCCATGGCAGTTCACGGGCCGCATCCTGGGTCGGAATGTGCCAACGAAGCGACTGCCACGATCGGCCACTACAACGAAAACTACTCGGACGCGAAGGCTAGATCTGAAAAGCTGGTGCAACAGGCTATTGCCAGAGGTCTACCGGGCGTCATCCTTCGTCCCGACAGTCGTTTATGGCCCTTATAGTCCGTTTGTCGTCCGTGTGGTGCAGAATGCCCAAGCTGGCGCGATCAGCCTGATCGACCAGGGCGCCGGGGTCTGCAATGCCGTCTATGTCGACGATGTGTGCGACGCTGTTTGTGCAGCCCTGCACAGCGACAATGCATTGGGCAAGGCGATGTTTGTCAATGCGGACCATGCGGTCAGTTGGCGCGATTTCAATATGACCTTCGCGAACATGGCGACACCAGCGCCATCGGTCAGCAATTTCAGTGCGCAGGAGGTTCGCGCACACTGGGAGCTCGCCAAACCGTCGCTGCGATCGAACGTCGCGGCATTCAAACGTCTGATTGCGTCATCAGAGTTTCACGATCAATTGGCAACAGTGCCGGCGATGAGGTCGGCCATCACCTGGACCAAGGTCAAACTGAAGGGACTGCTTTCGGCCGATCAGGTGGCATCCCTCAAGGGCGCCGATGGCGGCGGTTCCGCCACAAACCCACGGGTCGTATGGCCGGACAGGGGCAGGCTGGTGCGGGAGGATTTCCACCTGGAATTCGCCAACGCACTTGCCAAGGCATTGTTGGATTGGAAGCCAATGTATGACTTCGCGGCAGGGGCTGCCTTAACCCGATCCTGGTTGGAGTTCGCGAAAATGCTGGGTCCGGTATGACCGTTGCGGTGAGTTCAGATGTAGATGCGCTTGCGCAGAAGGTTGCGCCGCTGCAGAAAGGGTATGCCTAGACGGAGCAATGGACCCGAGGTGCGGAGCATCCAGCCCGTAACGTCCAGCAAGGGCTGCCATCCGGTGCCGGCGAACCTCAATGGGTAGCCGAGTTCTTTGAGGTCGCGCCACAGACACGCTTCGACTGCGAAGCATTCCATCGCCGACAGTTTTCTTCGCCAGACGGCAATGGCATCGCGCGACAGCGGTTGGCCAAGCTTGCCGTGGATGTGCCGCTCGCGTTCCGGTACCAGATCGCGCAAGCCGTCCCAATTGAGCATGGCGGGCTCGAATTCTTCGCCAAGGAAGTTGCATATCTGGCGTACCGTTCTCTCAAGGTCTGTGACCAGGTCCTGGTACCTCACCTCAAGGATTTGTTGTGATTGCGGTCCGTGCAGAAAGCTCTTCCGGCTTTTCATCGCCATCGTCCACTCAAAACTATCCTCGTAGTATCGGTCGTAGTTGAGGTCGATCCATGAAATGGCCACGTCGCGACCGTCCCGGATGAGATGGATAAATTTTGCGCCTGGATACATTGCTGCCAATTCAGCAACTATTTTGAAATATATGGGTGTTTTATCGCCAAATCGCGACTTTCCGCTCCATTCGAGGTGCTGCTGGTAGACCAGATTTATGATATCGACGAGCCGGGGGTTGTTGAGCGTCGCTACCCTGCGGCGCAGTTCCTCAGGCGAAATGTTCATGTCGGGCCAGCGATAGTCTTCGGCCATGATTGTGACGGCACGTTCGACCTGGGCAGTAGTGAGAACATCCGTGACCGGCAGTTGCTCGATCAGATACAGAATGTACCAAGTCTCTGGAGGGATATGCAGACGAGAGTGGCCTGCCAGGATCAACCGCAGCAGTGTCGTTCCCGATCGGCCAGAGCCGATGATAAAGAATGGAGCGTTGTCAACCATATGCAGCTATCGGTTACAAGGACTAGGAGCTAACAGGCCCGTACGGAATAGATACTCATCAGCCGCAGCGACCGCAATGGCGCTTTTGCCACTACTGCGGCAGATCCTCGGCGCCCAAATGTGAAAGCCACAAATTCGATGCCGTTGAAGTGCGATGTAATGCGACCATCCGCTCTTGGAAGCGGTGAAAGAGATGTCTGGCGCAGGATCATGGCCGGGTCGCCTAGCCTGCAACGCGCGTTCTTCTCCCACGGATTCGCGGAGGCTTGTGAACGGGCGATGGGCTATGCCTACGTCGGTGTTCTGTACGACAACTCCGAAATTCGAGGATTTCTGCCATTCCAGTTCAGAAGTGCCTGGCATGAGCGCTTCCGGCTGGCGGAACAAATCGGCGGCAACCTGGCACAGGGTGCCAGCCTGGTTGCCTGGCCTGACGTGACAATCAATTCAGCTGCCCTGCTCCGGCTCTGTGGGGTGTCAGTGATGCACGTGAACCAGTTGATGTCTGGCCAGGAGCGGTTCGGACTTGACGCCGAATGGACTCAGATGGGGTATTTCACCGATCTTAACGATGGCTCGGATGCGTACTTTGCCGCCTTGCTCACACGCGATCGCCTGCTGGTTCGTGATACCGAGCGCCGTTTGCGCAAGGCAGCGCAGGGCTATGGCCGCTTGTCCTATATCAAGTCCGATCGGGTTTCTGCGGAGATGATCGAAGGTCTGGTGACCGAAAAGCGCGAGCAATACCGACGCACTCAGGTGCCGGATCCATTCGTCGACAAGCGAAATCTTCAACTTTTCGCGGCTCTTGACGACGCACGGGCGCCCGATTGCCGGCTAGTATTCAACAGATTGGAAGCTGGTAATCGAGTGCTCGCTCAACACCTCGGTCTGCAGTATCACGACGTTCTCAGCCATTGGTTTCCGGTTTATGATCCAGAGGCGCGAAGTGTGTCGCCTGGTCGTTTGCTGCTGTGGTACATGATTCAGCAGGCGGCCGAGGACGGCACCAAATTAATTGACTATGGTGCAGGTGATGCATTGTACAAGCGCGAACTGTCAACCGGCTCGCTGCAATATGGTCGGGCGAATTGGTCGAGTAGAGGTATCCGATCGATCATTGCTCGGGTCTGGCAATCGATGGAATGGCGACTGCAGGGTCGTGCGCGGCGGGCACAGACCGCTGCGACCGACTGAGGCAATAAGGCTGCTCGATGAATAAGTCGTCGTCCTTCGTCACCGTTCTGATCCCTGCATTCAACGCCGCCGCGACGATCCGGCGCGCGATCGATTCCGCGTTGGCGCAAACATACCGCAACCTGGAAGTCGTGGTGGTCGACGACGGCAGCAGGGATACCACGTCCGAGATCGTTTCGTCCTACGCGCGCGACAATGTCAGGCTGATCCGCCTGTCCAGCAACCAGGGCGCAAGTGGCGCTGTCAACGAAGGCGTCGCTGCCGCGAAGGGCGAGTTCATCGCCTTTCTCGATGCCGATGACGAATGGCTGCCGACCAAACTCGCCAAGCAGATCGAGTTGTTGCAGCGCAATCCCAAGGCAGTCATGGCAACCTGTGGCTGCCGCTTTGTCGATGGGAAGGGCAACGTTTTCCGCGAATTCGGCATGCCGCCGCCAGGCATCGACAAGGCAGAGGTATGGCGGTCACTGCTCGCGGCAACGTTCATCGCCAAGCCGTGCGTCGTCGCGCGAACGGCTGCGTTGCGTGCGGTCGGCCCATTCGATGTCGATCTGCCGGTCGCCGAGGACCAGAACATGTGGATCCGCCTGTCGATGACGGGGGAAGTCGAGTTCGTGCCGGAATTCCTGACCTTGGTGCACGATGCGCCGAGCAGTCTTACCAAGGTCTACGCCGACAAGGTCGACCAGTATGTGCTGCCGATGATCCGGCGCCATATCGCTCAACAGGACAAAGCGCTGTCGAGCGAACAGATCAAGGCCATTCTTGGCGCGCGCTACACTTCGGTTGGTCGCAACCTTTACATGACCGGGTCACTTGTGCGCGGCACCGCGCTGATCCTGCGCGCCATGGCACTTGGCGACCATGTGGGGGAAAATTTCTGGTATCTCGCGGCCGCGTCGCCGCCGGCCAAAGCGGTGAAGAAGTTGCTCCGCCGTCCCGGCGCCATCCCGCGGGAGGATGCTTCCCCGCCGCCGCCATCCGATGGTGGGTTGCTGCGGCCGCACAAGCAGGACCTGGTTGTGCTGCCGCCAAGCCCGCCAATCCTGATCGTGATGGTGGATGCGGAGGCGGAATTCGATTGGAACGGCCCGTTTCTGCGCACACTCGTCAGCGTTCGGAATCTCAGCCAGCAGGTTATCGCGCACGGCATCTTCGACAAGCTGAATATCCACCCGACCTACCTCGTCGATTACGCCGTGGCCACGCAACCCGAGGGCTACGAGCCGATTCGCGAACTGTTGCAGTCCGGCCGCTGTGAGATCGGCGCGCATTTGCAGCCGTGGGAAAATCCGCCGTTCGCCGAGGAACCCAGTGTCCGCACGTCGTTCAACCACAATCTTCCGGCGTGGCTCCAGAAGGAGAAGCTGCAGCGCCTCACCGATGCCATCGTCAGTAATTTTGGCGTGCGGCCGGCCGCCTACAGGGCAGGCAGATACGGCGTTGGGGACGAGATCGCCTGGATACTGGAATCGCTTGGCTATCAGATCGAACTCAGCGTGCTGCCCGGCCACGACCTGCGCCGGCGCCATGGTCCGGATTTTCGGCGAGCATTCAACCAGCCGTACTGGTTCGGACCCGATCGCAATCTGCTGGAAATACCGCTTACGACCGGATTTGCCGGCGTACTGGCCTGGGGCGATGAACCGCAGGTGTTCGACGCATCCGTCTACACCGCGATCTCGCAGCCGGGGGCGACCAGGTGGCATCTGCCAGGCATGTTCGCGCGTCTTGGCCTGCTGGAGCGCATCACGCTGACGCCGGAAGGCATGTCGATCCAGGAATTGAAGCGTCTGACACGCCTTCTGCTGCACCGGGGCCAGCGGGTTTTCACCTTCAACTATCACAGCTCTTCGCTGCTGCCGGGCTATACGCCGTATGTTCGCTCGCGCGCCGACCTCGACAGGATGATCGGCACGATCGAGGAATACATGCACTATTTCATCGGGGAAATCGGCGGGATCACCATGACGCCCACCCAATTCCGCGCGTCGTTGCAGACGGAACCGCCAGCCCGCGCGCCAACCCACGGCGCTGTCGGGTCATTGGTGCAATGAACGCGCTGCGTCCGTTCCTGCGTGACGTCGCGTTTCGATCGGGCGCGCTGTCGCTCGCGCGGAGCAGGCTGCGTCATGCGCTGACCGTGGTCATGCTGCATCGCGTGATCGATCCGGCCGATCCGGATTTCGCCGCGTCAGACCCGACCTATACATTGTCCGTGCCGTTGTTCGAGCGGTTGCTGGACTTCCTCCGCGATCACTATGCGGTGGTCAGCCTGCGGGATGTGATGAATGCCAGCGACGGTGCGGCGTCCCTGCCGGACCATGCAGTGCTGATCACGTTCGATGACGGATGGGCGGACAACCTTCGCTATGCCGCGCCTTTGTTGCGGGCGCGCGGATTGCCTGCCGTGGTCTTCGCGGTGCCTGATGCGATCCTGTCGCCAGCCGACGGATGGTGGCAGGAGCAGGTGTTTGCTGCCGGCCGTTCCGGCAAGCTCCCAGGCGGGGACATCGCCGCTCGATCTGGTCGCGCGCCTTGTGCCGATGGATGCAGACGAACGAACGCAGAATTCTCGCCACCGTTCCCGTGCAACCATGCCATGCGCGCATGATGCTGACACCCGAGGAAGTGCCGCAACTGGCCGAATACGGCATCGATGTCGGTCTGCATGGCTATTCGCACGCGCCGCTGACGATGGTCGCCGATGTCGAGCAGGAGTTGACGCGCGCGAAACAGGCGATCGCGACGTTGTCGGGCGGCACCGCGACCACGACCGCGCTGGGTTGCCCGCATGGACGCTACGACAACAGGGTGATCGCGGGGACGCATGCCGCCGGCATGAAGCTGGTGTTCACCAGCGACCCGCTTCTGAATCTGACGCACGATGGCACCTTGATGCCGCCTCGCCCGCTTGGCCGCATCAACGTCGAGGCTCGTCGGATCGCGGATGGATCCCAGCGCTTCGATCCCGCCGCCGCGGCACGCTGGCTGTGGGCGCGCGACTGCCGATAGTGCGTCAGCCTGCCGGCGCTGTCGCGTTTCTCGCCGCGCTCGGACAGCATGCGGTCGAAATAGGCGATCGTGCGCGTCAGGCCATCATCCAGAGCCACGCGCGGTTCCCACGCCAGATCGCGACGTGCCAGCGTGATGTCGGGGCAGCGCTGCAATGGATCGTCCTGCGGCAATTCGCGATACACGATGCGTCGAACGCGAGTTGGTCAGTCGGATCACCCGATCGGCCAGCTCGCTCACCGGAATTTCGTGCGGGTTGCCCAGATTGATCGGGCCGGTGGTGCCATCGCCCGTCGCCATCAGGCGAACGAAACCATCGACCAGATCATCGACGTAGCAGAACGCGCGTGTCTGGCTGCCGTTGCCGTACAGCGTGATCTCCTCGCCGCGCAATGCCTGCACGATGAAGTTCGACACGACGCGGCCATCGTTCGGATGCATCCGCGGTCCGTAGGTATTGAAGATGCGCGCCACCTTGATGCGTGTCTTGTGCTGGCGGAAATAATCGAAGAACAGCGTCTCGGCGCAGCGCTTGCCTTCATCGTAGCAGGCGCGCGGACCCAGCGGATTGACGTTGCCGCGGTAGTCCTCGGTCTGCGGATGCACGGTGGGGTCGCCATACACTTCGCTGGTCGAGGCCTGCATGATTTTCGCGCCGACCCGCTTCGCCAGGCCCAGCATGTTGATCGCGCCGATCACGCTGGTCTTGGTGGTCTGCACCGGATCGTATTGGTAATGCACCGGAGAGGCGGGGCAGGCCAGATTATAGATCTCGTCAACCTCCACATACAGCGGGAAGGTGACATCATGGCGCATCGACTCGAAATGCGGATCGCCCATCAGGTGCGCGATATTGTCCTTGCGCCCGGTGAAATAATTGTCGACGCACAGCACATCGTCGCCGTCACGGATCAGGCGTTCGCACAGATGCGAGCCGACGAAATCCGGCGCCGCCGGTTACCAGTCACGCGCTTGCGGGTCAAGGCCATGAGCGTGCGTTTCCTAAACAGGTTGCGCGGTCGGCGGGCGGCCCGAATTCGCGTGGGCGCAGGCCGGCGTGCAGCCAGGTGATCAGCGAGTAGATGTCGTAGATCGGCAGGCCCAGCGCCTCACGCAGCGCGAACGCGTAGGGCGGCATGTTGGTGCATTCCAGCACGATGGCGCCGATGTCGGGATGGCGGGATACCAATGTGCGTCCGGCGTCCAGAATGTCGGCGGCGGCCAGTGCCACGTCCATGTCCTGCTTCTCGCCGCGGATCAGCACGCGGAAGAATTCGCGACCGTCTTCGGTGCCGACGAATGGCGTATCGGGCGACACGCCGGCGGCCGACAGATGCTGCGGCGTCAGCGAACCGGCAGATACGGTAATGATCCCGACACGCTTGCCGGGTGGCAGCATGGCCTGCACCCATGGCACCTGGATCAGCGCGCTGGTGGCGACCGGCACGCGCACACGGGCCGCCAGTTCCGCCTGGAACAGCGACAGGAAGCCGCAGTTGGTGGTGATCGCCTCTGCGCCGTCGTGGACCAGTTCGGCGGCGGCGGCCAGGAAGTCGTCCAGCAGGCCGGCCGCGGCGTTCAGCACCACGCGTTCCGGGGTCGCGCCGCGCACGACGCGGTACAGCACCGGGAACGGCCAGGTTGCGGCGTTGCCCATATCACCGGGGATGCGGGGGAATCGTGCCTCCAGCATCAGGATTCCGAGCGGCGCGCCGTAGATCGCCTTGCCGCCTTTCGCTATGACCTGCATGGTGACGAGCATGCACCATTCGATCGACAGGAGGAAGCAATGGCCGAGCGGCCGTTCACGCAGGCTGACCTGGATGTACTGGCGGAGTGGGATACGCCGACGATCTGTAACGGCCTGGAGATAACCTCGCCGGAGCGCCGCCGCTTCGGCTACACCGTCGAGCCTATGGTGTGCATCGACCCGAAGGCCAAGCCGATCGTCGGCTTGGCGCGGGTGGGCATGATCCGCTCCACCGAACCGCCGCGCGGCAAGGTGACCGATCGGGCGGACTGGTACGACTACGTTCACGCGACCGATTTTCCGACCATTGCGGTGATCCAGGATATCGACGACCGGCCGGGTTACGGCGCCTATTGGGGCGAGGTGCAGTCCACCATCCACAAGGCGCTGGGTTCGATCGGCTGCGTCACCAACGGATCGTTCCGCGATCTGGACATGTGGGCGCCCGGCTATCAGATGATCGGCGGGCGCGATCGGGCCGAGCCATGCACACGTGCACATGGTCACGTTCGGCCAGCCGGTGAACATCTTCGGCATGCAGGTGGGGCATGACGATGTGATCCACGCGGATTTCCATGGCGCGGTGGTGATCCCGGCGGATGCGGTGCGCAAGCTGCCGGCGGCGATCGACCTGATTTCGCGGCGGGAGAAGGTGATTCTCGATGTGTGCCGCGCGCCGGGGTTCACGCCGGCGAAGCTGCGCGACGCGCTGAAACGATCGGGCGAGATCCACTGATTGGCGAGGACTTTATCATGAACGTCGCTACGATGCCGGCTTCGCTGGCCGGTGTGTCGGATAAGGAATGGCGCATCCGGTGTGACCTGGCCGCGCTATATCGGCTGGTCGCGCACCATCGCTGGACCGACTTCGTCTATACGCATATCAGCGCGCGGCTGCCCGGACCGGACCACCATTTCCTGATCAACCAGTTCGGTGTGCTGTTCCACGAGATGCGCGCATCCGACTTGGTGAAGATCGATCTGCACGGCAACGTGGTGGAGGAAGGTGCGCAGAGCCGCCGGGTGAACGCTGCGGGCTTCACGATCCATTCGGCTGTGCACATGGCACGCGAGGATCTGATGTGCGTGGTGCACACACATACACAGGCCGGCATCGCGGTGTCCGCGCAGCAGGATGGGTTGCTGCCGATCTCCCAGCATGCACTGAAGTTTTATGGGCGGCTGGGGTACCATGGCTACGAGGGGATCGCGCTCGACACCGACGAACGCGAGCGCCTGGTGCGCGATCTTGGCGAGCACAAGGCGATGATCATGCGCAACCACGGCTTGCTGATGGGCGGCACCTCTATCCCCGAGGCGTTCCACATGACCTACATGCTGGAACGCGCGTGTGCCGCACAGATCGCCGCGCAGTCCGGCGGGCAGAAGCTGGTGTATCCGCCCGAAGAAGTGTGCCGCCATACCTCCGATCAGTTCCACGGCATGGAGAACGATGAGCACTATAGTTGGATGTGGCAGTCCGCGCTGCGGCTGATTGAGAACGACCGGCCGGATTACCGGAGCTGATGCCACTCACCGTCATCCGCAATGCCGACATGGTGGTCGCCTGGGACGCGGGCGCGAAGTCGCACGTCTACATGCCGGATGCGGATGTGGTGTTCGAAGGCGGCGTGCTGCGGTTTGTCGGCCGTGGTTACGACGGGCCGGCGGATGAGGTGATCTCCGGCTCCGGCATGATGGTGATGCCGGGACTGGTGAACATCCACTCGCATCCGTCCAGCGAGCCGATGAACAAGGGGCTGATCGACGAAATCGGCAGTCCTGGCTTCTACAATTCGTCGCTGTACGAATACCTGCCGATCTTCCGCGCCGATGCGGAGGCGATCCCGCATTGCGTGCGCGTGGCGCTGTCCGAGCTGTTGCTGTCGGGCGTGACCACGCTGGCCGATCTGTCGATGGCGCATCCCGGCTGGCTGGATCTGCTGGCGGAAGCCGGCATGCGCGTGTGCATCGCGCCGATGTTCCGCTCCGGGCGCTGGTACACCAAGAACGGCCATCTGGTGGACTATGCCTGGGACGAGGCGGCCGGCGAGAAGGCGATGGGCGAGGCGCTGTCGCTGATCGAGCGAGCCGAGCAGCATCCATCGGGACGGCTGTTCGGCATGGTCGTGCCGGCGCAGATCGACACCTGCACCGAGGGCCTGCTGCGCGACTCCTTTGCGGAGGCGAAGGCGCGCGGCGTGTCGTGGCAGATCCATGCGGCGCAGTCGGTGTCGGAGTTCCACGAGATCACGCGTCGGCATGGCTACACGCCGATCGGCTGGCTGGACCATCTGGGGCTGCTGTCGGAGCGTTCGATCATCGGGCACGGCATCTTCCTGGACGATCATCCGTCGACGCGCTGGCACACCGATACCGATGTGAAGCGCCTGGCGGAAACCGGCACGACGGTGGCGCATTGTCCCACGGTGTTCGCGCGTCGCGGCATCACGCTGAAGGATTTCGGCCGCTATCGCCGTGCGGGCGTCAACATGGGCGTCGGCACCGACACCTATCCGCACAACATGCTGGATGAACTGCGGCTGGTGTCCTACCTGGCGCGCACCCAGGCGGGCAATCCGCGCACGATGAACAGCACCGATCTGTTCGAGGCCGCGACCATTGGCGGCGCGCGTGCACTTGGCCGCGATGATATCGGCCGCCTTGCGCCAGGGCTGTCGCGCCGATATCGTGCTGGTGGATATCACGCATCCGATGATGCGACCGGCGCATGATCCGATACGCAGCCTGATCTACGCCGCCGGCGATCGTGCCGTGCGCACCGTATATGTGGATGGCCAGAAGGTGGTCGAGGATGGTCGCGTGCTGACGATGGACTATCCCGCGGCCGCCGCCGCGCTGCACGAGGCGCAGAAGCGCGTGAAGGCCAACGTGCCGAACCTCGACTGGGACCACCGGACGGCGGAACAGATCTCGCCGCTGACGTTCCGGACCGCATGAGCGGATCGCGCAACATCATAGCTCCCTCCCCGCTTGCGGGGGACAGGGAGCAGCTTCTCCGCTGCTTGTCCGTCACCGCGACTCTGCGCACGCGTCGTTTCCGCACCAGCAATGGCGACGTTGCCGCGGTGGACGGCGTCGACATTTCGGTGGATCGCGGCCGACACTCGGCATCGTCGGCGAAAGCGGCTGCGGCAAGTCGGTGCTGTCGCTGTCGGTGATGCGCCTGGTGCCGCCGCCCGGGCGCATCGCCGCCGGCCGCATCGAGTTCGACGGCAGGGACCTGCTGAAATTGTCGCCAGCGCAGATGCGCGACATCCGCGGCAACCGCATCGCGATGATCTTCCAGGAGCCGATGACCAGCCTGAACCCGGTGTTCACCGTCGGCGACCAGATCACCGAGGCGATGCGCGCGCACGACCGCACTGCGTCGGCCGGCTGCGCTGCGCAGCCGCGCCATCGCCGCGCTGCAACGCGTGCGCATCCCCGCGCCGGAACGCCGCTTCGACGAATATCCGCACCAGATGTCCGGCGGCATGCGTCAACGCGTGATGATCGCCATGGCGCTCGCCTGCGAGCCGGACCTGCTGATCGCCGACGAACCCACCACGGCGCTCGATGTCACGGTGCAGGCGCAGATCCTCGACCTGTTGCGCGAACTGCAGCAGCAGACCGGCATGGCAATCATCCTGATCACCCACGACCTTGGCATTGTCGCCGAAATGGCCAACGAGGTCGCGGTGATGTACGCCGGCCGCGTGGTGGAACGCGCGCCATGCGCCGCGATTTTCGACGACCCGCAGCATCCCTACACACTCGGTCTGCTCGGCAGCATTCCGAAGATCGAGGAAAACCGCGACCGGCTGCTGGCAATCGAAGGCACCGTGCCCGCGCCGTTCGATCTGCCGCAAGGCTGCCGTTTCCACCCGCGCTGCGTCTTCGCCGATGCCGCCTGCACCATGCAGGACCCCGACCTGCGGCCAATCGGCGAGAGCCACCGCGTCGCCTGCATTCGCGCGCCGGTCGAGGTGCTGGTGGCATGAGCGCGCTGCTGGAAGTCGAAGGCCTGACCAAGCACTTCACCGTCAAGCGCGGCTTGGTTTTGGGCAGGACTGTGGGTGTGGTGCGCGCGGTGGACGGCATCTCGTTCAGCATCGACCGCGGCGAGACGCTGGCGCTGGTCGGCGAATCCGGCTGCGGCAAATCCACCACGGCGCGGCTCGTGCTGCGGCTGATCGATCCGACCGGCGGCACGATCCGCTTCGAGGGCACGGACATCACCGACCTGAGCGGCGACCCGCTGCGCAAGCTGCGCCGCCGCATGCAGATCGTGTTCCAGGATCCGTTCGCCTCGCTCAACCCCCGCATGACGGTGGGCGAAATCCTGGAAGAGCCGCTGATCGTGCACAACATCGGCGACCGAACAGAGCGCCGCGCACGGGTGAACCGATTGCTGAGCCTGGTGGGCCTCGCCACATACCACGCGCAACGCTATCCGCACGAATTCTCCGGCGGTCAGCGCCAGCGCATCGGCATCGCGCGCGCGCTGGCGGTGGAGCCGGCGCTGGTGGTTTGCGACGAACCGGTCTCCGCGCTTGACGTGTCGATCCAGGCGCAGGTGGTGAACCTGCTGAAGGATCTCCAGGCGCGGCTCGGCTGTCCTATCTGTTCATCGCGCACGACCTTGCCGTGGTGAAGCACATGGCCGATCGCGTGGCGGTGATGTATCTCGGCCAGATCGTCGAGATCGCGCCGAAGGACGTGCTGTTCTCCGAGCCGCGGCATCCCTACACGCGCACGCTTGCTGACAGCGATCCCGCGCCCCGATCCGCATCGCCACACAGCGCGGCAACTGCCCGGCGGCGATGTGCCGAGCCCGATGAACCCGCCGTCCGGCTGTCGTTTCCACACGCGCTGTCCGTTCGTCATCGACCGCTGCCGCGTGGAGATGCCGGCGTTGGCGAAGTGGAGCGAGGGTCATTTCACCGCCTGCCATCGCGCAGCCGAACTGCCGCCCGCGGGCGAGGTGATCGAACCGGGCCACGTCGCGCCGATGGCAGCGAAACGTCTGGCGCTGTATGCCAAGCGGCGCGCGGAGACGAGTGCCGCGGTGGGATAGTTGCCCGGACGCACCTCAGTGCGTGACGCGTGCGGCGAGCGAAAGCACCTCAGATATGGCCGACAAACGCTTGTCGCGCGTCCATAAAGACGTCTCCGGTGTCAGTCGCACGGAAGCCATCGTCTACGGCATCGTTCGATGTCGATTACAATGCCTGGCAGTCCGCGATAGCTTTGTGTCCGGCGGTCTTTGTGTCCGGCTGGCCT
Source organism: uncultured Alphaproteobacteria bacterium (assembly GCA_963790445.1). Taxonomy (GTDB): domain Bacteria; phylum Pseudomonadota; class Alphaproteobacteria; order Acetobacterales; family Acetobacteraceae; genus JAMXLO01. The sequence goes on along the minus strand of CAWBON010000017.1, from coordinate 25,034 downwards.
TGTGGTGCATCCTTCAATCGCAACCACTCTGGAGCACCACCCCAATGACCACGGTCAACGCCAACATCGCCGCGCCACGCATGCTGCAGGTTGGCGGCGGCGCAGTCCGCCAGATCGCCGAACTGCTAGGCAAGTTCGGCCTGTCCCGCCCGCTGGTAGTGACCGATCCGTTCATGGTGTCGTCGCGCCATGTGCAGCACTGCCTGGAACCGCTGCACGCGGCCGGCATCGCCGCTGTCGTATTCAGCGACACGGTGCCGGACCCGACCGACACGGTGATCGAAGCCGGCGTCGCGGAATTGCAACGGGGCAATTTCGACTGCCTGATCGGTTTTGGCGGCGGCTCGCCGATCGACACCGCGAAGGCGATGGCAATCCTCGCCGCGGGCGGCGGCAAGATGCGCGACTACAAGGTGCCCATACAGGCCGACCGCGGCGCGCTGCCGATCATCGCCATCCCCACCACCGCCGGCACCGGCAGCGAGTGCACGCGATTCACCGTCATCACCGACACCGAACGCGACGAGAAGATGCTGATCGCCGGCCTCGGCGCGCTGCCGCTGGCGGCGATCGTGGATTACGAACTGACCTTCAGCGTGCCGCCGCGCACCACCGCCGATACCGGCGTGGACAGTCTGACGCATGCACTGGAAGCCTACGTTTCGAAACGGGCCAATCCGTTCTCCGATGCGCTGGCCGTCTCGGCGATGGCGCTGATCGGGCGGCACATCCGCACCGCCTATGCCGAACCGCGCAATGCCGCGGCGCGCGAGGGGATGATGCTGGGCGCCACGCAGGCCGGCCTCGCATTCTCCAATGCATCGGTGGCGCTGGTGCACGGCATGTCACGCCCGATCGGCGCGCATTTCCACGTGCCGCACGGCCTGTCGAACGCCATGCTGCTGCCGGCGATCACACGCTTTTCCGTGGTGGCGGCCGAAGCACGTTACGGCGAGGCTGCGCGCCGCATCGGTGTGGCCGACGATCGCGATGCCGATGCGGTGGCCGCGGCCAAGCTGGTTGCCGGACTGGAAGCCTTGAACAAGGAACTAGCCGTTCCCACCCCCGCCGCTTATGGCATCGACGAGGCCGCGTGGACTGGCAAGATGGCACTGATGGCGGAGCAGGCGCTGGCTTCCGGCAGTCCCGCGAATAATCCGCGTGTCCCTGACAAAATGGAAATCATGGCGTTGTATCGCGAAGTATGGACCGGCGCGGCGCGGAACGTGTGACCGGGCATTTGCATTCGGCCAACTGCGCTTGGTAGGCTCGCGCAACAACGCAATAGTGGGGAACGAAATGGTCCGATCCATCGAGCAGGCCGCCATGCGCAAGGTCTATCTGCGCCTGTTGCCGCTGGCCATGCTGGTCTATTTCTTCTGCTACCTGGACCGCATCAACGTCAGCTTCGCCGCTCTCACGATGAACAAGGATCTCGGCCTTTCCCAGTGGGCATACGGGCTAAGCTCGACGGCATTCTATATCGGCTACTGCGTCTTCGAAGTGCCCAGCAACGTCATCATGGACAAGGTCGGCGCGCGGATCTGGATCGCGCGCATCATGATCACCTGGGGTCTTGCATCGGGTGCCACGGCATTCGTCGTCGGACAGAACAGTTTCCTGACCGTCCGCTTCCTGCTCGGCGTCGCGGAAGCCGGCTTGTTCCCCGGCATCGTGTTGCTGTTCACCTACTGGTTCCCCGAGCACCATCGCGCCCGCATCGTGTCCAGCTTCACGCTCGCGTTGCCGGTTTCGGTGGCACTCGGCGCGCCCGTCTCGACTGCGGTCCTCGGGTTGGACGGTTCGCTTGGCATCGCCGGCTGGAAGTGGATCTACATCATGGAGGCGCTGCCGACCGTGCTGATCGGCGTCTTCGTGCTGTTCGCGTTGACCGACAAGCCGGCGAAGGCAAGCTGGCTGACGGCGGAAGAAAAGAGCTGGCTGATCAGCACGCTGGAGCAGGAGCGGCGCGCAGTGGAGGCGACCCGCAAGTTCAGCATCTGGCAGGGTATGATGAATCCGAAGATGCTGCTGCTGTCACTGAACTATTTTGGTATCGTCACAGCAAGCCTGGGCCTGCTGCTGTTCGTTCCGCAGATCATCAAATCCCTCGGCACCACCAATATGGGCACGGGTTATGCGACCGCGCTGGCCTATACCTGCGGCGCAATCAGCATGGTCGTCTGGGGCTGGGTTTCGGATCGTATGGGTGAGCGGCGGTGGAACCTGTTCTGGGCCTGCGTGGTCGCGACCGCTGGCCTTGTGATGGCCGGCATGACGATGGGAAGCTGGTGGGCACTGGCCGGGATGTGCATCGCGACAGCCGGCTTCTACGGCACAAAGGGTCCGTTCTGGTCGATGCCGTCGATGATCCTGACCGGTTCGGCGGCCGCCGCGGGCATCGCGTGGATCAACTCAATCGGCAACGTCGGCGGTGCGGTCGGGCCCGCCATGGTGGGTTGGATCAAGGATTTCACCGGCAGCTATTCTGGCGGTCTCTACGGCCTGGCGGTGTTCACCGCCGTGTCGGCGCTGGTCGCCGCAGTCGCGCTGCACATTCCGCGTCAGGTACCGATGCGCGGCAGCGTCAGCGTGCCGGCAGAGTAGCGCTGGCCATAATCGCGCTGGTGTCCTGAATCTGAAGTTCGCTATTGGGCGCGAACTCCAGCTTCGAGACACCTGCGCTTTGTATTCAGTGGCCTGTTCGCCCCCGCCATCCGCCGCAAAGAGCGGCGAATTGCGGGGGCAGGACACTACGCTTTCGACACTACGCTTTGCGGGGCAACGACTTGCGCCTTGACCAACGGCGCAACCAGATCGGCAGCGCCACTGCCATCAGGGGCCGGGCGACCAGGAAGCCCTGCACCTGGTCGACGCCGATGTCGGCCAGTCGGTCCCAGGTCGCCACGTCCTCCACGCCTTCTGCAGTGACGGTCAGGCCGCGCGCTTTTGCCACGCCCACGACACGCTGTGTGAAAGCGCGCGATCCTGCATCGTCCGCCACGAGGAGACGCACCAGGTCCTTGTCCAGCTTCACGCCGGTGAACGGCAAATCGAGCAATGCCTCGATCTGCGGCACCTCCGGCTGGATATCGTCGATCACAACGCCATAACCGGAATTGCGCAGTCGCTCGACGGCGTGACGCAAACCAAGCACGTCCTCGACCGGCCGGCTCTCGGTCAGTTCCACGATGACCTGTTCGGGCCTGATCCCGGCCTCGCGACGCTGCGCGTCCAGAACCGCCATTGCCGCGGGCACCAGCAACACGTCGAGCGGAAAATTCAGTGCGATCTGTAGCCCATATGGGACAAGCAGCGGGCCGGACATGTCGGCGAACGCGCGCCGGGTCACCACTTCAGTCAGCGCGGGCGCAAGACCCGCATCTTCCATCTGCGGTATGAATCGATGCGGCAGCAGTGTGCCGTGCGCGGGATGGTTCATGCGGGCAAGAACTTCGACAGCCAGCGGCTTGCGATCGGTGACGCGCACGATCGGCTGATAGCGTGCCTCGATCATGGTGCCCGTGAGGGCTGCGCGAATTTCGCTTATTGCCATTGGCCGCCTACGCCGCTGGACGCCAAAAGGGCGCAGCGCCACCGACCGCCGGCGGGCAATCGCAGGTGCTGGAGCCTGGGCCAAGTTATTGGATGTCACCGGATGACAAGCCGATTTGCACGAAATTCGACCGACTTTGTGCTCCTGATCGCACCCTGTCCGCCACAAGTTTCGCCACGGCAACGGTCAATCGCGTGCAACCGCACCCGCTCACTTCGTCTCCTGGGGCGAACTGTCAAGGCGGAAGGCTGGCTTCCGCTTCTCGGTAAACGCCGCCATGCCCTCGCGCTGGTCCGGTGAGCCGAATAGCGACAGGAACAGCGCCCGCTCGTGCCGTACGCCCTCAGCCAGGGTGGTTTCGAACGCGCGGTTGACCGACTGCTTGGCCAGCGCCACCGCGACTGGCGACAGATTGGCGATGCGGTCTGCGATCTTCAGCGCCTCGGGCACAAGCTGGTCGGCCGGGAACACGCGGGACACCAGATTGGCTCGTTCGGCCTCGGCCGCGTCCATCATCCGCGCCGTCAGGATCATGTCCATTGCCTTGGACTTGCCGACTGCGCGGGTCAGCCGCTGGGTACCGCCGGCACCCGGCAGCACGCCGAGGTTGATCTCCGGCTGGCCGAATTGGGCGGTGTCGGCAGCCAGTATGAAGTCGCACATCATGGCCAGCTCGCAGCCGCCGCCGAGTGCGAAGCCCGCCACCGCGGCGATGACCGGCTTTTTGACCCGCAGCACGGTTTCCCAACGCTTGCCGATAAAGTCCTCCAGCAGGGCGGCGGGGTGCGTTCGGTCCTTCATCTCCTTGATATCGGCTCCAGCCGCGAACGCTTTTTCGTTTCCTGTCAGTATGATGGCGCCAATTGCTGCATCGGCGTCGAAAGCCAGAAGCTGGGTTCCGAGTTCCTCCATCAGGGCGTCGCACAGCGCATTCAACGCGGCCGGACGGTTCAGCCGGATCAGGCCGACCCGGCCGTGCGTCTCAACGATGATGTTCTGAAAGGCTTCGGCCATCTTCCCGTTCCCCGCTGGCGGTGGCCGGCTTGTAGCTAGCGCTGGGTGCGCGGGCAATAGAATGTGCTGCGGGCCGACTGGGTGATGCGGCGGATGCCGGGGCATGCGGGACGGCCGGGACAGCGCTCGCAGGCTTCGCCTTCGCGGCCGTAGACCTTCCAGGCGTGCTGGAAATAGCCCAGTTCTCCATCGGGCTGGACGTAGTCGCGCAGGGATGAACCGCCCGCGGCGATCGCCTCGTTCAGCGTGTCCTTGATCGCCGGTACCAGTCGTTCGGCGCGAGTGCCAGGGATAGTGTGGGCGGACCGCAGCGGGCTGAGCAGCGCGCGGAACAGCGCCTCGGACACATAGATGTTGCCAAGGCCGGCGACCACCTTCTGGTCGAGCAGTGCCGCCTTGATCGGCGTGCGCTTGCCGGCGAGCGCGGCCGACAGGCGGGCAGGGGAGAATGTGGCGTCAAGCGGTTCGGGGCCGAGACCGGCGAGCAGCTTGTGGCTGTCTTCCTGGCGTGTCGGCACAAGGTCCACTGAGCCGAAACGCCGCGGGTCGACGAAGCCCATGCGCCAACCATCGTCGGTCTCCAGCACCAGGTGCTCATGCGGCGTCGGCAGGTTTGGACGCACCGGGCTCAGCACCATCCGGCCGGACATGCCGAGGTGCAGCAGCAACGAGTCACCGCCCGCAAGGCGCATCAGAATGTATTTGCCGCGCCGGCGGAACCCGGTGACGCGAGCGCCGGTCAATCGCTTCTGCAATCCCTCGGGGAACGGCCAGCGCATGTCGGCACGATTTGCCGTGGCGCGCGCAATGATCCTCCCCTCCAGGCGTTGCCGGAGGCCTCGCATCACCGTCTCGACTTCGGGGAGTTCCGGCATAGGGGTGCGGCACGCTATAGATGGCGGCAATGAGCGACAACCCCGCATCGGCCGACACCACGGATTTCGGCTTCCAACGCGTTCCGCGTGCCGCGAAGCGCGGCATGGTGCGTGCGGTATTCGATAGCGTCGCGCCGCGCTACGACCTGATGAACGACCTGATGTCGCTGGGGATTCATCGCGCGTGGAAGCGCGTGTTCGTGACCGCGCTGGATCCTCGCCCGCGCCACACGCTGCTGGATTTGGCCGCCGGCACCGGCGATATCGGCTTCGCCTGGCTGGCGGCCGGCGGCGGCCCGCTGCTGCTGAGCGACGTCAACACGTCGATGCTGGAGGTGGCGCGCGATCGTGCGTTGTCTGACGCCATGGTCGGCGAGACCTCGCTGCTGGTTGCCGATGCCGAGAGGCTGCCGCTACCGGATCGATCGGTGGATCGCGTGTCGATTGCGTTCGGTCTGCGCAACTGCACTGACAAGCAGGCGGTGCTGTCGGAAGCGCGGCGTGTGCTGATGCCGGGCGGTCGGTTCTTCTGCCTGGAGTTCTCCCGCGTTCAGGTTGCGGTATTGCAGCCGCTGTACGATGCCTGGTCGTTCCGCGTGCTGCCGCTGCTGGGACAGTACGTCGCGGGGGATGCGGAGAGTTATCGCTATCTCGCCGAGAGCATCAGGACATTCCCGGATCAAGAGGCGCTGGCTGACATGATGCGGCAGGCCGGGTTCGCGCGTGTCGGTGTGCGCAATCTGTCCGGAGGCATTGCGGCAATTCATTCGGGGCGGCGGTTGTGATGGTAGCAAGCAACGAATTGAAACCACTGATGCACACGGATAAAATCAGCAACCAGCGGAAACTACCGGCTGGCGCGGCGGTGCATCGGGATCATCTGTGTGCATCTGTGTGCATCAGTGGTTTCAATTTCTTGCTTGCTGTCCATGATGGAGGACGGTGGCGGTTATGACCGATCTGTCCGCCAAACGCGTGCTGCTGATCGTTTCCGGTGGCATTGCTGCGTACAAGGCGTTGGAGCTGATCCGTCTGCTGCGCGGGCGCGGCTGCGGTGTCACCTGCGTGCTGACCGAAGCGGGTGCGCAGTTCGTTACGCCGCTGTCGCTGCAGGCGCTGAGCGAAAGCAAGGTTTACACCGATCTGTTCTCGCTGACCGACGAAAGCGAAATGGGACATATCCAACTTTCGCGCAGCGCTGACCTTGTGGTGGTGGCGCCTGCATCGGCCGACATACTGGCGAAGATGGCGGCTGGTTTGGCGGGCGACCTTGCTTCGACCCTGCTGCTGGCGACCGACAAGCCGGTACTGGTCGCGCCGGCGATGAATGTACGCATGTGGACGCACGCCGCCACCGTCGCGAACATGGCGACTGCTGGGATCGCGTGGCATCCATGTCGTCGGCCCGGATGACGGCGCGATGGCCTGCAACGAGTTCGGTCCCGGCCGGCTCGCCGAGCCGCCGGCAATCCTGGCTACGATCGAGGCGCTGCTGGCGCCCACGCGTCCGCTGGCCGGCAAGCATGTGCTGATCACCAGCGGACCGACGCATGAGCCGATCGATCCGGTGCGCTACATCGCCAATCGGTCCAGCGGGCGCCAGGGGCATGCGATCGCCGCTGCTGTCGCTGCGCTGGGTGCGCGCGTGACGCTGGTCAGCGGTCCGGTTGCCGTGCCTGATCCTGTCGGCGTCGCGGTGCGGCATGTAGAGAGTGCGCGGCAGATGCTGGAGGCATGCCAGGCGGCGCTGCCGGCCGATGTCGCGATCTTTGCCGCCGCGGTGGCCGATTGGCGTGTCGCTGCTGCCGCCGTGGGCAAGATCAAGAAGCGGGCAGGTGCCGCGCCGCCGGCGCTGGAGCTTGTGGCCAATCCCGACATTCTGGCCACAATCGCGCAGCCTGGTCCGCGGCGGCCGCGTCTGGTCATCGGATTTGCCGCCGAGACGGACGACCTGATGGCCAACGCGCAGGCCAAGCGCGAACGCAAGAATGCCGATTGGATCATCGCCAACGACGTGTCCCCTGGCACCGGCATCATGGGCGGCGAAGAGAACGCCGTGCATCTGATCACCGCCGATGGCGTCGAGGACTGGCCCCGTCTCGCCAAGCATGAAGTTGCCCGTCGGCTTGCTGCCCGGATCGCGGCTGCATGGAAGGAGATCGATCGTTGACCTACGCGGTCCGTGCCCTGGGCGTGGCGGATGCGGACGACTATCGCCGGGTTCGGCTGGAGGCGCTACGCCTTCATCCGGAAGCATTCGGCGGTGCCTATGAAGACGAAGCGGCGTTCGATCACGCGCAGATCGTCGACCGTCTGTCCTCGCCGGCGTCCGCGCGGTTCGGCGCATTTGATCATCATGGCAATTTGGTTGGGCTGGCCGGAATGCAGATCCGCTTCGGCGCTAAGGAACGCCACAAGGCCTACCTGTTCAGCATGTATGTGGCATCGGCGCATCGGCGCACGGGTGTGGCGCAACAACTGGTGGAAGCGGTGATCGCCGGCGCGCGCGAAGCCGGCGCGGTCGTGCTGCAACTTTCGGTGACGGTCGGCAATGTCCCGGCACAGCATCTCTATCGCCGCATGGGTTTTACAATATATGGCATCGAGCGGCGTGCGCTGAACGTCAGCGGCCGGTTCCATGATGAGGAACTGATGGCGATCGATCTGGATTGACCGATCAGAGTTCCCGCCACCGGCCGCGTCAGCAACTCATGCGGTCGGCGGATACGTGACGGTTCCTCGAGATTCCCGGGCCCTCGCCTTCACAAGGGCAATGAGGATGTTTCGGGGTGACGAGGATTACGACGGCTCAGTGGCGGGGCTCGGAGGCCATCTGCTGAAGGTCTACGGCGTTGTGAATCTCGATCCTGTTCCGCTCTATCGTGATGGTGCCATCGCGCCGCAGATGCGCCAGGATACGGCACACCGTCTCGATGGTCAGGCCGAGGTGATCGGCCATGTCGGTGCGGCTCATCGGCAGGTCCAGGACTTGCACGTGGATCTGCGGCAGCCGTTCCGCCATCTCGAGGAGGAACGAGGCGATCCGCTCCGACGCGGTCTTGCGACCAAGCAGCAGCAGCCGCAGGTGCGCTGTGCGCAGGCTCACCGATGTCAGGTCACGCAGCCGACGCGCCAGGGCGACATTGCTTTCGGCCAGCGCGTCCACCATGCGCCGCGGATAGCGCCGCAGCACGACATCGGTCACCGCCTCGGCTGCGAAATCGTGAGTGTCCAGCGCGTCGAAGCCGAGCAGGTCGCCTGCCATCAGGAACTCGCCGACCTGGCGGCGACCGTCCTCCATCAACTTGACCAGTCGGACGCAACCACTCAGAATCCGGTAGCAGGAAACTGCCTGATCCCCCTGGCAATGAATTTCACGCTCGCGCCGGATCGACATGGTGCCGCCGAACTGCTCCAGCAGATCGAGCGCATCGCGTGGTGCCGGTTGCCGGAATGGCTGTGCGGCCAGTCCGCTGGCTGTGTCGCGGCGCCGTTCCACCGTCTGCATCGTGGCTTGCATGCCGCTCTCCATGACCGATTCCGCATCGCGTTCCGGCCGGTGTATCGGGGCGCCATGCGGCCGGTAATTCGGAATTGGACGTACGGGATGCTACGTATTGCGGCGCATTGTAGCGTTTCCTGGCGCTGGTGCCGGGGAGGTCCTGATGGTTGAAACGGCTCTGGTTCATGTGGTGGACGACGACGATGCGGTGCGTGATTCGCTGGCATTGCTGCTTGAATCCGCTGGATTCTCGGTGCGAACCTACGATTCGGCGTCGGCGCTCCTGACGGTCCTGGCAGTCCAGGCAACTGGATGCGTACTGACCGATGTGCGCATGCCCGAACTCGACGGCCTCGCTCTGCAGCGCCGCCTCGCGGAACTCGGCATTACGCTGCCCGTAATCGTCATGACCGGTCACGGCGATGTGCCGATCGCGGTTGAGGCCTTGAAGGCTGGTGCGGCGGATTTCCTGGAGAAGCCGTTCGGCGATGCGCAGCTTCTGGCGGCGGTTTCCGACGCCCTGGCTACCAGCCAGCGCACGAGTGAGGAGGCCGCTGCGGTGGCGGAAATCGTCGCGCGGCTCGCCAGCTTGACGCCGCGCGAGCGCGAGGTGCTGGACCGGCTTGTGCTGGGCCAGCCGAACAAGACGATTGCCTACGACCTGGGTTCCAGCCCTCGCACCGTCGAAGTGCATCGCGCGCGCGTGATGGAGAAGATGGGCGCACGCAGTCTGCCGCAGTTGGTGCGCATGGCGATCGCCGTGGCTCCGGCAAAGCCATCGACAGAAGTATCGCGGCGTTGACCTAGGTCAAGGCGCCGCGTCGAACGTTCGGCGACACTGTCATCGGGCTGACCCTCAGGCACCTGCCTGCCGGTGCAATGGAGCGCGCGAGATGCATGACGGATCCCACCGGCTGGTGGCGGTGGTCGACGACGATGATGCGGTGCGTGAGTCGCTCCAATTCCTGCTGGAGACCGCGGGGTTCTCTGTCGCCGCCTACAATTCTGCCGCGCAGTTCCTGAATGAGGCCACACTGGGTGAATTGACCTGTCTGGTAGTGGATCAGCACATGCCGGACCAGACCGGGCTGCAACTCGTGAGCAGCCTGCGCCGCCAGGGTGCGAAACTGCCGATTGCGCTGATCACCGGATCGCCCTCGCCGGACCTGGTCCGATTGGCTCGCCAGCTCGGGGTGGCGCAAGTCCTGGAAAAGCCGCTCGACGACGATCTACTGCTCGATTTCATTTCGGATTCGTACGTCTGACGACACTTGGGGGCAACCGGGCCGGAACGGGTTCGATGCATAATACCAACGGCCATAAAGAATGGCCGTTGGTATGAGTCTTGGTTCGGCACGCTGCCACCAGCCAACCCGGCGTGCGATACCAACCGCGCGCATTCCGACCTGGAAAGCGCGATATTGGGCGACATGCAGTTGCGCTGGTTTCGTTCAGAGAGGGCTTGCCCGCCGCCATGGCGATGTATTTGATGCCGGTCCATGGAGCGGGCTGACGAAATGCCGGAAGAAGACGGGCACGCCAGCGAGTCGGCACTGCTGCGGTCGATCCTCGAAACAGTGCCGGATGCAATGGTGGTCATCGACCACCGCGGCATCGTGCAGTCATTCAGCCGCGCCGCGGAAAGGCTGTTCGGTTACACCCCGGCAGAAGTCTGCGGCCGTAACGTCAAGCTGCTGATGCCATCCCCGTATCGCGACCAGCACGACGGTTACCTGGACCGCTACCTGACCACCGGGGAGCGCCGCATTATCGGCATCGGGCGTGTCGTGGTCGGCCTGCGCAAGGACGGCAGCACATTTCCGATGGAGCTGTCGGTCGGCGAGGTGAACCAGAATGGCCGCAAGCTGTTCACCGGATTCGTCCGCGACCTGACAGAGCGCCAGCAGACCGACCAGCGCTTACAGGAGTTGCAGGACGGGTTGCTGCATGTGTCACGTCTGCGATCGATGGGCCAGATGGCCGCGGCATTGGCGCATGAACTCAACCAGCCGCTGACTGCCATCGGCAACTATGTCCGGGCGGCGCAGCGACTTATCGAGTCGCCGGAGCCGAACCTGCCCCGAGCGCGCCAGGCGATGCATCTGGCGGCACAGCAGACGCTGCGCAGCGGCGAAATCATCCGACGGCTGCGCGCGTTCGTTGCGCGTGGCGAGGTGGCGCGGCGACCCGAGAGCGTTGCCAAGCTGATCGAGGAGGCGAGTGCGCTCGCCCTGGTTGGCGTCAAGGAGCTTGGCATCAAGGTGCTGATCACCATCGATCCGGATTTGCCGAATGCCCTGGTGGATCGCGTGCAGGTTCAGCAGGTACTGCTCAATCTGATCCGCAACGCGGTGGAGGCGATGGAAGGTCAGGAGCTGCGGGAACTGTCGGTTGGGACCGTGGTGGAAAACGGGGTCGTGCTGGTCAGTGTAGCTGACACCGGAGGTGGCATCTCGCCGGCCATCGAGGCGAAGCTGTTCCAGCCTTTCGTCACGACGAAGGCGGAAGGCATGGGCATTGGCCTGTCGGTCTGCCGCACTATTGTGGAGGCGCATGGCGGCCGCCTATGGGTCGAACCGAACGTTGGCGGCGGCAGCGTATTCCGCTTTACCTTGCCGGCAGGGGACGGCACCGCGGCGCCCCTTGCCGGTTGATCCAGATCCCGGTTGATCCAGATCCCGGTTGATCCAGATCCCGGTTGATCCAGATCAATGTCATCGGCTGATCGAGGCGCTAATTGGTTGCCCGCGACGGAGGCAACCAGTGCGACAGGAACCAGACAGCCGGGACCAGGAGCTTGTGTCGCTGGCGCAGGAGACGCGCCGGGTGGCCGCGGCATTTGCGGAAGGCGCGATGCGCGCGCGATTGATCGAGATCGCCGATGAAATGCTCGATCTGGCGGGTTGCCGCGAACAGTCGAACTGACACTGGTTCCGGCTACCTATGGCCAAAGTCTGCGGCTGGTGCCGCCGGTGGTAGTTCGTCAACCGTGTATTAACCAATTTGGGTTCAACTGTTGACGTCTTGCCCGCGCCCACAGGAAACTTCATGCCGCACACACAGTCCATAATTGCTCAGTCAGCGCGTGCTGCCGGAGAGGCGGCCGAAAGCTTGGGTGCTTTTCCAGGAACTCACGTAATGCCGCTCTCGAGATCGCTACGCGCGGAGCATGTTCCGCTGTCCCAGCGCCCCTCCTATGAGCTGTGGGCCAGGGCGGATGAAGTCACCCGTATGGCCGCAACCGCTACATCCGCCGACGTCCGCGTTGCGCTGGAGACCCTGGCCATACGCTTCGCGGCGTTGGCGGCAAAGCGCGAGTTCGCCGAAACCCTGGAGATGAATTGCCAGGCCGTCGACGAGGACTGACCATTCGTACAATTGTGCGACCTGTGGGTTGAGGCCTGCCCGGTGGTGCCGGAGAGGGCGAAGCTATCTCCCGGGCTGATCCGCTTCACGGTGTACTGCGGTCCCCTTCGCGGTGGCGGCAAGCAATTCCAGCTCCTCCAGGCAAACGCGCAGGCTACGGTCGCGGAGTTTGTCCCGGCGCAGCACGACCGCGAGACAGCGTGAGGCGGCGGGGCGGAGCGGCCGCACCGTCATGTGCGCGGCGGGCACGTCCAGCGCGGTACTCGGCAGGATCGTTGCGCCGAGGCCGCTTTCAGCGAGCACCTTGATCGCCTCGACGCTGCCCAGCTCCATGATTGGCCGCGGCGCCAGTCCGGCGCGACGAAACCAGGTATCCACCACGGCTCGCGTGGCCCCACCGCTCTCGTAAAGGATCAGCGGCAACGCAGCGAGCTGCGCCGGCCGCAAAGTTACCGTTGCCGGCAGCATCGATGTGGGTGCGTAGGCTACCAGCAGCTCGATCACCAACCGCCGCGCCTCCAGTGACCGATTTGGCGTGCCTGCCAGCGTGACCAACGCGAGGTCCAGGCCGCCCGTCAGCACCCGCCCAAGAATGTCCGACGTGTTGCCGGTGGCGATGATGATTTCCAGACCCGGCATGCGTTGTTTCATGCGCGCCAGGAGCGGCGGCAACAGATGGATGCAGGCGGTGGCACCGGTGCCCAGGCGAACCCGGCCGACCTCGCCGCCGTGGAACGACGCGGCGGCGGCCAGCAGATCGTCCACCGCTGCCTGCACCAACCGCGCGTGGGTCAGTACTGCCTCGCCAGCAGCGGTCGGCCGCACGGCGCCGGCTCCGCGTTGCAGCAGACGGGTCGCCAGCGTGCGCTCCAGTTCCTTGACCTGCTGGCTCGCAGCCGGCTGCGTTATTTGCAGAGTTCGCGCAGCCGCCGACAGGCTGCCGGTTTCGACGGCGGCGACGAAGCTGTGCAGCTGGCGGAGCGTGGGCGTTCGCATAGGGCAAACTTATGCTGATGCAGCGCATAGCAAAAATATTCTTTGGGTGATGCGGTAACGGTGTCAGTTTTCCGTGGCATGGAGCTGCAACAGATGACCGTGGTGCCGGCCAAGCTGCTGCGTCGCGCCGATGGCTGAGATCGGGTCGGCCGCGTCGCGGCGCGTCGTCATCGTGGTACTCGGTATCGGGCAGGTGCTGGTCTGGGGTTCGTCGTATTACCTGCCGGCGGTCCTGGCGAAGCCGATCGCCGATGCGACCGGCTGGCCGCTGTCATGGGTAATCGGTGGCCTGTCTCTCGGCTTGCTGGTGTCCGGCCTGGTGTCGCCAAAGGTCGGCGACCTGATCGAGCGTCACGGCGGCCGGCCAGTGCTGATGGGAAGTGCGGCGCTGATGGCAGTCGGTCTGCTCGGGCTGGCGGGCGCACCGAACCTTGTCGTGTTCATCTTGGCATGGCTGGTGTTGGGCGTCGCGATGGGAGCCGGATTGTACGACCCCGCGTTTGCCGCACTCGGCCGGCTGTACGGGCACGAGGCGCGCGCGGTCATTACCTCGCTGACGCTGATCGGAGGATTTGCCAGCACGGTTTGCTGGCCGCTCAGTGCGCTGTTGCTGGACCATGTGGGTTGGCGCGGCACCTGCCTGGCCTACGCCGGCGTGAACCTGTTGGTGGTGCTGCCGCTGTATAGTTTCGGCCTGCCGGTCGAGGCACCGCGCGCTGTCGTGCCACGCAGGCCGGGTCGGTGGACGCTCCGATCGTGGCTGTTCCGCGAACGCCACGGCCGCCAGACGATCCCCGGCGCCGTCACGCCGCCGCCCAGCACCGCGTTGTACCGGCTCCTGTTTTCGCTGGTGGCGGTCAGCATGACGTTGGCCGCCGTCATCGCGTCGATGATGTCGGTTCACCTGCTAACCGTTCTGGAGCAGCGCGGCGTGCCGCTTGGCACCGCGGTTGCTCTCGGCGCCATAGTGGGGCCATGCCAGGTCGGCGCCCGACTGATCGACCTGATGGCGGGACAACGTGTCCATCCGATGTGGGAGGCGGTGCTGTCGGGTATTTTCGTGGTGCTGGGACTGGCGCTGCTGCTGACCAGCCACGGCGCGCTGCTGCCGGGGCTGGTGCTGTATGGCGGTGGCATTGGTTTGCGCTCGATCGTGCGCGGTACGTTGCCGCTCGCGCTGTTTGGCCCTGCGGGCTACGCCAGCCTGATTGGCCGATTGGCTTTCCCCATGCTGATCGGGCAGGCGGCGGCGCCATCCGTCGGCGCAGTGCTGCTGGTGCATTTCGGCGGACAGGGCGTACTGACGGCGTTGTTGTGGATGGCGGTGGCCACGCTGATTTTCAGCGCGCTGCTGGTGCCGTTCGTGAATCTGCGGCGGGCGAAATTTGCCGGGTGAGGGCGACAGCGCGGTGTGTCGGGCGCGGTGTGTCGGAGGCGGCAGCGTTGATCGTGCGCAACGGGCACGAGATTGCCGCGTTGCCGGCTGCTCGCAAATTCAGGGCGCCAGCCGATTACCGATCACTGCTCGCTTGGATCGATCCAGCCGATGTTGCCGTCGCTGCGGCGGTATACGACGTTCAGCTCGCCGGTGGTGCTGTTGCGGAACATCAGCACCGGCTGGTCCGCCAGATCCATCCGCATCACCGCCTCGCTGACCGACAGCAGACTGATTTCGGTCGCCTGCTCGGCAATCACGGTCGCGTATGCGGTTGTGCCGCCACCGCCATTGGAGTCGTGGGCTGTGCCAGTGTCTTCCTGTTGGAGGATGTACTGACGCGCCGCCTCAGGACGATCGCGATTGGCGCTGTCACGGGCATGCTCGTTCACGCGCCGGCGATAGCGACGCAGGCGCTTCGCGATGTGCTCCGCCGCATCGTCGAACGCGCTGTTGGCGTCGGCCGCCTCGCCTTCGCCGCGCAGGCGCAGGCCGCGGCCGGCATGCACGTTGATGTCGCAGATGAAAAAGCTGCGCGCCCGGCTGAAGGTGACCTGCGCCTCCATCGCATGGTCGAAGTATTTGGTGGCGATGACATCCAGGTGATCGGACACGCGTACCCGCAGTGCATCCGATAAATCGACCTGCTTGCCCGAAACCGTGATCTGCATCATGCCTCTCCCCGAACGTGAAAGTGGGGAGAAGCTGGCGGCTGCCTATGCCGGCACGGCTTTCTCCCGCCGGCGCTGCACGGAGTTGGGGATGCGCAGCGCTTCGCGGTATTTGGCCACGGTCCGCCGGGCAATGTCCACGCCTTCGTCCCGCAGCGCTGCCACGATCGCATCATCCGACAGGATATCGCCGTCCGCCTCCGCATCGATCAGCGAGCGAATACGATAGCGTACCGCTTCCGCGCTGTGGCTGTCATTGCCCTCCGTACCTGGTATCGAGGTGGTGAAGAAATACTTAAGCTCGAACGTACCGCGCGGCGTGGCGATATATTTATTCGCGGTAACCCGGCTCACCGTGCTCTCGTGCATTTCTACCGCCTCGGCGATATCGCGCAGGATCAGCGGGCGCAGGTGCGCGACACCATGGCGCATGAAGCCGTCCTGCTGGCGGATGATTTCGGCCGACACCTTCAGGATGGTCTGCGCGCGCTGCTGCAGCGAACGCACCAGCCAGTTCGCGCTGGCAAGATGCTCCGCCAGGAACAGCCGGTCTTCCTTGCGAGCGCGCGGCGCGACACGGGCATAGAACCGTTCGTTCACCAGCAGGCGCGGCATGGTGTCGGGGTTGAGCTCGATGACCCAATTCTCTCCCGGGATGGCGCGCATCAATATGTCTGGCACCACGACGTGCGTCGGTACCGCCTCATAGCTGGCTGCCGGCTTCGGATCGAGCGCGCGAATCTCGGCGACCATCTCGGCGAGATCATCGGCATCGACACCACAGATCGCGGCCAGCCGCCGCATTTCGCGGCGCGCAAGCAACTCGAGATTATCGAGCAATGCCGCCATCGCCGGATCGAGCCGGTTGCGCTCGGCAAGCTGCGCGGCCAGACATTCCTTAAGGTCGCGCGCGAACAGCCCAACGGGATCGAAGCGCATCATGCGTGCGCGTACCGACTCGACGCGTTCCAGCGGGATCGCCATCGCATCGGCGATCGCGGCAGGTTCGGCGGTCAGCCGGCCGGCCGGGCAGAGCAACGCAATCAGGTGTGCGCCGATCATGCGGTCCACCGGGTCCTTGAAGGACAGCCGAAGCTGCTCGCCCAGATGATCCCTCAGCGGCCGACGCTCATCGGCGACGTCGTCGATGCCGCGGTCGCCGGCATCGAAGTCATAGGCGCTGCCCTGGCCACTGCTGGCATGCGACACCGGCGCGCCATCCGCTACGCCGCCGGCGTCGTAAGTCTCGCTGAAGTCGGAATCGAGCGGAGCCGCTGCCTCGGATGGCAGTGTGTCCACCTGTGTCAACTGAGCTACATCGGCGTTTTCATTGGCGCGCTCGGGAAGCTGGTCGGGCGCGGCACGCTCGGCTGCCGGGCTTTCGGCGCTGTCGTCGCGTTCGAGCAGCGGATTCCGCTCCAGTTCTCCCTCGACGAAAGTGGCTACCTCGATGTTGGAATATTGCAGCAGCTTGATGGCCTGACGCAGTTGCGGCGTCATGACCAGGGTCTGGGTCTGGCGGAGATCGAGACGTGGCCCTAACGCCATGGTGGCGGCCTGGTCCTTCAGCCTTCAGCAGTGTCGCGCGCGGATCGACAGGCTGGTGTCTGGAATCCGAGGTTCGCCAAAGGGTGCGAACTCCAAATTCGAGACACTGGCCCTTGGGTTTCATCCCCTCTGTCCGCCGCAAGGAGCGGCGAACTTCGGCGCCAGGAAACTAGTGGTGCGACACCAACAAATCGTTCACAGCGGCGGCAGAGTTGTACCGTCATTGCCTGGCGTGTCCCGGCCACGCCAGGGCACCTCCGGACATCCGCATCACAGGCTGAACCTTTCGCCAAGGTAGACGCGGCGGACGTCCTCGTGCGCGACGACTTCGTGCGGCGCTCCTTCCATCAGCAACTGGCCGTCGTGCATGATGTAGGCGCGGTCGACGATCGCCAGCGTCTCGCGCACATTATGGTCGGTAATCAGCACGCCAATGCCGCGATCCTTGAGATGCGACACAAGATCGCGGATTTCGTTCACCGCGATGGGGTCAATCCCCGCCAGCGGTTCGTCGAGCAGGACGTAGGCCGGCTGCGTGGCCAGCGCGCGGGCAATCTCGACCCGTCGTCGTTCGCCGCCGGATAGCGCGAGTGCGGGCGTACGGCGCAGATGGCCGATGCCGAATTCGCCGAGTAGTTCGTCCAGCATCAGGTCACGCCTGTCCGGATCAGGTTCGACGACCTCAAGCGCGGCCATCACGTTCTGCTCGACATTGAGGCCGCGGAATACGCTCGCCTCCTGCGGCAGATAGCCGATGCCGAGCCGCGCGCGGCGGTACATCGGCAACGTCGTGATGTCGGTGCCATCGAGACTGATCGAGCCGGTATCCGGCTGTACCAGTCCGACGATCATGTAGAAGGTCGTGGTTTTTCCGGCGCCGTTCGGGCCGAGCAATCCAACCGCCTCGCCGCGCCGCACGTCGATCGAGACGTTCCGTACCACCGGGCGCTTTCGATAGGTCTTGCCGACGCCACGTGCCGCCAGTCCGGCGCCACCAGGAATGACGCGAAGCTCCGACGTGGGTCGGGTGTCTGTCCGCAGGGCGTTCATTTGGGTGCCTTGGGTGGGTTGCGCGCTGGTGGGCTGCCGGGCGTTGCAATGGTCGGCGAGCCTGGCGGAGCCTGTCCGGTCAATTGCTGATTAGAGGCATCGTTCGGCAGCACGAGGCCCTGCACGCGCCCTCCGTTTCCGGCCAGCAGACGCGAAATGCCCGTCTTCATGTCGACCTCCGCCTCTGATCCGTCGAGTTGGTTCTGGCCGCGTGTGATGCGAACCCGCCCTGCCAGCCGGGCGATGCCAGTGTCCGGCACATAAACAGCGCGGTCGCCGATTGCGGTATCGGTGGGGGTGCGCACCGATACATTGCCGAAAGCGTCCACTTTCTGGAGTTTGCCGGAGGCGGCGAGCGGATCGCCGGTGGCTGGCTGCGCCGATGTAGCTGCTACCGGTGTGGCCGCTGGTGCGGTGCCCGGTGGCGGCTGCGACGCGCCCGACGTGGTGTAGGCAACCAGGGTATCGGCAGCGAGTTGCCTGCCGTCATTGGTCACCACCACCGCATTGCCGCGCGCCACCGCCATGTGCTTCTGCGACCAGTATTCCAGATCGTCGCGCGCGGTAATCACGTCGTTTGGCGTGGTCAACTTCAGATCGTGTCCGGTGACGACCAGAACGGCCTGGTCGATATCGTAGACGGCTCGATCGCCCCATACCTGATCGGTGGCGGTGAAGATGTGGACATGGCCCTCGGCCTGAAGGCGAAATATCTCGTTGCCGGCTGTGTCATCTGTCCCGTTGATCATGTCCTGCCCAGGCTGTGCCGACTGGGTGGGCTGTGCCGCGTGGCCGGGCTGTGCCGGCTTGCGCCGCCGTGCCAGCCTTGGGACGATAATAGGCGATCAGCCGATCCGCCGTGACCGTCACGTTGCCCCTGACCGCCTGGGCGTTGCCGCGGGCAATCACCTCGCGCTGCTCCTGGCGCCATTCGATCCCATCGCTGGCGGTGATACTGATTGGGCCGCCATGCGCCAGATCGAGCTGCTGCGCCCATGCGCTGGCTGCCGGCGCGAGCGCCATGATGGCCAACGCGGCAGCGTGCAGGATCCGTCGGCGAAAGCGATCGGCCATCATGGCGATGTGCCGTTCAGCACCAGGTGGGCGGGACCGATGAACTGAATGGAGGCGCCCTTGTCGGTGACGGTAAATCCCTGGGCGTCGAGCGTGCCGAATGGACCCTCGGCGTGGGTAGGCTCGGCGCTGGCGGCGGCACCGTTCTTCAGGTCCACCGAGGCACTGGCGGTCACCAAGGTGGTGCCGTCGTCGCGGTAGAGGGTCACGTCGTGGGACAGATCGAGCTGCTCGGTGTGCTGCAGGAAGACGCCCTGCTTGGACTGCACCATCAGCCAGGTTCCGCTGCTGAGCGTGATGTCGCCCTTTGGCGTTGTCAGGTTGATCCGATCCGGGCCGTCTTGCTGGGCTGTCGCCGCGGTCAGGGTATAGGGGTGGCCCTGCTTGTCGACGCCGCGGTAGCGCGCACCGATCACAGTGGCGCCGCCCATTTCGTTGGTGACGCGCTTGAACGCGATGCGGGCCGAATCCTGCATCCGGCCGATTTCCGGCCACAGCGCAATGGTGGCGAGCAGCAACAGCGCGCCGGCCGGCAGCAGCCATTTGGTCAGAGTAATCACGAACCGGCGGCGAGCCTGATTGCTGAGGCTGGGAGGTCGGCGGATACGGGCGGCCGTGCCGCCGACAAGGTGGTGGCTGGCTCGCCGATGGGCATGGTCCGGCTGCGTGGACAAGGGTCGTGTGCTCACGCGACGCCCGCGCGGAGCAGGTCGTGGATGTGCAGGATGCCGACCGGCCTGTTGTCTGTATCGACCACGAAAAGCGTGGTGATAGGACGTTCCAGCGCATTCATCACGTGCAGCGCCTCTACCGCCAGTGCGTCAGGAGCGATGGTGCGCGGCGAGTGCGTCATGATCTCCGCCACCTGGCGCGACAACAGGTCGGGACCCATCGCACGACGGAGGTCGCCGTCAGTGACGATGCCGGTCAGCCGTGCGGTGGCATCGACCACGCCGAGGCAGCCGAAGCGCTTTTCGGTGATCATCAGCAGGGCGCGGTCCATCACGGTTTCGGGTAGGGCGAGCGGCACGGCGTCGCCGGTATGCATCAGGTCGCGCACGCGGCGGAGCCGTGTGCCGAGCCGTCCGCCGGGATGGAACTGGTGGAAGTCGGCCTCGGTGAAGCCGCGGCGGGTCAGCAGTGCCACCGCCAGCGCGTCGCCGAGGGCCATCTGCATGGTGGTGGAGGTGGTTGGCGCCAGCCCCATCGGGCAGGCCTCGGCCGCGGCGGGCAGTGTCAGGGCGACGTCGGCGGCCGTGGCCAGCGCCGAGTTGGCACGTGCGGTGATCGCCACAAGGGGCAGGCCGAAGCGGCGGGAATGCGCGACGAGGTCTGCCAGTTCGACGGTTTCGCCGGAGTTGGACAGGCCCAGCACGGCGTCGCCGGCAACGATCATACCCAGGTCACCGTGCGAGGCTTCGGCCGGGTGGACGAACAGGGCAGGGGTGCCAGTGGAGGCGAGGGTTGCGGCAATCTTGCGGGCGACGTGGCCGGATTTGCCCATGCCGGAGACCACAACGCGGCCGGTGACGCGGCCCAGAAGGTCTACCGCGCTGTGGAAATTGCGATCCAGGCCGGCCGCCAGCGCCTGAAGCCCCGCTGCCTCAGTCCGCAATACGGCACGGGCAACCTCCAGATCGTCCGAGTCTCTGGCCGGTCGGCTCCTGCCCTCGTGGCGGCAACAGCGGCAGTCATCGGTCGGCGGCGTCCTGAAGTGGTGCGAGAGGTCTGTTTTGACCCCCCGAGAGGCCTGGGTCAATCGCAATAGCCGCTTAGCAACGATCTGCTGACAAAATCGTGCCAATTCCGCGGTTTCTGACGGCGTCAATGCGCAAATATATCGGGTTGCTCGTAGCCGAGCAGGTCGAGTCGCGCTCGTGCGGGCAAAAAGGTGAAGCAGGCTGCGGCGAGTTCGCGCCGACCCTCGCGCACCAGAAGGGCTTCCAGCTTCGCCCACAGCGCGTGCAGGTGCAGCACGTCGGACGCGGCGTAGGCCATCTGTTCGGCGGTCAGTTCCACCGCGCCCCAGTCCGAGGTCTGCTGCTGCTTGGACAGGTCTATGCCAAGCAGCTCCTTGCACAGGTCCTTCAGCCCGTGGCGGTCGGTGAAGGTGCGGGTCAGCCGGGCAGCGATCTTGGTACAGCGCACGGGGGCCACGGTGATGCCCAGGAAGTGCTGCAACATCGCCACGTCGAACCGGGCGAAGTGCATCAGCTTCGTGGTCGCGGGGTCGGCGAGCAGGCGGCGCAGATTGGGGCAGTCGTAGCCGTGGCCGCCTAGCGTGGGCGGGATCAACTGCACCAGATGAGCGTGGCCGTCACCGGCGGACATCTGCACGAGGCAGAGCCGGTCGCGATGCGGGTTCAGCCCCATCGTCTCGGTATCCACCGCGACCACGGGGCCGAGCGTAAGACCTTCCGGCAGATCGTGCTGGTGGAGATGGATGGTGCCGCCCGGCATGAATTGTGTGCTGCTCATCTGCTTCTATGGTGCCCAGGAGAAGACTCGAACTTCCACGACCTTGCGGCCACAGGTACCTGAAACCTGCGCGTCTACCAATTCCGCCACCTGGGCAATTGGGTGTCCCGCGACGGTTGCGGGCGCAGCGGTAGGGCGCGCGATGTAGCCCCCGCCGGTGGGCGCGTCAACCGCGGGCGCGGTGCGTGGTGGCGGCCCGGGCGTCGTTTTTCCAGCGCGGGTTAACGATTTCCTAGGAATGCCTTGCATAGAAGGCTCGGTGACCCACGATCTCGTCTCTGACGACGGTCCCTGTGCGATTTTGCACATGCCGCATGCTGGGCACATGCCTCATGCCGGGCACATGCCGCATGCCGGCCAGAAAGCGCGGAACATCGTGGAGCTGAATCGCAGGGTTTGGAGCCGCGGTTGGCCGATCCTGCCCGACGGGGATTCACCGCATGCCGAACTTCATTCATCGGGGGCGGCAGGTTGCCAATGACCCACACGATCGGCGCCGTTGCGCGGGAAGCCAGGCGAGAACGCGGCGGACAGCAGATCGGCACAATCCAAGCTGAGACGATCAACGTCCGTGCGCTGCTCGACCAGTCCGCGCGGGTGACCAAGGTGCGCGCCCGCGCGCCGCTGCGCCTGGGGTTCGCCGGTGGTGGAACCGATATTGCACCGTACAGCGACACGTTCGGCGGTTGCGTACTGAATGCGACGATCGGCATGTTCGCCCACTGCTCGATCGAGGTGCGAACCGACAGCAAGATGAAGTTCGTGGCACTCGATTACGAGCAGGAACTTGAGACGTACAGCGATGCGGAGCCTGTGTCCCGCGGCCTGCTGGCCCTGCATACAGCGGTACATCGGCGGATCGTTTCGCAGTTCCTTGGCGGCGCACGCCTGCCGGTGACGGTGATGACCAATTCAGATGCCCCGGCGGGATCCGGTCTCGGCTCATCGTCTACCCTGGTGGTCGCAATGATCGAGGCCTATCGCGAATTGCTGGCGCTGCCACTCGGCGAGTACGACGTCGCTCGTCTTGCCTACGAAATCGAGCGTATCGACGTGGGTCAGGCCGGCGGCAAGCAGGACCAGTATGCAGCGACCTTCGGCGGCATCAATTTCATGGAGTTCAACGGTGATCAGACCATCGTGAACCCATTGCGGATACGCAATGCTACACTGATGGAGCTGGAGGCCATGCTGGTGCTGTACTTCACCGGCGTGTCACGCGAGTTCAACGAAGATCATCGCCGAACAATCGGCTGTCTTGCGCAGCGGGCACCAGGCATCGCTGGAGGCGATGCATCAGATCAAACGGGACGCCCATGTCATGAAGGCTGCGCTGCTGCACAATGACCTGCGCGCGTTCAGCACGACATTGGGACGGACCTGGGAAGCCAAGAAGCGTACCGCCGCCGGCATCAGCAATGCCGACATCGATCGGATCTTCGACGTTGCGGCCGCGGCGGGAGCCTGGTCCGGCAAAGTGTCCGGCGCCGGTGGTGGCGGCTTTCTGTTTTTCACCGTTGCGCCGGAACGGCGGCCGCAGTTGTTGCGTGCATTGGCGCGTGAGCCAGGTACCGCAACGACATGCTGTTTTACGGAAGGTGGCGCGCAGGCCTGGCGGGTGTGATGGCGTACCGCGGCGGCGGTCGGGGGAGTTTGGCGAGTGACGGCGATGTCCGGACCGCTGTCGCTGGTCAGCGGAGCGCCCTGTGTGCGGCGGTCGACCTTGAAGGGGTTGCCCGGCGCGGCCCGGCGAAGCCGGCATAGCGTCTGCCACGGGCATTTCCTGTCAAAGTGGGCAGGCGTGGCTGGATCGGCGAGGATGCTGCGCCGGGCAGCCGACGCCACCATCGCTGCAGCGATCGAACGAACGCAACGATCAGGGCAACCGCAGCGACGTCGATGATAACGACGGCGAGGCGCAGCAGCATCCAGTCCGGGGTGTTGAGCGGATGAACGGACATGACCCGCACAACATCGTTACGGACGGATATAAACGCGATTGGTGTGGTGGGCGCTCGGAATAGCAATTCCATGTACGGGCGGGGTCCGCGGCTTGCGATGGCGCTTGTGGTCCGGATTGCATTTCAGCGACCAGATCGGCAGCCTGACGGTAGTGGGCTATGTCGGTGCCACGAGAGGCCACCTGGTATCGTAAACTGGCCCTGCCATCGCCAGCCACCTGCACGCGGCGCTATAGTCCGCACGCAGGAGGTGGTGGATGTCGGGCAGTCCTGGCTGTGGCAATGCTGTCGAATATTTCGTCGATCGCCATGTGCGCGAAGGCCGCGGCGAAGCGACTGCATTCCGCGATCCCTGGCGTTCGCTGAGCTATGCCGGCCTGACCGAGTCCACGCGTCGTTTCGCCGGCGCTTTGCGTTCAGCCGGCGTGGCGCGGGAGCGACGGATCGGACTGCTTCTGCTCGATACCATTGATTTCCCGATCGCGTTCTGGGGCGCGCTGCGCGCCGGCGTCGTGCCGGTACCGATCAACACGCTGCTGACACATGAGATCGTGGGCTACATCCTGGCGGACAGCCGAGCCGATGGGCTGGTGATCTCGGCGCCGTTGGCTGGCGCCGCTGCTGCCCGTGCTGCGCAGCCTCGCCGATCTGCGCCGGATCATCGTCGTGCAGCCGGATGGTGTCGGCGCCGGCACCGATCGATGATCCGCGCGCGGTCGGTTTCGCGCGATTTCCTGGCGGGCGGCGATCCGGATGCGCCGACGCGCCGCGCCCGCCGGATGAGGTGGCGTTCTGGCTGTATTCCTCCGGTTCGACCGGTGCACCGAAAGGCGTGCGGCATGTCCATGGCAGCCTGCGCGCGACCGCCGAGACCTATGGCGCGCAGGTGCTGCAGATCCGCGCAGACGACATGATGTTCTCCGCTGCCAAGGCGTTCCATGCCTACGGACTCGGCAATTCGCATGACGTTCCCGATGTCGGTCGGCGGGCGCGCGGTGCTGCTGCCCGATCGGCCGACGCCGGATGCGGTGCTGGATACGATGCAGCGTCATCAGCCGACGTTCTTCGGCGGCGTGCCGACACTGTATGCCGCGATGCTGGCCAATCCGCGCATTGGACCGCGGCGCGGATCGGATCGATTGCGCCGCTGCATCTCGGCCGGTGAGGCGCTGCCGGAGGATATCGGTCGGCGCTGGTGCGACATGGTCGGCGTGGACATTCTCGACGGCATCGGATCGACCGAGATGCTGCACATCTTCGTGTCGAATTGTCCGGACGATGTGCGCTACGGGACATCGGGCAAGCCGGTGCCGGGCTACGAGGCGATGATCCTGGACGAGCATGGCGGCCGGTGCCGACGGCGAGGCGGGCGAACTGGTGGTGCGCGGACCGTCCGCCGCCGAGGGCTACTGGAACCAGCGTGACAAGACCCGACGAACGTTCCGTGGCGAGTGGACCCATACCGGCGACACCTATATTCGCGATGGTGAGGGGTATTACCGGTTTCG
>CAWBON010000016.1:0-185774 GCA_963790445.1 uncultured Alphaproteobacteria bacterium | reverse complement strand
AAACTTCGCGCCGATCAACACTCTTGGTTTTCATCCGACGGGTCGATTGATAATACCTGAGGATCGCGGGGGAGCGGCTTCATCTGCCTCATTCCGGATACCGAAAGAAGTCATGTCGCCATGAGTGAGCAACAGATCAGCACCGCAGTCGCGGTGCGACCGGAGAACAGACGTTGGGTGAGCGACCCGGTTCCCGCCATCACCGAAGCCGCCGCGACAGGCGAGACCGCGGCGATCTTCGCCGATATCCGCCAGGTGCTGGGCGTGGATGTCGTCAACCTGATCTGGCGTCACCTGGCGACAATCGACGGCGCCTTGCCCTGGGCCTGGGGGACGCTGCGCCCGCTCTATGCCGACGGGTCGGTGATCAGTGAGGCAACGGCGTTGCACAAGGCGCTGGCGCTGCCGCCGATGCCCGCGATTCCAGCTGAGGTCTTCGCGGGACTGGGCCTGCACGCGGACGACCTGGCGGCCATCCGGGGTGTCCTGGCCGCCTATGACCACACCAATGCGATGGCGGCGGTGGCACTGACCGCTCTGCGCGCGCGGCTGGATGGGCGGACGCCGCATGACTCCGCCGCCGCTGAGCCGGCGCCGGTGGCTGCCACGGCGCGGATCGGATTGCCGAAGCTGCTCGACCTGACCGACATGCAAGCCGGGACCGCCGCCCTGGTAACCGCGCTGAACGGGTTCGGCACGCGGCGTCCAGGCGGCGGTCCTGGCGAGCATGTATCGGCATCTTGCCCACTGGCCGTCGTATCTGTCGTTTGCCTGGCTGCTGCTCGCGCCGCTCGACAGCGACGGGCTACTGGCAACCGCGATCGAACAGGTGCGGCACGCGGCATCGGTTCGGGCGGACCGACTGCTGGTCCGGCTGGCCGCCTCATCGCCGCCGCCCGCGCAGGCTGCGGCGATCAGCACCGCCATCGAGCCGTTCGCCGGGGACGTGATCGTCAAGATGCTGGTGATCTGCGCATTCCTGCGCCGCGTCACCGCATGAGGGGCAGGACATGATCGCAAGCGCTCTGGAAAGCATCGAAGGGTTTCGGGACAAATGGCCCTTCGCCGCCCGCTACGCGCGGGTCAATGGCTGGCGGATGCATTACGTCGATGAGGGCGCCGGCGATCCCATCCTGCTGCTGCATGGCAATCCGACCTGGGGTTACCTCTACCGCGACGTCATCCCGCCGCTGGTGAGCGCCGGATACCGCGTCATCGTCCCCGACATGATCGGCTTCGGCCTGTCCGAGAAGCCGGCCCGCGAGCAGGCGCACAGCCTCGATGCGCATATCGCGAACCTGACCGGCCTGATCCGGCAACTCGACCTGCAACGCCTGACGGTGGTCTGCCACGACTGGGGCGGGCCGACCGGCCTGGGCTTCGCGATGAGCAATCCCGCACGGGTGCGCGCGCTGACCGTCATGAGCACCTGGGCATGGCCGACGCCGCCGGCCGAATTCCACACCCGCCTGTTCCCCTGGCGCATGATGCACGCGCCGTTGGTCGGGCCCTATCTGCTGGGCCGTCACAATGTCCTGGCGCGGCGCGGGGTGTATCTGTCCGTCGTCGGCCGCGACAAATTCCGGCGCGAGGCGCAGGCCGCTTACGAGGCCGTCCTGCCCGATGCCGAGACCCGACTTCTGACATGGGTGTGGCCGCGCTGGATCCCCCTGGATGACACGGCTCGCGCCCAGGCCCGCTTCGCCTGGCTGGAGGCGGAACTGGCGAAGTCCAGATTGCCGACGCTGATCATCTGGGGACGCGAGGACGAGGTGTTCGACGCCGCGACCTTCGCCGAACGGTTCAAGCGCCTGCTGCCGCACTCCGAGGGGCCGCACATGGTGACCGGCCGCCATTTCCTGCAGGAGGATTCCGGCCCGGAGATCGCCCGGCTGATCGCCGCCTTCCTCGACAGGCAGGGAGGCATGTGATGGCTGACGTCGCGATCATCGCCAGGCCTGTCACCGAAGGCACCCGCCATGCGTTGGTGCTGACGGAAGACCGGCTTGGCCACTATCCGGAATTCCGGGCCTTCTTCGTGCGAACCTTCGATCTCGGCCGGGTGGGGCTGTCCGATCCGGGTTTCGGTACGCGCGCCATCCGGGATGGCCTATGCGCTGGTGTTCGTCGGGCGGAGCGGAGAACCGTTCCCGTCGGGGCTGGAGATCTACGCGATCGTCGACGCGCTGGAACCGCTGGACGACGCGGTGGTCGACAAGGACCTGTGGGCGATCCTCGGCTGGATGATTGGCGGCGTGGGCGCGCCGTGGACGGTGGAGGACCTTCACGCGACCGGCCGGCTCTATCGAATCCCCGCGGCGGGATGACCCGATCCGGTTGGAACGACCAGGAAGATATCACATGAAACTGTCTGGCACGCCTTTGGAACCGTCACCCACGCGCGACACATTTGCGAAGGGAGGAATGACATCATGAGCAATGTCAAGGCACTTTGTTTCGATACCGGCGGCACCATTCTTGACTGGCATACCGGTATGCGGACGGCGCTTGCCGCGGTTGGCGCGCGGCACGGTATCGAACGCGACTGGGCCAGGCTCGCCAACGAATTCCGCCGTCGCTCCCTCAAACTGATCGTGAACCATGGCGAACACGCGCCGGCCACGATGACGTTCGACGACGCGCATCGTGACGCGCTCGATCAAGTGCTTGCCGACAACGGGCTTGGCGTATTCAGCGAGCAAGAGCGCCGCACATTGTGGTGGGATACGATCCATGGCCTGAAATGCTGGCCGGACTTCCCCGATTCACTTGCGCGGTTGCGCGGCAAGTTCATGTGTGTCTCTTTCACGCTGCTGAGCTTCCGCATCGTCATGGATACGGCCAGGCAAAACGGAATTTCCTGGGATGCCGTCATCTCCTGCGAAGCAATCGGCAAATACAAGGTCCTGCCCGAAGCCTACAAGACCTGCGCCAGGTTCCTGCAACTCGATCCCAGCGAATGTTGCATGGTCGCCTGCCACAATTTCGATCTCAATGCCGCCAAGGCCTGCGGCTACCGGACGGCTTTCGTGCGCCGGCCCGACGAATGGGGCGCGGAAGGACCGCCCGATCCGGAGCCTGATCCGCGGCACGACATCGTCGTCGCAAGCTTCCCTGAACTTGCGGAAAAGCTTGGGGCATGACCGTGGATTTCGTGTACGACCCTGTAACGGCAACGGATGAGGCGACCGCCACCGGAGAAACAGCCGTATTGTTTGCCGAGATTCGCCAGACCATGCGCATCCCTCTGGTCACCTCCATCTGGCGTGGGCTGGCGGGCATGGGTGACAGCCTGCGCCTGGCCTGGGCCGCCGCGAAGCCGATCTACGAAAGCGGCGAGCCCGAGCGCGCGCTGACGCGCAGTGTTGCTGCGGTCGGCCTGCCTCGTCCGGAACCGTTGGCGCCTAACGCACTTGCCTGCATGGGACTCACAGAAGACCAATGGACCGTTTCGCATCGATCGAGAATGATAGTTTGCGAGCGCCCGGTAAAAGCGCCCGGTAGGCCCTGCCCGGTGCAGAGGGCTGGCACGCCATTGGTCACACATTTCTTCCGCTTTCTTCTGCGGGCGCGTGGTGATCGGCCGGATGTCTTTTACTCAACGAGTTGCTGCCCCGATCACCCCTTGACACGGCCACCGAGGCCGCGCCCGGCGTGACGCTTGGCATGCACAATGGAAGCGGCACAGATCCGGGACAACGGACATGTTTTGGTCACCCTGCGGGCCGCGCTGCCCATCTCGGTGCCGGTCGTGGCAACCCTTTCGACCACGCCGGGCACGTGCTTGTCGAACTGGTCGGCCACCGCCAGCAGGGCGTGCCGCTTCTCGTCGGCGCCGCGCTGCTGTGCCGCCACGTGGTCCTGCTGCTGCGTGGCGGCACGAGCAGCGTTGTCCTTGAACAACTGCACCGTCCGGGCCATGCCGCCCAACTCGTCGGCGCGGTCGGTGCTGGGGATGCCGACCGAAAGGTCGCCCTGCGAGCCGTTCCATGGCCGGCTTCCGGCCGCCGAGCGCGCCGGTGATGTCGCGATTGATCAGCCAGGCGAGCAGCAGCGTCGCGGTCAGGATGACCGCGGCGATCCCGCCGAGCTGCCAGAGCGAGGCGTTGAATGCCGTGTCCAAGTCACCGGTGTAGGCACCGGCGAGAAAGATCCCCTGCCAGGGCGCGAACCGGGCGAAGCGCGCTGGCGGAGCGTAAAAGTCCGTCAATGTGGCGTGGGCACCTAGCCGCGGTGCCAGCAAGTGAGCGCACAATCGCGTGCATGTTAATCGAGGGTAAGCGGGCGGGCTGATCGATTGACAAAGAAAAAAGGGGATGGGCAACCGAGAGCTTGGAGGCCGCCAACGTCCCCGCCGCTTTTAATCTGTCGCGGCAGGGGACCGGGTCGCCCCGGCCCCCCCGCGCAGATCCCGGCGTGCGGCTTTCCCGCACCGGGCTCCTGCCGAAGGTCAAACGCTGCGACTTTGAAGGCGACGTGGCCGACGCGGTGTGCAAAGGACGGCGCGAGGAGTTCTCGCGGTTCCCGGAGTTCCAGGATCCGGAGCAGCGCGATCGCATCGCCGACCCGCTGGCCGAGAAGACCTTCAAGTTGGCGAAACTGGACTGGAGCGCCATCGACCAGAAGCGCCTTGCCCTCTACCGAAATCTGCTGGCGGTGCGCCGGCGTGAGATCGTGCCGCTGCGGCCGCACATCGTGCGCGGCGGTAGCGCAATCGAATTTGGTCCTGGTGCAGTGCAGGTGCGCTGGCAGATTGGCCTCGACAGGGTTCTGGCGCTGTCGGCCAACCTCTCCGGCAAGAAAGTCGAGTTCCCCGAATCGACTGGCCAGACCATCTGGTCCGAGGGCGAGATCGATCCAGGCATGGGCCCGTGGTCGGTGCGCTGGTCCGTGGAGGCTGCATGACAAGGCAGCTCACAGCAAAGAGGTTTGATTCGCGCTGGAGGTGTTGAGCAGGGCACAGGTTTGCGACAGAAACGTTCCGAGTGGCTGTAATTAGCGTTACAGAGCGGTCGAAACCGATAAGCGGCGACGTTATGAAGAAGCGGAAATGAGTAGTTTCCGATCCTGTCCTGGCCGGGCAGCTGCCGCCTAGGATGGGGTCAGTGGGACAGTGCACCCAACGGCCTATCAGTGGCGTCAGCGGAACATCCCCGCACCATTCAGCAACGTTTGTTCCATCGCCCTCGTTCTCGGCCGACGCAGCCGTGGAAGCAGACGTGGTCATCGCAAAAGTGCTGCAAAAAACAGAACAAGGTGCAGGCAAATGACCGTCAGCGAACGACCGGCACAGCGATCCGTCCAGACCGGGGCACTCAAGGCAGCGATTTTCGACGTTGACGGCGTTCTGCTTGCATCACCGCATGAACGCGCATGGCGCGAAGCACTGCGCGGATTTGCAGATCCTGATCTTTTCACGACCGCACTGTATCAATCCAATGTCGCCGGCAAGCCGCGGCTCAGCGGCGCCCGTGCGGCGCTTGAGGCGCTTGGCGTGGCCGATGCCGAGCGGCAGGCCGTCCCGTATGCTGAGCGGAAGCAGAAACGCCTTGAAGAATTGATCGCGGAGGGAAGTGTGACTGCCTTTCCCGACGCACTTCGGTTCGTTCAGGCGGTGGCGGCCCTGGGTTGGCCCATGGCGGTCGCATCATCCTCCAAGAACGCGAACGGAATGATGCGGTTGATTCGCCTCGACTCTGGCCAAAGCCTGCTCGACGTGTTTGCTGCCAATGTCTGCGGGCGCGACCTGCCGAGGGGCAAGCCCGACCCGGCGATTTTCCTGTTGGCTGCTGCCGAATTACACATCGAACCCGCCCACTGCTTCGTCGCTGAGGACGCCCCTGCCGGCATCCAGGCGGCCCGGGCGGGTGGCATGACGGCGCTCGGCGTTGCCCGCCACAGCGACGCGCCGCTGCTGCGAACGGCGGGCGCGGACCTGGTGGTAACCTGCCTGGACGACGTCGCGGTGGATGAACTGGCTGGCGGCCGGATGTGCAGGCGGCCCGTATGACCGGGCTTGAGATGATGGAACAGCGTGTTCGCTCCGACCGTTGATCCCAATTGGGTCTTCCAGGTGGATAGCTACGATTCGCTGCGCGAATCCAGCGTTGAATCGCGTTTCGCGATCAGCAACGGTTTCTTGGGCGTAAGGGGTACCCGATCAACGACCAGGGGCGCGCGTTGGGTGGTGCCAGCCCGAACGTACGTGGCTGGGCTGTTCGACAGGTCCGGTGCGGACCACACCACACTCGGTCTCATCCCGGCGGCCGACTGGTTACGGATCCGCCTCCTGCTGCCCGTCGGTCCCGCTGGTGCATCATCCAGGCGACGTACCGTCGCATCGCATGACACTCGACATGAGGCGGGGCGCGCTGCTCAGTGAAGGGCGTCATCTTAAGGCACCCGACTTGAGCCTCCACGTGCGCACCTCCCGTCTCGTATCGCTCAGCGACCGCGCGATCGGCCTGCAACTAATCCGGTTGGAGATCGAAGAAGGCCAAGTCGATATCACCCTCGAAGCGGCGTTCGAGGGGGCGGAGCTCGGGCTGGTAACCGATCGGCTCGATCAGGATCTCGGCTTGTGGCACACCCCGCACTCGGGGAAGCGCCTCGCCATGGCCACCGCGGCGGCGCTGCAGGTCGACGGTCGGGATATTCCTCCCACTGCCCTCGGCCCACTGAAATCGTCCTGGACATGGAAAGCCCGCCACGGGCAAGTTGTTTGCTTCCAGCGGTGCGTTGCCATCGTACGCGGCGACACCAAGGATGCGGATCCCGCCAAGGAAGCCCGGGACAAGCTGAACCGTGGCGAGAGACGTCGGCTGGCGCGGCGTGGTCGCGGCGCACGAGGCGGCCTGGATAAGCCGCTGGCGGTGCAGCGATGTAGAGGTCGATGGCGATGCCGACGCACAGCTTGCCCTGCGGTTCGCCCTGTACCACCTGAACAGCGCAGCCAACCCAGCCGATGAGCGCGTCTCCATCGGTGCCCGCGCGCTGACCGGCGACGACTATCACGGCCACGTCTTCTGGGACACCGAGATCTTTCTGCTACCGTTTTATATCCTGACCTGGCCTGAAGCCGCCCGAGCCCTGCTGATGTATCGTTTTCACACGTTGGATGGCGCGCGGGCGAAAGCGGCTGGAATGGGCTGGCGCGGCGCATTATATGCCTGGGAATCCGCCGATACCGGCGCGGAAATGACACCGGAACAGGTCATCGGCCCGGATCATCGGGTCGTCGACGTGCTGTGCGGCAAGCAGGAGCAGCACATCAGCGCGGACGTCGCTTACGCCGTCTGGCAATACTGGCAGGCAACAGAAGACCAAAGCTTTCTGCTCGACGCAGGTGCTGAAATCCTGCTCGAAACCGCTCGATTTTGGTCCAGCCGCGCTTTGCGGGAAGCGGACGGTCGCTGCCATATCCGTGGCATAATCGGACCGGACGAATATCACGAGCATATCGACGATAATGCCTATACGAACGTCATGGCGCGCTGGAACATCCACCGGGCGTTGGATGTGGTGGCATTGTTGCGGACGCGTTGGCCGGCGCGGTGGATCAGTCTCGCCAGCCGCCTTGACTTGAAGGACGGCGAACTAAAGCAGTGGCTGCACGTCGCGGAGACGATGGTGACAGGTCTTGACCCTGCAACGGGACTCTTCGAGCAGTTCGCCGGCTATTTCGCGCTTGAAGACATCGATCTGGCAAACTACGCAGGACGCACCGTGCCGATGGACGTGGTGCTCGGGCGCGAGCGGACGCAAAAATCCCAGGTCGTCAAACAGGCCGATGTCGTGGCATTGCTCGGTTTGCTTCCGCAGGAATTCGTTGGCGATACAAAATCAGCGAACTTCCGCTACTACGAACCGCGCTGCAGCCATGGCAGTTCCTTGAGCCCTGCCATGCATGGGCTGGTTGCGGCCAGGCTCGGCGATACCGAAATGGCACTGCGGTTCTTCCGCCAGACGGCGGCGATCGATCTCGCGGATACCCATGCGGCCACCGACGGCGGCGTTCACATCGCGGCTCTTGGCGGGATATGGATGCTGGCGGTGTTCGGTTTTGCGGGATTGTCATTGCGCAACGACGGCCTGACGATCGACCCGCGACTACCGGCAGGTTGGCGCAGCCTGACCTTCAGGGTTCAATGGCGCCGGCGCAGCCTGCTACTCAGTATCGACCCAGGCAAGCAGACCGTCGAAGCGATCGTGGAAGCAGGCGAGCCGATGGTCTTGTTCGTGGGCGGAGAACCAAACCAAATCAGCTCTGCCGCAACGCTCGTGATCCCGATCGGAAGCCCTAATGAACTGGAGCGCTAATGAACCGGAACCGATGGGACGCCACGGTTGCTACGAGCGCGCCGCCGCTGGGCCGCGGGTGCCAGGTGAAATTGGCGTCATTGTGACCAGCTTGGCCGGAGTCCCGGTGGCGGCTGAGGCAGCTTCGGCGTGGTCATTGGTGTTCAACGGGTTCGACCCGGCTAGCGAGGGAATCCGCGAAGCCCTGTGCACCCTGGGTAACGGCTATTTTGCAACCCGCGCAGCCGCTTCCTGGGCGGTGGCGGATGGCGTTCACTATCCGGGGACCTACCTTGCCGGCGGCTATAACCGGCTGCAGACCAACATCGCCGGGCGGGTGGTCGAGAACGAGGATCTCGTCAATTTCCCCAACTGGCTCCCGCTCAATTTTCATATCGCCGATGACGGCTGGTTCGACGCGTCAACTGCAACGATCCTGTCGTATCGCCAGGAACTCGACCTCCACCATGGCATCCTGCTGCGCACCATGCGTTTCGAGGACCAGCAAGGGCGACGAACTCTGTTGCAGGAGCAACGTCTCGTTTCGATGGCCGACATGCATCTGGGTGCCCTGGAGCTGTCGCTGACTGCCGAGAACTGGTCGGGATCCGTCACGATCCGTTCGGCGATCGACGGACGCGTCGTCAACGCAGGTGCAAAGCTATATCATCGTTTCAACAACAAGCATCTGGAGCCGCTGGCAAACGAGATCGTTGGAAAGGATGGCATCTGCCTGGTGGTGCGCACGTCCCAATCGCATGTCCATGTTGCCCAGGTAGCACGCACGCAATTCTTTCTCGACGGGAGCCTTCTTGAGGTGCAACGCGAGGTCATCAAAGAACCAAGCTATATCGGCCAGGAACTGACGATCGACATCAAGCAAGGTGAGATGTTGGCGATGGAGAAGCTCGTCTCCTTATACACCTCACGCGACCAGGCACTCTCTGAGTGCGGGTTGGAGGCGCGCAAGGCCTTGGTGCGCGCCGGCCGCTTTGACGCGGTGAAGGCGGATCATGTGCTGGCCTGGGCGCATTTATGGCGGCGTTTCGATGTGCGTATCGAGCCCGCCGATCCTGGCTTCAAGCTGAACGTTCAAATGCTGCTTCGCTTGAACATGTTTCACCTGCTGCAAACCGTTTCGCTCCACTCCATCGGCCTCGATATCGGCGTACCTGCGCGAGGCTGGACCGGGGAAGCGTATCAAGGTCACATTTTTTGGGATGAACTGTTTATCTTCCCGTTCTTCAATTTCCGTGTACCCGAGATCACCCGGGCCCTTCTGACATATCGCTACCGGCGTCTCGGCGAAGCCCGTGTTGCCGCTCGGATCGCCGGGTACAATGGCGCAATGTTTCCTTGGCAGAGTGGAAGCGACGGACAGGAGGAGACCGATACGCTCAACCTCAATCCTCGTTCGCAGCGCTGGGTTCCCGATCACTCCTATCTTGAGCGTCATGTGGGATGTGCCATCGCATACAACGTGTGGCAGTACTTCCAGGTCACCCACGATATCGAGTTTCTGCAGTTCTGCGGTGCCGAACTGATGCTCGAAATTGCCCTTTTTTGGTCGAGCATCGCAACCTTTAATAGTGAGCGGGAGCGTTACGAAATTCATGGCGTGATGGGCCCTGACGAGTTCCACGATGGCTATCCGGATGCGGCGGCGCCCGGCCTTAACAACAATGCCTACACCAACGTAATGGCTGTGTGGGTGCTTTGCAGGGCGATGGAAGTGCTCGACCGGCTCTCCGACATGCGTCGCTCCGAGCTCACCGCGCGGCTCGGCATATCAGCAGAAGAGGTCGCGCGATGGAATGACATCAGTCGAAGGATGTATGTGCCCTTTCACGACGAGGGCATCATCAGCCAGTTCGAGGGCTACGACGCGCTGCGCGAATTCGACTGGCCAGGATACCGCAGCCGATACGGCGATATCCAGCGCCTCGATCTCATTCTGGAGTCGGAGAATGACAGCCCCAACCGGTACAAGCTGTCGAAGCAGGCAGATGTCGTCATGTTATTCTATCTGTTTTCCTCCGAGGAGCTTGGAGAGCTGTTCACGCGGCTAGGTTATCCGCTCGGTGATGATACGATCCCGAAGAACATCGCCTATTATGCCGCACGAACGTCTCATGGTTCCACCCTATGTCGCGTGGTCTATTCCTGGGTCTTGGCGCGCTCCGATCGGCCGAGTTCGATGACTTTCTTCGCCGAGGCGCTGCAAAGCGACGTTGCCGACAGCCAGCATGGAACCGCGGCCGAAGGGGTGCACCTTGGAGCCATGGCAGGCACCGTTGACCAGGTCCTGCGCGTGTCGACGGGGATCGAGGTGAAGGGAGATGTTCTACGGCTCAATCCCGAACTGGCGCCCGAAATGCAGTCCCTTGACTTGCGCATCCGCTATCGAGGGCATTCGATCGACTTGCATCTCACGCGCGACGCCCTCACGGTCCGTGGAGAAGATCTCGATGTGGCGCCGATTTCATTATCTGTGACAGGCAAGACCTATGAGTTCTTGAGCGGCACCACCCGCGTATTCCAATTAGATGACGCGGTACCGAAACATGCTCTTCTCAAGACGGAGCCGGGCGAGTGAACAAGGGAGAAGCGGGCGACGTACGACGCCCCTGCCGGCCAGATTCAGGCGGGAACTCTGTTACTCAGCCGTACACATCTTTTACGCCGTCCCGACTGTACTGCGCGGGATGAGCTACGCCATTCGCACCGGCGACGAACAGGCCGTGCGCGATACCGATAAATAGCCCGTGCTCGACGATGCCGGCCCGCGCTTCCACTCCCTGATCGGTGTGGAACAGGCCGTTCATCGCGCATTCGCGGCACAACCTCCGCATCGAGGAGATCGAGGAACCGCATCTGCAAGCGCCAATCAAATTTGAGGATTTCCACCGGCAGTGCCCAATGTTTGCCAATCTTGGGTGCAGTTTGCGTTGATCGACCACGATCATCTGCCACCTTATAGCCTGCGCGACGATTTTCTCTCGTAACAATGCGCCGCCGCCCTTAATCAGGTTCAGAGACGGGTCTACCTCATCCGCTCCGTCAATGGTGATGTCGATGTCTTGGGGAATCTCGTCGGCCCCGCGTCGCGTAGTCTTGTCCCGCCTGCTCCAGCCCATATATGGCGGCGCCAAGCAGGGCGGCGTTGATCATGATGACGTGAACCGGCCCCGCGCTCAGCAGGTTGGCAAGTGCCCCTTGGCAGTGAAGGCTGGCATGAAGGCGCCGTTCTGGAGCCGCAGCATCATGCGGGGCGGCATGCCTCCCGCCAGATAGACCCCGCCGGTCGCCATCACCCTCAGCGCGAGGTTGTCGGATTTGGCTCTTTGGACAATCAATCGCGATGCGCCGCGCGGCCAGTATGTTGTGAACACCAAACATGTCATCTGTCGCGCCGGCGGCCGACGCGGCCACCCGCCGCCATTTCCTAGCAGTCGCTAAACCCGACACGGGAGGGTCGGAAACAACTCACGGACGACTGCAATAAACCAATCTAGGCCGTTGGGCAGATTTGGCTTCGGAGGCATCACTTCTGAAATCGTAATAACGTCCAACTCGACGGCTCCGCTCGGTCGCCTGAGTTTCGCCCCCCCGCTCGCCGGCATGAGTATTTTCCGAGGCTGTCCCAAGCGATTATCCATCTTTTATGGTCAAGTCGGTTGGTAACCTATCCGGAATGCTATTGCCGACAACGCCGCCTTTTTGATGGCAGGTCGTGTTGCCGCTCCGGGTTTGGCGCCTGCCGGCCGAATGAGGGAGAGCCGGTCACGCAGCTGGTGCCCAGCATATGCGGAAAGCAACCGGAAGCCTTAACCGAGACGGCTAAGGAGCAATTTGAAATGAACTCACCCACTGCACTCCGCAAGGCTCCGAGGCGCACTGACGACAGTTCGTCTCCTGATGCGCCGAAGGCGCTGACGTCCGACGAGTTGCGTCGGATGGACGCCTACTGGCGGGCCTCCAACTACCTGTCAGTCGGGCAGATTTATCTTTACGATAATCCGCTGCTGCGCGAGCCCCTGACGTTGGCGCATGTAAAGCCGCTGGTGGTCGGACACTGGGGCACAACGCCAGGCCAGAACTTCATCTATGTACATCTCAACCGGGTCATCAAGAAGTATGACCTGGACATGTTTTATGTCGCGGGTCCCGGTCACGGCGGCCCGGCGATCGTCGGCCAGACCTACCTTGAAGGCACATGGAGCGAGGTCTATCCGAACGTCACGCAGGACGAAGCGGGATTGAAAAAGCTGTTCACGCAGTTTTCGTTTCCCGGTGGCATCTCCAGCCATGTGGCGCCAACGACACCAGGATCGATTCATGAAGGTGGCGAGCTGGGGTATTCGCTCAGCCATGCCTTCGGAGCCGCGTTCGACAATCCCGGTCTGATCGTCGCATGCGTTATCGGCGATGGCGAAGCGGAAACCGGACCGCTGGCGACCGCATGGCAATCCAACAAGTTTCTCAACGCGGTCAGCGACGGTGCAGTACTTCCGATCCTACACCTGAACGGCTACAAGATCAGCAACCCAACGGTCCTGTCCCGGATCGAGCATGAGGAGCTGGAGCGGTTCTTCAAAGGCTGCGGTTGGACCCCCTACTTCGTGGAAGGCGATGATCCGGACACGATGCATCGGCTCATGGCCGCGACCTTGGACGAAGCCATCAAGGACATTCAGACGTTTCAAGAGAATGCCCGATCGCGGAAGGACACCGCTCGGCCACGTTGGCCGATGATAATCCTTCGGTCGCCCAAGGGCTGGACCGGACCGAAGGTTGTCGATGGCCTACAGGTCGAGGGCACGTTTCGCGCCCATCAGGTGCCGCTTTTGGTAGACCCCGACCATCCCAAACATGTTGCGCAACTTGAAGCCTGGATGAAAAGCTACAAGGCTGAGGAACTGTTCGATGAAAATGGCCGATTGCTAGCGGAATTGGCCGATCTGGCTCCGAAGGGCGATCGGCGGATGGGCGCCAATCCGCATACCAACGGCGGGCTTCTGTTGCATGACCTGCAGATGCCTGACTTTCACCTACACGCGGTGACCGTGCCTTCGCCCGGTGCCGTCGACGCACAGGATACGATGGTGCTGGGCAAGTTCCTCCGCGACACGGCCAAGCTGAATGAGACGAAACGAAATTTCAGGATATTCGGCCCTGATGAGACACTGTCCAATCTTCTGGGTGCAATCTTTGAGGTTACCAACCGTCAGTGGGACACGCGCGAGGCCCCAAATGATGAATTCCTTGCGCCCACCGGACAGGTGCTGGATTCGATGCTCAGCGAGCATCAATGCGAAGGCTGGCTGGAAGGGTACCTGCTGACTGGACGGCACGGGCTATTCAACAGCTACGAGGCCTTTATCCGCATCGTCAACTCCATGTTCAGCCAGCACGCCAAATGGCTGAAGGTCACCCGCGAGCTTCCCTGGCGCCGGCCGATTTCCTCGCTGAACTACCTATTGGCATCGCATGTCTGGCAGCAGGATCATAACGGCTTCACGCACCAGGATCCCGGGTTCCTCGACCACGTGATCAACAAGAAGGCCGATATCGTGCGGGTTTACCTGCCACCAGATGCCAATTGCCTTCTATCGGTCTTCGACCACTGTCTGCGCAGCCGCAATTACGTGAATGTGGTCGTGGCTGGCAAACACGCGTTGCCGCAATGGCTGAGCATGGACGCCGCGGTTATCCACTGCACGGAAGGCCTTGGCATCTGGCGATGGGCCAGCAATGACCAGGGCAGCGAGCCGGACGTGGTGATGGCATGCTGCGGTGACACGCCCACGCTGGAGATTCTGGCGGCCGTCTCCATCCTTCGCCAGCATTTGCCCGAGCTGAAAATTCGTGTGATCAACATCGTCGATCTGATGCGGCTGCAATCCGCGAGCGAGCACCCGCACGGCCTGAGCGACCAGGACTACAACTCACTCTTCACCAAAGACAAGCACATCATCTTTGGGTTCCATGGATATCCGTGGCTGGTACATCGGCTGACCTATCGGCGGACCAACCGCAATCTCCATGTCCGA
The DNA here is from genome assembly GCA_963790445.1 of uncultured Alphaproteobacteria bacterium. Taxonomy (GTDB): domain Bacteria; phylum Pseudomonadota; class Alphaproteobacteria; order Acetobacterales; family Acetobacteraceae; genus JAMXLO01. Next base: position 171,423 of record CAWBON010000016.1, on the reverse strand, counting down.
GGTTACAAGGAAGAGGGTACCATCACAACGGCCTTCGATATGCGGGTGCAGAACGACCTGGACCGCTTCCATCTTGTGCAGGACGTCGTGGATCGCGTGCCGGGATTGGGCGGCAAGGGCGACTACCTGAAGCAGATGGTTCGCGACAAGCTGATCGAGCATAAGCTTTATATCGATAAGCACGGGCAGGACCTGCCGGAGATTCGGAACTGGAAGTGGGGTGCTCAGGCATGAACGCGCCACGGCTAGCCCAAGTCGCCAGAGCGCTGGCTGCCGATGGCAACGGTTTGCTGGCCGATGGACGAGAGTAACGGAACTTGCAACAAGCGATTTGCGGCGGCGGGCATTCCTCAAACCGAGGAAGCTCGCCGTGCTTATCGGGAACTGATCGTCACCACCGTCTTGGTGAGTTGATCAGTGGAACGATCGTGTATGACGAAACAATCCGCCAGAAGAAGAAAGACGGCACGCAATTCGTCAATGTCCTTGTCGATGCCGGGATCATTCTCGGCATCAAGGTCGACATCGGCGCCAAGGACCTGGCCCGACATCCGGGAGAAAGATCACTGAAGGCCACGATGGATTACGTAAGCGTCTGAATGAGTACTTTCAAATGGGAGCCCGCTTCACCAAATGGCGCGCGGTGATTGCTATTGGCGGTGGCATTCCCAGCCGAGCGTGCATCGAGGTCAACGCGCAGGCTTTGGCCCGCTATGCCGCGCGCTGTGCCAGGAAGCCGGACCGGTTCCCATCGTCGAACCGGAAGTCCTCATGGACGGTGAACATACCCTGGAGCAATGCCGCGCGGCGACCGAGCACGTACTGCATAACGTGTTCGCCCAACTCTACACACAACGGGTGATGCTGGAGGGGATGATCGTAACGTCCAACATGGTGCTAGCAGGATTGGCCAGTTCCGGACAGGAAACTGTGGCCGAAGTGGCGGAGACCACAGTGCAGTGTCTTCCGCGGGTCGTGCCAGCGGCCGTTCCGGGGATCGCCTTCCTGTCGGGCGGCCAACCCGGTGACATTGGCGTCAGCACGTCTGAATGCCATGAACGTGCTGGCAAGATCGCCAAAATCTCGGCTGCCGTTGGCACTCACTTTCTCGTTTGCCCGTGCAATCCAACACCATGCTTTGGATATCTGGCATGGCCGGGACGGCAATGTCCCAGCAGCGCAGCAAGCTCTGTTGCATCGGGCCAGATGCAACCGGGCGGCACTGCGTGGCGACTATTCTGCTGCGATGGAACAGACATGACTCTTCGGCTCTACCTTATCCGGCACGGTGAAACCGAGTGGTCGCTGTCCGGTCAGCACACGGGTCGGACGGACCTTCCCTTGACCGCGCACGGTGAGGACGAAGCACGCAAGCTCGTACCATGGCTCAGGCATATCCGGTTTGCTCGCGTCCTCACAAGTCCGCTGCAACGGGCTCGGCGGACCTGTGAGTTGGCCGGACTGGGCGGCGACGGCGGAGGTTGAAGCAGACCTCGCGGAATGGAACTACGGCGACTATGAAGGTCGGCTCTCCCGGGACATTCGAAAGGAACGGCCGGGTTGGAATGTCTTTCGGGACGGTTGTCCAAATGGCGAAAGACCCGGGCAGGTGTCCGACCGCGCCAATCGGCTGATTGCTCGCCTTTGCACACTGGAAGGAAACGTCGCGCTGTTCTCGCACGGTCAGTTCTCACGTGCCCTGGCAGCGCAATGGATCGAATTATCCGTTGTTGAATCGCAGCATCTTTGTCTGGGCACGGCATCGCTCAGCATTCTCGGTTTCGATCCCGCCCACCCGGAAGTGCGGGTAATCGAGCTGTGGAACGCCGCGCCGGATATGCTGGCGAGCGGCCCATAGAACAGTAACAAAGAAACCACTGTTGAGGACCGGGCAACGAGATCCTGATGGACGCTCGCGTTCGGTCGTGCTCCGCGCGGTCACGTGCCTCAGCGCAGCAGACGGTGAGCGACCCATCCGATTCCGGCAACCAGCGCCAACGCACCAAAAGCGGCGATCAAGTTGCCGCCCGTCAGCAGTAGCGTCAGCAGGAATCCCACGACGGCGGCACCCGCCATGTACTTACTTTCGACAGGATGCAACTTGCCATTGGGCTGATCTTTCATCAATCAGTCCAAACGGGGCGTTGCGAAGTGCTTCCCCGCCCTGACACGAGGAAGACCGCGGACGGCTGTCTCTTACACTCGTAAAATCCGTGTTTTCAAGTGGCGAGTTGTTCACGGATCGAAAGCAGTTCCTGGTGGCGCTCAGGGGTTGTTTTGGATAACTCATGTCCAATCCTTCGAGCGTGTCGAGGATAATTTGAGAGACAATCAACCGAGCGTTATCCTTGTCGTCGGCGGGAACGACATACCAGGGACATCGGTAGTACTTGTCGCGCTGACGCATTCCTCGTAGGCCGTCATATAATGCTTCCAGAACTTCCGCTCCTTGATGTCCGCCATGCTGAATTTCCAGTTCTTTTCTGGCTCGTCGATGCGGTCGAGGAAGCGCTTTCGCTGCTCCATCCTTCGAAAGATGCAGGTAGAACTTGATGATGCGGGTGCCGTTGCGGTGTAGGTGCGCCTCCAAGTCCAGGATCGATCGATACCGATCCTGCCAAACCGCGGTTTCGAACCGTAGAGAATCCGGAAGGCCTTCGTTGCGGAGAATCTTCGGATGCACGCGTGCGATCAGCACCTCCTCGTAGTAGGATCGGTTAAAAATGCCGATCCGACCCCGTTCCGGGAGATCTCGCGTGGTACGCCAAAGAAAATCATGGAGCAACTCGGTGGCGCTGGGATGCTTGAAACTGAACACCTGGCATCCTTGTGGATTGACCCCCGACATCACATGCCTGATCGCACCATCTTTTCCAGCCGCGTTCATCGCCTGAAAGATCAACAGAACGGCATAGCGGTTGGATGCGTAATGAAGCTGCTGCAGTGCGCTTAATTTTTCAACGTGTTTAGCCAACAAGTCTTTGTAGTGCTTCCTGGAATTGCACACGGGTTCGACATTCGTCGGCCACTTCCCGAGGTCAACCTTATTCCCTTCCCCCATGCGGAAGTCGCCTGAGTTGATTTTCATTTTGATTTTCACAGTTCGGTTTTGGCGGACGGGGATTTCGCGGCATCGATCCGCGCCTTGGTCTGGGCGATACCATCGGCGATGATACGACCCGCATCCTCCGGATCCTTGAGGATGCCTGCCACCAGGATGTCACCGAGCGTCGTATTCATCAGTGTCTTCGCTCCACTATTGATCTCATGGTCGGGTTCCGCTGCAGATTTAGTCGTGGCTTCCAACTTAGGCGTGGACCCAGGCTTAGCGTCGGATGGCGGTTCGGCTTTGACGGGAGACTGGGTTTCGACTTTGACGGGCAGCTTCGGCACGGGATCGGGTTGGGGAGCAGTTTTCGCGTCAGGGTTCGACTCGGGCTGGGGGGGCGGAGGTGCCGCTTTCGCGTCGGACCGTGGCTGGATCTTTGACTGAACGGCAGGCGCGGCTTTGGTCGCTTCAAGCACGCGATACGCGAGCAGCTTCACCGGATCTGTCACCAGGAACCACGCCAAGGCATAGGCCCAGACCATCGCGGCCCAGCCCCACCAGAGAGGGGTCACAAGGAACCCGACGAGGCAGATCAGCGTTGCCACCGCCTGTGTGCCGACAACCGCTATCAAGAGAATTGCCGCCGGGCGCGTCGACCACCACGGGCCGCGGGTGCGCGTCTGGAAGATAGTCAGATGTCCGGCCACCGATAGCAGAAGATACATCATCGTCTGGATCTGCGGACGGTCGATGTGAAGGACGCGGTCACCAAGGTAAAACAGTCCAAACGCGGCTATCGGACCGACGAGACCCAGCACCGTGGCGATCCCGAGAACCACGCGCATGTTCCATGCTTCGGGCTGGTTCCTGTAGATGACATTGTCGTAGGCGATGGACAGAATCGCGCCGTCGTTCAGTAACGCCAGCATGACGATCATGATCGCTGTCAGTGGATAAAAATTGAAGACGACGATCGCCAGCGTCATGAACAGCAGTACGCGCAGCGTTTCGGCAATGCGATACATCGCGTAGCTGTTCATCCGCTGGAAAATCTTCCGACTTTCCTTGATCGCATCGATGATCACCGATAGCCCCGGCGCCACCAACACGATGGAGGCCGCCGCTCGCGCCGCGTCCGTCGCGCCGGAAACAGCGAAGCCGCAGTCGGCCTTCTTCAGCGCGGGGGCGTCATTAACCCCGTCCCCCGTCATGCCGACGATGTGCCCGTGCTTCTGCAACTCATCGACGATGTGGAATTTGTGCTCCGGGAATACCTGAGCGAAACCGTCAGCGTCCTCGATGGACTTGGTCATTGCGGCGGTCTCGTCACTCTTGGAGTCACCCAACGTGCCTCCGTCGAGAATATTCGCTCCCATTCCCAACGTTTTGGCGGTCTCCCGTGCGATCGCCAGGGCATCGCCGGTCACCATCTTGATCTTCACGCCCATCTGGGCCGCGGTCGCGACGGTGGCTTTGGCATCTTCACGCGGCGGGTCGAACAGCGGCAGCACGCCAAGAAGCTGCCATTGCCCGTCGCCATCCGCCCGGGCCACACCGAGCGCGCGAAAGCCACGCTCAGCGAAGTCGTTGACAGCCTTATCGACGTCACGCTTCACCGCCGCGGCATTGGCCGACAGTTTCAGAATGACCTGAGGTGCGCCTTTCGTCACTTTGAATGTATTTCCGTCCGCCCCCTTTCCGGTGGCCTCGGTGCGCTTATGCACCGGGTCGAACGGCATGAAATGCGTGACGCTGAACGGCTTTAGCGCCTCCTTGTCCTTCAGGCCGCCCAGGACGGCAAGATCAATGGTATCGTCGTTCTCGGCCCGCGACGCCAAGGCGCCTGCGAGGATGAGTTGGTCGGCCGTGATCTTGTCCAGACAGAATGGGGCACCCAGCGTCAGTTTGTTCTGAGTCAGGGTTCCGGTCTTGTCGGCACACAGCACGTCCACCCCGGCCAGTTCCTCGATGGCGACCAGCTTGCTGACGATCGCTTGCTTTTTCGCAAGCAAGCGGGCACCGACTGCCATCGTCACTGACAGAACCGTGGGCATCGCCACGGGGATCGCGGCCACGGTCAACACAAGGGCAAACTGCAACGTCGTGAGAATCGGGTTGCCGCGATAGAGTCCGATGGCGATGATCACGGACACCAGGAGGATTGCCAGCATGATCAGATAGTTGCCGATCCTCAGCACGGCTTTCTGAAAATGGCTGACCGTAACCGCGGTCTCCACCAGTTCCGCGGTCTTGCCGAAATAGGTTTTTCCCCCCGTTGCGTAGACCAGCGCACCGATCTCGCCACGACGAACGATCGAACCGGAGAAGACAGCGTCGCCGGATTTGCGCGAGGCGGGCAATGATTCACCTGTTAGCGCCGACTGGTCCAACGACACTTCGTCGCCGTCCAGCAGACGTGCGTCCGCGGGCACGATATCGCCCAGACGCAAGCGGATGACGTCGCCCGGCACCAGTTCCCGCGCTGGCGACGTGATCCACTTTCCGTCACGTTTCACGCGGGCCTTGATCGCCAGCCTGGCCTTCAGGGCCTCAATGGCGTCGCCCGCCTGGCGTTCTTCGAAGAACCCAACGGCAGCATTTGAAACAAGCAGGATCAGGATGATGAAAAAGTCAGGCCAATGCCGGACCACACCCGAGAGAACGACCGCCACTTCGATCATCCAGGGAATGGGTCCCCAAAAATAGGAGAGTATCTTGAGGAGAACGTTCTGCTTCTTCTCCTCGATCTCGTTTGGCCCATATTGGGTCAGCCGTTTCCCGGCCTCGGCTTGACTAAGGCCGTCCGGAGACGATCCCAGTTTCTTTTCCACCTCTGCCATCGGCAGGGATTTCAAATCATCATTGGCGGTGGGCTCGGCGCCCGGTTTGGAGGCGGGGACCTTTGACTGGGTGGCATTGGCACTCATGAGGAATGTCGCTTTCCTTGCCAGATTCTTTTGAGCCGCGGGATGCTTCATGTCCCATCATCGCGACACCGATCCGATGCAGAACCGGCTAAGACATGCCGCGCTTTGGCACCTGGCCGGAACGGTCGCAGTGACTAAGATGAACGCCGCGACCACGACCATCGAGGCTATGATAACTAGAGCTGAGAAGTACATAACTTTTCGACTTGCCAACGAGAGAAGGAGTTTCTCCTCGCAGCGGAGGAGGTGAAGCTGCCAGTGGTTCGATCTGTGCGCGCGTCAGCGCCAACTCCGCCGTCGGCAACCTAAATGGACCGTGTAGTGAGGAATATAAGCGACTGCAGCTATCACGGTAGCCTCGGAAAATACCTACGGGGCATTGGCACACCCTACTCCAGAAGCAGCATCGTGCGTCCATCGCCGCAAATGAACCGGATGTTGTCGCGCGGCAGCGCCCACCCGAGCGCATTGATGATTGCCGACATGCCATCGATCCGCTCGCAGGAGTGCTCCTTGTCCGGCTTGATGTTCCCCGCTGGTCTCTGTCGCACTGCCACGTTGAACGCATTCCAGCGCGGCACCGGATTTCCGCTCTCCGGCGCGAGCTAGAGGAAACCCGTGACACTCACTTGGCCAAGAATTTCCTCCGATGTGCAAAAAGCAATGGAATGACCGCTTTGTCCGCTTGGCTTTGCCGCCATTCAGAGCGTGTCTCGTCGCGAAAGGAGATGCACGGCAGCGGTTGTTCAACTGATCCATAGCGAACGCTCCGGCTGGCTTCGGCCGCACACACGGGGCTTGCCCGGGTAGCAGGCGCTCGATGGTCGGGTGCCGCTATCGGGAGACAGGTAGTTGATCGATAAGCCATTCAAGCTTTCCGCCACAGGGCGGGCGATGCTGACATTCGCATCCACGCGCGAGGACCGGCTGGTCTACCTGACGACACTGCCGGTGGCCGCTGCCCGGCACGTCGTGCGCTCTCTGCTCGGCGCTGGAATGGCAGAGGAGGTTGCAGGGTTCTGTCGCGAACCTGGGTCGCGGCGGAGCAGCCCCGTGGCCAGGTCGCGGTTCCAAGCGATTTGACACTCATCGCACTCGAGCCAGCATCCCACAGAGCAGGGTAGATGCTTCGAAGATCCCGAACGAGCGGAAGCAAGGCGCCATCGACCAGCAGCCACTTAAGCAGCGTATCACAATTGTCAGCGCACCAGAAAGGGCCGCGCGATGCCGCGGTGCCCTGGGTCGAGGCGAAAAATCCCTCCTGCGTGTGGCTCCCTTGCCTTCGCCTCTCTGCTCATTTGGTCCGAAGCGCTGGTGACGTAGAGCGTGGCGAGGTGCTCGCCCGCGAACGCGGGCATTGTCGGCTGGCTGACAGGTAGGTCGATGTCGCGATCGATGGAGCCGTCGGGGCGAAAGCGGCGCAGCTTTCCGCCGCCATGTAGCGCCGACCAATAACCGCCCTCCGTGTCGATCGCGGCGCCATCGGGGATGCCGAGTTCGGCTGGCACGGTTGCGAAAACCCGGCGGTTCGAGATCGCTCCACTTTTCCCCTCGTAATCGAAGGCGACGATCTCGCCTGTATTACTGTGAGACAGGAAGAAAGTTTTGCCGTCTCCGCTCCAGGCCATGCCGTTGTGCAACTCGGCGAAATCCGGCTCGTCGCGAAGCCCTTCCCCAAAGGTGAAGCTGTGGAGCCTTCCCGGCTGGACGGGCGGCGATCCTTTCAACGGATCGAACATTACGCCGACCCAGAACCGGCCGTTGGCGTCGCACGCACCTTCGTTGAAGCGAAACAGCGCCGGATCGGATGGCGGCGGCGCCAGCAGGTGTAGCGCGCCACTATCGAGATCGAGGCGAAATAGCCCCTGCCGGAGGGCCACCACCGCATCCCCATCGCCGGTTAGTGCGAAACCGCCGATATCGCTCGTCATCGGCCAACTGCGTGTCGCTTCGTCGTCCGGACAATAGCGGTGCAGCGCTGGCGCCTTGACGTCGATCCAATAGAGCGCGCGCTCGTTCGCGACCCAGGTTGGAGACTCGCCAATCGTCGCATGGAAGTCTAGCACCGTTTCGATCACCATCGCAGCCCTCCTCGGTACAACAACCAGTGTGCGGGCGGGTTCCCCCGCATAGGGCCGCCGGATTCCGCGACCGATTCCAGCCTCCAAAGGAAGCCCGATAAGCCGGCTGCGTTTATAAGTGTGCCAATAATAACGCCGACCGGGGATGTCGGCAAAGCCGTTGCTCACTGCGACGGCCGATCATCTTTATCCCGGTGCTGCCGGAACATGCGACGTCTCCTTCGTCGCGTCGGCACGACGCGGGGGTAATATGGCTCTATTGTTTGCAACGATCTCCAACTGAAGCGCGCGACGATTCGGTAGACCGGATCTCACCTCGAACTGTAAGGAACGGCTCCGATGACATCGACGATCCAGGACTATGCGGTCATCGGAGACGGTCGCAGTTGCGCGCTCGTCGCCAAGATCGGATCGATCGACTTTCTGTGCTGGCCCCGGTTCGACAGCGACGCCTGTCTCGCGGCGCTGCTGGGTGACGACCGTCACGGCTATTGGCTCATTTCGCCGGCGGGCTATGTCTCGGAGACCACCCACTGCTACCGCGACGATACTACGATCCTCGAGACTGATCCTGTTCTCGACACTGATCGTGATCCTGATGGTCTCGGGAACGCTCGTCATTCTGTTCAACCTGCGAGCAAGGATGATGTAGCGGCTCAAAGCTCGCCGGCGGCGGCGAGCTTGCGGATGCGATCGGCGGTGCGCATCGCGATCGTCTGGATGGTCAGCGCGGGATTCACGCCGCCGACCGTCGGAAATACCGATCCGTCGCAGACCCAGAGATTGGGGATGTCCCAGCTTCGGCAATCGGCGTTCGACGACGCTCGTGCGCCTGTCGTCGCCCATGCGCGCCGTGCCGCCGAGATGATTGGTGTCATCTTCCTGCGCGAACATGTCCTTGGCGCCGATCGCCTCGATCGAGCGGCCCATCTGTTCGAGCGCGTGCGCGATCAGCGCCTTGTCGTTGTCGCCCCACGCGTAGGTGATCCTGGCGACGCGCAGGCCGTACTGGTCGAGATCGTCGGCGAGCGTGACCCGGTTCGCTTCGTTGGGCAGCATCTCGCCGACCATCTTGACGCCGATCATGTGGTTGTAGTCGAGCATCGCGCGCGCAGCTTCTCGCCCCACAACCCGCGCGCGCCGGTCTGGACCGAGGCCCATTCGATCGGCAACGGTCCTTGCCCCATCCAGCAATAGCCACCGTGGAAATCCTTGTTGTCGTCGTAATTCCAATGCTCGGTGATGGCGAGGCTGGGCGGCCCCTTGTACCAGCGCACCGGCTCGTTCCATCCGCCCCCAGAAGGCTTGCGTTGGATTGGGTCATCAGGTTTTTGCCGACGAGCCCGGAGCTATTGGCGAGGCCGTCGGGAAATCGCTCGGTCGCCGAATTCGAGCAGCAGGCGCGGCGTCTCGACGGCGTAACCCGCCACGACGACATTCCGCGCGCGCTGAAAATGCCACTCGCCCTCGCGATGATAGTGCACGCCGGTCGCGCGGCCGCCTCCGATCCCGTCTCGATCCGCCCGACCATCGCGAGGTCGCGCATTTCGGCGCCGGCGGCGAGCGCGCGCGGAATCCAGACCGTGAGGGCCGATCGCTTCGCGTTGGTGGTGCAGCCGAACCGGCAGAAGCCGCGATAGGCGCAGGGCGGGCTTTTTCCCTCCGGCCCGGCGTGCGGCGCGGACAGCGTCGCGAGCGGCGTCTCGGTCCATTCGATGCCGATCGCCTCGCAGCCCTTGGCCAGCAGTTTGCCCGCGTCGTTCAGCTCATGCGCGCGATAGGGATAGCGCGGCCGTTTCGGGCCCCAGGGATAGGTCAGCGGCCCGGAGATGTTGATCTGCCGCTCGGCCTCCCCGTAATAATGCCACATCTCCTGCCAGGAGATCGGCCAATCCGCGCCGTAGCCGAGCGTCGTGCGCGACTTGAACCATTCGGGCCGGAAGCGCAGCGACACCATCGCGTAATGGACGGTCGATCCGCCCACCGCCTTGCCCGAATTCTTGCCGCCCATCTGGATCGGGTTCGGGCCGTCGACGACGCGCTTATCGGTCCAGTAGAGCTTGTTCTGCTCGGTCTCGTCGGAGGCGAAATCCTCCAGCGGCCGGAAATAGCCGCCCGCATCGAAGGCGACGACCGAGAAGCCCTGCTCGGCGAGCAGCGCCGCGAGCGTTCCGCCGCCGGCGCCGGTGCCGACGATCGCGAAATCGACCGCGTCGCTCTCGCGATATTCGCGCATCGGGACCCAGCCGCCGCTGCGGAAAACGTCGGGCGCGCGGCCGCCCGTCGCGCGCGGCGCTGCAGACGGGGTCAGACGACATGTCGGTTCTCGCGCTCGGCCTTGGCCTCTTGCCCCGGCGTCGCCTCGACCGCCTCCCAGGGATCGGGCCGGTCGCCGTCGAGACGGACGTAGCCGCGCGGCGAGGCGGGCCCACCGAAGCCGATCTCGTTCCAGGCCTTGGGGTGGCCATAATAGAGCGGCGGCACGTCGACCAGGATGCGGCGCTCGAAGAACGTCTTGGCGTCGATTCCGGACCAGCGCTCCCCGGACATTTCGCCGTCCTGCATCGCACGACAGCAGCGCGTCCTGGTCGCTCGTCGGTGAGATCGGCAAAGCCGCGCCCGTCATGCCGCGCCCGCGCCTCGCCATCGAGTGCGGCAAGCGCCTTGTCGCCAAGCCTCGCGCATATAGGGCATGCTCGCCTCGCGAAAGCCGTCCGCCGTGATCGCGCGAGCAGCTTGGCGTCCAGCAAGCGCGACCAGCGACACCGCATCGGCTTCGTCCGGTCTGCGGCAGGATGCGGCGGCACAGTGCGTCCGCGACCGCCCACTCTTCGGTCGCTGAAGAAGCGCGGCGTGTCGGGGGTCGCCAGACGTTCATCGATGACCTCGCGTGTCTTCGCGTCCCAGGACGGCGTGTCGCGCTTGGCGAGCACGTCGTAGCCGGGATAGCGGGGCGGCTCAGTCACGGGCATGCTCCTTCAGCAGCGCCAGCGCGGCGAGACCCGCAAGCGCCAGCCCGGTGAAGGACGGGCGGCGCGGGCAGCGGCGGCCCGGCGAATGGCGTTCTGCCGCCAGTTGCGCCATCCGCCCATGCCGCGCGAGACGCCATAGGCGTGGAATGCGACGCCCGCGACGCCCATCGCCGCCGTTGCGGCCAGCCAAAGCCGCGAGACCTTGCGGTCGTTTCGCCGCGTCGCCGACGGCCGCTTGCGCCAAGCAGCCCGGCCGCGACCGGCGGCATCGTCACCGGCAGCAGCATCGCGGGATTGTGGAAGGCGCCGCGAAAATGGAGCAGCCCCGCCTCGGCGGTCGTCGCCGAGCAACGACACCGCCGGTCGTCGCCGCGACGACCCGTGCCGGCGGGCAGGCCGAACACGTCGGGCTCGCCCTCGCGGCTCGTTGTCGCGCACGCGCTCGGCGAGGAACCCCATCAGCCCCGACAGCGACATCGCCGCCGGCGCGCCGAGCGGCGCGGAATAGAAGATGTTCTGCCAGCTGAAGCCGCCGACCTTCTTGGTGACGTTGTAGATGTGAAATCCCGTGCCGATCGACCCCGACGATGCCCGCCGCCGCATAGACGACGTCGCGCACCGGATGCGCGCCGTGCCGTTGATCCGACAGACCGTGGACGCTCACCGCGATCGACAGCGACGAAGTGACGATCGGCGTCCACATCGCCTTGTTGTGAAAATTGCCGCGATAATGCTCCATCGCGCTGTCGATCAGCACCGAGGCCGCGATCGTGCCGGCCGCCCGGTTGAGCCGCCGCGCGGCGGTGACCATCGCGGTGGGTGTCGCCGGTTCATCGGCGCGTCGCGATGGCCGTGTCGCGAGCGGCATCTGCGCGTCAGCGCGGGCCGCGGCATCGTCACGCAGGCGACTCGCGCGTCCTGAGCCATCGGTTCAGTCCTTGCCGGGAGGACGCCCGCGAACATCTGTCTGCGCGCTGTTCTTGATGACGCTGGCGAGCTCGGGCTCGTCGGCCATCATCGTCATGAAGTTCTTGGCGTCCTTCAGCGTGATGTGCGGCGGCAGCGGCGGCACGTTGGGATCGGCCTGCATGTTCATGATGACGGGCCGGTCGGACGCCAGCGCCTCGTCCCATGCCGCACCGATCTTTTCGGGATCGTCGCAATAGATGCCCTTGAGCCCGATCAGCTCGGCATATTTGTGATAGGGAAAGTCGGGAATCGATCTGCGTCAGCGGCGTCTTGCCGTCGCCGAGCTGAACGCGCTCTTCCCACGTCACCTGGTTGAGGTCCTCGATTGTTGAGCACCATGATGATGAAGCGCGGATCTGACCAGCGCCGCCAGTATTTGCTCGACCGTGATCATCACGTTGAGACCGTTCATCTGCATCGCGCCGTCGCCGATGAAGCCGATCACCGGACGGTCGGGATAGGCCATCTTGGCGGCGACCGCGTAGGGCGTCGCCGCGCCCAGCGAGGCGAGGCCGCCCGAAAGCGAACCCATCATCCCGCGCCGGATCTTGATGTCGCGCGCATACCAGTTGGCGACCGACCCGCTGTCGCCGGTCATGATGACGTCGATCGGGCAGCCGCGGCGAGAGTTCGTGGAAGATGCGCTGCGGGTTGACCGGATCGGCCGGCTCCATCGCGCGCTCCTTGAGCGTCTCCCACCATTCCGCGACATTCTTCTCGATCGCCTTTGCGCCAGCCGGCGTTGTCGTTCTGCTCCAGCAGCGGCAGGAGGGCGGCGAGCGTCTGCTTGCTGTCGCCGATCAGCGAATATTCCATCGGATAGCGCAGCGAGACGTTGGCGCCGTCGATGTCGATCTGGACGCCGCGCGCGTTGCCCGGCTTGGGCAGGAACTCGCTGTAGGGAAAGGCTGATCCCACCATCAGGAAGCGTGTCGCACTGCTTCATCAGATCCCAGCTCGGCTTGGTGCCGAGCAGGCCGAGCGAGCCGGTGACGAATGGCAGATCGTCGGGCACCGCCGCCTTGCCGAGCAGCGCCTTGGCGACGCCGGCGTTGAGTCGATTGGCGACCGCGATCACCTCGTCGGTCGCGTGCAGCGCGCCGGCGCCGACCAGCATCGCGACTTTCTTGCCCTTGTTGAGGATTTCCGCCGCCTTCTTGAGATCGTCCATGTCCGGCAGCGTCGCGGCGCCGGGATAGCCGACGCCGGTATGCGTCGCGCCATGCGCCATCGGCGGATCGTCGTATTCGAGCTCCTGCAGATCGTTGGGGATGATGACGCAGGTGACCGCCCGCTTGGCCTGCGCGATCCGCACCGCGCGATCGATGCAGGTGCGCACCTGCTCGGGCACGACCGCGGTGATCACATATTCGGTGACGTCGGCGAACAGGTTCTGAAGGTCGACCTCCTGCTGGTAGCTCGCGCCGAGCGCCGAGCGCGCCTGCTGGCCGACGATCGCCACGACCGGCATATGGTCCGCCTTCGCGTCGTAAAGCCCGGTCAGCAGATGGATCGCGCCAGGCCCCGACGTCGCGTAGCAGAGCCCCGGCTGGCCGGTGAACTTGGCGTGCGCCGACGCCATGAACGCCGCCATCTCTTCGTGGCGGACCTGGACATAGTCCATGAAGTCCTTTGCCTTTTCGAGCGCGACGTCCAATCCGCCGACGCCGTCGCCGGGATAGCCGTAGACCCGCGACAGGCCCCATTCGGTGAGGCGCTTCCAGACGAATTCTGCGACATTCTGCGACATGGGAAGTTTCCTCCGGACGTCACCGACGGCCTGGCCGGGGCCTCGGTTCAGATATCGAGACGCTTGGCGACCTGATGCGCCGCCAGCGCCAATCCCGATCGCCAGCGACCGCGACAGAACGCCGCCTTGTGGCGGTCGGTGAACATCTCCCAGCTTCGGTCGCGCGACTGATCGTCGAAGCGGCCGTGCGCCGCATAATCGCCGGGGACGGGCTCGAACAGGTTGGCGGGCGCATCGGGCGCGGTCGGCTGGTCGGCAAGCTGGCCGGAATAGCCGGCCTTGGCGAGATAGCGATCGATCAGCCCCGGCGCGATGCGGTTGGCGAGGATCGCCTTGACCGTCGGCCAGCCGACCCAGACGTCGCGTCGCTTATGCGTGGCGGCGAAAAAGATCGCGCGGGCCGGCACTTCGGGCTCGAAGATCGGCGCGACCGGCTTGGCCTTGCGCCCCATCTTGTTGAGCGCCCAGTCGAACTGCGGGGTATTGACCGCGGGCAGATCGACCATCGTCAGATGCACGTCGAGCTTGTCGTGGATGATCTCGCTGCGAAGGCTGTCGGTAAAGCCTCTGATCGCCGCCTTGGCGCCGCAATAGATCGATTGCAGCGGCACCGAACGATAGGCGAGCGCCGAGCCGACATTGACGATGGTGCCGCGATTGCGCACGCGCATCCGCTTCAGCGCCGACATCATGCCGTGCACCTGTCCGAGATAGGTGACTTTCGTTCCGCGCTCGACCTCTTCCGCGGTCAGCTTTGGCGACGGGCGAAAACACCGTCGCCATCGCGACATTCACCCAGACATCGATCGGCCCGAGCTCGGCCTCGGCGCGATCCGCGGCCGCTTCCACCGCAGCGGCATCGGCGACATCGGTCGGGATCGGCAGCGCGCGCACGCCCATGGCGACGCAGCCTCGTCCGCCGCCCGCTCCAGCCGGGCGGGATCGCGCGAAAGCAGCGCGACATCATAGCCTTGCCGCGCAAATTCCTCGGCCGTGGCGCGACCGACGCCTGCGCCGGCGCCGGTGATCACCGCCACTTTCGGCATATATCTTCTCCTGAGATTGATCTCCTAACGAATGGGCCGGAGCGTGGTTCCGAGGCGATTGCGCGAAATGGGCCGCCGGGCGGAAACGATCGGCGCCCGTGCGCCGTTCAATACGTGTCGAGCACGGAGGCGTCGACACTATGCGGTGGAGGGTCGATTGACCGAGCATTACGATCTGATCGTCATCGGAAGCGGCCCCGGCGGCGCTTCGCTCGCCCAAGCGCTCGCCCCGACCGGAAAGCGCATTCTGATCCTCGAACGCGGCGACTATCTGCCGCGCGAGGAGGCGAACTGGAGCGCGCAGGCCGTCTTCGTCGACGGCAAATACCAAGCCGCCGAGACATGGACCAACGCCGACGGGCGACACCTTCAGCCCGCAGCTCCATTACTACGTGGGCGGCAATTCCAAGGTGTATGGCGCAGCGCTGTTCCGGCTGCGCGAGCGCGATTTCGACGAGATCACCCATGCCGGCGGCATCTCGCCCGCCTGGCCGCTCAAATACCACGACTTCGCCCCCTACTACGATGCCGCGGAGGCGCTGTTCCATGTCCACGGCGCGCGCGGCGAGGATCCCGACCGAGCCCCCGACAACCAAGCCCTATCCCTATCCCGCCGTGAAACATGAGCCCAAGGTCGCCGAGCTGTCCGACAAGCTGACAGGCATCGGTCTCAAGCCCTTCCATCTGCCGCTCGGCATCCTGCTCGACCAGAAGGAGGACGGCTTCGCGACGCCGACCAGCACCTGCATGCGCTGCACCGCGTTCGACGGCTTTCCCTGCCTGCTGAACGGCAAGGCGGACGCGCAGGTGATCTGCATCGATCCGATGCTGGCGAAACACGACAATGTGACGCTGCTGACCAACGCCTATGTTTCGAAGCTCGGGACCGATGCGAGCGGGCGGCGGGTCGACGCCGTTCATGTGGAGCGGAACGGAGAGCAGGAAATCTACTCGGCCGACACGGTCGTGGTCGCATGCGGATCGCTTTCGTCCGCGCTGCTGCTGCTGCGCTCGGCCAACGACCGGCATCCCAACGGCCTCGCCAACGGCTCCGATCAGGTCGGACGCAACTATATGCGCCACGAGATGAGCATCGTCATGGCGGTGATGCGCCACGTCAACGAGACGGTGTTTCAGAAGACCCTGGCGTTCAGCGATTTCTATTTCGGCAGCGACGACTGGGACTATCCCCTCGGCCTGATCCAGATGTGCGCGACCAGCCATGCCGACCAGATCAAGGGCGAGGAGCTGCCCGGCTGGCTCGAATGGCTGCCCGACATGCCGTTCAGCGAGATCGCGCGCCATTCGATGGATTTCTGGTTGCAGGCCGAAGACCTGCCCCATCCGGACAACCGCGTCTATTACAAGGACGGCAAGGTTCATCTCGATCTCGTCGCAGACCAACCCGGAGGCGCTCAAGCAGCTTGAAGCGCAAGCTGAAGGATGTGCTGTCGGAGATCGGCTGGCCCGCCGTGCTGCTCGAACGCTCGCTCTATCTCGGCAAGGACATCCCGCTCTCCGGCACCGCGCACCAGGCGGGCACCTGCCGCTTCGGCACAGATCCGGCGACCTCGGTGCTGAACCTCGATTGCCGCGCCCACGAAGTCGATAATCTCTACGTCACCGACGCGAGCTTCTTCCCCTCGATCGGCGCGGTGAACCCGACGCTCACGATCATCGCCAACGCGCTGCGCGTCGCCGACATCATCAAGGACCGGCTATGACGACGGCGGCGATCGTCGCGCTCGTCGTTCGCTATGGCCTGGTGCTGTTGTTCCTGCCGTTCAGCGCGCTCGACAAGATTTTCGGCTTCGACCACGCGGTCAAGCAGGCGCAGAGCATGTTCAAGCCGCGCCCGATCGCGATCGCGATGATCCTGATCGGCCTGTTCGTCGAGATCGTCTGCACGCTCGGCGTCGTCACCGGCGTCGCCGATCGGGCGTGCGCCTTCGTCATCGCCGGCTACTGCGCGGCGACGGCGGTGCTTTACAAGCAATTCTGGGCGCAGGGCGATTTCTGGTCCGATCCCGACGGCAAGGGCCGTACGCTGTTGTGGGATTTCCTGAAGAATCTGTCGCTTGGCGCCGGCTTCCTGCTGATCGTCGTCGGCACGGACGGGTCGGGGCTCGCGCCTTTCCTCCATGCCCCCTTCGCCTCCAGCCACCCCTACGGAGTTCACCCATGAGCGATCAAGCCGACAAGGCGGGGCCCAAGCCCTCCGTCCCCTATTCGCATCTCTATGTCGATGCCGATGGCGTCAGCCATCAAGCGCAATGCGCGCTCACCGATTACGAGCTCAAGGCCGTAGGCCCCGCCGATCCGCAGTGGAACGACAAGATGGAGCGCGGCGAGGCGACCGTCGTCTTCACCGTCCAGCCCGTCGGCTGGGTCGGCGACTGGCATGAGAACCCGGCGCCGCAATGGATCATCGTGCTGTCCGGCCGCTGGTGGATCGAAAGCATGGACGGCACGCGCATCGAGCAGGGGCCGGGCGACTTCTCGTTCGGAGAGGATCAGGGCTGCACCGAAACCGATGGCAAGAAGGGCCACAGGTCCGGCACGATCGGCGACGAACCCTGCTGCCTGATGACCGTCCAGCTCCATGTCGATCCGAAGCGTGAGCCATGTCACCTGACATGATTTTCCAGGCGATCGCGGGTTTTCGGCTCGTTACCGCCGATCCCGCGCGGCTGGCCGCCTTTTATCGGGCGATCGGTTTCGACGTCGGCGAGGCGACGCCCATTCCCGCGGCGGACATGAAACTGCTCGGCCTCGCAGGCGCCGGTTCGCGCATCGCGATGTCGCTCGGCCGAAGCCGCGTGGATCTCGAAAGCTTCGACCATCCGGGTCGCCCCTATCCGGGTGATGCGACCGCCTGCGATCTCGTCTTCCAGCATCTCGCGCTCGTCACGGACGATGCGGAGGCCGCATGGCGCCGCGCGCGCGACGCCGGCGCCACGCCGATCAGCCGGGAGCGCCCGGTAACGCTTCCCAAGTCCGCGGGCGGGGTGACCGCGGTCAAGTTCCGCGATCCCGAAGGCCATCCGCTCGAATTCCTCCAATTCCCGCGGGGCGCCAATCCCGACTGGAAGGGCACGGGCATCATGGGGATCGACCACAGCGCGATCTCGGTCAGCGATGTCGCGGCCAGCCGACGCTTCTATGCGCGTCACGGGCTGAGCGAGGCAGATGCGACGGTCAATCACGGCCCGACGCAGGACGCGCTCGACGGCCTCGATGGCGTCGAGGTCGATGTCGTGCCGATGAACCCGACCGACAAGCCGCCGCATGTCGAGATGCTCGGCTATCGCCATCCCGTCGGCCGTGCGCTTCGTCCTCTGGCCGCCAACGATCTCGCCGCCACGCGCATCGTCTGGCGGTCAAATGCCGACGCGCTGATCCGCGATCCCGACGGGCATCTTCATCAGCTCAGCCGATAAGATCGATCGCGAGCAGATATTGTGTCGCGGCGATGAACAGCCGCCGTCCGTCCGCGCCCCCGAAGGTGCAGTTCGAGACGACCGCGGGCGTTGGCACGAAGCCCAGCTTGCGCCGATCCGCGGACCAGATGTGCACGCCGTCCGCCGCACTCGTCCACACCCAGCCGCGCGCATCGACCGCAAATCCGTCGGGATAGCCATGGTCGGTGTGGCAGAAGAAGCGCCGGTTGGAGAGCGTGCCGCCATCGCCCACGTCGAATGCGATGATCTCGTGCTTCGTTCCGGCTTTATGTCCGGGCACCTCGCCGAGCGACAGCGAGGTGTCGGACACGTAGAGCGTCGCGCCATCGGCGGTGAAGGCGAGGCCGTTGGGCTCCTCGAAATCCGCCATCCGGTTCAGATCGCCGGTCTGCGGATCGAAACGATACACGCTGCGATGATCGAGTTCGGGCTCGGCGAGCGCGCCCTGGTTGGGCATGATGATCCCGAAGGTCGGATCGGTGAACCAGATCGTCCCGTCGGGCGCGACCGCGACATCGTTGGGCGAGTTGATCCGCTTGCCTTGGTAATGCGTCACGATGGGCTCGGGCTCCCGATCATAATCGCCGCCCCTGCTGATGCAGCGCCGGCCATGCTCGCAATGGACGAGCGTGCCGTCTGCCTCGACGGCATTGCCGTTCATGAACCAGGTGCCGTCGATCAGGACCTCGACATGACCATCGGGATACCAGCCCAGCAATCGCCGGTTGGGCACGTCCGACCAGACAAGTCGATCATGCATGGCCTGCCATGCGGGTCCCTCGCCATGGATCGTTCCCTCATAGAGCTTCAGGAGCGGCGCATCGGAGCGCAGCACCTCCGCCAGCCGATCATCGTCGATCTGGACGCCCCGAAACCCCTCCACGATATTGGGTCGACCGGCCTTGCGTAGCAGACGCCCCCGCAGCAGGCCGGGGGCTGACTTCATGTTACATCTCCCATAGGAAATTCTGTGCCATGGCTGGTAGTCTTGAGTTTCGCAAGCAACCACGGCGTAACCAAGCGGTTTCTCAAACTGTTCGTCCGGTCCGAAGGCGAGCCGACCTGTCTGCGAGTGCAACCCGTCTGCCCAGACGACCAGATCGAAACGGCTGGCGGACCTGCTGCGCAATTGAATGCTGACGCCATTGGGGGACTGGCTCGGCGCGACGATCTCATCGCCAAAGATCATGTCCGTTAGAGGCGCGCCCTCGGCGAAAAGCAACCGCGAACGGTCACGCCACGCGAGGGTGATGTCCCGATCGCCGAAAGTTCGCCAAATACGCTCGTACCGAAATCGGCGAGGCGCTTACCATGACCATCGACCACCCTGAGTTCGCGCACATGGTAGCCGACGCATTTTATCTCGTCCAAAAGCCCCAATCACCCGGCAAGCTCGCTCGTCAGGCCCCAGAAGTGATCACATACCCGCCTTCGCACGGGGTGGGCGCACTCGACAAGCGTCGTCTTTCCAGCCTGCCGTAATCAGCCAGAACGCCGCGACAGGCTCCCCGATACCGCGCCGGATATGAGCGCTGTCTTTTGCGATATGGGGTGCAGTCCCGATTAGGCGTGAACATGAGTTCCGCTGCACCAACATATCTTGGTTCTGACACAGCACGTCCTGATGGCTCTCCTCAACGCGCCATACAGGGTCCGCTTTCCTCCGGACTATGCTCCGGCTCCGTGCCGGAACCCGCGCTCCTCGATCACTTGATGGGTATCTTCAGCGTTTCCGGCACCTTTGGGAAACGCCATGGTCGACGTGCCGTTATCGGATCGTGGGCGGACTTGACGCCAATACGGAGGTGTCAGGTGCCTTGTGCGTCTTGCGCAGCAAGGTTCATCGATGACAGGCCCTAGTGTCCTGACTCTCAATTGCCGACAAGTAACTCATGCGGCTTCGGCATGTTCGAGGGCTGCGCGAGCGCGCTGGATTCTGGCGAGGATCTCGGCGCCCTGTGCTCGCCACACGTAAGGCTTTGGATCGGCGTTGCGCTCGGCGAGATAGCGCTTGATGTCGCGCACCAGTTCATTGACCGAAGCAAAACTGCCGGCGCGGATCACATCGCCTGTCAGATCGGCGAAGAAGCGCTCGACCAAATTGAGCCAGGACGACGAGGTCGGCGTGAAGTGCATGTGGAAGCGCGGATGCTTCGCCAGCCACGCCTGCACCTTCGGATGCTTGTGGGTGGCGTAGTTGTCGGCGATCAGATGCAGGTCAAGCTCACGCGGCGTCTCACGATCGATCTGCTTGAGAAAGCGGAGCCATTCAACATGGGTGTGGCTCGCTTCGGTGCGGGCGATCAGCTTGCCGGTCAACTGGATGAGGGCGGCAAACAATGTGATCGTGCCATGCCGTGTGTAATCATGTGTCATCGTACGTGGACGCTTCGGCGCGAGAGGCAGGCCCAACTGTGTGCGTTCGAGCGCCTGGCACTGGCTTTTCTCGTCGCAGCACAGCACCAGAGCCTTCGCGGGTGGATCGAGATAGAGCCCTATCACATCCCAGAACTTCGCCTCGAACTTCGGATCGTTCGACAGTTTGAAGGTCTTCAAACGATGTGGCTTCAGGTCATTCTTCGACCAGATGCGCTGAACCGAACGCGCCGAGATGCCGGCATGACGGCTCATCGATCGGATACTCCAGCGGACCTTGCCCTTCGGCGGGCGGGTTGCTTCGGTGACAACGCGCGTTACCTTGTCAGCCGGGATCGAAGACTTGCGGCCACGTCCCTGCCTCTCGTCAAGGCCCGCGAGGCCCAACCTCTCGAACCGTCTCGACCACGTCGACACCCGTTTAGGTGTCGTGTTCAATCCCTCGGCGACCGCTTCAACACCCACACCGTCCAGCCGGAGCAGAATAATCGCGGCACGTTCGCGATCACGCACCCCGATGGTTGTCGAACGTGACCGACGGCGAAGCTCCTTCACGATATCCGCTTCCGCCTCAAGTCGCTTGATCGGCCGTGCCATCCGAGTGATCCTCCCAACTCATCGACCACGACGCAGATATTAGTCAATATTTGCAGGGCAGGACACTAGTGGCGTCCTCGGCTGATATAGCAAGGATTACAGGCATTGGCCAGACTGGAAGCGCCATCACGGCGACAGCGCACGGACCCAGGAGTGTTGAATGCTGCGTCGAAAGGTTCGCGACTTACTTGGCAGGGCTCGGCCACACGCCGTTGACGGCGGGGTATTCCGAATCATAGCGCCATTTCGGGGATGGCTGCGTCGAACCGGGGCTTGTCCTACACAGATTGATGATGATGATGCCGAGGACCAGCACAGCGCCGGGTCTGTGTGGAATGGCCAGTGCAATACGAATATCGCTATCCCAACTTAAGATAATGGACAAGTACGCAGTTGCCCCTGACATGACAGGCCGGAAATTTCACGTCACAATCGCAAGCAGCAGCGGCGCTCGTCAAACAATCCTTGGCTTTGCATCCGAGGCCGAAGCAAATAGCTGGATTATTCAGGACACACTGCTGATCAACACCGTTGCTCCATGGATGTCGAAAGGGCCTGCCGAGATTTCTCATTGACCGCATGTGCTCGTGAAGCAGGGTATGATGCGCCAAACCTCGATTGGTCGAGCCGTGAATACAGCGAGTTTTCACTTCCGCCTCGGTGTCCGCGGCCTATCGGTACGCGGGTTCGCCGCTATGACGGGGGTGCAGTACGAGATAGCGCGGCACCGGGGCGGGACACGGAATGGGCACCCGCAGGAGTTTCCACTTTAGCTGCCGCTGATGCTGAAGATGATGGACGCAACGGTATCACGGAAGCCACCGAATGAGGCTGTGGATCCGTCACCACCCAAATCAAACAACGCGGCCCGTGATCCTGGCTGACAGTAATTGCCTGGGCAGCCGCGCACACGTACTCTCAGCGGCGGTAATTCGACGCTGGTTGCTCGCCAATGCCGGCTCGATGTCCTCCACACTCGACTGCACACCACCAGGAACGGAAGGCGCCAGAAGCCCGGCAGCGACCGGAGATGACCGGTATTGTCGCGACTGGAGCGCCGGTTCGCCCGTGGCTCAATTGGTCCCATTGGTGGCAGTGGCCGGAAACGGGAGCGTCCATTCGGTGCCATGATCTGAACGAAGCGTTACCGAGCCATTGACTTGCTCCATCAGCCGCTTCACCAAGTGGAGACCACGCCGGTTGCTGTCGCCAGACTCCACAAAACCGACGCCATCATCGCTGAAAACCAGCGTGGCTTCATCGCCTGGATTATCCCGAAGCAACTACACGGTGATGGTCCCAGTGCCACCTGGAAACGCGTGATCATAGCTATTCGCGATCAATTCCGAGATGACAAGACCCAGCGCCGTCACACTGTCCAGATCGAGAATGACCGTCTCCGCATGACGGATCAGTCCGACACTGGGGTGCCGAGCATTTTCCAAGTCTCGAAAGTTTCGACAAAGGGCCCCCAAGGTAGCCACCGAAATCGATCGTCCGGCTTAGCCCGGTACCAAAGAGATGCTTGTAAACCTGTGCCAAAGTCATGATCCTGCGCGCAATTGCGTTTACGCCGTCCTTTGCAGCCTCGATCGTATTGATCTGGAGTTGCTGGCTGAGCATCCCGTGAACGAGCTGAAGGTTGTTGCGGACGCGGTGCTGTAGTTCCTGCCCCAAAACGCCCTTTTCCTCCAGGAGCCGTTTCTCCTCACACAGAAGTGCGTTTTTTTCGTCAAGCACAATGTTCTTCGCTGCGAGCAGCCGATCTCTATCAGCGAGCATGTCCTGCGCTCGGTCAACTGCGTGCTGTAGGGTCACATTGCGTTTGGACGTGTTGACTGCTTCGGCCAGAACATTGGCGAATACGGTCAGGAAATCGATGTCGTGATGGTCATAGTCGTGCTGAACGGGGCTATCGATTTCCAGCACGCCGTACGGCGTCCCCTCCTTTGTCTTGATCACGACGTCCACATCACGACGTCCGCGGTTGAGATGACGCCGTGCTCGGCGTAGAACGCCGGGGGCACGAAGCTTGTGTCTTTGCTCAAATCGCCACAGATCACCGGCTCACCGGTGATGAAGGCGCGACCCTGCGGCGAACTTGCGTTGGCTTGGGAAACGACACGGCCAATCACCCCGCGTGCCAACCGACCCCGGCCTCGATTAGGAGGTCATTCTCCTCCGAGCGATACCGGCAGACCTTGCAGAGCGGGACGTCCAAACCTTCGGCGCAGATAGAGCCTGACACCACCCTGACGCTGCCAGAATCATAGGCTCGCGTGATCGTCAAGATCCTCATCAACGGCGAGAGCGCGGACCCGCTCGACGCCAAAGAGGCTGAGCAATGTCGGTGCACCCTAATCAAGGCTCACGAGATCATGCTCGCGCGGGAAGGGGCCGTATGACGGACAGCAAATCGCATACGACCACCAACCAAGCCGTACACATCGCCATTGGTGGCAACCGGCTGAACAGAATCACTTTGTCAGTCCGCAAGCGTCTCCTCACGCTGATAGCAGGAAGCGATTCCATCATGCTCAACGTCGATGTCGCAATTCGACGTGAAGGACAGGCTGTGCTGAACGCGAACAATAAGCGAGCCTTCGTTGGCGGGAATTGCACCTTCGCCGAGGGATTGAAGATTACGACCAACGGTGGACACCGTGCCAGTGGGCAGGATCAATGGGTCAAGGAGCACATTGAATGGCCGACCAAACAGAAATGACCGCGTCAGGCCCGCATGCGTGCCGGGTTGCCAAAGACGGTGGCCCCGGCGGGCACATCGCGAGTGACCACGCTGCCCGCGCCGATCAGCGCGTCGTCACCTACGGAGACACCCGGCAGGATGATCGCTCCGCCCCCGACCCAGACATTGCGCCCGACGCGTATAGGGCGCCCGAATTCCAGCCCGGTGGCTCGCTTCTCCGGATCGCGCGGGTGGTCGGCCGCGAGAAACTGCACTCCCGGCCCGATCTGCGTGCGGTCGCCGATGGTGACCTCCACTACGTCGAGGACCACGCAGTTGAAGTTCAGGAAAGTGCCCGCGCCGAGGCGAATGTTGAAGCCATAGTCACAGTGGAAGGGCGGCCGGATCACGACGCCTTCGCCGACTGCGGCGAGGCGTTCCAGTAGCAGCGCGCGCCGCTCGGCGGTCGACATGCCGAGCGAGGCGTTGTAGCGGGCGAGCCATCTTTGCGTCGCCTCCAGCTCGGCTTGGATTTCGGGGGCGCTAGCGTCGTAGGGCTCCGCGGCCAGCATCTTGTCCTTCTCCGTGCGCATCACGTAGCCCCCGCTTCATCCTGCGGCATTAGAAGCCACGCCATGACCGTCAATGGCTTGGCCTATTCCGCTTTTTGAGTTCCCGAAGTGGTGCCGAGTAGGTGGCCAAGCGGCGTCAGAGCCTCGATATGGTCACACACGATTTTAGTGACTGCCAACAGCGGCATGGAGAGCAGCGCGCCTGGTATGCCCCACAGCCAGTCCCAGAACATCAGCGATGAGATCACCATAACCGGGTTGAGAGTGAAGCGCCGCGCGAGCAGCATAGGCGTTATGGTCTCACCTTCCAGAATGTGGATCCCGAGGTATATCGCGGCGGGTATGAAGGCTTGCCAAATCGATGGGAAGGTGAAGATGCCGACGAAGAAGAATATCACCATGCCCGTGACGGGACCGAGGATTGGGATGTAATTGAGCAGGAATGCGAGTGCTCCGAATAGCAGCGGGTCTGGCATCCCCAGCAGCCAGACAGCCACACCATTTAGCAATCCGACCAGCGCGTTCATCATCGAAATCGTCAGTAGATATTGCGATATATTGTCCTCGATCTGGGTTACGATTGAGACGGCGCGGCGCTTTTCGTCGAAGTGCGGAAGGATCTCGACAAACCGGCGCAGCAGGCTTTCGCTCGATGCCAGGAAAAAGAACAGGAGCAGCATGACGGTGAAGCCCTGACCGAGAAACGCGCGACCGCCCGCCAAAACCGTCGACCCGATGCCCAGGATGTGACCACTGACATCGGAGGGTTGCTTCACGGTCACGACCGGCTGATCCGCCGGCTGCTGCTCGCTTTGCGACATCGCATTTTGCAGCTGCTGCACGCCTTGCTCCATCAGCTGGATCGGCCTTCGGAGAAAGCTCAGCTTATCCATCAAGGCGGGAAGCGACTGCGGAGCTTTGGCAATCCAGGCAGAAGCGGGAACTGATAGCGCATAACCCGCCGCACCTACGACACTGAACAGCGCAATGATGAGCAATAGCGCCGCGATCATTCTGGGGATGTGCAGCCGCCGGTTCATCACACGCATCGCCGGTCCCAACACCATCGTGAGGACCAGCGCCAGCACGAAGGGCAGAATGATTCCGGCAGCGAAGTAGAGGGTATAGAATAGAGCAAGTAGGGTGAGGATGAGGAGGCAGACCTGCCCGACGCTCGCTGAGGTGCGCCCCATAACTTCTTGTGCCTTGCGGACCTTGGTGCGCTCCTCATCTTCCGCGGACGCCTGTGCGGGTACCTTATCTTCATCCATGATCGACGACTAGTCCGCTTTCCAGAAGCGGTTTTCCGGTGCGACGGTCACGCGCCAAGCCAGAATGGCCTCGACCTGCTTCAGGATCAGATAGGGCATGACATCGATCAGTTCCGGGCGTTCTTCCGGGTGCTGGAGATAGAGTTGTGCTTTCCGTTCCCGCAGTTCGTTCATGGCCTATCCTCGTTCTCGGATATCACATGGGTATATCAAAATGACTAAATCGAAAACTACCGCCGAGCAGCCTACCTGGCTCCCCTCCGATCTCATGGACGAGATGATCCCATCGCCCCGCAACTCGCCAGACGACTGGATCGGCTCGATGGATGACGGAGCGCCGGCAATCATAGCCGGTGTAGATTGTGGAGCGTGATGAACTGGCTGCCGCGGTATTGGCGGACGCCTGGCGGATGACTGCATCACCGCGTCGATTGTGCCGGATGAGAATGAGGCGATGACGGCCTGTCACGCCGACACGCCTCGCGTCGTGATTACCAGCATCAACCGCCAGCCGGAGGACATGAAGGGCCTCTCCTTTGGACGCGCGTTGCGGGTCCGTTGCCCGTGGCTTGCCGTGGTCTACCTCGGAGCTCTGTGGCCGGTGCTGTTGTACCGCTGTGCTCTTGATGTCGGGGAACGGTTTCTCATCAAGCCGGTCGCGACGGCAAAGCTGGTCCGCACCGTTCGTGAGTTGCTCCCGGCATGGCGTTCCATTGTTTTGCCACCGCACAGACCGCGGCGGCTAACGGGTTCGGAATCCCTCCGGGGCCTTATCGGATGGACGAGCACCAAAGAGGGCCGGCGGACAGCACCATTCGCCTGGCGATGGAGCCGAGCACCGTAACCCTGTTCGCTGCAAGCCTCATTGCCCTTGGTCGGCCTAAGGCGTCGGAACGGCATTGTCACGGTAACCGGGCCTGGCAGCGAGATCGCACACGGGCAACAGCGAGGGTATGAAGCCACTACCTGACGCGGACTACCGCCATCGCTTTCCCGCCGAGATCATCAGACATGCTGTCTGGTTGTACCATGTGTTCAGCCTCAGCCCGCTCCACGTCCGCCAGCCCGCCTAAAACGGCAATCATCAAGCGCCCGGTGCTGGCGGAGGTGTCGGCCCACGGCTCCGCCAAGTGACCGGAATTGGCCGCCCGCGTCCACGATCTGCTTGACGATGGCGAACAGGTCGAAGGTCGAGCGGGCCAAGCGGTCGATCCGCGTCACCGTCACCGCGTCGCCGGGGCACCATCACCGAACTCTCGGACGACATGGAGCCGCCGGACATCTGCACAATGGCGGGTACCGCGGCGAGCGCCAGCGGCAGGGCTATCGCGAAGGCCAGAGAAGACCAACTCGGCGCACTCGGTCTGGTGGCCAATGTCATCGTGCTCTGGAACACGATCTATATGGCAAGCTCAGAGTGCATCCGATCGCCGGTTTCGTGCTTCTGTCCGTGGTCGGCGTGAGGCCGCCACTTCATGCTGTATGAGGGAGTGGCGGAGCAATCTACCGGGCGTAGTCTCGGGATTGCTCCCGGCCACTGCAACGGAACCTGCCTCACCATCTCCGCGTCCCGGCGAAGGGACCTTATGGGAGCCGAGCCACCTTGGCCCCGCTCCGAACTGTGTGCCTCCTTGGCGTTATGTTGCTGCCATAGCGGCTGGGTCCTCGCCCCAGACGAACTGCGTTCCGTCTACCCAAATTCGATGGAGCACCGTGGCCAGTTTCCGCGCCAGCGCCACTTTCGCTCTCCGCATGCCCCGCCGCTTGGCGACATCCATTGCCCAGCGCTTAAGCGTGCTGAACTTGGTTGCCCGTGACAGCAGCGCGTTGCACTCGTTCAAGCCTTCGCGCCGGCGGGGCACGACGTTCGTGACGAGGACATTGCCCGCCTGTTCCCGCTGGGCTTCGACCATATAATGTGCTCGGCCGATTTGCATTTCACCTTGCCGGATCTCACGCAGCACGATAGGTCAGTGACACACCGCGCCCACGCCCGGCACCGTCATCAGCCGGCGGCAAACCTGGTCCTCCTTGTCATCGCGGGGAACTGCGGCCGCTTGCGCGATCCACAGCCTCCCGCGACGTCAGCATCGGTTCCGGATCCGCTCCAGCATGGCGTGCCCGCTCACCAGCTCGCGGATACGCGCCGCCAATTTGCCGCGGCTCACATCACCTACCTTGAGCCCTAAGCCGCGCAGCAGCCCGCGCAGGGTCTGCTCCAGATCCATGGCCTTGATCTGCATCTGCTTGCGGGCAGCCAGCAGAGCCCGCACTTCTTGCGAGGAGACTGATTTGCGGTGAACGCGTCGATACCATCCCATCCGCAGTAACTGCGCGATCCCGCGGCATCGCGGCGGTCCGTCTTGATCGCCATGGCCGACAGGCCGCCTTGACGTGGCGGGTCTCGAGCAGCACCGCGTCGAAACCCGCCCTATGCAGCCCGTCATACAGCCACTGCGACGCGCCCGCCTCCAGGCCGACGCGAACGATCGTCACGCCGATCACGCAGGAAGGCGACCAGCGCCTCCGGTTCGCTCGCGACCTTCGCCTCCCTGATGACCTTCCCCGTTGCATCCATACGCACAGGCTGCTCAGCTCCAGCGACACGTCCATCCCAACATGGTGTTCCATGACCGTCCTCCTATGTCACCCGAACCGCTCGCCGCGCTGCACCATCACTCTAGACACCCCACGCACGTCAGCCCCGCTGCAGCCCATTTCGGTTCCGTTCTACCGGCCCCCTTCTATCGCCTATCTGAAGCCGCATGGATAGCGGCTGGGGTGCCGCGACGGCTTGCGTGGATCTTGGTGAATTCTGCGCCCAGCAGGAAAATCTGCGCCGAGTAATAGATCCACAAGAGCACAACGATCAGCGCGCCAGCGGCGCCATAGCTGGAAGCCACAGCGCTGTGGGCCAGATATAGGCCAATCAGAAATTTTCCCAGATTGAACAGTAGCGCGGTAACCATTGCGCCGATCAGCACGTCACGCCAAGATAGCTCTGCATCAGGCAGTACCTTGTAGATAGCGCCGAATAAGACCGAGATCAGCGCGAAGGAAACGACAAAGTTCAGTAGGTGAAGTATCAGGGCGCCAAACGGGAGCACCGCGTCGATGTAACTGCCGAGCCACGATAGGATGGCACTAATCACCAGCGACACCAGCAGCAGGAAACCGAGCGCCGCAACCAAACCGAGACTCGCTGCGCGCGCCCGCACCAGGCGCGAAACGGTAGTGCCGTGCGGTTGCGCCTTCCAGATCATGTTCAATGCCGACTGCATCTCACCAAACACGCCTGAGGCGGTGATGAGCAGGGCGATCGCGCCCACCACTGAGGCGAGAACGCCGCTCGACTTACCGGACGCGCTCTGGACAGCGGTCTGCACGAGATCGGCGCTCTCCTTCCCCATCAAGTCACGGAGCTGGATGGCAATCGCGCCGCGCGCTGCGTCCTCGCCGAAGGCAAGCCCAGCGATGGCGACAACGATGAACAATACCGGACCGATCGAGGTGGCGGCATAAAACGAGATCGACGCTCCTCGGCTGAGGGCGTCGTCGGCAATGAAGGCCTGCACGCTGTCACTCAGCAGGTGCCAGATCCGACCGAACATAGGGGTCCGTTGTAACTGAGCGAATGAACGCTATGGGGCCGGCACAAGTTTCCCGCTGCTTGACCGATCGTAGCCCCCTGCTGAGGCCGGTTCCTCAGACCGCGGTCTCACTTCCATGACCAAGCGGCGGCTCGTGAGCCTCCAAAACCTCCCTGGCGGCTGTCAAGGCCGCCTGGAGGTCGGCCAAACTTCTGAAATCGGCGGCGGATGTCGCGATGTCGCAACCCACCAATCGCTGTAGCTGCACCAGTCGAGCCGCTTCAAGCTGCGCGACCAGCATTTGAATTTCCGCGTTCATCAGGTTCTCCTCTGTGATCACAGCTCAACGGCTGATTCAGGCGCTTGATCGCGTCCAGGCCAGCACCCATGCTTTCATACTTTGTCGGCGGCGTCTCGCAGCGTATCGTTGGCTCCGACGACGCCCCAAGGCCGCCGCCGCGGAACCAGACGGTCTCGCCCAGATACGCCACCGCCTCGTCGATCTCACTCGGCGGTTGCTGCGTACGAAGGTCGAAAGCAGCATGCACTGCCTCGTGCACAATCTGTGACCGCCAGTTGTCATGCCGACGCAGCCCTTGCTGCTGCCGCCGCTGATCGGGCTAGTCGTGCCGCCGATCGGGACGAGGGCGTTGGATGGTCCGCAATCGGGGCAGCCCTGCTCCTCGGTATCGGAGGCGGCGGCGAAGTAGAGGCATTCGACGCAGCGCCGCTTGACCATGCCGGGCGGCGGCTCCCATAGCGGCGCATTGATCGCCCGTGCCGTCCGCCTCCCACGGGGAGGTCTTGCTCCGGCGGGCCGCCACCACGGACAATGTTGAACCTTTCTGATGTCTGACCGTCTGAGGCGTCAGGCATTTGAACAGAGGACTGCGAATGACCGAAGTGGTAGTGGCCGTTTAAACACGGCGCCAGCGGCGGACGAAGAACTTCTAGAGGTTCGCAATCGGAGCACGACCTCGGGGGACAGAGTGGTGGCGGTTACGGTGGATGAGCGCCACGCCAGTGCGGTCCGGGGAATTCTCGCCATGCAGGCTCCCGCCATCATGACAGAAGCGCCGCTCAACGTGGCGTGAGCGAGGGGGGGCGGTCAGCTCGGTACAGATTTGCCGTTCCGCCTGTGCCTTGGCGCTTTCGTCCATCAGCCGCGCGGCGCGTCTGGGCGCTTGCGCCTGGCGCCGACCGGTCAGGCGGCATCACTCACCTGTGCGTGACCGAGCATGCCCACGCCTGCCCGCAAAGCGAGCCGGCCAGAACTAACCGTTACTCCCTGTTGGGACGCAGAGCCTTGACGCCGCTGAATATGCGGATTTGTCAGGGTGCTTTACTGCCTACAGCCTGGGCTGCACGGCGAGGAGTTCGAAGGCTCGAAGCTGCGTTGGCGTTTGTTGCGGGTAGATTAGAAATGTGTCCTGTGGCGCTGCTGCCATCGCCATGGTGTTGCGTGTGAAGGTGGCGAGTTCGGCAAGCAGGGACTGGAAGCTGTGGACCGGCAGGCCGTCATCGGTGCGCTTGGTGGCGGCCTTGCGACGCGCGGCCTTGGAGCGCTGCGCGGGTGCGACGATTGAGGCTCGTGCGGCGGTAGCCTCGGCGCGCTGGTGACATCGAACAAGATCGGAGCGAGCGCCTGACGCATGTGCCACTCGAGATAATAGGCGAGCATGCACAGCAGCACGTGGGCGCGCACCCGATCGGACAGGCGATGGTGGATCGGTCGGATCTCGAGATCGACGGTCTGATCCAGCGGAAGGCGCGTTCGGCCTGGCTCAGGCTCTTGTAGACGTGTACGACATCGCTGCAGCCAGCTTTGTTTTGCCGAGATTGGTGCGGATGACATAGAAGCCGTCGAGTTTGCCCTCGGCCTCGATGGCGTCGGTGTTGCGGGCGAAGGTGAAGGTGTCGTCGGTGATGTCAGGATGAAGTGCTTGGCCACCTTGTGGCGATGAGCACCGCACCGGCGGCCAGTCCATCTGATCGGCCCCGCGCAGCGGCTTGGTCTTGCGACTGACCGCCTTGGCCACCTTGCGCAGGTCGGCTTCAGTGGCAGCCAGCAGGTCCAGTCGTTTGCGGGTGCGTTCAGCGGCGAGCAAGGGATTGCGGCAGACTACCACACGTTCGCCGGAAACTCCGCGCGTGACCTCCGCGAGTCGCGCTCATCGAACAGCGAAAGTTGGAACGCACCCTGATCGAGCAGCGTTCTGATGGACGGCGCACGCAGCGCGGTGATCCAGTCGAGACCGGCGGGCTGCAGCAGTGTCTCGATGCGTGCCTCGGTGATCATGCCACCATCGCCGACCAGAACAACATGGTCGAGGTGGAAACGTTGCCTGAGCTGGCGACCTGGGCGCCAGCGTGCTGGGGTCGCCGGTGTTGCCTTCAAACACCTCACCGCCACCGGCAGCCGTCACTGCGCACAGCAACCGAACACGATCTGCAGCTTGTCGCGCTTGCCATCGCGCTGTAGCCGCGCCGTGCCAGGACAGGTGCGCCTTCGAAATACGTCAACTCACATCGTAGAGCACCAGCGTGCCCTGCTCAGTGCCGTTGTGCGAGGCGGCGCTCGATGCGTGATCGCTGGCTGAGCAGCCAGTCGAGCGCGGCGTAAAGGTCCTGCTCGCTGACCATGTCCAGGTCCAGCAGCGGCCCCAGTGAGGTGGTTGCCGTCGCGGTGTCGAGTTGCCGCGCGGTCGCCAGCTTCGAGGCGGGATCGATGACGCGCGCGACAATCATCGCCAGCACCAAGGCGGCCATGCGGGCCGGCGCCCGGTCCGCGGCCAGCATACGATCGAGGCCGATCTTGCGAACGCTGCCGAGTACCGCGCCGACATGCCCGTGCGGCAGACTGCGCAGCATCATCAGTCCCGCGCTTGGCTCGCTCAGCACCTCATCGCCAGCACCCGGCGCAGTCGGTCGATCTTGGCGAGTGGCCAGGCGACAGATTGGCCAGGTCCCGCTCTTGACCTTCTCGCCCTCGCGGTAGCCCTCCCGCAGCAGGTAGGCTGGCGGCGAATTCCGGTTCGGAACCTTGGCGACATACATGCGGCTGTGGAATCAGACCATTCGCGACCTGTCAAAGATTTTCTGAAAGTTACATGCCAACAATTCAGAGAGCATCCCGTGGAAACCCCAAGATACCCGCCGCTTTGCGCGTTACGAGGGGAGGTAACTTCGACTAACGAACGGCCCATTGCTGTAGCGTAAGCGGACAACCCGTGAACTCACGCGGCGAGAGGGGTAAGATCGGAGGACGACCGGACCGGCGGGTGGTCCGCGGGGGCCGAGACGTAGTCGCCGGTCAAATTCACATGCTCCCCTCCGAGTGGGGACAAGTAGGCCAGCAGGTGCTGGGGAACATCCTCAATCTGGCGCAAGGTGGCGACGGCGCGTTCCAGATACCGCGTGTTCCACAGGATGATCGCGGTGACGAGAAGGTTCAGGCCGGAGGCTCGGTGCTGCTGGTACTGGTAGGTACGATCGCGAATCTCTCCGAGCCGGTGAATGAAGACGGCCGAGGCCGCGTGTTTCTTGGCTTGTCGGCATCAAATGGAGCGAGACTGCGGCGCGCTCCACAATGGCGTAACTGATCGGATCGCCCAGCCGGAAAAACTCCTGGAATCCGAGCTGACGAATGTAACATTCGAGGCTGCGGCACATCGCTCACTGTGAAGACGGCGGCCAAGGCAATGAGCTTCCGGGCTTCCGTATTTGCCATGCTGCAAGCCTCCATGGAGCGGCGACTAAAAGCCTGTTTACCATGGTGCACGACTGAGCAGCAGCGCCCGGACGCTCGCCGGTTGCGGTATCTATACGTGTGGCAACTGATGATGAGAATAGCGCCAAGGAATGGGTTGAGACGGAAAGCTTCGGAAGCATGACAGCCGCGGTGCGGCGTATCCGTGAGATCGAGGGCTATTCCGTCACGGGCCTCTTTCTCGAAATCCATATCGAGACCGTGCACGGCAGCGACGAGGAAGCTCTTGGACATTTCGAGTACAAGGGCCGCCGCGCACTCTATGTTATCAAACGCCGCATGAATTGACCTCATGTCTGACCCGGAACCGAATGCACCTTTTTTCCTGATCGTCACTGACCACGACCGTGGATTTTCTCGGTCGAGGGCCCGATGACCGACGACCGGCCCTGGAACGAAGCCGCCCGGCAAGCCCGCAACAATCAAGCACGCATCACCTGCGGGCCGTCCGGCCCTGATCGTGATGCGCTCGCCGCCGAATACCGGGCGACCAACAAGCTCGCCGGCGTTCCGCCGGGTAGCATCATGAGGCCACTCGGATGAGCGGTCAGGGGCGCTGATCCGCGCGCGACCGGTGAAGAACGGGTTGGCGGGACAGGGGAGATCGACGATGCATGGTGAACGCTCGGGCACCGGTTCGGCGAGCTTCACGCGGATGGCGGCGAACAACGCCTCCCAGGTTGGGTCATCGGCCGTCAATGGGTCGAGCGTGTGGGCGTTCAGCCGGCGTAATGGCGGCGGCATCACAGCCTCCGCCTTACCCTCGGTAAGAACCGGTTCGACCGCGTTTGATGCGTAGGTCTCGTATCTCGTCCACTCGGAGGGCTCTGTCAGTTTTCGCGCCGTTCAGCTCCGCAAATTCCCGCCATCTTCGCCAGCACTCAAGCTGTCGCCAGGACAGCGAGGACAATCGCGGTTTTCCGCATATGCCACCAGCGCCGCACTGTGGCGGGAACATGTTGGCGCATACGGGATCGACATCGCAGAAAGTTTCGAAGTTCGTCATAGCCGCGGCAGTCGCGTGTCGCTGATACAGGGCTCTTCAGTCCAAGCATCGGTCGACATCGGCTCTTGATGCCCCGACGGTCCTGCTCAAGTCGGTTGTTGAGATATCGGCTCGTCCGATGCCGCACATGTTTGCCGAGCTCGATTCGGATAGCTCTGGGATAGGCATCATGGCCATCAGTGGTGACCCGATCCGGCGTGACGCCGGTCACCGCCTTGGCCGATCGAAAGAATGCCCTGGCGGCAGCAAGGTCACGATGCTCGCTGAGCATGACGTCAACCAAGGCGCCGTCGCGATCGATCGCGCGATAGAGATACCGCCATCGGCCCCGCACCCGGATATACGTCTCATCAACGTGCCAGCTGGGGCCAACCCTGCCTCTGCGTCGCCGACGCAGGTTCTCGGCAAGCGTCGGCGTCAGTTTGGCCTCCCAATCGCGCACCGCTTCATGGCTGAAGATGAACCCGCAGGTCAGGAACATCTCGGCCAGATCCCACAGGCTCAGCTTGTAACGCAGCCGCCAGAGCACCACGAGTGCGATGACATCGCTCGGATACTGCACACGGTTAGCAAGCCGACGCTGCGTTCGTTGAACTGCTTGCCGCAGTTCCCGCACCGGTACCGGCGATAGCCTTGCGCGGTCCGCTCAGGCCGCTCGCTGATCGCGGTCGATCCACATGCCGGGCACCTCATCACGCTTCACCCCCTTACGAGAGCACAGCGTGCCCGATCCACCCGATGGCGCAAAGGCTGACAGAACCCACGACGAGGGCTCAAGCGGCAATTGAGTCAGCCTGGACACGCAACCCAGCGCAGATTGGGAGGGCCAGCAGGCACAGCGCGGTCATGAATAGAAAGGCCTCGCCGCCAGCCCGCGCATAGAGCAGGCCCGATGCGAATGTCAGCAGCGAGATCGCCAATCCAATGCATAGCGTGCCGTAGATCGCCTGCGCTGTCGCGGCTAGGCGGACCGGCGCCACGGCCACGATAAGTCGGATCGCCGCGAGGTGAAAAAGAGCGAAGGTCAGCCCGTGCAAGGGCTGGATGCAGGCGAGCAGCCCGGGCGATGTCGTGAACGCTGCGACGGTCCAGCGTAGAACACCGGCGCCAGCGGCGAGCGTCATCGACCCGCTCGGGCCGACCCGCCGCACCAGCCATGGCCCGATCAGCAGGAACACCACCACCTCGGCGAACACCGACTCGGACCAGAGCGCGCTGACGGTGAAGAAATCAATTCCCGCGCTGCGCCAGCGGATCACCGAGAAGGAGTCATGGAGCGCGTGGCTACCTTCGAGCAGCATGGCTGCGACCAGCAACCGGCGATAGACGGGAAGGCGCAGCAGCTGGACGGCGTCGCGCAGCATCGTCACGCGGGAGCTGGTGGCCGAAGATCTGGCCAAGGCCAAGTTCGGCAATAACAGCGCGGCCGCGCTGCCTAGAACCAGCAGCGTGGCGCTGGTCCACATCGCTGCTGCCAGTCCAGCCGCGCCGGCCTGCCAGCCGCTCGCCAAAACCCCAACCGCGAAGGAGGCGGATCCGGCAGCGCGCACCCAGCCGTAGTCGAAGCGTCGCCCGGTGCCGGAACGACTGGCTTGCGCCGCTGTGGCCGCGAGCGCGTCAGAAATCGGCGCGATAGGCCCCAGCATCGCCGCATGCAGCAGCGCGACGCAGAGCAGACCAGCCAGGCTGCGCGTCAGCAGATAGGAGATGCTCGCGAAAGCGGCGAACAGAGCGCAGCCGCATAGGATCAGCGTGTGTCGTCGCAACCGATCGGCGGCATGCGCGACAACCGGACCGGCGAACACCCGAACGATCATGCCAGCTGCCAGCACAAGCCCGATGTCCTGCGTCTGCAGTCCGCGCTCGCGCAACAGCGCTGGGACGAATGGTGACTGCATGCCAAATGCCCCATAGAGCAGGGCGTAAGTGTTCAGAAAGAACCAGAGGACCGAAGGTCGGGACATGCTGTGGACCCTACAGCCCCACCGGCGAACCGGAGACCATCTTTTGGGCGCCGGCCACGCGCCGCGAATTCCGACAATTGGAGATGACTGCTGGGTGGCAGGCCGAGCGAAGGTATGGCCGGATGGGGGGCGAAGGAGACGCCCCGCAGCAAAGCACGTTATGTCCACCCTTCTACCATTTGCGACCAGCTGCGCCTAGCGGTTGATGTCAGGGCTTGCGTCGAGACGATCGGTCTTGCCCCGTTTCCGGTCCATCGAGGTGATCGCCGTCGGACTCGCCCTCGCAGGACAGGTAGACGCGGACATCGGACTGCAGCGCAATCATCGTCGCGCCAGCGCGGTGAGCACCCGACGCAGCGCGCCACTGTCCACCTGCGCATCAACCCGCACGCTCATGCCGCCGGGCAGCGCTATATCAATCATCCCGGCCGGGTAGTTCATTGTTACATCTTCCGAAGCCGCTGCGATATGTGCGTCGACTGTCATGATTCCACAACCAGGGCCGACCCCGCTGCTGTATCGCAGCCGTGCACGTCCAAATGCGTTGACCAGCGTAGATATCCCGTCAATGCGATCGCGCGATCGCTCCTTGTCGGGTTTGATGCACCCTGCGCACGTTCAAATCAGCAACGCCACGCCGTTATTGCGGCACCTCCGTCCCCTGAACGACGTAGGTCGCACGGGTCATCGGATCCATCGTGCCCAGGCCCAGCAGCAGCGTCAGCCATAACAGGCCTGCCAGCGCGAAGCAGCGCACCAGCGTGATGCCATCGCGCACACGCATGAACTGCAGCCCGACCAGCGCGACCATGCCAAGCGCCGGGAGCAGCAGCACGGGACGCCACGAGCGGCTTAAGTGAACGAAGCTGCCGCCAAATTCCGCTGCCCCCAGCACCAGCAACGCCAACCAGCAAAGCAGCGCGTTCCGATGTGCCTTGCTCATCAGCCGCGTCCTACCAAGTAGATCAGCGGATAGAGAACGATCCACACGATATCGACGAAGCTCCAATACAGCCCAATCACCTCCACGGGTGTGTGCCACGCAGCCGACAACCGTCCCGCACGCGCCTGTGCTGCAATCCAGCAGACCGCTGCGATCCCGACGATCATGTGCAGGGCATGCAGAGACGTGGCGACCCAATAGAACGACCAGAACAGCCGGGCCCCGCCAGCGTCGGCGCCGGTGATCTTGAAGTTGGCCATGGCCGGAAACAGGTGCTCATGAATGTCGATCAGCCATTCCCAGCCTTTCAGCACCAGGAACCCAAGGCCGAGGCCGGCGGCGACCAGACTGCATTGCATCAACCGTCGTGGCTGATCCATTTCAATGAACATCAGGCCGCAGGTATAGACAAAACTGCTTGTCAGCAGGAGTGCCAGATTGGCGGTGCCGATGGCGATGACGGTCTCTCGTCCGCCGGCGTCGAAGGCTGCCTGCTGCCAATGACGGCAGAAAATCCATGCCAGCACCAGACCGCCGAAGAACAGTACCTCGGTCGCGAGGAGCAGCCACATACCGGCAATCGCGGTATGCGACTGATGATTTGGGCTGGCATATTGGAAGTGCTGATGCGGGGCGATCTCGTCAGACATCGACCGGCCCCGCTGACGGACGATGATAGGCGTAGGGTCCCTCGGTCACCACCGGCGTCACAGCGAAGTTCTCGGTGAATGGTGGTGACGGGGTTTCCCACTCCAGGCCCGTGGCGTCCCATGGATTGGGAGGCGCGCGGTCGCCATAGAGCAATGACCAGATCAGATAAGCGAGCGGCGCAAGATAGGCCACCGCCAGGATCGACGCGCCCGCCGACGACAGGATGTTCAGCACCTGGAATTCCGGCGGATATGCGTGGTATCGCCGGGCATTCCCAGATAGCCAAGGATGTATTGCGGGAAGAAGGTCAGGTTGAACCCGACGAACATCAGCAAAGCGGCGCCGCGGGCGATCATTTCAGGATACACCCGCCCGGTGATTTTCGGCCACCAGAAATGCAAGCCGCCGAAATACGCCGACACCATGGCGCCCACCATGATGTAATGAAAATGCGCGATGACGAAATAGGTGGCGTGCAGGTGGACGTCGGCGGCAAGTGCCGCCAGGAACAGGCCTGTCAGACCGCCAATGGTGAACAGCCCGACGAAACCCAGGG
The DNA here is from genome assembly GCA_963790445.1 of uncultured Alphaproteobacteria bacterium. Taxonomy (GTDB): domain Bacteria; phylum Pseudomonadota; class Alphaproteobacteria; order Acetobacterales; family Acetobacteraceae; genus JAMXLO01. The sequence goes on along the minus strand of CAWBON010000016.1, from coordinate 133,187 downwards.
CGTAGATCATCGGCGCGTCGAAGCGGATATAGCCTTTGTGCAGCGTGCCCAGCCAGTTGAACACCTTGATCGCTGATGGCACCGCCACGAAGTAACTGAGCAGCGAGAATACCACGCTGGCGTAGATTGACTGGCCGGCGACGAACATGTGGTGGCCCCACACCACAAAGCCGATCACCGCAATTGCCACGCTGCACCACGCGACGAATTTGTAGCCGAACAACTCCTTGCCCGCAAAGCAGGGAATGATCTGACTGACGACTCCCATGCCCGGCAGGATCATGATGTACACTGCCGGGTGCGAGTAGAACCAGAACATGTGCTGGAACAGCAACGGATCACCACCGTAGCGCGGATCGAACACGCCGACGTGGAACACGCTTTCAAATCCCAGCAGTATCAGGGTGATTGCGAGGACAGGCGTCGCCAGCACCATGATCACGCTGGTGGAGTACATCGACCAGATGAAGATTGGCAGCCGGTACCAGGTGAGGCCGGGGGCACGCAGACGATGTATGGTGACGATGAAATTCAGGCCGGTGGCAATGCTGGAAAATCCGGTGATGAAGATGCCGATAACGACCAGCACCACATGGCCTTGCGCATAATCGGTGGAAAGAGGTGTGTAGAACGTCCAGCCTGTATCCACGCCGCCGGCGAACAGCGCATAGACCGCAAAAATCCCGCCGCCGACAAAAAGGTACCAGCTGAGCAAATTGATTTTGGGAAATGCCAGGTCGCGCGCGCCCAGCATCAGGGGGATGAGGAAATTTCCCAGTACCGCTGGCACGGCGGGTATCAGGAAGAACCACACCATGATGACGCCATGCATGGTGAACAATCGGTTATAGGTCTCGGCTGACGGCAGCATGCCCTGCGGTGAAATAAGATTGTAGCGCATCAGCGCAGCCGCCGCGCCGCCAATAAAAAAGAACAGCGTGATGGAGACCATGTACAATACGGCGATGCGCTTATGATCGGTGGTCAGCAACCAGCTGCGCACCGAGTATCCATCGCGGAGATAGCTTTTTATCTCCAGTTGCAGCAGCCCGGCGTCGGCGAAAGTCCGGGACTGGCTCATGGTTGGCTGCCCTCCGGTTGCAGGTTCGCTGCGAGCGATTCGACGTAGGCAATCAGCTTGACCAGGTTGTCCTCGCCGATCACGCCGGAAAACGACGGCATGACGGGGGCGTAGCTTGCGACCACCTGTTTGTCCGGCTGCAGAATGGCATCGCGGATATAGGTTTCATCGGCCATGACGGTGGTGCCATCCGACAGCGGCACCGGGCTGCCGTACAACCCATCCAGTGGCGGGGCGCGCACCGTACCGCGGCCACCGTGGCAACCGTCGCAGCCATAGCGAATGAACAGATTACGGCCCTGCTGTGCCAGAGTGTCACTGGTACCGTTGCGCGCCAGCCATTTGGCATAATCGGGCGCCGACATCACCTCGACCGTGCCGATCATGGCGGCGTGGCTGGTGCCACAGAACTGCGCACAGAACAGATGGAAAATCCCGGACTTCTCCGCCTTGAACCACAGGGTTTCGAATTGCCCGGGAAGCACGTCGCGTTTCAGACGGAAGGCCGGGATGAAAAAGTCGTGGATGACATCTTCCGACGTCATCACCAATTCGACCTGCTTGTCGATTGGCACATGCAGCGTGTCGATCTCACGCTGGCCACCAGCATGTTCCACCTGCCACATCCACTGCTTGGCAACGACGTAGACTTTCAGGGCATCGTTTGGCGGCTGGAACATTTCGACATAGAGGAACGAGCCCCAGACAAAAAGGCCGAAGAAGATCACCAGGGTCACGAGCATCCAGCTCATTTCAAAGCGGAACGACTTTTCCGCGACCTCGCCCCGGTTGATTGGGCTGTTGTGGCGAAAGCGGACCAAATAGAGCAGCATGAGGCCGAACACGAGGGTCAGGACGGCGGCAGATACGAGCAACAGTCCGCCGAGCAATCGGTCCGTGGCGATAGCATCGGTGGTGAGGCCAAAATAGCTGCCGCGGGTCATCGCGAGCGCTCGCGGCGAAGGGCGAGGCCGATCATGCCGCCGACGGTCAGGATGGTCAGCAGACCGGCAAGCTGCAGCAACTTGAAGACCGCTAATGTATAGCGGCCCGTGCTGGCATCGAAATGGAAACACAGCAGCAGGATGGGTGTCGCCGCCTTTTCAATGCCGCCGCTGCGGGCACGCGTGACGCCCAGTGCGAGATCGCCGGGGTTGTAGCCCACCCCCATCAGGTAGCCGGAAACGCGCCCGGCGGCGTCAAGGAACACCAGGCCGGCGGGATGCAGGAACTGCTTCAACTGCGCATCGTAGCGGTCCTTGAATCCGACCGCGTCGGCGACGCGCTGCAGCGAACCAGCGTCGCCAACCATGTAGTGCCAGGCATAATCGGCGCCGGGCAGTGGATAGCGCGCCATGTCCTCGCGCTTCGCCGAAGCAGCATCGGCATTCGTCTCAGCGGGATCGATACTCAGTGCTATCAAGCTGTACTGATCCGGTCCCAGACCGCTATGCGCCAGCGCGTTAAACAAGTCGTCACGAATCACACCGCACAGGTTTGGGCAGTGGAAATAGCCCAACGCCAGGATCACCGGCCGGCCGTGAACCTGATCGCCGAATCGTACGGCGTCGCCTGATTCGTCGCGCAGGACCGTGTCCATCGGCACCGGATTGCCCAGCCGCTGATGGAAGCCAAACCTGGATAGGTCCTCCGCCGCCCGATCGACACCGGGCGCCCCCAGCATCAGCGTCAGCAGCAGCACAATCCACCTGCTCATGGCCCGGTTGCCGACGACGCCGGCCAATCCGCGATACCCTTCTGGGCGATCTGCTGCATCGCCTCGTCGATCGGGATATGCGCGATGCCGAGGTCTTTATCGATCCAGCCGGTACTGTTCAGACGCGACAGTTCCTCCGCCTGGAAGCGCTTCAGGACGGCTTGCGGATTGGCCTCCAGGCGCGGCGCCGGATAGACCGGCAGGACCGACGGAATCCGGCGATCCTGTATGGCGCTCGGATAAAGCCACATCACAGCGAATGTGCAGAGCAATATCATCGTCAGAACGCCGGCTGCCCCGAACAGCACAAATCGGAAGGTGACATCCGCTGTCTCATACCGTGCAGGGGGCAGAATGGGTTCAGCCATGTCGCACCCGTGCGAAGACCATCGGCAATGCCGGCCCCCGCAGTGCGAGCGCGGTGGCAAAACCCCACACCGCCAGCATCGCCGCGACGTCGATCCAACTGAAGCTGCGGTGAGCAGCCGGCAGCACCAGCCACCAGGCGCGCAGGAACTCCATGCCGATCAGCAACGCTGCCACCGATCCGATGGCACGCGGCGATCGGCGCAACGGTGGCCACAACAGGACGAAGAACGGCAGCAAAAAATGGCCAAATGCGACGCCGCCGGCCAGCGTGCCCCAGCCACCGCTGGTGCGCACGAGATACCAGGCCGCTTCATGCGGCAGGTCGCCTTGCCAAACGATCAGGAACTGCATGAAGTCGAGATACGCCCACAGCACCAGCAGGCCTTGCAGCAGTCGACCCAGGTCGTTCAGCGAGTTGGGGGGCAGGGGCGGTCCGACAGCAGCGAATAACACGCAGACCGACAGTGCCAGCAGAGCGGCGTCGGCCGCGGCCATCATGCCGTAAACACTGGAGCTGAAATGTGGATCGAGCGACATGGTGGCGTCGATCGCCGCGAAGCTGGCCGTCAGGCCCAAAAGAACCAGTCCAACCACGGCGAGCCCGGCGGGAATGTGGCCGGAACGAACGGTCAGCACCGCGGCAGTGGCAACGCCAAACCAGACAATCAGATATCCGATCGCCGCGTCCCAGCGAAGGGTTCATTGAGATAGAAGTGATTGCCAAGATGTTCAGCGGCGTCCGGATGCCACCAGGGATACAGTGTGTGCAGCACGAACAGTATCGGCAGCAAGGCGGGCAACAGCAGCGGCAGCGTGCCGATGCCGGCGAGCAGCTGTGGGCGGAGGGCATCGCCCCAGCGGCCGCCTGTCAACGCATGCACCAGCAGCAGCGCCAGACAGCCCAGCGGCCAGCCGATCCAGGCCGAGAGTGCGGCGAGCCAGGCGTGCGGAAACACCGACGGTTCTAGCAGCCAACCCAGCAGTGCCGCCCCCAACCCCACCGTGCCGAGCCCGCAGGCCATCATTGGCACGCGGTCCGTGGTCATGGCAGCGCGTCCCGCTGCGCATCGGACAGCGAGGCCACCTGCGCATGCTGGCACAGTTGCAACGCGCGGATATATGCGGCGATCGCCCAGCGATCCTGCGGCGATAGGCGGCCAGCGAACGAATACATCACGCCGTAGCCCAGGGTCATCACGTCGAAGAAATGCTGGGTTGGCGCGTCGCGCAGCCGATCGATGTGATAGGAGGGCGGATGTGGAAAGCCACGCTGAACGATCATGCCGTTGCCGTCGCCCAGTTCCGAATGGCACGGCGCGCAGAAGATCCGAAAGCGCTGCTGACCGCGCTGCAGCAATGCCAGGTTCAGCGGCGGCGGCGTAGCGGGCGCATCCTGCCACGACACCGCGTCCGGATCGGTTTGCACCATCTGCGCGCCCGGCGAATACAGCGCGGCCTTGTCCTGCATGATCATCTGGTCGCAGCTTCCCAACAGCAGGGGCAGAACTGCCAGAATGGGGCGCAGCGGCTTCATTCCGGAATGGCCTCGATGCTGTCCGCTTCACAATCCTGCAGGATGCGCCAGACCGCTGCTGGATCGGTGGTGCGGACCGCGACACACCACAGGTCGCGCGACGCCCGCCGGATCGCGGCGCATTCGTCGATCGGCTCGTACAGGCGCGGCAAGCGATTGACGATCAGGTATCCGAAGAAACCCGCGGCCATCGCTGCGAGGATGCCGTTTTCCAGTGCGATCGGAATGAAGGATGGCCAGGAGAACGGCGGTCGTCCGCCGATGTCCAACGGATACGCCCAGACATTGGCGTAAGTCTGCAGCGCCAAGCTTGCGGCCATGCCGAGCAGCCCGGCGACGAACACCGCCAGCGGCACGATTGACGGACCATCGTCCAGCGGCCGCGGCGTATAGGTTTCGATCGACCCAAGCTGCGCCGTGCGCAGTCGCGTGTACTGCCGCGCGCAGCGAATCCGGATCAGCGAACGCCGCCAGCACATTGCTCATGACGGCCGCCGTGCCGGCACGAGTTCGCGCAATTCGAACATCGACACCACGGGCATGATGCGGACCACCATCAGGATGCCGAAGAAGAACAGGCCGACCGTTCCGGCCATGGTCAGCCAGTCCCAGATCGTGGCGTGGAAGACACCCCAGGACGACGGCAGATGCGAGCGGTGCAACGCATCCACCACGATCGTGAAGCGCTCGCACCACATGCCGATGATGACGCCGAAGGAGATCAGCAGGACGGCAAACGCGTTCATGCGCACCGCGCGGAACCACATGAGTTGCGGCAGCACGATATTGAATGCGATCGTGGCCCAGAAGATCGTAGCGTAATAGCCGAACAGCTTCTCCTGATACATCGTGATCTCGGCTTTCTCGGCGCCGTAATACGTGTTGAACGCATCCATCAGGTAGGCATAGGCGACGAAGAAGCTGCTGGTCAGCAGCAGCCGGCACAGCACGTCCAAGTGGCGACCGGTGATGTAGCGTTCCAGCCGCATCAGGCGGCGTAGCGGGATGATCAGGATCAGCACCGTGGCGAAGCCGGACAGGAACGCGCCGAAGATGAAAAAAGGTGGGAACTGCGTCGAATGCCAGCCCACGGTGGCGCCACCGGCGAAGTCCAGCCCGACGATGCTGTGCACCGAACAGACCAAGGGTGTCATGAGCGCCGCCAGTGTCGCATAGGTCGCCTGGTAGTGCTGCCATTGCCGGCTGGTGCCACGAAAGCCCATCGCAATGATGCCGTAGAACACCTGCTTGCGCCGCGTCGGCGCATGGTCGCGCATCGTCGCCAGGTCGGGGATCAGCCCGAGATACCAGAACAGTACCGACGCCAGCACATAGGTCAGGATGGCGAAGAAATCCCACAGCAGCGGGCTGCGAAACTGCGGCCAGGTGTGCATCGTGGAAGGATACGGAAACAGCCAATAGGCCAGCCAGGGCCGGCCGAGATGCAGCAGCGGGTAGATGCCCGCGCAGGCGGCACCAAACAGGGTCATCGACTCCGCCAGGCGGTTCACCGATTTTCGCCAGTCGGCCTTGGTCAGAAAAAACAATGCCGAGATGAATGTCCCACCGCTGGCGATGGCGATCCACCAGACATAGTTGATGAGGGCGAAGCCCCACATCACCGGCCAGTTGATGCCCCAGATCCCCACGCCTTCCCAGAACAACCAGAGCGTACTAACAAGCAACACGCCGGTCAGGATCGCGAAGGGGGCGATCGCGATCCACCACCACAGAAAGGCCCTGCTTCGCGTTGCCAGGCCGCAGACATGGTCGGTCATGTCGCGGTTGTTGCTGCCCGCCAGCACCACCGGATCGAACACAGTCGGGGCGGGGATATCGCTCATGTCCCTTCCTTGTCCGCCGGGTTAGGATTGGTGATCCGCGCTTCATAGGTGACGCGTGGATGGGTATTTTGGTCATTCAGCAGCGCGTAGGCTAGCGGGCTGCGCTTGCGTTCGACGACCGTGCCGCCCTCGGCCATGTTGCCGAAACTGATGGCCTGGGTGGGACAGGCGGATTGACAGGCGGTGCGGACTTCTCCAGCCCCGATCGGCCTGTTCTCGATGTCGGCTGCAATTCGCGCGGCGGCGATGCGCTGCAGGCAGAACGTACATTTTTCCATTACGCCGCGCCCGCGTACGGTGACCTCGGGATTGCGTGCCTGTGCCGGGCGATGCTCCTGGTGTGAGAAGCCGTAGAAGTTAAATCTTCGCACTTTGTACGGGCAATTATTGGAGCAAAACCGCGTGCCCACGCAGCGGTTGTACACCATGACGTTGAGGCCTTCATTGTCGTGCACGGTGGCGCCAACCGGGCAGACATATTCGCACGGCGCTTCCTCGCAATGCATGCACATGACGGGCTGGAACAGGATGTTGGGGTTGTCCTCCTCGCCTTCGTAATAGCGATCGACGCGCAGCCAGTGCATCTCGCGTTCGCGGATGACCTCCTGCTTGCCGACGACAGGAATGTTGTTCTCCGCCATGCACGCGACGACGCAGGCGTTGCAGCCGATGCAGGCGTTCAAATCGATGCTCATGCCCCATTGCGCAGGGCCGGGCGGTTTCCAGCGATAGAGTTCCGCACCGGCTTCCTTGTCGGCCAGGAAACGCGGCTGCGCCTGGAACTCCGCCAGCGTGCCATGACGAACGAAGCCGTCCGGATCGGCCAGCATCGGATCGTGATGTTCGGTGCTGGCAAGGACCTCGTGGCCCGTCGCTTTGTTTAGGCTTACCGGGCCGTCGAGGTGCGCAAGAGGATACATGTCGAAGCCGGTGCCTTCACCCACCGTCCCGACAACACGCCGCCCCCCGCCCAGCAGCGCGACCACGCAGTCAGCCGCCTGGCCGGGCATGATCCACGCTGGCACGGTGATGATTTGTCGACCGGCCGTTAGCGTAACGCGATCACCGTTGCGCACGCCAAGCCGGCGTCCCAGCGCAGACGAGATCAGCAGCGGATTGTCCCAGGTGAGCTTGGTCAGCGGGCGGGGCAGTTCCTGCAGCCACGCATTGTTGGCGAAGCGCCCATCCCATAGATGCGGATCGGGACGCAGCAGAAGGTTTATCGCCTGCGCAGGCGGCATGCTGGGTGTTGCGGGCCCGGCTTCCGGCCGCAGTGTCACGTTTGCCGGGGGCGACGCACTGTTCGCCACCAAGCCGTGCGACAGCGAATCATGCCAGCTCTGCGCCGCGCCGTCTCCCGCCCAGGTTTGCTGCACAATCGCGCGAGATTCCGGCGCGGCGAAGTCCAGCATCATTCCAAGCAAGTCATGCGGGCTGATCCCGTCATATAAGGGCAGGGCCTGCGGCTGCAGGATAGTCGCAGTGCCATCATAGGCGCGGGCGTCGCTCCAATCCTCGAATGGGTGACGCTGCGGCACCGTCCAGTGCGCGGCGGCTGCAGTTTCGTTCGGACCGATGGCGGTGACGAGTGAGAACGGTACGCGGCGAAGAGCGTCTGCGAAACCGAGAGCAGAAGCGGCGTAAACCGGATTGGAGTCGACGATGACCAGGCTTTGCACGTGGCCGGCCTGCATGTCCGCCAGCAATTCGTCCAGCGATGTTGCCTGGTCAACCGGGGATACTTCGACGGGATCGATGACTTCGAACGTATTGCCGCGGCCGCCCAACGCGTCATTAATCGCGTGCGTAAGTGCGTGCAGTTCGACTGGCTGATGCGGCCCGACATGTACCAAAGCGTGGCCACGATGCGATTTCAGATCGGCTGCTGCCTGTGCCAGCCATGCGGGCGCGTCGGACGGCGCGGCTGCGTCGCGCAGGACGATATCGGCGAGTAGCTTCGTGAACCGCACGATGTCGCCAGGAGAAGCGATCGCACGATGGTCAGCCGCGACCCCGATCAGGCTAGGCGTCGGCTCCAATGCATAAACCCTGCTCATCGTGGTGCGGGTCGGGTTGCGCCGTGCGGCAAAGTCACGCGCATGACGCACATGACCCGGCGCCGATGACAGCAGATCGCTGTCGATCGCCAGGATCACGTCGGCAGCATTCAAACGTGGCACAGTCTCCACCGCTTGGCCGTAAGCCAGCCGGGCGCCGGCGCGCACCGCATCGCGCGACACCGGCTCCCACTGATGCCAGCGCATTGCGGGGTAGCGTTGCTGGAGAGCTTTGATCTGCCGGCCGAACGTCGGCGACGTGACGCTGCCGGTTAGAATTCTCAGGCCTTTGCCATGGCCCTGCGCCCATTGTGTGCGCTGCGCCGCCATTACAATTTGCAGGGTCTGCCAGTCCTGCGGCTCGCCGTCGCGTTCCAGGCCGATGGCGCGATCGGGATCATAGAAGCCCAGCAGTTCGGCCTGAGCGAACGCATCGGTCGCGCCAAGGCTTGCAGGATGCAGTGGATTGCCCTCCACCTTGATTGGCCGGCCAACATCGTGCCGTACCAGAACGCCGGCAGCGTAGCCGTTCAGCAGGCTGGCGGTAGCGAACAGGTTGGTGCCGGCAGACACGGCATCGGCGGCCGGCCGCACCGGCGGCACCAGTACACCACCCGGCGGCCCATGCTGGCAGCCACCCAGCCCCGCCAGAGCCAAGCCCGCAGCCATCAGCTTCAGCACCCCGCGGCGATCCTGCGGCACCGCAAGCGCGCCGGCCAGCGAGGGAAATTCCTGTGCAGCGCGCGCGACAAACGCGGGATCATCCGCCAGTTCCTGCAAGCTGCGCCACTGCTTGCTCATCGATGGCATATCGAACAATCCGTAAGGCGGCGGTTGCCGATGTGATACTCCGCCATCAACGCGGCCGGTGAGGGAGTCTGAGCATTGCGCTGCCATTCCAGATTGAAGATTTGATCCTTTGGCCGCAGCCGCGGTCCCGGATCGGCATGGCAGTCGATGCAGAATCCCATAGTGAAGCCGTGGGCCTTATGCATCAAAGGCATCCGGTCGACCGGGCCATGACATTCCACACACCCGACGCCCTTGGCGATGTGGATCGCATGATTGAAGTACACGTAGTCAGGCAGGTCGTTGATGCGATGCCAGGTGATTGGTGTATTTGTCGCGAGGCTCTGGCGAACCAGCGCGAGGATTGCCGCGTTGGTCCAGATCTGCGAATGGCAGGTCATGCAGGTATAGGTCGGTGGCATGCCTGCATTGCCGGCGATTTCGACCGTGGTGTGGCAGAATCGGCAGTCGATACCCAATCCACCGACATGGTGCTGATGGCTGAACGGCACCGGTTGCTCGACAGTCCAGCCGGTATGCAGGCGATAATCCATCCGCGGCCACAACCACCACCAGGCTATGCCACTCGTCGCCAGAAGCACAATTCCCAGCAATGAAAATTTCGTCAGCGTATTCGCGGCTGGAGAAAAGATGGCGGTCATCTGAACACGCTAACCTCCCACGACTTGGATTTGTTCAGGTCGTTCCGCAGACGCAAATCAGACTCGCCTGCCTTTCTCGGCGCGGGTGGCATGGATCAGGAAAACGTGAATCCATGGTCATTCCATCCATACTCACGTCAGTCACCTGCTCCGGTGCAGCGCTCAATGTATCGCACTGCGAGCTTTATAGGGTCACCACACGATCTGTTCAAAATCGTACGCCAGGCGTTTCGGGGCCGCGGAGCTCACCCGTTTGTGTTATGGTCACTGCCGAGCCAAACATGCTCAAGATACGGTGACCTGCTTCGCCTGCTGACGAAACATTTCCTCGGCCGTGGCGACCTTTCGATCTTCCAATTCTGCGGTCAAGGGGTGCCATATGTCACGGCCCGTGCGATCGGCGACAGGGTGAGATGACGCCTGCCCGAGCGGTTTATGCGATGGCGCTGGCGACGGACGGATCTAGGGCGTCCGGTCGCCAGCATCAGGTTCAGGACAGCCATGCCAATAGCGGGCATTGTCACGTTAACTTCGGACGGACGAGCTGGAGCCCAGAACGGCTCGTCTGTGCGCGTCATGTCGCGTGTCCGACGCATGTCTCGCGGCGCCGGCCATCAAAAGCCACAGACCGGAGCGCACGATATGCGTCAGCTGCCAGCAGATGGCGGCGTGGGTGGAAGTGGCCATGGATGAATGCGTGAGCGGAAAGGAAGTCCTGGGCCTGTTCGGGCGATTTGAACCGTTGCATCTGCCGTTCCCGACGCCGTGTCGGTCGATGTGAGTTCTCGGCGCGATTGTTCAGAGACTGTGTGAGAAGTTCATTCTGGGGCGACACGATTCAGCATCAAGCGAATTGCGGCGATGTCCAGCAGTGTTTCTGATGTCTGAACATAGCGCTCGTAATCTTTCGAGAGACGGCGATTGAAGCCTAGCCATGCGAGGCTGCGCTCAACAATCCAGGTGAGGCCTACGACCTTGAAGGCTCGCTGTTTGCGCTTGACGATTTTCAAAGTCCATCCGTCACCGCGGAGCTGCCGAGCGAGCTTGTGGCCCTCATGGCCAGCATCAGCAATGACAGTGCGAATGGTCGGCCAGAGCGGCGCGAGCCCAGCCAACAATCTGCCGCCAGCCCGCCGGTCCGACATGTTGGCTGGTTCGACGCGATTGGCAATCGGGAGACCGAGGATATCAACCAGGACGTGGCGCTGTCTTCCTTTCACTCGCTTGTGCCCATCGAAGCCACGAACGCCGCCTTGTTCAGCTGTTGTCACCGACTGGCCATCCATGATGACGACTGTGGGATCTGGCTTTCGACCCGCTGCCAAGCGAGCCCGCGGATAGAGTGCACGGTGCAGCAGCGCCCAAACATCAGACATACGCCAGCCTCGGAAGTAGCCGTGTACGGTCGGCCAGGGCGGGAAGTCGCTGGGAAGTTGACGCCACTGGCAACCGGTGCGGAGCAAATAGATGATCGCGTCGAGGATGGCGCGGACGTCCGTTGTACGCGGACGACCGCCGAACTTCGCTGACGGAATGTGCGGTCCCACCAAACGCCCACTGTGCGTCAGTCAGATCCGAGGGGTAGCACCGGCTTCGCATGACTATCTCCGCGTGGCTGTGCGCGGACCTCATGCTACCAGCCAACACCACCACTCAGAACTTCCGACAAAGTCTCTAAGTCCGTGGCTTAACCGACAATGACGTCGACGCCGCCGTCGTTGGCGATAACGGTCGCGGATGCACCATCTGCATGCCGCGTGAACCGCAACGACACGGCGGCGTCCCCGATGCTGACCCGGTGCAGCGCCAGCGTGTCCACGCCATCCGGCAGTAACGGGCGGCGGATGTGCAGGCGCTTGCCGAAGCCGTCCGCATCCAAGCCGAGCAGTTCGCTGACCATGAATGGCATCGCAGCCGCCGACCAGGCCTGCAGCGGGTCGGCCCGTGGGGTGTGGGTCGGCGCGTCGCCGGGCAGGCGCTGCGCCCCGGCGATGAATTCCGGCAGCCGCCCGTTGCGGAAGCCACGGGCCGCATCCAGGGTCGCGGCCGTGACACGCAGGGCCGCTTCATCCTCGCCGTAGCGGCGCAGCCCCGAGACGATAAGCGAGTTGTCGAACGCCCATACACTCCCCTGCTGATAGGCGAGCGGGTCAAAGGCCGCATGATCCGCCGAGAGGGTGCGCACGCCCCAACCGGAGAACATGTCCGGTCGCATCATCCGCTCCGCCGTCTTCTTGGCGTGATCCACGGTCGCGATGCCGGTCCACAGCACCTGAGCCGCATTGGACGTGACGGACGTGATCTGCCGCCCATCCTGCTCCAGACCAAGGCAGTAGCAGCCTTCGCTCTCCATCCAGAACTCGCGCAGGAACCGCTCTTGCAGCTTGGTCGCGGCCGCGTCCAGCCCATCCGCCGGACCATCCTCGCCAACGCGTCGCAACACGGTTGCGAGGAGTCGACGGGCCTGAAAGGCGTAGCCTTGAACCTCAACCAAGGCCAAGGGCGGCCGAGGATAGCTGCCGTCCCCCCGCAGCACGCCGGTCCCCGAGTTCGCGCCAGCTTTGATTGACGGGCTGACCGCGGTCGGCCAGCCCGTCATAAGTTACGTATCCCGCCGCGTTCTCGGCTGTCTTTCGATCCAGCCAGGACAAGGCGCGGTCAACGTTGGAGCGAAGCGCCTTGAAGACCTGCAAATCGCCGGTCCAAAGCAGGTGCTTTGCGATGGCAATCAGGAACAGCAGCGTAGCGTCGACCGATGCGTAGCTCGGCGTCTGTGACACTTCGTGCAGATGCGTCAGCTCGCCGACCCTTAGTTCATGCAGAATCTTGCCAGGCTGCTCCATGGTAAAGGGGTCGTCTTTCGTCCCCTGCCAGTGGGCCAGGGCCTTTGTCGTGCGGGCGCCCAGAGCGGGGTTGTACGTCAGGCATTGGATCGTCGGGAGCAGGCTGTCGCGACCGAATAGGCCGACGAACCACGGTATCCCAGCCGTGGTAAAACGGTGCTCGCCACGCCTGACCTCGAGCAAGGCAATGTCCGTGAGGGAACGCGCCAGCACCTCGCCCAGGCCCTGGCTCGCGGTTTCAATCCCTGGATAACCGTCCAGCAATGCTGCGGAAGCCGTGGCTTGCGCCTCGCGCATTGCCAAGACACTAAGCGGGGCGCCGGCAGAAAGGAGTATTGCGCTGCCGAGCAGCCGCTCATCGACGCGGCAAGTCACCATGAGCTCCTCCGTCGCCATTGGCGCGAGGTCCAGCTGAAAATGGGCGATGCTCTGCTCGCTCGTTATCGGTGCCAAGACCGGCGTCCTGGAGAACTCGACCAACAGCGTGCGCAGAACATCGTCCGCACCGTGATAGGCGAACCGCAACGCGGTCCCGTCCCAGTTTGGTATCTGGAGCTGGCCCCGCTTTCCGACAGGTGAGCCACGCAGCACGAACATGCTCTCGAAGGTGGTGGCAAACTCCAGTGAGAGGGGGAGTGCGACACTGTCCTCCGAAAAATTGCGAACGCTAATCGTATCGATGAACACTGGGCCGTCGTCCAGAACCAGAAATGTCCGCCGTAGGCTAAGCTTGTGATCGGCGATAATCCGTCCATTCGCGGTCGAAAGATGGCTGTTCGTCAGATTCATCTGCGCCGCTATGCCCTCGCCGTCTGATGACATGAGAAGCAGCGGTGCCGTCCCATGAAGGCGGAGCGCATAGAAGGCGAGATAGCAGGTATCCCGATAGAACAGGCCAAACCCTGGGATCGGCCGCGGGATCTCGCCATCTTCCCGCGTCAGCAGCACAAGGTCGTTCGCCTTCAGCATGAGCGGATGGCGGATGTCGATCGAGAGTGGGCGATCAGCCATGACGGCTCCTATCGAGCAGGCCGGATGGCCGGCCCGATTGTATCGGTTGTTGAAATCTTCCGGGCGAACCGGGCTACCGACTCGTTCACCGGTGCGTTTAGCCTCGTCCAATGCACCGAGGTCGCCGCTCGTCGTCAACGGCGCCGATCGCCGATGGATGGATCAGCACTTTGCGGCCGCTCAGCCAATGCCCGGTGTCCACCACCAGCCAGCGCACCTTCCAGGTCACGTCGTCGAACAGGAAATCGTTGAAGGTGCCAATATCGCCGTCGCTTGCCTCGATCGTGTAGCCACTGAGTCTGGAGACGAGACGCAGCATGACTTAGCTCCTTCGCCGCGCGTTTGCGTCGGCCGCGATCACCGGATGACGGGTGGGTGCAGAACTGGAAGGTGCGGCTTTCCCCCCGCGCGTTTGGCCCAAAGTGCCTGGACCGCCTCAAGGCTGAGGCCCTTGGTCTCCGGCACCAGGATGTAGGCGAAGACCAGCCCGGCGAAGGTCAGCGCCGCGTAGAGTAGGAAGACGCCAGCATGGCCCATAAGGCCCTCAAGGTCGAGGAAGGTCAGCGCAACCACGAGGTTGGACAGCCAGTTGGCGATCGTGGCGGCTGACATGCCGCGCGCCCGGATGGCCGTGGGAAATATCTCGGAAATCAGCAGCCAGAAAACCGGGCCGAGCCCGATCGCAAAGCAACCGATATACGCCGCCAGGCTGGCGGCCGTGAGATAGCCCAGGGCCGGCCCGCTGCCGAGCATAAAGCAAAGTGCAAGCAGGCATAGGCTCATCCCCATCCCGCCCAGGCCGCACAGCAGCAACACGCGCCGGCCAACCCGGTCCACCAACCAGATGGCGACCATCGTCATGACGACGTTGATGACGCCGATGCCGGCAGTCGCAAGGATGGCGGCGGAGGCGGAGGACAGGCCGGCTGCCTGGAAGATCGTCGGCGCGAAATAGATGACGGTGTTTATGCCGGTGACCTGCTGGAAGACGGCAAGCCCGATCCCCACGATCATCGGGCGCCGGGCCGCCGCGTGGCCTAGATGGCTTTCAGGCTTGGCTTGTGCCTTGGCCGTGAGGTCGTCACGCAAGTGCGCCATTTCGGTTTTGATGTCGGCGCCATGTCCACGCAATTCCAGCAAGGCGGTCCGGGCCTTGTCCGTGTGTCCGTGCCCGGCCAGCCAGCGCGGCGTTTCCGGCAGGAACACCATGCCGACAGCAAGCAAGACGCCGGGCACACCGCCGAGCCCCAGCATCCAGCGCCATGCGCTGTCGGCGGCGAGGGCATAACCTATCAGGTACGACCCGAGAATCCCCAGGGTGACGGCGAGCTGGTTGAAGGACACGAGCGCGCCCCGTTCCTTCGCTGGCGCGATCTCGGCCAGATAAAGCGGCGTCAGTATAGACGCGCCGCCGATCCCGATGCCTACCAGCAGGCGTCCGGCCAGCAGCATCGTGAGGTCCGGCGCCAGCGCCGACACGGCCGCGCCAGCCACGAAGATCATCGACGTCACCAGCAGGATCGGACGGCGGCCAAACCGGTCAGCGAGCCGTCCGGCGAACGCCGCACCGAACGCCGCCCCGCCGAGGGCGATGCTGGTGACAACGCCGAGCATCAGGGGGGAGAGATGGAACGCTGTCCGCAGGAACAGCAGCGCACCCGAGATGACACCCGTGTCGTAGCCGAATAGCAATCCACCAAGGGCGGCCGTCGCAGCGATGAATGCTATATGCATCGATCCACCACCTGCGTGTTTGTTGGTAAGCTCACGCGCGTTCGCGACCGTTGCAAGCTCTCGGTCCCTCAATAGTCATGTACGCACAAAAAACGCGTCAGGCCGCAAAAAGAGCATCAATCCTGTA
This sequence comes from uncultured Alphaproteobacteria bacterium, assembly GCA_963790445.1. Classification (GTDB taxonomy): domain Bacteria; phylum Pseudomonadota; class Alphaproteobacteria; order Acetobacterales; family Acetobacteraceae; genus JAMXLO01. Next base: position 117,419 of record CAWBON010000016.1, on the reverse strand, counting down.
CGCTCCGCCGTAAAAGATTCCGCACCGTCGAATCGTACCAGGCCCCGCCGCGGACCGTGCGAATGTCGCGGGCGTTCAGCGCTGCAGCAATGGCCCCGTGCGTCGTGGCGCCGGCCGCCTCGATCTGGCGGACGATCGGCAGCACGTTCGCCGCGAAGGCATCAGCTGCCGTCCGGTTCGCCGCAGCGCCCTTTGCCTGCGCCTGGTCCAGATTGGTCGGGTTGCCCAGCTTGGTCCCCTGCGCCTTCTTCTGCGCCAGCGCCGCGCGTCTCCGGTCTGCGATGAGTGCCCGCTCTTTCTCGGCCAGCGCCGCATAGATGTGCTGCATGAACGGATCGGCATCGGCGCCTAGCTCGGCGACGACGAACGGCACCCGCTGCGCCATCAAGCCAGAAATGAAAGCCACGTGGCGCGACAGGCGGCACAGCTTGGCCACTACCACCGATGCGTTACCCTTCCGGGCTCGCGCAGTGCTGTGGCGAGTTTCGGCCGGCGTTCCAGTGCATCGGCGCCCTTACCGGTCTCGACCTCGACATACTCGCCGACAACTTCGCAACCCTCAGCCACCGCAAAGCGGGCGATGGCATCGCGTTGGGCTTCGATCCCCAGACCGCTCTTGCCCTGCTTGCTAGTCGATACCCGGATGAAGCTCACTAACTGCCGCATCGTGCCTGTCCAGCGCCTCTGCGCAAAGACTATGTGCTCATATGGAGTTTGCGGAAGCCTGAAATGGCAGCGAAATGAGAACAGGGCGTCTTAAAATGCCCTCGGCCACAGGTATGGCATCAGGCCATGAACCGGCCGTTGCCGGTGTCCCGGGCTTGGCCAAGGGCAGTCAGCACGCGCAACATTTCACTGATTTTTGCCCCGCGCGGGGCGCCCTTCACGTGGCGGGCGCGTTCTCCCGGAGAGGCGGCGTAGTGGCTTGGGCCAGCGCACTGCTCAGCACGATGTATTGCTTGGCTGTATCGCCTCGTGGCCGTTGGATAGCACCCGTAACGGCGGTTTCGTCAATGTCCAGCGCGGATTGGGTAGCGACACTGCGGGTTTCCTCCGGCGCCTGAAATTCCGGACGTAGCCAGCGCACTAGACCCTCGGCTTCATCGGCGCGGCGCTGGGCGTTCAATGCAACCACGCGAGCAACAATTTTGGCGTTGTCGGCTGGCATGTCGCCGATGCTGAAAGCGCCACGTGTTCAGGCCGCTGTTCGAGACGCAATCGCGAAACATGACCTCCCCCGGCCAGCTCACCCTGCATGCCGATCGCGGCGGTCCGATGAAGGCCAAGCCAACCGCTCTGCTGCTCGCCGATCTGGGTTTGACCCGCTCGCACAATCGGCCATACACGTCGACGACAACTCACTCTCGAAAGTCACTTCAAGACCTTAAAGTATCAGCCGCGCTTACCCCAACGCTGCGGCTGCATCGAGGATGCCAAGAGCTTTCACCGACACTTCCTCGACTTGTACAACCAGGAACATCATCATGTTGCGATCGGTCTGATGACCCCGGCCAGGTGCATTACGGACAGACCCACCCCGTGTATGCCGTTCGTCAGCACACACTCGATCGTGCGTTCCGCGAAAACCCGGCGCGCTTCGTCAACAAAGCCCCAACGCCACCCGCCAAACCCTGCCGACCCCCCAGAGGCGCAGGCGGCTGGACAGGGGGCCGAGCAACGGCTGATCAGCTGTTATATTTAAACTCGGGAAGGGCCTTCAGAGCGTCCTTTGTGCCGCCCGGAAGAACTATTTTCTTGTCGACGATCTTCAGAGCCGTGAACGGCACAACTACGTATTTCGTGCCGATACCCAGGAAGCCGCCTACCGACAGCACGGCATAGGGTGCCTGGCCGCCGGGGGTTACAATCAGATCGTCGATGCTGCCTACCGTTTCGTTGGCCTCGTTGACGACTGTGCTGCCGACCACTTTCGACGTCCGATAGCCGGTGGCCAAACTCTGCGGGTCGACCTTCATCAACGTCACGGTCTGCGGAGCGCCTTGTGAATATGCGGGAGCTGACAGCGCGACGGCCAGACATGCCGCGACGACCAGGATGGAGGTTCTCATGATTGAATCCTTTCGATCAGCAATATGATAGTGAAAGGCCTCAAGTTGGGCGAAACTTTGCGGTCCGGAGACTTCCAAAACCACATTATCGTGCGCGCTGATCAGGCTGCGTCACCACTGGGCCTTGAGGCTGCGCAAGCGACCGGTTATTGAGGCCGGAGAAGGGAGCCCAGGGACAAAAAACTGAGGCGCGGCAAATGTCGGCGCAAGATAGAGAAATGTCACCCGGCGTGCAAAATATCGGTCCACAACCCATCCGCGATCATCCAACCACGCAAGGTCTCGCGCGAGATCGTGCAGCCGTGCTGTGCCGTCAGCTTCTCCGTGGCCAGCGTCGGGCCAAAGTCGCCATACCGCTCACGCACCCAGCGACAACGCCAGAGCACGAACCGCGGCGGGCAGCCGATGATTGCTGGCTTTGCCGCGATGCTTGGACAGCAGGCTCGTGGCAAATACCTGCCGTCGCCGCAGCCCAATCAGCGCCCAGGCATCACTGACGCGCAGCGTCCGGATTGCACCCGCAGCAGCACCTCAAGGCGGCTGAACTCCTGCTCGCTCATCGACACCACCGTATGGCGCATCTCCCGCGACCCCAGAACCGGCGGGAGTGTCACCTCTACTTTGCACAGGGGTGTCATCTGTATATTGCGGCTACAGCAAAACGCCGCAGAACATATCTTATGTTAAGAAATAGCAAAACTCTTAGGCAGCATCAGGACTCTTTATGCCTAGCCTCGTGACGTTATGGTCAATTGTCTGGGTCAGCGCCGATCACTCATCTCTGGAAACCACACGCCGAGCCGACCGGTGAGATCCGACTGACGCCAGTTCTCGCATCGGAGGACGCCCCGCACACGGTAGGCGACACCAATCCGACGTGGCGCGGTCGATCGCTTTCGTAGGCAGGCATGAACTTGTGCCTGAGCGCCTTCGAGTGTCGCATAGGAACGCACCTTGCTGCGTCCCGTTGTGCCGATCCGGCCGTAGCTTATGGCCACCACCCATGCGCCGAACAGGTCCGCTTCGACATCGATCTCGTACGCCCGAAAGCAATGATGCTCAGCGGACCGCGCCTCCAGCCTGATGTGCAATGATGTCACGCTTGCTGTCCTCGTTATGCCGCGGACCGCTCGCCGCTACTCAGGACGTGCCGGCTGGGCGACATCCAGCGGAATGACGTTCGCAGACACCACGGCGGGGGCCCCTGCCCGCTCCCACTGCTCGTTGCGGTCGTGCACCTCTCGCGCTCCCTTCCCGCCTTGTCTGTGGGGCCACTCCGAGCGCGGCCGATCGAACGCGTAGCCGCGCCTGACGCGCCAGGCGCTGAGCAGTGTTCGCATTTGGGTAAGCCCCGTTATGCGCGGCACAGAATCCAAGTCCTCTGCCCCCGCAGGCAACGGGAAATCTAACGCAGCCTGGCCGTGGGTCTCCCAGACCAGACGACGATGGAGGTACCCGGCCCGAAGCCGGCCGCCGACCCCTTCCCGCCCGAGCGCTACCAGCACGCGGGCTTTTGCCGCAGCCGCTTCCCATGGCGCCCCGTGTCGCCGCTGGCCGGCAACTTCCTCAATGATCAAGTCTTCGATGCCGACCACCTTCAGCGAGACAAGTTGCCTGTCCGCTGGCCCTGCGGCATCGAGATCGAGAAGCACGGTCAACACGTTGCACTGCTCAGCCAATCCCCATGGCGCGTGGTCGTTGACGTCGATCCCGATTTGCAGCCCGGGATGCCACAACCTTCTGCCGACGTATTCCGGACGCCTGATCCAGCGAAACCCAGCGGCAAACAGCTCGACGATCAGCGCACGCGCGTCGGCGGCGAGCACCTCGAGGCAACCGGCAGGCCACAGACCGCCGGTATAAAGTGCGACTGCGGAGGCCCCGCACAGGATCGGATCTGAAACACCAAATGGCTGGCGCGCTGCGGCCTCCCCGAGCAATTGCAACGCGCCGACAAAATTCGGTCGCCAGAGATAGCTGTCGTTTGGATACTGCATTCGCCGAGTCTACACGTGCAGCGAATCGCAGGGGAATCGCTAATCTTCAAAGGTCAACAAATATTTTCGTGCTGCACGCCCGGCCCTGACAATGCATCGTCATGTGCGCACCTGGGAAACCACGCAGGAATGAAAATCAGAATGCGGCACCTCGCGACTCATTCATGCGTGACGCGCCCTCATGATGAATCAATATTGCCTGCGGGGTCGCGAACGATGCCGCCGGCGAACCCGGACGGCGCGCTTCAGTGCCCTTCCCGCGACATCATCGGATGGCTGCTCTGGCTGCCGGCGAGATGCTCGCGCAGCTTGGCCCAGCGCCGACGTGAGCCTTGATTGCGAACGGCGATCGCCAACGCCTTTCGCTGACCGACCAACACCACCAGCCGCTTGCCGCGCGTCACACCCGTGTAGAGCAGGTTGCGCGCCAACATCATGTAATGCTGCGTCACCAGCGGGATCACCACTGCCGGGTATTCTGAACCCTGGCTCTTGTGGATGGTTGTGGCATAGGCCAACACCAACTCATCGAGCTCGCCGAAGCCGTAGCTCACCTCTCTGCCGTCAAACGTGACCACAAGCTCGCTTTCCTCCAGATCGATCCTTTGTACGATGCCAAGATCACCGTTGTAGACCTCACGATCGTAGTCGTTCTCGACCTGCATGACCTTGTCGCCCGGGCAGAAGGTCCAGCCAAAGCGCTCGACGCGCGCCTCGCCGGGTGGATTGAGCGCCTTCTGCAACTCGATGTTCAGCGAGCGAGCGCCAAGGCCGCCGCGGTTCATCGGGCATAGCACCTGAACATCGCGAACTGCGTCCAGTCCGAACGCCTTCGGAATGCGATCCCGTACCACCGCGATGATCTTCGCGACACCATCCTCAGGTGCCTCGGCGTCGATAAAATAGAAATCGGACAAGGCTCTGTCGCTGGTGAGTTCCGGCATTTGCCCGCTGTTGATCCGGTGCGCATTGGTGATGACCCGGCTGCCGGCCGCCTGGCGGAACACCTCCGTCAATCTGACAACCGGAACCAAATTGCAGGCGATGATGTCAGCCAGCACCTGGCCCGGGCCGACCGATGGCAGTTGGTCGACATCGCCAACAATGAGCAGCGCTGCCTCGTCGGGTACCGCGCGCAGCAGCGAACGCATCAACAGAACATCGACCATGCTGGCCTCGTCCACCACCAGGAGATCGCAGTCGAGCGGATGCTCCTCGGTTCGGCGGAATTCTCCGGTCCGCGGGTCCGTCTCCAACAGCCGGTGGATGGTCTTCGCCTCCAGTCCGGTGACTATCGGACAACCGCTTGGCTGCCCGGCCCGTGGGCGCGCCAAGCGCCACGCGAACCTGCTTGGCAATCAGGATCCGCAGGATGGAGTTCACCAGCGTCGTCTTGCCCACGCCCGGACCGCCGGTGATCACCAACACCTTGCTGGCGAGGGCGATCCGGACCGCCTCGCACTGGCTTGCGGCCAACTGCAGACCGGTCCGGCGCTCCACCCACGGGATCGCCTTGGCGGCATCGATGGGCGGCCAGCATGGCCCGCCAGACAAGAGAATCCGCAATCGTTCGGCGATGACCTGCTCAGCCCGGTACAGGCCCGTCAGGAACACACAGCGACGGCCTTCCAACAGGTCGGCTACGACGTCGCCGGTCTCCAGTTCCAAAGCCAATGCCGTTGCGATCAGGTCGTCGGACACTTCGAGCAGCCTGCCGGTCAAGGCCGTCAGCTCTTCCACCGGCAGGCCGCAATGCCCGTCATTCATTGCCTCGGCCAGCGCGTAGCTGATGCCGGCGCGGATCCGGACCAGGGCTGTCTTCCCGATCCCGACCTTGGCGGCGATCTGATCCGCAGTACGGAACCCGATCCCGCGGATGTCCCTGGCCAGTCGGTATGGATTCTCGCTGATCACCCGCACGGCATCGTTGCCATAGGTCTTGTAGATCCGCACGGCCCGCGAGGTGCCAACGCCGTTGGCGTGCAGGAACAGCATGATCTCCCGGATGACCTTCTGCTCCGCCCAGCCGGCGATGATCCGTGCCGCACGCTTGACGCCGATACCGGTCACCTCCCGCAGCCGCTCTGGCTGCTGCTCGATGAGATCGAACACCGCCTCCCCGAAGCCCCGCACCAGCCGCCTGGCATAGATCGGGCCGATGCCGCGGATCATGCCCGAACCGAGATATCGCTCAATGCCCTCAAGCGTTGTCGGCGGGCTGGCCTTCAGGAAGGCAGCGCGGAACTGCTGGCCATGAGTACGGTCGTTCACCCAGGCGCCGCTCATCTGGACGAACTCGCCGGCGCTGATCATCGCCGCGTGGCCGACCACGGTGATCAGGTCTCTTTGGCCTCGCGCCTTGACCCGCAGCACGCAGAACCCGTTCTCCGGATTGTGGAACGTCACCCTTTCCACCAGGCCGGCCAGGGCTTCGGTCGCCGCTGTCTGGGCGATAGTCGTCACGCCTTCCGCCCTTCCCTAGAATTGATTGCGCTGTGCTCTTCTTACCAGCGATGTATTGACCGTAGACATTGGCTTTCGACGGAGGACCAGCAACACCTTGAGCCAGACAACGGAGCTCACCCGGGTCAAGGCGCGGATCAAGGCGCTCGCCGAGAAGACCGTCTCCAACGGGTGCACTGAGGCAGAGGCGATGGCGGCAGCCGAGATGGTTGGTCGGCTGCTCGAGCGGTATGCGCTCTCGATGGAGGAGATCGATATCCGCGAGGAGCGCTGCGTCCAGGTGGAAGTGCCGATCGGTGGCAAGCGGCGGCGTCCGATCGATGGCTGCATCACCGCCATCGCGCGCTTCTGCGACTGCAAGGTATGGGTCTCAAGGGACGCCATGATGCCGACCTACGTGTTCTTCGGCTTCGACGCCGATACGGCGCTGGCCAGCTATCTGTTTAACATCATCGACCGCGCCATGGCGACCGCGCTCATGGCGTTTCGTGCGGCGCACCCTCGGCTCAGCGGCGTCGGTCTCCGCCGCGCATCGAAAAGCTTCCAGCAAGGCATGGCGGTACGCGTTGCCGATCGGCTCGATGATCTGCTCCGCGCGCGTGCCGCCAGCGTTGCCGCACAGCGCTCGACGGGCACCTCACTGATCCTGGTCAAGCACAACGTGGTCGAGACTGCGTTTCGGGAGACCGCAATCCGGCTCGTTGCCGCTGCTGGCCTGAGCCCCGCGCGCCTGAACGAGGCGTTCCGACATGGATTGGCTGCCGGCGATCGCGTCAACCTCAACCGGCCGGTTGGCAACGCCGGCAGGCCGTTGCTGGCGTGACCGACGATCGGGATCGCCAACGCGGCAAGCTCTACGCGTGGGAGGAGCGCTTCGTTGCATCTTGCGACCCGAGTTCGATCCAGTTCGCACAGGCGCAAGGCATGGTGGATGCCATCTGGGCTGACATGGGACTGCGCTTTCCGCCGAAGGTCGAGCCTCTTCCCCGCCAGGCGCGCTCCACTGTGGCCGACACCAATCGGCTGACAATTCGGCTGGCAGATACAAGCCCGTCATGGTGGCTGTTGCACGAGCTGGCCCATGCGATGACCAGCACGCATGACGGCCGGTCTGACGGCCATGGACCAAAGTTCGTGGGAATCTATGCCCAGCTGCTGATGCGCTATCTGCGCACGCCAGCCGATGCGCTCAGTGCCTCACTGCACGCGGCAGGCATCGACATGGACATGCAGGCGAAGCCAGTCTTTATCGACGAACGGTCGACGGCGCGAACGCTCGCCGCTCCGGCGACATCCTCGATTTCTTGAAGCTGACGGTGACAAGATGAAAACGATCGATATCGACCAGCTGAGTGAAGCCGAACTTGTCGACCTGAACCACCGGATTGTCGAACGCCTGCGTTTCCTGCAGCAGGCGCGCGCGCATACCCGAATGCTCGAATTCAGTATCGGCGACACAGTCTGCTTTCAAGCGGGCGAGCACGGTTTGGTCGAAGGTTTGCTCACACGCTACAATAAGAAGACCGTGACAGTCATCGCGGATGGCGGACGCCAGTGGAATGTCTCACCGGGTTTGCTGCGCCGAGTGACTTCGTTCGACAGTGGGTCGGCTCAGAACGTCATGTCGTATTTCTCGAACGGATCCCGTAAGTCCCGTCTCGCCATCCGCATGCGACGTGCCAGCAGGTACTGCTTGGGGCTCATTTCCATTAGTTCCTGACAGCATATCCGTAATGTCCGCTCTGCCACTCCAATTATTTCGCAAATCTCCGGGATGTACAAGGTCCGATCTGTTACAATACTCCGCGATAGAAAATTCGCCGATAGAGGTGCGACGATATGTCACTCATTACGGATCTTCTTCAGCGCCCATCCAGTTTGCAGGTCATGTCAAAGTACACGACGATGAACGGCATTATCTAGCTGGCGGATGGAGCCCTGCTGATTGTTTGGGACGGGGCGGCGCAGACAATTTTTGGGGATGCAGCCTTCGTTGGACACGAGGAAGCGCTTATCCGCGTGATAGGCATGACGGTTACGGTCATCGGCTGGATATATTTTTTTGGCGGCCGCACAGGGTCGCGACAGTTTGTCGCTGCCGGCGTGATCGATAGGGTGGTGCTGGTCCCCGCAGTGCAATTGTCCCTGGTTATGGTTGGCGTTTTCCCTCATTTGTTTCTGGGGTTTGCGATTCTCGACCCGGCGCTCGGAATTGGTGCCTGGGTGCTTCTCAGTCGCGCGAGGTGATTGCGGCAAACAACTTTGTGGTGACGCCCGCTGCCATCGCGGGAGTGCAGCGCAGGCTCTGATGGATGCGAACAAAATTGTAATATATCATGTGCAGCGCAACTGTGTGAGCAGGGTTTTCGGTCTTCTTGCTGAATGCGTTGGTCAGCCGAGTGAAACGGCGATTGCCCATGCTGGGAGTACGGCCACGGCCTGCACGGCGTTCAACTGCTCGAGCAGCTTCAGCGACTCAACAACGGCGAGACACGGATCAGCGCCGTCGTGCTGGGCGGCGGGCGACGGGTCGACAGCAAGGGGCCCGGCCGGACTATGTCGCCGCCAAGCTTTTCGTCGTTCCGGTGACCGGAGACGCCGAGCGGGTGCTGGCCGATCCGACGAGGGGTAGGTTGAGAATACGTGTAAAAAGTGGTCCAATACCGACGGCAACACGCTCGCTGATCAGCGACGACTCCAATTCCGCCATGGCACCGATGATGGTGAACATCGCCCGGCCCATGGGGCCGTCAGTGTCCACCTGATCCTGGACGCTGACGAAGCGCACGCCGAGCTGATTGATTTCTTCAAGCGCTGTCAGGAGATGGCGCGTACTGCGCGCGAAGCGATCGAACTTCCAGACCAGCACACAGTCGATCTCGTGGTTTCTTGCCGCCGACATCAAGGCGCTGAGCTTGGGACGGCCTTCGCGACGGCATGACACCGCCACGTCGCAGTAGTCCTGGAAGATGTCGAGCCCGTCGCGAGCAGCGTAGCCGCGGAGGCCGTCGTATTGCAGATACGGCGTCGGTCGGCGGTTGAGGCCCGGAGGTAGAGGGCGGGCTCCGAGCGTGACATCCGTCTCCATGTCACAAGGCGCAAGGTCAGTGGCGGCACTTGCAGTGCCGATGGCCGCGACTGCCGCGACGCATTCCCCGGATTGATGCGCACCGCAGCCAAACTCGGCTTCGCATTCTGGGACTAACTTGGCGATCGCCTCAGCATTCCCGGCCAGCCGATCGTTCCTTATCTGCCAGACCTTGTCCGCTGTCGGGGCCAACCCGCCTGAATGCCAAACGTCACAGATTTTGCCCCTGTTACCGGACTGGGATGGAGGGGACAGTCGTCTTGGCGGAGGGAGTGGGATTCGAACCCACGGTACGCTTTCACGCACACACGCTTTCCAAGCGTGCGCCTTAAGCCGCTCGGCCATCCCTCCGTCGCGCCGAAATTAGCAGTGCCCCGCCTCAGGCGTCCATCTTCAGCGCCGCCAGGAACGCCGACTGCGGAATTTCCACCTTGCCGAACTGGCGCATCCGCTTCTTGCCTTCCTTCTGCTTCTCCAGCAGCTTACGCTTGCGCGTGATGTCGCCGCCATAACACTTCGCCGTCACATCCTTCGACAGCGCTCCGATCGTCTCACGCGCGATCACCCGCCCGCCGATCGCCGCCTGCACCGCGATCTTGAACAACTGCCGCGGTATCAGATCCTTCAGCTTGCCGCAGATTGCCCGCCCCCGGGCCTCGGCCACGTTGCGATGCGCGATGAAGCTCAGCGCATCCACCGCATCGCCATTGACCAGAATGGAAATCCGCACCAGATCGCCCTCGGCATAGCCATCCATCTGATAATCGAAACTCGCATACCCCCGAGACACCGACTTCAGCCGGTCATAGAAATCGAACACCACCTCGTTCAGCGGCAGCCGGTACACCGCCATCGCGCGGTTGCCGACATAGGTCAGATCCGCCTGCTCGCCACGCCGTTCGTTGCACAGCCCCAGCACCGCGCCGAGGTAGTCGTCCGGCACCATGATGGTGGCGCGGATCCAGGGTTCCTCGATATGGTCGATCACGCTGCCGTCCGGCATATCCACCGGATTGTGCAGCTCCTGCATCTCGCCGTTGGTGCGATAGACGCGGTACACCACCGAAGGCGCCGTCGCGATCAGGTCCAGGTCGAATTCGCGCGTCAGCCGTTCCTGGATGATCTCCAGATGCAGCAGCCCCAGGAAACCGCAGCGGAACCCGAACCCCAGCGCGGCCGACGTCTCCGGCTCATAATGGAAACTCGCGTCGTTCAGCCGCAGCCGCCCCAGCAATTCGCGCAGCTTTTCGAAGTCGTCGGCGTCCACCGGATACAGCCCGCACCACACCACCGGCACCGATGGCTTGAACCCCGGCAGCGCCTCGGCCGCCGGCACCCGGTCGTCGGTGATCGTGTCGCCGACGTTGCAATCGGCCACCGTCTTGATCGCCGCGGTGATGAAGCCGATCTCGCCGGGTCCCAGATCGTCGGTCGGGATCATCTTCGGGCTGAAGATGCCCACCTGCTCGACCTGATGGGCGGCACCGGTGGACATCATGCGAATGCGCTGGCCGCGTTTCAGCCGCCCGTCCCTGACGCGCACCAGGATCACCACGCCGAGGTACTGGTCGTACCAGCTGTCCACCAGCAGCGCCTTCAGCGGCGCCGCGCCATCGCCCGTGGGCGGCGGCAGGCGGTGCACCAGCGCCTCCAGCACGCCCTCGATATTCAGCCCGGTCTTGGCGCTGATCTCCACCGCGTCCGACGCATCCAGCCCGATCACGTCCTCGATCTGTTGCTTCACCTTGTCCGGTTCGGCGGCCGGCAAGTCGATCTTGTTGAGCACCGGCACGATCTCGTGGTTGGCCTCGATCGCCTGGTAAACGTTCGCGAGCGTCTGCGCCTCCACGCCCTGGCTGGCGTCCACCACGAGTAGGGAACCCTCGCAGGCGGCCAGGCTGCGGCTGACCTCGTAGGCGAAATCCACGTGGCCGGGCGTGTCCATCAGGTTGAGTTCGTAGATTTCGCCATTCTTCGCCTTGTAGCTCAGCCGGACGGTCTGTGCCTTGATCGTGATGCCGCGCTCGCGCTCCAGGTCCATGCTGTCGAGCACCTGATTGGTCATCTCCCGGTCCGTCAGCGCGCCGGTAGCCTGGATCAGGCGGTCGGCCAGGGTGGATTTCCCATGGTCGATATGCGCGATGATCGCGAAGTTGCGGATGTGGTCGAGCGGGGTGTCGGTCATGGTCGATCGGAGAGATAGAGCGTTGGAGGCGCAGTGTCATCTGCCGTCGCCAATGCGCTCCGGGTGATGCGCGACCCGTCGCAGCGATACAGCCACGGCACGTGAACCGGAAAGGATACCGCCACGCGCATTCCGGGTTGCCGCGCACTGCGCATTCCGGCGGCTTTTTCCGGCCTTGCCGGCCGCCTGCGGGGCAGCAGGAGATTGTCAGGCCCGCTTCCTGCAACGCGGCAGCCCGTTCCTCGGCGTCAGTGCCGATCCACGACCAGAGGATACTATCGGAGGTCACGGTGGCTCTCATCGCTAATGTGGCCCCTGTCGCCCACTTACCCCGATCTTATCCGCGTGCATCTGCGTTCATCTGTGGTTGAATATCCTTACTTCCTGTGCGGCACCGGGGCGGTAGCAATTCAGGAAACACCGACCTCAACCTCATCACGAATCCCCACCGGCGACGGGCCGCCCGACACCGCTGTCATCCCCTGGAAGATTGGCGTGCCCACTACCGCGGACTAGAACATTCCAAGAAATCAACCTCACTCCAGCAGGCCCTCGGAATGACGCTCACCCAGCACTCCCGCCGTCGGCCTCTCGGCCCGATAGCCGCTTGGCCCGTCCCACCTGGGGACTCCTGGGGAAACCCCATGCAATGTGAAAATGCACGCCCAAACCGCCCGGTCCCGAACCTACCCGCCAGCCGCTGTTGCTCGCTGGCGGCCATACCTGTTATGCGCATTCCCTGGACAAACCCACCGTGCGGCCGAAGAATCTGCGGCCAAACGGCCGCCTCCGCATCACCCCGGGAGCGCGCCAGCAAAATAGCGCGGCAACCCCGGCTTCCCTCAAGGCAGCCGCGTAGCCAAGGATGACGCCATGACCATCGAATTCATCGGCATGATCCATCATCGGCACGGCTCGGAGATTCACCCGCCCGGCCAGGGCGTGCTGGACCGCGGCTACGTCCGCGAATTCGCCCATGCAGCCGAGCAGGCACGCTTCGATCGCGTGCTGGTGGGGTATTTCTCCGATGGTCCAGATGGCTTCCTGCTCGCCGCATTGGCCGCGGCACATACCAATCGGCTCGGCTTCCTTATCGCGCATCGACCGGGCTTTGTCGCTCCGACGCTGGCGGCGAGGAAGTTCGCCACGCTGGATCAGATCACCGGTGGACGCGCGGCGATCCACGTGATCTCCGGTGGCGACGATGTGGACCAGTTGCGCGACGGCGACACGCTGCCGAAGGATGAGCGCTATGCGCGCACCGACGAGTACGTCCACATCCTCAAGCGTATCTGGACCGAAACCGCCCCGGTGGATCACGCCGGTCAATACTATCGTTTCGTCGGCGCTTCGACCGCCATGCGCTGTGTGCAGCAGCCGCGCATCCCGATATATTTCGGTGGTGCATCGGATGCCGCGATCGCGGTTGCCGGCAAGCATGCCGATGTCTATGCCTTGTGGGGTGAGACTCATGCGCAGGTGCGCGAACTGACGGGAAGGGTGCGCGCGGCGGCGGCGCAGCATGGTCGCACGGTACGGTTCAGCCTCTCGCTGCGGCCGATCCTGGCGCCGACCGAGGAAGCAGCGTGGGCCCGCGCCGAACAGATCAAGCAAAGAATTGCCGAATTGCGCGCGAAGGCGGGTCTCGGTCCGCGCGATCCACCGAACGAGGGGTCCCGTCGGTTGCTGCAGGCCGCGGCGCAAGGTGAACGCCTGGACAAGCGCCTTTGGACCGGTGCGGCACTGCTGACCGGCGCGCGCGGCAACACCACCAGCCTGGTTGGCACGCCGCTCCAGGTGGCGGAAGCACTGTGCGATTACTATGACCTCGGCGTTACCACATTCCTGATCCGCGGCTTCGATCCGTTGAACGACGCGATTGAGTACGGGCGCAGCCTGTTGCCCCTGACGCGTCAGTTGATTGCCGACCGCGGGCGCGATTGCGGCGGAATAGCACGATGCCGTTGCTGGGCAAGGCGGTGCGCCACGAGTGGGCGCTGGACTGGGATTTCCTGAGTGTCAATCACGGTTCCTTCGGTGCCGCGCCGCGCGTGGTGCTGGCTGCGCAACAGGACTGGCGGCGGCGGCATGGAGCAGCAGCCTGGCCGCTTCATGCGCGCCGTGCTGCCGGATGCCTTGCGCCATGCCGCCGATCGGCTGGGCGCGTTCATCGGCGCTGACGGCAAGGACATCGCGTTCGTCGACAATGCGACGACCGGCTGCAACGCCGTGCTGCGTTCGCTGCGTCTGCAGCCGGGCGACGAGATCGTCGTGCTGACGCATGGCTATGGCGCAGTGCGCAACACGGTGCGTTATGTCATGCGGCAGGCCGGTGCGCGGATGGTGGAAGCCGCAGTGCCGTTCCCGCATCCGCCAGCCGATGCGATCGTTGCCAACGTTGCTGCGCGCGCTGACGAAGCGGACGCGCGCTGGCGGTGGTGGACCACATCACGTCAGGCAGCGCGCTGGTGCTGCCGTTGCAGCGGATCATTGCCGCGTGCCGCGATGCCGGCGTCCCGGTGCTGGTGGATGGCGCGCACGGACCGGCCCAGGTGCCGCTTGGATATGCGCGCTCTCGGCGCCGACTGGTACACCGGCAATTGCCACAAATGGCTGTGCGCGCCGAAGGGTTCGGCGTTTCTGTACGCCGCACGGAACCGCCAGCAAGACCTGCATCCGGTGACGATTTCGCACGGACTGCGGCAACGGCTACCTCGCGGAATTCGACTGGACCGGCACACGCGATCCCAGCGCTTATCTGGCAACCGATGTGGCGATCGATTTTCATGCGCGCCTGGGCGGCGAGGCGCTGATGGCACGCAACATCGCGCTGGCTGCGGACGCCACTTCGCTGCTGGCGCGACGGCTGAATACCGAACCTGGCGCTACCGGCGCGCTGGCTGGCTCGATGGGCGTGGTGCGGCTTCCGTTGACCGCAGCCGCAACGGCGGAACGTTCGGCGGAACTGCGCGCGCGGCTGCTGGCGGCCGGCACGGACGCGCCGACGCATGTGCAGGCTGGCAGTATCTGGCTACGAATTTCGGCCGCGGCCTATAATGACATCGAGGACTATGAGCGCCTGGCAGAAATCGTCGCGCGCGTCGTGCGCGAAACCGGTTGATCACTCAGCGGCCCGAATGCATGCGACACCGTCGACCATCGGGGGAACCGCCGCTGCGCATTCCGCAATGGCGATCGGACAGCGCGTGCGAAACACGCAACCGGACGGAGGGTTTGTTGCACTCGGCGGGTCGCCGGCCAGCAGGATGCGGCTTCGTCGCCGCGCTGGATCCAGGCTCGGCACGGCCGACAGCAGCGCCTGCGTGTAGGGGTGGCGCGGCGTACCGAACACCTGCGCCACCGGACCGGTTTCCATCACCCGGCCGAGGTAAAGCACCACGACGCGCTCGCACAGGCTGCGCACCACTGCGAGGTCATGGCTGATGAACAGCATCGCCACGCCGAGCCGCGCACGAAGATCGGCAAGCAGATCGAGCACCTGAGCCTGCACTGAAGCATCGAGCGCGGAAACCGGTTCATCGGCGACCAAAAAATCCGGGCCGGTGGCCAGCGCGCGCGCGATGCCGATGCGTTGCCGCTGGCCGCCGGAAAACTGGTGCGGATAGCGTTCGGAATTTGCCGCCGGCAGACCAACCTGCGCCAGCAGTTCTGCCACCCGCGCGCGCCGCGCTTCCGGTGGCACGATATTGTGGATCGCCAGTCCATCGGCGATCTGGGCACCGATCGGCCGGCGCGGATCCAGGCTGGATTGTGGGTCCTGAAATACGATCTGCATGCGCCGACGCAGCGCGCGCTGTTGCGCGGTGCCGACAGTTGCAAGGTCCATCCCATCAAAACTGATGCGTCCCGCGGTTGGCCGCAGCAGGCCCAAAAGCATGCGGCCGAGTGTGGTCTTCCCCGAGCCGCTTTCGCCAACCAGCGCGACACTTTCCCCGCGCGCGATCGACAACGTCACGTCGCTGACGGCCTGCACCGGCCGCGCGCGCCCGAACACACCGCGCGCGGCGAAGTCGCGACCGAGGTGCTCGGCGGCAATCAGCGCGGTCATGCCAATTCCCGCCAGCGCAGGCATCGCGTTGCCCGGTCTGGCGCGACATCGACAAGCGACGGACGCTGCGCATTGCAGTGGTCGATGCCGCATCGTGCAACGCGGGGCGAAAGCACAGCCGGGTGGCATGGCGTGCGGCAACGGAACGGTGCCGGGAATACCGATCGGCAAAATGCCATCCTCCCGCGGCGCGCTTTGCAGCAGTGCGGCGGTATAGGGATGCAATGGCGCGGCAAAGATTTCGCGCATCGGTCCCTGCTCGACGATTTCACCGGCGTACATCACCAGCACCTGGTCCGCGATTTCGGACACCACCGGCAGGCTGTGGGTAATGAATACCAGACCCATGCCAAGCTCGCGGCGCAGAGCGGCCAGCAGGTCGAGCACCTGTGCCTGAATAGTGACATCCAGCGCCGTCGTGGGCTCGTCGGCAATCAGCAGCCGTGGGTCGTTGGCAATCGCCATGGCAATCATGGTACGTTGCCGCATGCCGCCGGACAGTTCATGCGGAAACGCGCGGGCCCGCCGATTCGAGTCCGGCATGCCGACGCGGTCGAGCAGCGCAATCGTCTCTTCCCTTGCCTCCTGCGATGACAGCGCGAAATGCGCATGCATCGCTTCGGCGATCTGTGCTCCGATCCGATGCACCGGGTTGAGGCTGGACAGCGGATCCTGAAATATCATCGACAGAACGCCGCCGCGCACGCCGCGAAACCTGGCGTCGGTGAGGCGCAGCAGATCGTGGCCTTGCAGCCACGCGCTGCCTTGGCTGACATGTGCGGCCGGCGGCAACAGGCCGAGAAGTGCAAGGCCGGTCAGGGATTTTCCTGATCCGCTCTCTCCCACGATCGCAACCGTCTCGCCGGCACGCACGGCGAACGAAACGTCACGCACCGGATGGATAGTGCCGCCGGGCGTTTCGATCTCGACGCTCAGGTTGCGCACGTCCAGCACCGCGGTACCGCCTGGCGCGCGTGTCGCCGGAGGCGCGGGTTGCTTCGCTCGTCTTGGTGCCCGGGCAGGAAGCGTGTGCGGATCAACCGCGTCGCGCAATGCATCGCACAACGCGTTCAGCGCCAGAATCGTCAGACTTAACGCAGCGCACGGCCACAGAAGCAGCAGCGGTGCCTGCGCCATGGTGGCGCGCGCGGCACCGATCATCAGACCCCACGATGGGGCGGGCGGCACGACACCCAGTCCAAGGAACGACAGCCCCGACTTCAAGCACCACTGCCGATGCTGCCGCCAGGCTGAACTGCACCAGAACGGGACCGGCGACATTGGGCAGGATGGTGCGCAGCATGATGCGGATCGGACCGGCGCCGAGCGCACGCACTGCTTCCACATAATCCTGCGAACGCACCGACAGGACGCCGGCATAAACCACCCGTACGAAGCCCGGCAGATACAGCACAGCGAGCACAGGGATCAGCGTGCGTGCGCCAGGTCCGAGCAGCGTCACGATCAACAGAGCGAGCAGCAGCGGCGGAAAGCACAGCACGATGTCCATGCTGCGCACGGCGAGAAATTCCGCCACGCCACGGAAGAAGCCGCCCACCAGGCCAAGGACGGTGCCGACGATGCAGGCGAGCAACGTGGATGAACCAGCAACCACCAGCGAGGTGCGCGCGCCCCACAACAGACGCGACAGCACGTCGCGGCCGTATTCATCCTGCCCGAGCAGATGACCCATCGAAGGCGGGAACAGATGGTGCGGCGACGTCGATGTGCAGCGGGTCAGCCAACGGCAGCACCGGCACCAGCAGGGCGACCAGTGCAATGGCGGCGACTGTGATGACGGGGCCGAGGCGGACTCGCGTCATGTGGTGCGCACGCGGGGGTCAAGCGCGGCATAGAGCAGATCGACCGCGAGGTTCAGCGCCACGAACAGCACCGAGATTACCAGCACGACGCCTTCCACCATGGGATAGTCGCGCGCGTTGACAGCCTCCACCAGCAGGCCGGAGAGGCCGGGATAATTGAACACGTATTCCACCAGCACAGTGCCGCCGAGCAAGGTGCCGAGATGCAGTGCCAGCACCGTCACGACGGGCATCAGCGCATTGCGCAGCACGTGGTGGAACATGACCCGATACGGTTCCACACCCTTCGCGCGCGCGGTGCGCACGAAGTCGCGCTGCGACACGTCGAGCACCGAGGCGCGAGTCATTCGGAACACCGTTGCGGCGAGGCCGAGGGCGATGGTGAACGCCGGCATCGCCAACAACGTGAGATGCTCCAGTGGATCCTGCGCAAGCGGCACGTAGCCGCCGGCCGGCACCCAACGCAGGGTTTGTGCAAACAGCAGCACCAGCAGCGTACCGACGACGAATACCGGCACGGAAAGCGCGAGCGCCGACAGGTAGCTGCCGATCCGGTCGAGCAGCCCCCCGCGTCCGATAGCCGCGAGCAGTCCGCCGGGGATGCCGAGCAGCACGGCCAAAAGCGCGGCGACCCCGATCAGCTCGAGCGTGCGCGGTAGTCGTTGGCCAATTTCATCGGCGACCGAACTGCCGTCCTCCAGCGACCGGCCGAGATCGCCGCTCAACAGATGGCGGAAGTTGTCGATGTACTGCGTCAGGACGGGCCGATCGAGGCCAAGCTGCTCGTGCAGCTCTGCCACCGTGGCGGGATCGGGCGCGACGCCGCCCTGCGACAGCAGCAGTTCGGCCGGATCCCCAGGCACCAGTCGGATCGCCAGGAACACGATGCTTGCGACGACCCAGACCAGAATGATGGCGACGCCAATGCGGCGTATCAGCCAGGGCATGGTTCAATCCCAATGTCATGCCATGACAATAGCCGAACATACTTCTGGTCGGCTGGTATTATCCTTGTCGTCATGGCGGGGAGATCGACGCCTCGCGCGCTCAACCGGTACTCGTCTCCTCCAGCGTGGTGCCGGAATAGAAGGTCAGCGCGCCGGGCATGTTATGGAAACCTGTGACCTGCCGCTTCATCGCATAGCCCTGGGCGCGGAAGCACAGGCCAACGATCGGCGCCTGTTCCAGGAACACCTGCTGCAGCTCGGTGTAGATGGCATGCCGCCTGGCATTGTCGAATTCCGCGCGGCCCGCCGCCAGCAGCTCGTCGATCTTCGGAATATCCAGTCCGTAGCTGCGAACATAGGACGCCGCAAGATTGCCGGCAAGAAACGATGTCAGTCCGTCCGGGTCGTTGTATTCCGACGCACTGCCCATCACCGCCATCTCGTACTGACCGCGATTGCCGAGCGTGACGCGCGTTGCCCAGTCCGGCAACACGAGCTCGGCCTGGATGCCGATCTCGGCCAGATGCTGCTGCACCAGGGTGGCGGTGTCCTTGTGCATGCCGTACTGCGCGGTGGACAGCAGCTTGCACGAGAAGCCGCTGCCAACACCGGCCGCCGCCAGCAGCGACTTCGCCTTCGCCGGATCATACGGCCAGCCATGCGCCAGCTTCGCGTCGTAGAATTCGGTGCCTTCGGTCAGCGGCAGTCCTTCGATCGGCGCGCCGCGGCCGAAGAATGCCGCCTTGATGATATCCTCGCGGCGGATCGCGTGCGCGACCGCCTGCGCGCACCCGCGCATCGTCGAACGGCTTCACGCTTGCCGTTGAACGTCAGATACATGAACGGCCCGGGCGTGGATTGCAGCGCCAGCTTCGGATCAGCCTCGATGCTTGGCATCGACTGCCACGGCACGTATTCGATCAGATCGACGTCGCCGGCCTGCAAGCGCGGCCACGCGCAGGTTCTCATCGGCGTAGGCGACCATGCGCAGCGTCTTCAGTTTCGGCAGGCCAGGACGGTAGAATTTGTCGAATGCCTTGAAATCGAGCGCGACGCCGCGTTCCTCGTTGGTAAGCACGAACGGTCCGGCGCCGACGCCCGAGCGGGTTGTCCTTGGTCGAATCCTTCGCGAGGATCGGCAGGAAGTAGCTTGCCACCAGGAACGGCAGCGTGGCGATCGGTTCCTTGGTGACCAGGCGCACTGTCTTGGCGTCGGGCGTTTCCACCCTGGCAAGGCGCTGCATCTCCGCACGCAGATAGGCGGTGGATTTCTCGCCGGCCACCTGTTCGATCGTCCAGGCGACATCGGCCGAGGTGACCGGCGCGCCGTTCTGGAATACCGCGTCGCGCAGATGGAACACCCAGGCGCCGTCCTCGGCATGTTCCCATTTTTCGGCGAGTTCGCCGCGCAGCGTGCCGTCGGGGCCATAGCCGAGCAGGCCGCGATGGAACATCAGCTTGGCGGTGGCCGCGGCGGTGCCGGCGTTGGCCCAGGGCAGCATGGTGGGCGGATAGGACGACAGGCCGAATACCAGATCGGCCCGGCGTGGTGGCGGCGCGCGCCGGGATACGCAGGAACGGCAAAGCCGCGCCGGCGGTAAGCAGTGAGCGGCGGGTCAGGTTCATGATCAGGCACTCCATGACATCGATTCTGACAGACATCAGGTTCGCGAGCCATCGACACGCGTCGCACGCTGGCTCGAACGCATGCAGTTCTAAAGTCCATACACCTCGCGCGCCGTCGCTGCATCAAGCCGGCCTTCCGCGAGATCGCGCTCGACTGCATTCCGATCGCGCTGCTCCGGCGGTCCGTATCCGCCGGAACCGGCGGTGACGACTTCGATGATCTCGCCCGGCCGCAACGCGCCCGACCCATGATCGAATGGCACCGCGCCGCCATTCAGTACCACGGCGGCCTTGCCACCCGGCAGGCCGCCGAACAGATCCCCATGGCGGCGACAGACAGACGCGACCCATCGACCCGAACACGGCAATCCGCCTCGGCGCGATAGACGCGGCGCAGCCCCATGCCGCCGCGCTGCTTCCCAGGACCGCCCGAACCATCCACCAGCTCATAGCGCAACAGGGTCAGCGGGTATTCGATCTCCAGCGCCTCCACCGGCAGATTCGAGGTGTTGGTCATATGGACGTGCACGCCGTCCAGTCCATCCTTTGTCGCGCGCGCGCCGGAGCCGCCGCCGATGGTTTCGAGATATACCCAGATTGCATTGTCGCGCGGCTGGTGGCCGGCGAAAGTGATCGAGAAGCAGGCGCCGTTGCACGCAGCGATCACCCGCTCCGGCACGGCTGCGGCCAGCGCGCCATGGATCAGGTCGACGACGCGCTGGCACAGGCCCAGCCGGCCGTTCACTGCGGCGGGATGCACGCAGTTGACCACGGTGCCTTCGGGCGCCGTGACGTGCAGCGGGCGCGCGAGGCCGGCGTTCGGCAGGATGGTCGGATCGACCACCGTCTTCACCGCGTAATACACGGTGGAGAGCAGCGCGGTGTAGGTCATGTTCAGGCCGGCGCGCACCTGCGGCGGCGCGTCGAAATGCAGATGCATCTCGTCGCCGGTGACGGTGATCTCGCACGACACGGCCAGTTCGCCGTCGATCTCGGGACAGTCGTAGCGATCGGCGAAGCGATAGGTGCCGTCGGGAATTGCGGCGATGCCGGCGCGCATCTTGCGCTCGGCATAGTCCTGCAATGCGTCGCCCGCGGCGAGCACGGTCTCGCGGCCGTATTTCGCGCACAGCGCCTGCATGCGCTGCACGCCGAGGCGGTTGGCCGCCATCTGCGCGCGCAGATCGGACAGGCGCTCGCGCGGCACCTGGCAGTTCAGCAGGATCAGCTCCTGCACGTCGCGCTGCAGCTCGCCCGCGCGATACAGCCGGATCGGCGGGATGCGCAGTCCTTCCTGGTAGATGTGCGCATGGCCGCGATCGGCGAAATCGGCGTGATGCGCCAGGTTCACCGCCCAGGCGATGATGCTGCCATCAACGAAGATCGGTTCGGCCAGCACGATGTCGGGCAGATGCGTGCCGCCGCCTTCGTAGGCGTCGTTGCCGCAGAATACGTCGCCCGGACGCATCTGCTCCATCGGGTGGCGCTTCATGATGTGCGGGATCAGGCCGATGAAGCTGCCGAGATGCATCGGGATGTGCTCGGCCTGGCACAGCGTGTTGCCGCTGGATGTCGAACAGCGCGGTGGAGCAGTCGCGGCGTTCCTTGATGTTGGTGGAGTAGGAGGCGCGGATCAGCGCCTCGCCCATTTCCTCGGTGATCGAGGACAGGGCGCTGCC
Organism: uncultured Alphaproteobacteria bacterium; assembly: GCA_963790445.1. GTDB lineage: Bacteria > Pseudomonadota > Alphaproteobacteria > Acetobacterales > Acetobacteraceae > JAMXLO01. The sequence continues at coordinate 95,473 of CAWBON010000016.1, read as the reverse complement.
GATCACCTCGACGGTGATCGGATCGACGGCGATGGCGTGTGGCACGGTGCGGCGTCGCCCACTCGGAGGTCGTCCAGCGTCGCGGGCGAAGCGTGCCGTCGCGGCAGTCTCCCCCTCCCGCAAGGGGAGGGGGAGGTGATCATGCCGTTCATCGTTCATCCGCTCCAGAATCAGGTTCAGGTACGGCTCGACCCGCGCGACCATACCGGGCAGCACCACCGTCGTCGCATCCATCTGCTCGACGATCGCCGGGCCGGCGATGCGATTGCCGGATCGCAGCTTGTCGCGGTCGTAGACCGGGCAGGACACGAAGCCGCCCGCCTCCGGCAGCCAGACATCGCGGCGCGCTACGATGGCGCCCGATGCATCGGGTCCGGCGTCGGGCTGCGGCTGGAACGACGCTTTCGGCACCACGCCGGCCGCCTCGATGCGGAAGGTGACCAGCTGCACCGGGTCGTCCTCGGCGACGAAGCCGTACATCCGTTGATGCGCGGCGGCGAAACCTTCGGCCAACGCATCCAGCGTCGCCGGGCCGATCTCGCCCTCCGGCAGCGGCACCGGCAGCTCGTAGTTCTGCCCGGCATAGCGCATGTCCACCGTTCGCGTGATTCGCCGCGCGGCCGGGGCGATGCCTTCCTCGCGCGAACCACGCCTCCGCCTGCGCCCGCAACGTGCGGAACGCGTCGGCCACGTCGGGCAACGCGGCAGTGGACAGAGTGTGCAGCCGCGTGGTGGCGAAATCGGCGCGCAGGTCGGTCAGCAGCAGGCCCATGGCGCACAGGATGCCAGGATTGCGCGGCACCAGGATGCGGCCGATCTCCAGCTCCTTCGCCAGTCGCGCGGCATGCAGTGGGCCGGCGCCGCCGAACGCCACCAGCGTGTAGTCGCGCGGATCATGGCCGCGCTGCACGCTGATCACGCGGATCGCGCGCGCCATGTTGGCGGTGACGACCGAGATGATGCCCTGCGCCGTCGCCATCGCGTCCATGCGCAACGATGCCGCCAGCCGCTCGATCGCTGCCCGCGCCAGGTCCTGCCGCACCGCCATGCGGCCGCCCAGCAGATGCGTCGGATTGAGTGTCTGCAACACCACGTTGGCATCGGTCACGGTGGGCTCGGCATTGCCGCGCGCGTAGCACACCGGCCCCGGATCCGCGCCGGCACTGCGCGGACCGACTTTCAGCAGCCCACCGGAATCGACGAACGCGATCGAGCCGCCGCCGGCGCCGACGGTATGGATGTCGAGCATCGGCGCCTTGATCGGATAGCCGTGCACCACCGCCTCGCTGGCCAACCGGCATTGGCCGTCTTGCAGCAGCGCGACGTCGGTGGAGGTGCCGCCCATGTCGAAGGTGATCAGGTCGGCAAAACCGGCCAGCCTGCCGACTTCCTGCGCGCCGACGACGCCGGTCGATGGCCCCGACAGCACGGTGCGCACCGGCAACCGCGCCGCCTGTTCGAAGCCGATCACGCCGCCGTTCGACTGCGTCAGATGCGGCGTGGCGGACATGCCGAGGTCCGCCAGCCGATCGCCGAGGCGGCGAATGTAGCCTTGCATCACCGGGCCGAGATAGGCGTTCACCACCGCGGTGGACATGCGCTCGAACTCGCGGAATTCCGGCGCCACCTGATGCGATACGCAGGCGAAGGCCTCGGGGAATTCCTCGGCGAGGATGCGACGCGCCGTTTCCTCGTGCTCGGTGCGGACGAAGCCGTACAGGAAGCACACGGCGACCGCCTGCACGCCGGCATCGCGCAGCTGCCGCACCGCCGCACGGAATGCCGCCTCGTCCAGCGGCGTCTCGACGCGTGCCGTCGTGGCGCATGCGCTCCGGCACTTCCAGGCGCAGGTCGCGCGACACCAGCACCGGCGGCTTGTCGGCCTGCAGGTCGTACAGGTCGGGGCGCTTCTGCCGGCCGATCTCCAGCAGGTCGCGAAAGCCTTCGGTGGTGATCAGGCCGGTCTTTACGCCGCGATGCTGGATCAGCGCGTTGGTCGCCACGGTCGTGCCATGGCCGAAATAACTGACCGCGCCGGCCGACGCGCCGACATGCTCCGCGCCTTCCGCAACGCCCTGGGTGATGCCACGCGACGGATCGTCCGGCGTGGACGCAACCTTCCACACCTCCACCCGGCCGCTGTCCTCGTCGAACAGGCAGACATCGGTGAAGGTGCCGCCGGAATCGACGCCGACCCGCCAGGCCATTGTGCGCAACGCTCCGATGATCAGGGTTCAATGGTCAGTATTGCATACCCAGCTTATGCTACCCGTTCACCACTGGCCACCGATCCAATGTCGCCACCCGTCGATAGCGTGCAATCCGACCCTGCGCTGCCCACCCGCGCCGGCGTGGTGGTGATTGGCGGCGGCATCATCGGCACCTGCACTGCGCTGTTCTTAGCCGAAAAGGGCCACTCCGTCGTGCTGTGCGAGAAGGGTCGCATCGGCGCGGAGCAGTCCAGCCGAAACTGGGGCTGGTGCCGCACCATGGGGCGCGACACGCGCGAGATTCCGCTGGCGATCGAAAGCCTGCGGCTGTGGCGTGGCATGAATCAGCGTATCGGCCATGAGACCGGATTCCGCCAGGCAGGCATCGCCTATCTGTGCGAAACCGAACAGGAGATCGCCAGGCAGGAGCAATGGCTGACCGAAGCGCGGCAGTATCAGGTGGATGCGCGGATGCTGCGCGGCGCGGCGATCGATACGGTTGTGCCAGGCGCATCGGGCATGTTCGTGGGCGCAATGCATACCCCGACCGATGGCCGCGCCGAACCGTCGCAGGCAGCACCGGCGATCGCGCAGGCGGCGCGTGCGGTGGGTGCAACGATACTGACGGAATGCGCAGTGCGCGGCATCGAAACGCAAGGCGGTCGGGTTTCCGGCGTCGTCACCGAGAAAGGCCGGATCGCATGCGACACGGTGGTGCTCGCCGGCGGTGCATGGTCCCGGCTGTTCTGCGGCAATGCCGGCATCGATTTGCCGCAGCTTCGGGTGTTGGGCTCGGTGTTCCGCACTGCCCCACTTAGCCGGTGCACCGGACGTTACCACCAGCGGTTCGGTATTCGCCTTCCGCAAGCGGCTTGACGGCGGCTACACCATCGCTCGGCGCAACGCCAACATCGCCGACATCACGCCGGATTTATTTCGCCTGCTGCTGCAATACCTCCCGACGCTGCGGCAGAACTACGGCGAGATCAGGTTGCGCCTTGGCCGTCGCTTCCTGGAGGAATGGGGCACGCGCCGGAAATGGTCGCTGGACGAGACGACACCGTTCGAAGCCGTGCGCGTGCTGGATCCGGCGCCGAAGCAAGCCACGTTGGACGAAGCGCGGACCGCGCTGTCACGCGCCTTCCCTGCGTTCGCCCGCATGCAGGTAGCCGGAGAGTTGGGGCGGCCTGATCGACGTAACGCCTGATGCGGTGCCGGTGATCGGCGAAGTGGCCGGCGTGCCGGGCTTCTTCCTCGCCACCGGTTTCTCCGGCCATGGTTTCGGCATCGGTCCCGGCGCGGGACGGCTCGCGGCCGACCTGGTCGCGGGCGACACGCCGATCGTCGATCCCGGCACCGTTCCGTTTCAGCCGGTTCACCGAAGGGCGCCGGCAAGTCGCGTAATGTCAACGATCGCACTGACCGCCCGCCGGGCCTGGTCGCTGGCCGCACGTCAACGCGCGCTCTTCGCGGTGCTGTGCTTCGTCTGGGGCACCACATGGCTCGCCATGAAGGTCGGCATCGCAGCCGTGCCGCCAGGTGTGTTCGCGGGCACGCGCTGGACCGTTGCCGGGCTGATGCTGCTGCTGTGGCGCTGGACACGTGGCCAACGTCTGCAGATCCCGATGCGGCTGACCGGACGGCTGTTCGTGGTGGCCGTCCTGATGGTGTCGCTGAACCAGGTGATCCAGCTGTACGGATTGCGCTACGTCACGGCGGGCCTCGCTGCCGTGCTGTCGTGCGCACTGACCCCGATCGCGCTGCTGAGTTTCGCGGTGGCCTTCGGACAGGAGCGCTCGTCGTGGCGCCAACTTGTGGCGATCGCAATCGGTGTGGCTGGGATCATCGTGCTGTTCGGCCCGGCGGCATTCTCCGGCACGCTCGATGTGCGCGAACTGCTCGGCGCCTCGGGCGTGATCATCGGCACCCTGTGCTACTCGGCTGGCTCGGTGATGGCGCGGCCGCTGATGACTTCGTTGGCACCGGCGCAGATGGCGGCCATGACGAACCTGATCGGCGGCGCGCTTTTGCTGGTCGCCTCGATCATCTTCGAACCTGGCGCGCGCGCGGCGCTGATCCATCCATGGGGATGGCATGCCGCGCTGGCCTGGCTCTATCTGCTGCTGCCCGGTTCGATACTGTCCACGGTTATCTACTTCCTGCTGGTGCGCGACTGGGGTGCCAGCCACACCGGCACCTACGCGTTCGTCTCGCCGGTCGTCGCGGTGGTGATCGGCACCACGCTGTTCAGCGAGAAGCTGGACATCGGCGATGTGGCGGGGATGATACTGATGCTTGGCGCGGCTGCGATCGTGCTTCGGCGAGCCTGACACCGAGCACCCTGCCGATCCATCCCTTCATACCCATACATCGTTCTCGGCTGTCCGTTCACCGTCCGCGTGCCCGGTGTTCAGCACGCCGCGTGGTTCGATGAGCAGCAGCTTCACCTCCCTGTCCGCGCAAGGCTTGTGCTCCACGCCTTTTGGCACGACGAACATCTCGCCCGCGGAGATCTGCACCGCACCATCGCGGAAATCGATCCGCAGATCGCCTTCGATCACGATGAACGTCTCGTCCGTGTCCTTGTGGTCATGCCAGACGAAGTCACCTTGCAGCTTCACAACCTTGAACTGATAGTCGTTCATTTCCGCAACGACCTTCGGCCGCCATTGCTCGTCGAACAATCCGAACTTGTGCCTGAAGTTGATCGATTTGTACCCCACGGGAACCCTCCGTCACGTCACATGCAGCACAGCCTTGCCGACGAACTCGCGGGCGAGCAATCGGCGGGCAATGGTCGCGATGTCGGTCCAAGGCGCCTCGATCTCGATATGCGGGCGCAGCGCGCGCCTGCGCCACCAATTGCGCGAGCACCCCCAGGCCCTCCGACGCCGGCTCCATCCACCGCAATTCGTGGAACAGGATAAGGCCATACAGCTTCACACCGCCCTGCCTGAAGAAAGCGCCGCTCTCGAACGTCGTCGTCGGTGATTCCGAGACGCCGAAATGCACGCAGGTGCCGTTCCGTTGCAGCATCGTCAGTGCCGCCGACAGCGCCGATCCGCCAACTGAGATCGACGATCAGGTGATACGGCCCGGCAACGCGGCCGCGCGCAGATCGGCCGAGACGATGATGCGATCACCGCACCAATCGGCGATCATCGCTTTCTGTTCAGGCCGCCGCACATGGCCATACACCGTGGCGCCCGACAAGGCGGCAAGCTGGACCGCGAGATGGCCGACACCGCCGGTCGTGCCGTCCACCAACACCTTGCGGCCGAGCAACAGGCCGCCCTGGCGCAATGCGTGCAGCGCGGTCAGTCCGGCAACCGGCAGCGTCGCGGCCTGCGCATCGGTCACCGCCTCCGGCAGTGCCGCAACCCAATCACTCGGCGCACGCACGCGGTTGGCCCAGGCACCAGTCGGCAGAATGCCGACCACGCGCGTTCCCATCGATGGACCGCTGCCGTCCGGCGCAGCCGCCTCGATCACACCGGCGAAATCCCAGCCCGGGCGGGCGCCGGCGGCGGACTGCGACAATGCACGGTTGACCTCGCCGCGGTTCAGCGAAATCGCGGTGACGCGAACGGTGACTTCGTTGCGGCGCGGCCGCAGGCAACTCCACGTCGCGCAGCGCAAGCTTGTCATTATGCGACGGATCGACCACGACAGCGCGAATCGACTGAGGCATCGGCCACCCCTTATTCCATTTCAATCACCGCGGCTCATCGTCCCTTGCCGCTCATCGTCCCTTGAAGCGCGGCTTGCGACGTTCGCGCCAGGCCTGGTGCGCCTCCTGCTTATCCTCCGTCAGCTCCAGCGTGGCGAAGCGATACAGATCGCCCAGCACGGCATCCGACAGTGGCACATCCATCCCGCGATTCAGCGACTCCTTCACCAGCCGCGTCGCCAGCGGCGGCAGCGATGCGATGTGTTCCGCGACATCCATCGCGCGCGCCATCAATTCATCATGCGGCACCAGCCACTGCGCCAAACCGATGCGATACGCTTCCTCGGCCGTCAGCGGAAATCCGAATGCCGCGCGCATCGCGAGTCCCTTGCCGACCCAGCGCGCCAGTCGCACCGCGCCGCCTTGCGCGGGGATAATCCCCAGGCCGCTCTGCGGCAGGCGCCATTCGGCGCGATCGGAGGCGACGATCATGTCGCAGCAATAGGTGACGATGCAGCCGATGCCGACGGCGTAGCCATTCACCGCGGCAATGATCGGCTTGGCGAAATCGGTCAGCATCGGGATCGGATGCGTGCGCCGCCGGCTAGGCAACGCCTCGATGAAATCGGCAACCGAGTCCATCGTGTGGGTGCGCGGGTTCTTCAGGTCGGCTCCCGCGCTGAACGCGCCGCCGCGGTCGTCGCCGGTCAGAATGACGCAGCGGATGTCGCGGTCATTCTCCAGTTCCGTCAGGTGCTGTGGCAGGCCGGTCTGGAATTCCTCGCACCAGGCGTTGCGCGCTTCAGGTCGGCTCAACATCAGAATGGCGACGGCGCCACGCTTTTCGCAGAGCAGGGGCATCGCTGTTTCCTCTACTGTGTTGTTATCCCCGCGTGTGTTGTTATCCCGGCGATAAGCGGGGCCCAGGCCAGCCATACCGTCCCGTCGCCCCGGCCCGTCCTGTCGCGGAACTGACGACGGGGCCGACCTAGCCGTCGTCCCAGCGCAGCGGTTCACGCGTGACGACGACCCGGCCGGCCGCGGTCAGCCGGATCAGGTTAACCGTTTGCGCTAGATCGGGCGAGCCTGAGTAGTACGCCGGCACGACACCGTTGCCAACGCGCACCGGACGATCCCAGTGACCCAGCGCCAGGTAGTCCGCTTCGGTCGCGGCGATGGCATCGTCGCTGAACAGCCAGGATGGCCGCAGCGGCGTGCCAAGTGTCTCCGGCGGCTCGTAGTGGCCGTGCGCCATGGCGATCTGCCAGCGCGTGGAGCGTGCGCGCGGGCCGCGCAGGGGGACCATGTTCTCGTAGTCGCGATGCGCGTGGCCCCAGATCTCCAGGTCGTGCAGCGGGAAGCCCACTGCCTCTTCATGCGTGATGCCGAGTACCGTGACGTTGGGAATGGCGTTGAGGCCACCACGGATAAAGACGCTGTTCGGCAATGCGGGGTCGTGGTTGCCCGGCAGGATCACCACCGGCCGGCCGGCATCGGCCAACAATTGTGCGGTGCGGTCGAGCACGACGGCAGCGACGCGATTGTTGTCGAAGGTGTCGCCGGCGAGCAGCACGACATCGGCGCTCGCCGCGCGTGCGACAGCGAGCACGGCCGCGAGGCCCGCGGCCCCGGCGCTGTGTTTGGTGGCATTTCGCTCGTCATCGACGTGCAGGTCGGAACTGTGGACCAGGAGCAGGTCCACGGGGGGCGGCGGGTCGGGGGGCATGGGGCGCTATCGTAACGGGCGAGGCGGAAGGGGCAAGAGCCAACCAGCGGCGTAGCCGGAGCGCTTAAGCAATCGGCGCCAGATCCGGACCTCGACAGACGCAGGCATCGAACACGACCGCGCGATGAAAAAAGTCTTCCCGCGCCGCACTTCAGATCGATGCTCGGACCCCAGGCAGATCGGGCGCCGCTGCGGTGACAGTGCGCGCGCCCGTATCAGACGGCGCGGGGACGCGCAAAGCCTGTCCCATCACGTCCGAGTGTTGGCTTTGCCCAACAGCTCCGCTGGCAGCCAGACGCGGGTTACCTGCCAGGTGCCGGAGCGCAGTTCCAAGCGAAGGCGGATGGGCGAGCCTTGTCCCGGCGCGCGCAAATCCACCATGAATGATCCCGGACCAGTGAAGAAGGCCCAGCTCACCTGGACCGCTGCGCCATGCGAAACCGGCTGAACGGCCATTTGCTGTTGTGCTGTCACAGCCAGCAACGCCTCCGGTGTTACTCTTTCATCGACTGCATTGGCCGCGATACCGCGCACGAAGCTCGCACCGAACGGCGGCAGTTGCCCACCGGTCTTGATCTGCGAAGGCTCATCGACCACCAGATCGCAGATGTCTTCCTTGATCCCTTCGCGCACCGAGCTCCAATCGACCATCGACTGCAGTGCGGGCGCGTCACCCTGTCGAATCGCCTGACCCAGCCGGTACAGCGTCACGTAAGGGTAGGCGGCATAAGCGATGGCAACCGCCAGCAAACCTCCGAGAATTGGCCTCTTACCTAACATGGCTGCACGCGCCTCCCGAATCATCTGCCATTTCATAAAGGCTGGTTCGAACGACTCTGGCTCCGGTTAATGGCAATCGCGTAGTGCGTCAGATTACAACCGCGTGACAACGAAAACGTCTTGGAGATTATGGCACATCGCGTCGAGTCCGTCACATGCGGAGATGTACGTAGTTCCCAAGATACCGTGAGCGCGCGGCATTGTGTGACAGAGAGATGGCTGCCTGCCGGGACTGCCGCCCCACCGGTTACTCATGACGGACTGGTACAATCGTGCCCAGCCGGCCACTCTGGCAGGAAGATGGGGTGAACAAGTGAAACACTCTGGCCGACCCAACTTTTTTTGTCATTGCGGTTTGTCATTGCGTTTTCTCATTGCGAGCGAAGCGTAGCAAACTCGGACGCGTGGGCATTTCGATTGAGGTTGCCGCATCGCTGTGCTCCTTGCAATGCCAGCAAGGCGCAGCTGCCTGCCATGCACACGATTGCTTTGGCCACTCTGGCCACACCAAGACGTTGCTGACGATACCTGGGCAGACTGGATGAATGCGCTTGCATCGAACCGTCCCGTGTCCGTGCAGGCATCACCGGACTTTTGCTTTTGTCAGCAGCGAAATTGCGGATTGGGTCGCCGGGCGAATTCAAATGGCCGGCTACTGCCGATCTATGTCGTGAGCAGCGACAGCAGGCCCTGAAGCAATTGGGTCGGCGTCGGCGGACAGCCACGAATGACGATGTCCACCGGCACCACTTCGGACACCGCGCCGACGCACGCCGGGCTGCCGGCGAACACGCCGATGCCGGCGGCGCAATCGCCCACCGCCACCACCCATTTCGGATCCGGTGTGGCACGCCAGGTGCGTTCCAGCGCCTGGCGCATGTGCTTCGTCACCGGGCCGGTCACCATCAGCACGTCGGCATGCCGCGGTGATGCGACGAAGCGCAGGCCGAAGCGTTCCAGATCGTAGAACGCGTTATTAAGGGCGTGGATTTCCAGTTCGCAGCCGTTGCATGAGCCGGCGTCCACTTCGCGGATCGACAGGCTGTGGCCAAGCCGGCGCTGCGCCGCACGATCGAGCTTCGCGCTCAGCGCGGCGAGTTCCGGATCATCGAGCGCCGGTGCCGGTTCGGTAACCGGCGGACGCAGGCCTTGCAGGAACGTCTTCAGCATTGTCGACCGGCCATTTCCCTAACGTCGCGGCTGGCACAAGCCTGGTGAAGCCCGCAGTCGAGCATCATAGGTCGTGTCCGGAATAGGAGCAGTTGAACGACTTGTTGCACAGCGGAAAGTCGGCGACGATGTTGCCCTCGATCGCGGCTTCCAGCAGTGGCCACTGGAACCATGAAGCATCGCGCAGGTGGCAGCGGTCGATGCGACCGGCATCGTCGATGCGGAGCCATATCAGCACATCGCCTCGGAAGGCTTCGATGAGTGCCATCCCCTCGCGCGGGCCGACTGGTTCGATTGCAGTGCATACGTCACCTGCCGGCAAGTGGTCCAGGATTTGTTGGATCATGGACAGGCTCTGTTCAATCTCCTTGACGCGTATCCAGGCACGCGCGTTCACGTCGCCTTCGTGCAGCACCGGCACGTTGAAGTGAAGTTGATCGTATGGCGGGTAACCGATCGAACGTCGCGCATCGAAGTGACGGCCGGAGGCGCGACCGACATGGCCGCCGGCACCGAAGCGTCGCGCCAGTTCGGCGGTCAGGATGCCGGTGCCCACTGTGCGGTCCTGTAGCGAGGCTGTGGCGTCGTACAGTTCAATCAACGGTGCAAAGCGTGATCGCACATCAGCGATGAGCGAACGGGTCAGCGACATGCCTTCGGGTGTCAGGTCGACCGCGACGCCGCCGGGCACGATGCGGTCCATCATCAGGCGGTGGCCGAAGCAGGCGGCGGCGCAGCGCAGCACAAGCTCGCGCAGCATGCCGCAGTGGGCCAACATGATGCTGAATGACGCATCGTTGCAGATTGCGCCGAAATCGCCGAGGTGGTTGGCGATGCGTTCGAGTTCCGCCATCAGGCCGCGCAACCATGCGGCACGGCGTGGCGCGTTTATGCCAAGAGCCGCCTCGACGGCGCGTGCGAAGGCAAGCGCGTAGGCGACCGTGCTGTCGCCCGAGGTGCGGCCGGCGAGACGAGACGCCTGCTCGATCGTCGCGCCGTGCATCAGCTGCTCGATGCCCTTGTGCGTGTAGCCGAGACGCTGTTCCAGCCGTACCACGGTTTCGCCGTCGGCGGTGAACCGGAAATGTCCCGGCTCGATGATGCCGGCGTGGACCGGGCCCGACGGGAATCTGGTGCAGGCTGTCGCCTTCAACCGGCAGGAATGGATAGGCAGTTGGGTTTGGGCCGTGGTCCAGCCAGGGGCGTGTGTCGGGCAGACCGATCGGTTCCAGACCGTACAGGTCGCGCGTAGCGCGTTCCAGACGGATCGCCGGTGCGTGGATTGCTCCGATCGAGGGAAAGCTGTTGTCGGGGCAAGCAAGACTATGCACCGCGATGGTTGTTGCGTCGCGGTCCAGTACCGCGATGTGCACCTGGGTCGGTTCGCCCCACAGGCCAAACAGCGTGCTGTCGCCAGCGGCGAGAGCCCGGCCGATCCGCTGCCACTGCGCGGTATCCACGACGGTCATCCGAGCAATGCCGCGACGTGCTGGAACCAGGTGACCAACGGACCTGGCAGGTAGATGCCGGCGATCAACACCAGCGTCAGGTGGGCAAACATTGGGACGTACGAGGCGGTCACAGGTCCGGTGGGACCGCGTGGTTCGCCGAACGCGACTGAACCCGATGCGCAGGAACAGTGCGCCGAACGAGACCAGCAATCCGAACACGAACAGGATTGCCAGGATGGGTTGGCGCGTGAAGGTAGAACTGATCACCAGGAACTCGCTGGTGAACACACCGAACGGCGGCAGGCCTGCGATGGCAGCGACACCGGCAATCAGACCCCAGCCGAGTACGGGATGCGTAACGGTGAGGCCGCCCATGTCGGCGATGCGTTGGGTGCCCTTCACCTGCGCGATATGACCCACGGAGAAGAAGATCGCCGATTTGGTCAGGCTGTGCATGGTCATCTGCAACAGGCCGGCGAAGTTGCCGAGTGGTCCGGCCATGCCGAAGGCGAACACGGTGATGCCCATGTGCTCGATCGAGGAGTAGGCGAACATGCGTTTGATGTCGCGGCGACGGTACAGCATGAACGCCGCGAAGATCAGCGAGATCAAGCCGAGTGCGATCATCAGAGGGCCGGGGGCGATGGCACCGGGATTGGCTGCCAGCAGCATCTTGAAGCGCAGCAGGGCGTAGAGAGCGACATTCAGCAGCAGGCCCGATAGCACTGCGGAGATCGGTGTCGGGCCTTCGGCGTGCGCGTCGGGCAGCCACGCGTGCATCGGGGCGAGGCCGACCTTGGTGCCGTAGCCGAGAAGCAGGAATACGAAGGCGATGTTGAGCAGGGCTGGATCGAAGTCGTGCGCCCGGGTGATCAGTACGGTCCACACCATTGCGTCGAGGCCTTCGCCGACCACCGGGCGGGCGGCGGTGTAAACCAGGATGGTGCCGAACAGCGCGAGCGCGATGCCGACGCTGCCGAGGATGAAGTATTTCCAGGCGGCCTCGATGGCTTCGTGCGTGCGGTAGATGCCGACCATCACGACAGTCGTGAGTGTCGCCAGTTCGACCGCGACCCACATCAGGCCGATGTTGTTGGCGACCAGGGCGAGGTTCATGCCGAACAGCATGAGCTGGTACATGACGTGGTAGAAACGCAGGTAGCCTGGTGTGAGGCGGCCGGTTTCGAGTTCGTGGGCGATGTAGCTGGCGCTGAATGCGCTGGTGGTGAAGCCGACGAAGGTGTTGAGCAGGATGAACACCACGTTCAGGTCGTCGATCAGGAGGAACTGTCCGGTTGCGGGGCGATGGACCAGTAGCAACAGGGCGCAGAGGAAGGCTAGCAGGCTGGCGGCGACGTTGATGCGCGCGGACAGGCGGTAGTTGGGGATTGCTGCGAGTATCGCGGCGGCGAGCAGGGGGACAAGGAGGATGGCATATTCGGTCATCGCTTCTCACCGCGGAACGCGTCGAGTGCTTCGAGGTCCACCGTGTCGAAGCGTTCGCGGATGCGGAACAGGAATATGCCGATCACGATAAATGCGATCAGGATGGAGAATGCGACGCTGATTTCGACCACCATCGGCATGCCCTGGGCGCCGGTGGCTGCGAGGTTCACGCCGTTTTCCAGCGACAGGAAACCCACCACCTGGCCCACGGCGTTGCGTCGCGTCACCATGATCAGCAGTCCGATGAGTACGACCGACAGGGCCAGTGCGACGTCCTCACGCGCGATCGGGTCGGCGTGCGCGGTGACGGGCAGCATCACCATCATCGACAGCGCGACCAACGCGATGGCGGCGAGCATGGTGAGGCCGATGCTAACGACTGTCGCTATCTCGCGGTGAATGCCCAGGCGGAACACCATGCGGCGCAGCGCCCAGGGGACGGCGATAGCCTTGAAGCCGAGGGCGATGGCGGCGGTGATGTAGAGGTGCGGCGCATGCTGGATATGCGCCTGCCAGGCTACCGACAGCGCCAGAACGAGCGCCTGCAGCGCCAGCATGTTGATCAGTGGATACAGCCGGTCCTGATACAGCATGGTGAAGCTGAGCAGCACCAGCCCGCCGGCAAGCATGTGCGCGATGTCGAAGGCGTAGCCGTGCATCACATGCCTTCCGATACGAACAGCAGCAGCACGCCGAGCAGACCCAGCATCAGCGCGGCGCCGAGGAAGTTGGGCACGCGGAACACGCGCATCTTGGCGATCGACATCTCGAAAACCCCGAGCAGCACGCCGGCTGCGGCGAGCTTGACCAGGTACAGGACGAAGCCGATTGCATAGCCATGGGCGAGTCCGACGGGGCAGAAGATGCAGGCGATGACTGAAATGTACAGCAGCAGCTTCAGCGCCGCGGCGAGTTCGATCATCGCCAGATGCCGGCCGGAGTATTCCAGCACCATCGCCTCGTGCACCATGGTGAGTTCCAGGTGCGTGGCGGGGTTGTCGACCGGAATACGCGCGTTCTCGGCCAGCGCGACGATGATCAGCGCGACCAAGCCGAGTGCCAGCGATACGCGGAGGCCGACGGCGGAGAAGGCCATGTAGTCCGCGATGGTGGAGAGTTGCGTGGAGCCGGCGACCAGCGCGACAGTCAGTGCGATCATCAGCATGGCGGGTTCGGCGAGCGAGGCGATCATCACCTCACGTGAGGCACCGATGCCACCGAAGCTGGTGCCGATGTCCATTGCGGCGAGTGCCTGGGCGAAGCGCGCGCTGCCGAGCAGGGCGGTGATGGCGATCAGGTCGCCGGACCAGTTGAACAGCAAGCCGGTGGCGAAGGTTGGCACCAGTGCGGCGGCCACCCAGGTGACCGCGAAGATCACATAAGGTGCAGTGCGGAATAGCCACGATGCGTTTTCCGCAAGCACCACTTCCTTGCCGAGCAGGCGCTTGAGGTCGCGATAGGGCTGGATCAGCGATGCACCGCGGCGACGTTGCAGGCGCGCCTTCACCTTGCGCACCAGGCCGGTCAGCAGCGGCGCGAGCAGTAGCACCAGCGCCATCTGCGCGCCCTGCACGAGAAGACCCTGGATCACTGCCATAGCGCCAACGCGAACAGCAGGATTATCAGTGCGGCGAAGACGAAGCCCAGATAGCGTCGTATGGTGAGGAATTGCAGGTGGTTCAGTATCTCGGACGCGCGCCAGATTGCGCCGGCGATCGGTGCGTAGAACACATCCCAGATCACGTCGCTGAAGTGCTTCTCGATGCGCGCGGGCGCGATATCGCCCGGCGGCGGCATTGTCACTGTCTCGTGCGTGCGGAACACGACCGCGCCGTAAACCCGGCGGATCGGCTGGGCGAAGCTGCCGCCGGTATACTGCGTTTCCGGGCGCGCATCCGGGAAGCCGCAATCCCATGCCGGTGCACGCCGCATTGCGCGTGAGGCAAAGCGGTGAATGACCAGCACCGCCAGCGAGGCCGATGCAGCGATGAAGAGCAGTACCAGAAGCCCGTTGTACGAACTGCGTGCACTGGCAACCGGCACGATGGACAGCCACGCAACGCCGAGTTGTGTCGGCATTCGTGCGCCGGTCAGCGTGTGCACCACTGGCACTAGCAGGTCGATCACTACGCCGGGGAAGATGCCTGCCAGCAGGCAGAGCGCGGCGAACGCGTACATGGCGGCAAGCGAGCAGCGGTCGACCTCGTGCGCATCTATCGCTGCGCGTGTGCGTGGCCGACCGAGAAAGGTTACGCCGTACGCCTTGACGAAGCAGGCGGCGGCAAGCGCGGCGGACAGTGCTAGCAGCGCGCCATCCGCGGGGATGGCGATCTTCAGGCCCCATTGCGGCAGGTTGGGGTGAAGCAGGATCGCCTGGAAGGTCAGCCACTCGGACACGAAGCCGTTCAGTGGCGGCAGCGCGGAGATCGCGACGCAGCCTACAAGAAATGCAAATGCGGTTTTCGGCATGCGATGGATCAGGCCGCCGAGATGATCCATGTCGCGCTCGCCTGTCGCGGTGAGCACGGCGCCGGTGCCGAAGAACAGCAGGCTCTTGAACACCGAATGGTTGAACACGTGGAACAGCGCGGCGGTCAGTCCGAGTGCGGCGGCGGCCGCAAGTCCGTTGGCGCCGAATGCGATTGCCAGGCCGAGGCCGATGAAGATGATGCCGATGTTTTCGACGGTGTGGTAGGCGAGCAGGCGCTTCAGGTCGTGCTCCATCAGCGCGTACAGCACGCCCATCACCGCGGTGATGCCGCCGACCGCCAGCACGAGGATGCCGGACCACGCAGTAGGTGCGCCTATCAGGTCGAAGGCGATGCGGATGAAGCCGTAGACGGCGACCTTGGTCATCACGCCGCTCATGAGTGCGGAGACGTGGCTTGGCGCGGCGGGATGCGCGAGCGGCAGCCAAGCGTGCAACGGTACCACGCCGGCCTTCGATCCGGCCCCGATCAATGCGAGCACCAATGCGATGGCAGCGAGACCGGGTGTCGGATGCACGGCGCGCATCGCGGCGAAGTCGTAGCTGCCGGTTGGTCCCGCGAGCAGGCCGAAGCACAGCAGCAGGGCGAGGCCGGAGAAGCTCGCCATGATGATGTAAACCAAGCCGGCGTGCGCGTTGCCGGGCTCGCGATCGTGCGACATCACGAGTGCCCAGGAGGCGAGCGACATCAGTTCCCATGCGAACAGGAAGCTGAAGGCATCGTCGGCCAGGACGACGATGTTCAGACCGGCGAGGAATATCGGATAGAATGGCAAGACGCGTTGCGGTTCGGGTTCGTGTGCGCCGTAGCCGAGAGCGTAGAGGCTTGCGCCGGCGCTACCGAGGCCGACAACGAAAAGGAAGAACGCGGCGAGAGAGTCGAGGCGGAAATGCGCGCCGATCCATGGCAGGCCGAGTGGTAGTGTTATGGTCGATGGTGTTGCGGCAAGGGATAGCAGCGCGATCAGCAGCGATATGCATGAGACGCCGAGGCTGCCGCCATAGACGATGTTGTTTCCCGATGGCGTGTGCGCGAGGCGTGCGCCGGCGATACCGAGACCGAGCAGCAGCAGGATGCAGACCAGAACGAGCGAGATCATGCGCGGCCCGACCCGGCACGGCGCGGTGTCGGAGCGGGTTTGCTCAGCCGCACTCCTCGGCCGCCCTGGCCACTGACGGCATTGTCGGCGATCAACTCGATCCCTGCCGCCTGCAGCGCATCGACCAGCTTCATCAGCGAATCGACATTGCCGCGCACCACGCCGTCGCTCGCCTCCATGCGCTGGATGGTCGGCAGGGACAGGCCGGAGCGTTCAGCCAGCGCCCGCTGGTCGATTCCGAGCATGGCGCGCGCCGCCCGCATCTGTGCGGCCGTGATCATTTCCAGAACATGCCTGACTGCTGCACAGGACATCACAATCCAGTATGCAGCATCAGTTTTGCTGGTTCAAGCGTCTGCGTCCTGGCCTGGGTATCCTGGCGTCTGCGTCCCTGGCGTGGGCGGGCGATTGGCTGGCCGGCTGCGGCAAATCCCGCGTCAACGATTGGCTAGGGATTTGCTGCCTACAATGGCCCAGCCGAAGAGACAGCAAGGCATGAATCCTCTGCAATTGCCGTCGCGCGGGATGGCTGGCTGTGGGCCTGGCTGCGCACCGAGGGGGCGCTGCTCCCGTACGTCCTGATACTGCTGGCGGGTCTGATGGCCGGCGGCGTCGTGTGGGCCGCACATCGGTCATCGCGACAGCAGGCCGATGCGGCGGCATCGCAGCTGGCCGATGCGCGGCGACAAGATGTTGCGCACACCCTGGAGCAGGTCGATCTCACCTTGAAGGCGGTGATCGGCAGGCATCAGTCCGCGGAGGATCAGACCCTGGGTGTGCAGTCGCGCAACGCGCCGCTGTTCAAGCGCGCGCAAAGTGATCCGTATTTCGCCTTCATCAATGTGCTGGATGAGAACGGCGGTTTCGTGGCCGGTATGCCGATGCAACCACAGTCATTGGAAAGACCGGGATTACTTCAAGGAGCAGCAAAATCTGTCCTTGCATCGATTTTTGATCGGCCGGCCGTTTCGACCGAGCGCGAAGATCTTGCCGGTTTCCCGGTCGGTCGCCGCATGACGGACAGTGACGGCATGTTTGCCGGTGTCGTCGTTATGGGCGTGCGTCTGGCATATTTTCGTAGCCTGCTCGACCATCCCGAGCCGGCATCGCACGACTCGGTTACTCTGCTGCGTGACGATGGCGTCGTCCTTATGCGGTTGCCGTTCGACCTAAACAATATCGGCCGCACGCTGGATCGCGCCGCGCCGTTCTACACGTTCATGCGCAACGGATCGACGCCGATCACGGCGGTCGACCCGATCGATTCCGTCGAGCGCCGGTTCGTATTCCGTCGTGTCGGCAGTTTGCCGCTGGTGGTCAGCGTGGGCACGCGGCGACCGCGAATGCCTATGCCGGTCCGATGTCTGTGGTGGCTTTTGTCAGCCTGTGTTGCGATCGTCGTCGCGGCCGGATTGTTGTTGCGCGGGCGATGGCGGGAAGGGCGCCGGCGCCAAACAGCCGAACACGAAAGCCGGGAGAAGTCACGCTTTCTCACGACGTTGAGCCATGAGCTGCGCACGCCGCTGCACGGCGTACTCGGCTACGCGGAGCAATTGTCCCAGCGAAGGCACCCTCAGCCACGCCCAGTCAGGCCAGGTCGGCGGAGATCATCCGCGCCGGCAGGCACATGCGCGACGTGGTCAATGTCGTGCTGGACTATGCGCGGACAGAGGCACTGGGCCGACGCTGCACATGCGGCAGTTCGATGTGCGGCGCGTCGATCCATGATTGTCTTGCGATTGTTGCACCCGGCGCGAGGGCGCGGAGGTTCGAGATACGCGGATCGCGCTGGCATCCGGCGCTCCGACGCAATTCGTGACGGACGGTATCCAGCTTCGTCAGATTTTGGTGAACCTGCTGAGCAACGCGGTGAAATATACGCCGCAGGGGCGGTGTCGAATTGCGTGTCGCAGGTGACGCGACGACATCTTACGTTCGAAGTCGCCGACACCGGCATCGGCATACCCGAGGGAGCAGCGCCACCGTTTGTTCAAGGAATTCGAACGCTTCGGGCAGAGCGCACAAATATCGAAGGCACCGGCCTTGGCCTGGCGATCTCGCACCGCCTGGCCCGACGCATGGGCGGGGACATGGGGCACCGCGACAACGCAGGCGGTGGCAGTGTGTTCTGGCTGACGCTGCCCGGCGGGGTCGCGGACGAGTTCGACGTCGTTGCCGGCGCCGAAGCACTCCGCGAAACCCGGTCATGCATGTGCTGATCGTGGACGATTTCGTGGTGAATCGCGAGGTCGCCGCAGCCTTCCTGCGCAAGGCAGGACACACGGCGACCGAGGCGCATGATGGTATCGAGGCCGTCCACTTGCCGCGACGCGGGACTTCGACGTTGTGCTGATGGACATGCGCATGCCGGGATGGATGGCCTGGAGGCGACGCGGCGCATCAGGGCACTCGATGGGTCGCGCGCGCAGGTCCCGATCGTGGCGGTGACGGCGAATGCGCTCGATCTGCACTGCCGAGGAATGTCGTCGTGCCGGCATGTCGGAGCATCTGGCGAAGCCCTTCACCCAGGCGGAGCTTCTTGCGGTCGTCGCGCGAGCCGCCGCGCGCCGACCGGCGCATCATCCGCGGAATTACCGGCGATCGATGCAGACTGCATGGCGAGCCTTGCATCCTGCATGGGATCGGATGCCTTGCATGAACTGCTCGATTGTCTGGCATGCGGATCGAGGCGCTGCTGCGGATGCTAGATGAGCCGCAGCCTTTCGCGGCATCGGAATCACTTGCCGAATTGTGCATGAATTGGTCGGCAGTGCCGGGACCTTGGCTTTTCGGCGCTTTCGGCGATCGCTTTGCGATTTCAGAAGGCGATCTCGGCCAATCCCACCGAGCGGCGCGCCCCACCGAAGCGGCACGCCCCATCGAAGCGGTACGCATGGTCGCGGATATCAGGCGCGAGGCAGAAATCGCGCTGGCGGAACTACGGCGAAGAAAGTGCTGGAAGGCCGCGATACCCGCCTGAATCAGACCGTGCAGCGGCGGCAGATGTTCAGGATCCGGCGACCTTCGGACAATTCGGGTTGCTCGCTGTCGAGTGGCGTCGGTTCCTGCCGGCGTTTCCAGACAAATTCAGCACGTTCGCCCGCGGCAGTTGCTGCACCCTATCGGTTTGGGGCAGTCCCAAGACAGCGGCAATGGCGTGCAACAGATCCATCGGCTTGAACGGCTTGGTCAGAAACATTGTCGCGCCGGCATGCTGCGCCGCGGCCCGGGTGTCGTCGTCATTGAATCCCGTCAGGATGATGATCGGCACTTCGGATAGGCAGGCAGACAGCGAATTTCCGCGCAGGTTGCGAAACCGTCCAACTTGGGCATCTTGTAGTCCAGGATCACCAGGCGCGCTGTCGTGCGTGTGGCGTAATCAACCGCCTCGATACCATCGATGGCCTGCAGGACGTTGAATTTCTGAATCTCCAGCACGGTACGCAGGATGCTGCGGATAATGTGGTCGTTGTCTGCGATGATGACATCTCTCGTGATCGGATCGCTTGCCATGCAGGACACCTTTGGTTGCGGCACCACGGTCATGGTGATCGCGAAGGGGTTGCCATGCGGTTAATCTGTCGCGCGGTGCGTCAACCCTGCTGCAGTTGCCAGAAGCTGGCGATGTGGCTCGTCGCGCTGGCCGGCCAGACGTGCGCCAGACCCGGCAATAGACAAAGCTCGACGATCGGCCGCTCAGGCGGACCCCAGATCTCGCGATCGACTCCTTCGCCACCGATCGCGCCGCGTTCGAGCCCATGTACCGCTGACCACTGCTCCGCCAGCAGGCGCGCATTGGCCGGATCCACCACGCGGTCAGCGCTGCCATGCCAGATCGACAGCCGCGGCCAGGGACCGAGATAGCCGGTCGGCGCCGCATGCCTCACCTGCTCGGCCCAGCCCGCGGGCGAGCGTTGCGGACCAGCCTCTGCCATGCGCGCCAATGCCTCGGTTGTACTGGTTGCCGCGCCGACCGGCAGACCGGCGACGACGGCGCCGGCAGCAAACACGTCCGGGTATGCTGCCAGCATGGCGGCCGCCATCGCACCGCCCGCGGACAGTCCGGCAATGTAGACCCGGGCTGGATCGGAACCGAAGCGCTCGACTGCTGTCGCGACCATTTGCCGGATCGACAGTGCTTCACCCAGCTCGCGGCCAACATGCGTCGGACGGAACCAGTTGAAACATCGTCCTTGATTGTTGTCGCCCGATTGCTCGGGCAGCACGAGTGGAACGCCGATCTGATCAGCCAGCGCAACCCATCCGGTGTCGCGGCTGAACGCAGCGGCGGTCTGGCCGCAACCGTGCAGCAGCACGACAAGCGGCGCCCCGGGGATTGGCGGTTTGGCGGGAATATGCACGAACATCGATAAGCGGCCAGGATTGCTGCCGAATTCGGCTATCTTGACTGGCCCGCTGACACCGCCCAACGGTGCTGGCGTCGACCAGGGAGCCAACCTGAGTGTATCAGGCAGCCTCGCCTGCGCCTTGGCGATGGCGGAAGCGGCTTTGATGGCCGTCCGCACACTCCGGCGAGCAATTTTCAGTTCGCGCGACCACTTCATGATGGGTCAACACTCCTGTCGTTCCAGACTCATCGATAAGGGGATTTGCTGCGACGCAGCAAAGGCCTTGACACCGGAATCGTTGGTCCAATGTCCGTCACGCTGGCGTGACGTCAACCAGATATCAGCCTTTTGCTCGGCAAACTGCGATCGCTGACGGCAATCGGGCGGGGATGGAATCCAGCATCCTGCGCGCAACTGCAACGGCGATGGGTCGGCAAGCGACCGAGAGCAATCAATTGACCGTCAACCTGATCGCCGGCACCGAGACAAGCCACACGTATGTCGGATGGTTCCGCTTTCTCAAGCAGATCAATCGCGAGACGCCGCGCGCTCGATCTGCATGGAAGTACAGCGTGGTTGGAGCACCCCACGCTCCATACCAGATGTGGTTGCTGGGGATGTCGACGACCTGCGAAAACCGCTCCTAGGGGTGGATGACAACGCTGCGTCGAGATTTCTGCGGCGGGGGGAACCTCTGTCGCGAGGCAGGAGCAGGATTGTGTCGGATCCGTGTCCATGGGTGGCAGGCGCATGTCGACCATGCGCGTGGCCTTGTGGGCTTTCTGAAGGTCGGAGGGATGCGCGAAACAGTCATCTTGATATCGTATAACAAATCAAGTCCTAATGGTGCCATGAATTGACCCTGAGGAGGAGGCGAATAAGTTATACTAAGATCTGGATGGCCGTCTCCGGAATAGCCGGGGCCATCGTCGCGATATGCGCAATTTACGGCGTCTTCTCGTCGGCAGAGCCGCATACGCAGTCAGTTTCACAAACAGGCATCAGCACCTCCGGATCGCGCAATCCGGTAACCGGGATCGTCAATGGCTCGGTATCCGTCGATAAGAAGTAATTTGACGAGGTCGCCAATGAATACCTCAACTATCACAGCGCGGGTTATGCTTGTTGCCTGTTTCATTGCGTTGCCGGTTGCTGAAGTCGTCGCGCAGCAGATCAACCAAAGCGACGTGCAGACATCCGGAATTTGCAATCCCGTCACCGGACAGGTCGAGGGAAATCTCACAATAACATGCTCAGGGATTTCTGCCGCTTAGACCAAGCAGATTGTGGACGTTTTGAACAGGATTTTCGGCAGCCAGGATCGACCCAAGATTTTTAATAGGCAAAATCGACGAAGCGTTGGACCAACTCAAGTCTATGAACACAGCGAACCAGGAGCAGATTGAGCAACAAAAAGCGGAGCGACTTAAACAAGAGCAGAAGTCCGAGCGCGGCATTGCTCGCACGGATAGTCACTTCCTTGAGATGCTGGCATATTTAAAGAGCCAGGTCGCGTCGATGACCGCTCAACCTGTCGATTTGCGGTCGAGTTTACCACAAACGTCGGCTTTGTTCCCAACAGTATGGAGCGAGACAATCGGCAATGTGAACCAACTGCACGCTGGCTTTGGTAAGTTTGATCAGCGGACCGTCGATATCTTCTCGAAATCTGCGTGGGAAACAGAGCGGTATAAAAACGACCTCTTGCAAGCCTTCATCGTCTACGGAGTAGCTTTCAAGTCGCGTTCTGACGTGGAGAGCCCGCAGGCAGAGGGCCAAAGGGCATTTTTGGGCAAGGCCAGATCGAGCAGGTAGTCGCACAAACACGGCTTGATGCCGCGCTCAAAAAGCAGACTGTGATCGAGGTTAGCGATAGACTGTTTGTTCAGTATCGTACAACGTGTGCATATAAGTGAGTTGCGCAAACAGCTATAGCCCGCGCTCTTCAGTCAGTTATCCGTGCTTGTGCCGCATTAAAACGGCACCTGCGGGATTCGCCTAATTTTCAGCCATCCTCCAGACTTGCACCATCCCGGCGCTGCAACGTCAAGCGGCGCCGATTGCTCGGATATCCATGGCGTATGTCCGAGTGATCGCGTAACCGGATTCGGTGGCTAGGAGCGCGGCAACGGCCAAGTGGCCTTTGCTATCTAATATCGCAATCGGGCGGGGAGCCATCGGAGGATCAGAGAATGCGGACACGCATTCGCTGGCGAATTGGTGGGGCAGGCGGCGGGTGCGACTCACACTCGCACGCCGCCGGCATCCTGCACCGGAGACAGGGTCGCGGACGCGCCCTCGCTCCCGGCAGGGCTACCGCTTCAGGTCTTCCACTTCAGGCTTCCGCGGCTAGCATTTTTTGCTGCAGTCCCAAGAACGCCCCCAAAAAGACGCGGCAGAACGCTACGTCGCACTATCCTCCCTGCGGAACGTGACAACCAGCACGTCACGGAAACCCGGTTGCGCCGGGTCGATCGGTTCCACCGGTGTTACGCCGTGCATGACGCGGTGATCGTCCACCCACGCGGCGTCGAACGGCTCGGCGAGTGTAAAGCTGCCGAGATTGCGACCGCTCGCATCATGGATCGATGTGACACCGCTCTGGATGTTGCGCCGTCCGATCAACAGCACCAGCACATGATCGACACCATCGCGATGCATTCCCTCAGGCGTCGGCCGGCCTTCGACCCCGCTGCGCGCCTCGATGCGAAACTGATGCACCTCGACATGCCATGCCCGCGCCGGCAACAGGCGCTCGAACAGCGTGCGACACGTCGCCAGGATCGCCGTCATGCTGGCGCCGGCGGCAACGTCCGGCAGCACCGGATCGAACCAGCGTGCGACACCGCCATTCAACGGATTGTAATCCCGGCTCTGGTAATGCGGCTGATGCTCCGCGCGTTGAACCGGCTCGCCGATCACCGCACGGAAGGTGGCGTGGCGGCGCTTTCGGTAACGCCCGCCGTCCGCCATGTAGGTGTCCACGCCGAGGTCGTCCCAACTCGCGGCAAACGCTGGCCAGTCCGCAAGCGATCCGTGCCGCGCAAACTCCGCGCGCGTATCGGCGCCGTGCACGAAAGCAAATCCCTCAGCCGCGATCCGGTCCGCGAGATGGCTCAGTTGGTCCGGTCTTGTCATTCCTGTTTGCCTCCAGCGATCCTTCCGCCTCCTGCGGCCTGCCCGCCTCCTGCGGCCTGCCCGCCTCCTGCGGTCGGCCCTCTTCTGCGGGCATTGGCTCATCCGACCCCGGTGAGGTCGTGACCGTGCGCATGGTCGGGTTGTAGATTTCGATGTCCAGTTCCTCGAACCGCTTTTTCATGCGGCGGTTGAACTCGCGCTGCACGCTCCAACGGCCGGAATCGGTGCAGACCACTTGACCGGCAATGGTCACGCTGGCGCCATCCACCTTGTCGACGCCCCAAAGCTGCAGGTCGCTCAGTATCTTTGCCGAGAAGTCGTCCTCCTGGCGCATGCCGACGGCGATCTCCTTCAACACGTCGCTCACCCGGTCGGTATCCTCGTGATACGCAACATTGACAACCGACCGATGCGTTGCCAAGGCCGCGGTTCGACATTTGTCACCGTGGTCACCGCGCTGAACGGAATGACATGCACCGAGCCGTCGCCGGCGCGCAGGCGGATCGTGCGCACCGACAGGTTTTCCACGGTGCCCGACAGGCCCGACACCGTGACCGCGTCACCGACCTGCATCGCGTTCTCCAGCAGCAGGAAGATGCCGGTGATCAGATCCTGCACCAGCTTCTGCGAGCCGAAGCCGATCGCCACGCCGACGATGCCGGCACCGGCCAGCAGCGGGCCGATGTTCACGCCGATCTCGCTCAGCACCATCATGCCGACGACGATCAGGATGGTGATCAGCAGCGCGCTGCGCAGCAGCGGCAGCAGCGTGCGCAGCCGTGCCGAGCGCGCGACCTGCGCCTCGCGCGTCAGCCTCGCCAGATGGCGCTCGATCGCGGCGTTGACCGCCTCCCACACCGTTAGCGCGAGCAGCAGCGTCACCGCCAGCGTGACGAACGTGGACAGCACGCGCTGGCCGAGCGGTGTCGTCGACCAGCCAGTCGAGCGCGCCAAGTCCCCAGAGCTGCAGCAGGATGATGGCGCTGACGAGAAAGATCAGCGCGCGTGTCGCACTGACCACCACAGGGTAATAGATCGCCAGCCGCGTCTCGATCCCCGGGTAGCGCGACGCAGTGTCCGGTTTCACCCGCAGCATGCGATCGAGCGCGCCGAGTAGGACGATCTGCACCAGACGCGCTGCAACCAGCACGACGATGGTGCTGGCAAGATAGCGCAGTGCCTGAGAATAGCCGTGCGGGATTTCCACTGCCCACACCAGCCAGAGCGCGACGAGTAACGAAAATCGCGATCCAGTGCCAGACTCGCGCCAGCCAGTTGCGCGCGGCGGCAAAGAACCCGACCGAGCCTGGTGGTGCGCGCAGCCAGTGTCGCACCGTGCGTCGGCATTGCAGAACGACGATCGCCAGCAACACGTGGTCGATCAGGCCGGTCGCCTTCAACAGCGCGTCGTGCGCCGCATCCGACAAGCCCAGCAGCAGTCCGACCTCTGCGATCGCATAGCCGAACACGGCGACCACCACGATCCGACGGGTCCAGTGCGTCGCGTAGGCCGCCTGGTCATCCGAGATACGCAGCAGGCGCAGTCGCGGTTCGTCGGGGGAGAACAGCATGCGCCCGATGCACAGGATGGCGGCGCACAGCGCATACGCATCGATCACCGCGAGCAGCACAAGGCGTGGAAGCTCGTCGCCGCCGAGAGGGGTCAGAGCCATCGTGTGGCCGATCAGCACGAAGCCCAGCACCGGCAGGAGTTCCAGCACGAGCCGGCCGATCACCAACGGTATTCGCCGAAGCAACAGCAGCGCCGTGCGACGCCGACGGTGCGGCGGTTCCGTCTCACCCAGCTCGGCGCGAGCCTCGCCGTCTTCGTTCGGCATCGGGCCGCCGTTCGGAGCCCGTCGCGCCAGGGCGAGGATGGGACGCCGGACAGCATGCCCGAGTGCCCACTCGACGGCGATGCCGATGGCCAGCACCAGTGCCAGGCGCCACGCGGTATCCAGCAGGATACCCTGTCCCATCGGGTTGGTTGCCATGACATAAAGCCAGGCCCACAGCAGGGGAACGCTGCGCACGGCCCGAAGGGCGGCAAGCGCCTCGTTGGACACGTGGTTCAGGAAGTCGGAGGCCCGGACCACGACTTCCGCGCCGAGCCCGTTCGGTGCGAACGGTGACGGCGTTTTGGCGGCGGAAACCGGCGCGGGCGTTGCAGCCGAAGCCGGGCTCGGTGTGGTCCCCCCGGGTGCGGATTTCTTTGCGGCTTCCGGCGCCGGCTGGGCCTTAACGATCGCCTCCAGGGTCGCGGTGAACTGGGCACGTTTCTGCGGATCATTAAGGACATCCAGCGCCTGCCGCGCCTGCGCCGGGCTGATCGCCGAGGCCGGGGCGGCAGACGTCGCCGGGGCGGACTGCTGCCCGGCAGCCGGGGCGGCCAACCCCAACGCGATCAGGCAGAGGATGAACAGCAGGCGCGGCATCAGCAGGCTCCGAACACAAAGCGCCGAGGGTCGGTCAATAAAGTGGCATGGTGACGGCAGGTCTCGGGCTGGGTGCAATCCAGGCGGGACCGGTGTAGAAGCAACCACGTCATACGTGGTTGCCCAGTCGTCATATGTGGTTGCAATGAAGACCTTTCTTACCATCATGGTCGCGCTGCTGATGTTCGCCACGTTGGGCGTGCTTCTCGCCGGACTGATCGGCCTGGTGCGCGGCGGCGGCAACCCTCAGCGCTCCAACCAGTTGATGCGATGGCGGGTGATCCTCCAGGGTGCGGCGCTGCTGCTGTTTGCCTTGCTGATGAGCCTGCTGCGGTCCTGATCGGAAGGTTTGACAGGCTACCGGCCCCTGCATATGGTCCGCCCGCTCTATTGCAGGTGCGAACAGGCGGGTGCCCCACCTTAGCTGACGCACGCGAAATTCCTGGAAGCGGCACGGTTCTCCTCATGAAAATCCTGGTCCCGGTCAAGCGGGTGGTCGACTACAATGTGAAGGTCCGCGTGAAGGCGGACGGCTCCGGCATCGAGACCGCCGGGGTGAAGATGTCGATGAACCCGTTCGACGAGATCGCCATCGAGGAAGCGGTGCGCCTGAAGGAAAAGGGCGTGGCCACGGAGATCGTCGCGGTCTCCCTGGGCGTGGCGCAATGCGCCGAGACGATCCGCACCGCGCTCGCCATGGGCGCCGATCGCGGCATCCTGGTGGAAACCGACGCCGAGTTGCAGCCGCTGGCGGTTGCCAAGATGCTGAAGGCGATCGCCGACAAGGAGCAACCGAGGCTGATCATCCTGGGCAAGCAGGCGATCGACGACGACATGAGCGCCACCGGCCAGATGCTCGCGGCGCTGCTGGGCTGGCCGCAGGGCACCTTCGCCTCCAAGGTGGTGATCGAGGGCGACAGCATCACCGTGACGCGCGAGGTCGACGGCGGTCTGGAAACGGTCGCGCTGACCTTGCCCGCCATTGTGACCACCGACCTGCGGCTGAACGAGCCGCGCTACGCCTCGCTGCCGAACATCATGAAGGCTCGGAAGAAGCCGATCGACGTCATGAAGCCGGCTGATCTGGGCGTCGATCCGGCGCCGCGGCTGACCACGCTGAAGGTCGCCGAACCGCCGAAGCGCAAGGCCGGCGTCAAGGTGGGATCGGTGGCCGAACTGGTGGCGAAGCTGCGTACCGAAGCGAAAGTGATCTGACCGATGACGAGTCTCCTGCCATGACCAGCCTTGTATTGTTGGAATACGACGACGCGGGGATCAAGCAGCCGTCCCGCAGTGCGGTTGCCGCTGCGCAGAAGCTGGGCGAGGTGCACGCTCTGGTCGCTGGCAGCGGGCTCGATGCCGCCGCCGCGGCCGCCGCGAAGCTGCCGGGTGTGGCGAAGGTGCTGACCGCCGATTCGCCGGCACTGGATCATCTGATGGCCGAACCCACGGCGGCATTGCTGATCGCGCTGGCGCCGGCCTATTCGCACCTGCTGGCCGCGACCACGGCGGTGGGCAAGAACGTCATGCCGCGCGTTGCGGCGTTGCTGGATGCCCAGCCGATCAGCGACATTGCCGATGTGGTCGATGCCGATACCTTTATCCGGCCGATCTATGCCGGCAACGGCATGGCCACGGTGAAGTCTTCCGACGCGAAAAAGGTGATCACGGTGCGCGCCGCGAGTTTCGATCCGGTCGCGGCCGACGGTGGCTCCGCGCCGATCGAGCCGGTGTCGATTCCCGATCTGCCTGCCGTTTCGAAATTCATCTCGGCCGAGCTGACGAAGAGCGTGCGCCCCGAACTCACGGCCGCGCGGGTGGTGATTTCCGGCGGTCGCGGCATGCAGGCCGGCGACAACTTCAAACTTCTTGAACCAATTGCCGATAAACTCGGCGCCGCGGTGGGTGCATCACGCGCCGCGGTGGATGCCGGCTTCGTGCCCAACGACTACCAGGTCGGGCAGACCGGAAAGATCGTCGCCCCGGAGCTTTACATTGCTGTCGGAATTTCTGGTGCCATCCAGCATCTGGCCGGCATGAAGGACAGCAAGGTGATCGTGGCGATCAACAAGGATGAGGAAGCGCCCATCTTCCAGGTCGCCGATTATGGCCTGGTCGCTGATCTGTTCACCGCGCTGCCCGAACTGGCGGCGGAACTGGAGCGCTCCTGAATGAACGTAGAGGTCAAGCCTGGGGCCCGCCAGCAGCGAACTGCTGGCGGAGCCGCCGGAGATTGCCAGCCTCGGCGTGATCGGCGCCGGCCAGATGGGCAACGGCATCGCCCATGTCAGCGCGCTGGCAGGCCTGCCCGTCATCATGCTGGATGTGAAGGCCGCCGCGCTGGAGCGCGCGATGGGCACCATCACCCGCAATATGGATCGGCAGGTCAACCGCAAGCTGATCAGCGATGAGGATCGCGACGACGCGCTGGCGCGTATCCGAACCACGACGGACTACGCAGCACTCGGTGACGCCGACCTGGTGATCGAGGCGGCGACCGAGAAGGAAGAGGTGAAGCACGCGATCTTCAGGCTGCTGACGCCGCACCTGAAGCCGTCTGCCATGCTGGCCTCCAATACCTCGTCCATTTCCATCACCCGGCTGGGCGCGGCGACCGACCGGCCGGAAAAATTCATCGGCATGCACTTCATGAATCCGGTGCCGGTGATGAAGCTGGTGGAGATCATCCGCGGCATCGCCACCGATGAGGCGACCTTCCAGGTGGTTCGCGCGCTCGCCGAGAAGCTGGGGAAGACGCCGGCGGTGGCGGAGGACTTTCCCGCATTCATCGTCAACCGCATCCTGGTGCCGATGATCAACGAGGCGGTTTACGCGCTGTATGAGGGCGTGGGCTCAGTCTCCGGCATCGACATTTCGATGAAGCTGGGCGCCAACCATCCGATGGGCCCGCTGGAGCTGGCGGATTTCATCGGGCTGGATACCTGCCTGTCGATCATGCAGGTGCTGTACGAGGGGCTTTCCGATTCCAAATACCGCCCATGCCCGTTGCTGGTGAAATACGTCGAGGCCGGCTGGCTGGGCCGCAAGACCAACCGCGGTTTCTACGATTACACGGTGACGCCGCCGCGCCCGACGCGGTAGCCTTACCAACGGCGGCTCCTCTATTCGTCAGTCTCGCGAAGCGCGAGATCCAGGGGCCGCCAATCCGGCGTTGCTCGCCAATATGCCCGCCGCACGCTTTCGCGGGGACAGGCTTTGCATGTGCATGACAACGTCAAGCGCAATCGTCCTGACTGCCGCATGCTCCGACGCACGTCCGCGTCGCACTGGCAGACGGGGACCGCCGACGCTATGTTGACGCGTATGGACGACGTCCCCCGCACCCGTAACGAAGCCATCGAAACCGACGCCGAAAAGCAGCGACGACTCGCCTGGGAGGCGAGGATGATCGCCGAGGCCCGCGCGCAACTCGACGCTGGCTTCTATGTTGATGCGGCCGATGTTGACGCCTGGCTCAACAGCCTCGACACCGATAACGAACTGCTGCCACCCCCGACCCGTCGCCGCTGATCCGGCGGCCACGTGCCGCGGCTCCTGATCTATGCACCTCTGGCGCGTGATGACCTGGCGGATTTTCAACCCTCGCCGACTCCGATCGTGAGCGCCGCAATGGTTGATGCTGCGGCACAAGTCTTGGAAGAGTTGGGGCAAGTAGGTACTGGTCGGGCGATCCTATGATGTTGGTGATAAAGGAGATGCTGACTGCGGCTTGGCTGGCAAGGGAGGAAGCCTCTGATGGAACTCAGTCAGACGCTGGTGAAGCTCCTCAAAAACCTTGAGCATATCGTCTAGTTCTGGTTGCGTGATAATTGATCCTGGGAAAAGAGAGGATCAAATCTTGTGGGGTCATCCACGTTAGGAGAAAGAAAGAGTTGTCTATCCGGTTTCTTGTGAGGGTCGAAGATCACGATGGAATGGGCCAACTTATTACGCCTTTTCATCTTCTGCGACACTTGCGCGGAAAGCTTCTCCCATTCGCTTAGCAGGGCAGCATCTATACCTGACCGCTTAACAGCTTCATCCGTCATGCCTAGGCGCACGCTTATGTTAGTTGGCACATGGAACGACGCAGTGAGCGGGGTCGGATTTGTCGCGCCTATGGCTTTTCCATAGGCATACACAAGAGCAGCTTCAACGAACTGCCAAGCGGCGATGACGAGGCCGAGCCTAACATAGAAATCGCTGATCTGTTGGTCAGACGGCTTTGGCATCGTGCTCGCAGCATTATGTTGACTTATTTCTTTCCACGGAAGGGAAGTGAGATAGATCATGGCTGATGTTGCCGCTCCCTGGTTGGTGTCGCAACCCCACGGTAACGAAATGACTGGCGCGAGTTTCTGATTTCCGCCCGTCGCCTGATTTGCTAGGCTGACGCCATGGAAAAGGAACTCACCAAAGAAGAAGCAGAGCGCCGAGCGCGAGAAGTGGCCCAGCGGATGCTAACGACTCCCAAGCCGAAGACTTCACACGTCCAGAAGCGGGGCTCTCCTTCCGACGAAGCCCGCAGCAGGAGCCTAAGAAACCGACGCCCCAACGTTAGCTTCCACCCGCGCGAGGCACCCACGAGGGCCAAGTGTCCTTGATCCAGAACACCCAGCCCCGCCCTCCGTTGGCCGGTTGGGGAGTTACAAAATATATGGGCTGCGATGGCTCTAAATATTGAAACAATTGCAGTGCTAGAATGTCATTCGCCGGAGCTTGGAACCACACCGCATCGCCCTGAAAGTGTTCGCGATCTATCTCTTTTAGTGGGAGGGGATTCCATCCAGCGTCCACAAAAGCCGTCCGCAGGTCCTTGGCATACTTGCAGGTAAGGTTGCCTGTCTCCACCACAATACTCACCTCGCGCGGCTGGTTGGCTTTCCCGTTGTTCAGGTAACCGCGCAGCGTAGCCGCTAATGCCACACCATCGATGTGCGTGTTGCACGGGCCAGGAGTAGTTGTGGTAGGTGTGCCATTTGCCATCTCAGAGGGCCGAGCCACATAGGTATAGTAGGCTCCCCAAATGATCAGGATGATACCCGCCGAAATCATAGCTCCATTTTCCCTCATCAGACGGAAAAAAGATCGGCCGTTCGCTGTGCCTTGTGTCATTGTTGGACTACGGCGTGCCTGAAAGATTGGTCGATAACCGTAAGGAGGAACGCCGCGACCTGTGTCCAAGTGCTGATCTGCAACAAGAGATACTCGGACATAGCGATTTCGACCTGGATCTGCGAGTGTCCGCTATTGAACACCCAAACCATCGTGACAGCCCCTCACGTTCCGCGCAGGAGGTGGTTCTACACGGTCGGGCGACCCTCATCGATTTGGCGACGGGGGCCCAGCCCCGCTCCGCCACCAGCCAAAATATCAGGGATTGCAGAGCAGGCCAGGGCGGTGCGCCTTCCCTTCCATCCGCAGGACGTTGACCGATCCGCAGCGGCAGCAGTTGGCGCCGAGCTACCGCCAATCAACTCATTATGAAAATATTCCTTGACACCAACCCCAATCCTGTGTTCTTGCTTCGTTCATGCCTGCCGCCACCACCAACCAACCCCCCGCCCAACCCCCCGACCCGGGCCAGCCAAGCCGCTCCGCCCACCTGCTCGACCTCGTCCGCAAGCTCATCGACTACGCCAAGGAACTCGCCGCCACCTTCCACCAGCACGCCGCCACCGGCCGCGTCATCGGCTATGCAGCCAACTTCGGCACCGCCGACATTGCGCTGATCATCGCCCACATCACGGGCGGCCTGCTCCGCGCCCAGGCCCTCGAAGCGAGACTGATCCGCAGCGCCGGCCGCCTAGACGCCGAACCCCGGCCGCGGGGCACGTCCTCGCCCCGCACCCCCCGCGCCCCGCGCGCCGCGCCGGCCGCACCGCCGCCCAGCGAACATCCCAATCTCGTCAACCTTCCCACGCCGGAGTGGATTGCTGCGGAAATCCGCCGTCGGCCCATCGGCGCCGTTATCGCCGATATCTGCCGGGACCTCGGCATCCAGTGGAGGCATCCGCTATGGCTGGAATTGGAGTGGGCCATAATCAAAAACGGCGGCAGCGTGGCCACCCTCGACAAAATAATACTCCGGCGGCTGTCTCCCGTGGACAGACCCACCACGTCATCCGAGTCTTGGCCGCTTGTGCGCACGCCGCCCCCGGGATGGCGCAGCCCCCGCCCACCCTGAATCCACCGCCGGCCGAACCGTTGCACACGGGACCAGGACTTGGCTGGCCCCGCGATGCCGGCTGACTGCATGGCACAGCCACCCCGCTCCGCTCCTCGCTCACCATGGATTGCAACGCCCTGCGCCTCCACCCGCATATATAGCCGCGCAGCGCCGCGACCATCGATCTGCCCGTCTCATCGTGCCCCGCCGGCAAGAAGCGCGGCAGGACCGTCGAACCCCACTGTGGTTCGCAACGTTATCAGTGCCCACTTAACCGCTCGGATCGAGCGCAAGAGGCCACCCGATGACTTCCATCAACACCCCTGACAAACTCGCAAAATACCGGGCGAAGCGCGACTTCACCAAAACCCCGGAGCCGAGTGGCGAACCCAAAGCCGCCCCCGCCGAACGCCGGCGCTTCGTCATCCAGAAGCATGCGGCCACGCGTCTGCACTACGACCTGCGGCTGGAACTCGACGGCGTGTTCAAGTCCTGGGCGGTGACGCGGGGTCCGTCGCTCGATCCGCATGACAAGCGGCTGGCGGTCGAGGTGGAGGATCACCCGCTCGACTATGGCGACTTCGAGGGAACCATCCCGAAGGGTCAGTATGGCGGCGGCACAGTGCAGCTTTGGGACCGCGGATACTGGGAACCCGCCGGCGAGATGTCGCCGCAGGACGCGCTGGCCGATGGCGACTTCAAGTTCATACTGGACGGCAAGCGCCTACACGGTGGTTGGGTGCTGGTGCGCATGAAGCACGACAGGTTGGGTGGCAAACGCACCAACTGGCTGCTGATCAAGCACCGCGATGAATACGCGCGCGAGGGCGATGGCGAGGCCATCCTCGCCGATGATCGGTCGGTTGCGTCGGGCCGTAGCATGACTTCGATCGCCGCCGGCAAGGGACGCGCGCCGAAGCCGTTCATGGAAGCTGGAACCGCGGCGACCAAGGCGGACGCGGTGTGGAACAGCAACAGGGGGGATGCCGCCGAGGAGCGCAAGAAGCGCAAGCCCGGGCTCAGCAAGCCGATGCCCGCTGTCACCAAAAGGCCGGTCGCCCGGAAGGAAACCGCGCGCCGCAAAGCGGGCTAAGCAGGGATGCCTCGCGATCGCCCGCTTCTCGATCGCCCGCCCGTCGATCGGCCGCCCTTCGATCTGCCATTGGACACCCCACCAATGGAATCGCGCGCAGTCGCGACAATTCCTGCCGCCGACGCTGCCTGGCAGTACGAGCCAAAGTGGGACGGATTTCGTTGTCTCGCCTTCAAGTCCGGCACAAACGTTGAGCTCCGCGCCAAATCGGGCAAGCCGCTGGGACGGTATTTTCCTGAAGTCGTGGCGCTGTTGCGCGACGTGCCCGAGCCGCGGTTCGTGATCGATGGCGAACTCGTCGTCGAGCTGGAAGGGCATCTGGCATTCGATGCACTTCAGATGCGACTGCATCCTGCCGAGAGCCGCATCAGGAAACTCGCAGCGGCAACGCCCGCCCGGCTGATCGTGTTCGACATGCTCGTCGGAACCGATGGCGCGAGTCTGGTGGACCAACCGCTCGAGCGGCGGCGTGCGGAACTTGAAGCGTTCATTGCTCGGGTAACGGTGGCGAAGAAGCTGCTGATTTCACCCGCGACGCGCGATCGGAAGCGGGCCGAGAAATGGCTGATCGATGCCGGACATGGCGCAACCGATGGTGTGATCGCGAAGCGCCTGGCGGATCCGTACACGCCGGGCGAGCGGACGATGATCAAGGTCAAGCGGCTGCAAACCGCGGACTGTGTCGTCGGTGGCTTTCGCTACCGGAGCGACAGTCGCGAAGTCGGCTCCCTGCTGCTGGGACTGTATGACGATGCCGGGAAACTCGATCACGTGGGGTTTACTTCCACGATCACCGATGCAGAGCGGCCCCGCCTGACACGCAGGCTGGAGGCTCTGCGCGGGAAGCCGGGTTTCACCGGCAAGGCGCCCGGTGGGCCCAGCCGGTGGAGCACGGAACGCAGCAGTGAATGGGAACCACTACGACCGGAGCTCGTGGTGGAGGTTCGCTTCGACCACGTCACCGGCGATCGCTTTCGCCACGGCACGAAGCTGCTGCGTTGGCGCGACGACAAGGCGCCCAGGCAATGCACGTTCGAGCAGATCGCAGCGCCGATTGCCGACGTGCGCATTTGACGCCGGTTCCCGATACACATCGCCGGCAAGCTACGGTGCGCCCTTCAATCCGCAAGCCTTGGCCAGAACCTCCAGATGTCGCTCGTGGTCACCGGCGAAACGCAACACCAGGTGGCTCGCACCAGCCTTCGCATAACCGTCGAGCCACTCGGCCACGCCGCCCGCCGGACCGGCGTAGCAGATCTGTCGGCGCCGCAGCACATCGGCGGGCTGGCCATAGTATTGCTCCAGAAATGCGTTCATCCGCGTCTCGGCCTGCTCCGCGCTCTCGTGCAACGCCAGCGTCAGGTACACCGCGCCGGTCAGCGCGGCAGGATCGCGGCCGGACGCGGCAGCAACCGCACGGATCTCCGCCCATTGCCGCGCATAGGTTGCCGGATCGGGCACATTGGGAAACCAGCCGTCGAAATACTTGCCCGCCCGCTCCAGGCTCGCCGGCAGATTGCCGCCGATCCATAGCGGCGGTCCGCCAGGCCGATACGGGGTTGGTGCCAGCACGCCTTGCGTCACCTGCCATCGCCCGTCCCAGTCCACCGGCTGCCCGGTCCACAATGCCTGGCACAGCCGCAGACCTTCCATCATCCGGCCGAGGCGCTTGTCGAACGGCACGCCAGCCGATGCGAACTCCGCCTGAACATTCGGCCGGTCGGACGCGAACCCGACGCCCAGGATCAGCCGGCCCTCCGACACCTGGTCGAGTGTCGCCACCTGGTGCGCGAGCAGCACCGGATTGCGCAGCGCCGGCAGCAGCACGGCGGTGCCGAGTTCCACACGAGGCACCCGACCCGCCACGCCGGCGAGCAACGTCAGCGGTTCATGGCGCGGCCGCGCCAGCAGCGAATCGCCGACCCACACCGATGCGTAGCCCAGCGCCTCCGCCCGCTCCGCCAAGGCGAGCAATGGGGCAGCCTCGGGCCGCCCTTCCATCGCCTGCTCGCGCGTCGGCAACAGGTAGCCAATCTTTGCGGCCATGCCACGCTTCTCCCTGCTTGTCGCTCAGGAGCCTACAGCCGGAATGGCTCGCCCAAAACACCAGCGGCGCCCACCGGCGCCGCTGGTCGATCAAAGCAGGCTGGCGGGATCAGCGGTGCCGACGGCGGAACAGGCCTAGACCCAGCATGCCGGAACCCAGCAGCACCATCGATGCAGGCTCGGGGACGCCGACGAGGCTGACGCTGTCCACTTCATTGCCCACACTTGGCGCGCCGCCAATTCCACTGGTGTCGACCGCTGCAAAGCTAAGCACCTCGGAGGTGGCAGTGGCTGTGATGACGAAGGAATTGAGGGTCCAGAGACCAGTGGTGCCCGTGCCGAAATCGGACGTTACCGGGCTGCCGCCCAGCGATACATCGAGTTGCTGCGGGCCCGAACCTGGCCGGTCGCCATAGCCCCAGCTCAGAGTGTACTGGGAGCCGGGGTGCAGTCCGCTTATGGTCTGCGAAATCGTGTCGAAGGTGTTCGCGTCCACCTCCGCGCTCTGGCAGTTGGCAGTGTAGCAGGCCATCCCCAGTATCGGGGTATAGTCGACCTCGATAGCGTCCTGGTTCACCGTCCAGCCGGGAATGCTGGAGAAAAACGTATAGCCGGACCCGACGTCCGGCGTCGTAAAGTCGCCATTGACGATAAGATTGGGCGTGGCCTTAGCCTCGCTTGCCGCGCCGCATACCAGGGCCACCACTGCAAAGATGGCCAGATTGTATCTATTCATGAGACACCTCAAACGATTTGATCCACCTTGTTGCAATGGTTATGCCATTGATCAAAATATAGCGAAACCAGGGGTTTGGGCAGGCGATGCAGAGCGGAAAACTGCAACGTGTAAAGAATGCCGACTCGTTACGGTCTCAGGAACTCTTCCACGCGGGCAGTCTCGGCGTCGAAGGCGAGACGGAAAGCAGCGTCCTTGGGTCGTGCACCCACAAAACCGGCGTCGATGTCCAACTTGCCAGCGGGAGCCGAGACGTTGGCCCAGCCGATGACGTCGTCGCCCCAGAGCAGCGGCAGCGCATAGTAGCCGTACTGCCGTTTCTCCGGCCGCGTGTAAGCCTCGAAGCGGTACGCCCAGCCCCACAAATGCTCGAACCGGCGACGATCCCACACGATCGGATCGAATGGCGCCAGGAAGCGGACCTCCCGCGGGCCCGCGCGGCGCGGCGCGGCTGAATGGCCGGCCGGCCAGAGATACCGCACGCCCTCAACCACCTCGCATTCCACTTCGCCCGACTTCAGCATGGCCTGCATTGTTGCCCGCCAGGCGCCAAGCCCCGGCGCGCCACGGTTCAGGAGGCCGAAGGTGGCAGCCACGCTCGTTTCCGGCATGGGCGCGAGGATCCGCAACACCAACAGCACCAGCCGCCGGCTGCGTTCGGCCGGCGCCAATGGTTCGGGATGCGGCGACGTGGCTTCGTAAATGCGGATGCCGTCGCGTCGGCGGGCAACCCGCAGCAGCCCGTGATAGTGCAGACCCTGCAAGGCGCGTGTCGTCGCTTTGGAGAAGCCGCCCCAGCCATTCAGTGCGCGCTCGCTGCCGAAGCGGGCCTCAAGATCCGCGGGATGCGTAATGCCGCGGTCCCGCACAAAGGCAAGCACCTCGGCTGCCAGCCCGGTCGGCCGGTGGCGGCCATCGTCGCTGTCCGGATCATGGCGCGGATGCAGCAGGCGCACCGTGTCCCGCGGCATGAACCCATAGGCGTAGAGGAAGTCCTCCTCCAGCCCGAGACGCGCGAAGCGCCGTTCCAGATCGCCCATCCGGTAACCGGCGACCCGGTGCCGCAGGATCAGGTCCTGCGCGCGGGCGGGAGCACGGATCGGATCGGCCTGCACGAAGCCGGATGCGGTCAGTGCGCGTCCCAGCGTCGTCTGCGGTAGCAACGAACCCTGGATGGCCCGGCGGCGCAGTATGCCGATCGTGAGCAGGGGTCCCATCCGTTCAGCGCGCGGGCAACACCTCCGCCACGCGGTCCGCCGGCCGGCACAGCCGCACGCCGCGCAGGCCGGCCACCACCGGCCGCTCCATCAGGATAGGATGCGCCACGATGGCCTCGATCAGTGCCTCGTCGGTTTTGCCGGGATCGTCCAGGTTCAGTTCATCGTAAGGCGTGCCCCGCCGGCGCAGCAGTTCACGGGCTGTGATCCCCATGCGTTGCAACAGATCGAGTAGCTCTGCCCGGTTGGGTGGCGTCTTCAGGTATTCGATCACGCGAGGCTGTACGCCCGCCTCACGGATCATGCCCAGCACCTTGCGTGACGTCGCGCAGGCCGGGTTGTGGTAGATCACCACCTCGGATGTTGCATTCGGCATGTGACGATTCCTCCCCGCACACGATAGACCGCCGCACCCCTTACCGATATCCGGATCGTCCCCATAAACGTGCCGGCCGAAGCAGACATTGGGGAAAAAACACATGTTTAAACGCGCATTGCCCGCGGCATTGGCCGCCGCATTGTTCGCCGTTGCTGCCGTCGCCCAAACAACCGCGCCGCCCATTCGGGTTCGCGGCACCATTGCCTCCGTCGAGGGCGAGACCACGACCGTCGCCACGCGTGAAGGACCGACGGTCGCCATCCTGCTGCACGACCCACCGACCGTCGCCGCGGTGAAAAAAATCGAACTCGCCGATATCAAGGGCGGCAGCTATGTCGGCATCGCCACCAGGAACGGGGCCAACGGCGAGCAGCAGGCGATCGAAGTGCTGGTGTTCCCCGATGCCATGCGCGGGACTGGCGAGGGGCATTATCCGTGGGACCTCGAGCCGGGCAGCATGATGACCAACGGCACCGTGACCGGAACTGTTCAGGGGACATCCCGTCTGCAGGGATGGTGTCGCTCCGCCGATGTAGGCTGGAGCGGGTGAAGGGAATCGAACCCTCGTATGCAGCTTGGGAAGCTGCCGTTCTACCATTGAACTACACCCGCATCGCACGGCTTCGTCACGCCAACATCCCGGGAGACGAAGCGATAGGCGATTGCGTGGTCTACCGCAGACCGCGTGTTGCAAGCTAATCAATCTGGCCGGTTTTTGGTAGCGGGTGATCTGTCCATTCCGTTCTGGTTCTGTGCCGGCGCATGCCCCGGCGCAGAACAGCCGCGACGGTAGCGTGTCATTCGGCATGCTGGAATGACCGCACGATAGCGTCACGCCCGTCGTAATCGCCCGGAGGATGCGGTCCCCCGAACACCGCCAGATCGCCATCGCGATACTCTTGCGTACCCGCGCCTTCACGGCGGCAGGCCGCCATGACTGCAAGAGGTTGCGTACACCGGTTTCATCCAGGGATGATTCGCCGCCGGCCGGTGTGGAACCCACATTGACCGGCGGACCCGGCGTTAAGCCCGCATTCACCCAATGGCGTCATATCATCGCAGTCTGAATGGACACGCAGTCGCAAACGCGGCCGGTGTTCTCGGTCGTCGTGCCGATGTTCAACGAAGCCGAGATCATCGGCGACATGCACCGGCGCCTGGCCGCGGCCATGGCGACGCTGGATGCGCCGTGGGAAGTCATCTACGTCAACGACGGCAGTCGCGACACCACCCTGCGCGTCGTCGAAGCATTGCGGCTTGCCGATAGCCACATCGCGCTGGTCAACCTGTCGCGCAATTTCGGCAAGGAAATCGCCACCACGGCCGGCCTCGATCACGCATGCGGCGATGCGGTCATCGTGATCGACGCCGACCTGCAAGACCCGCCGGAGGTGATTCCCCGGCTGGTTGCTGCGTGGCGTGCCGGCCACGATATGGTCTACGCCCAGCGTCGCCTGCGCCAGGGCGACACGTGGCTGAAGAAACGCACCGCCGCGGCATTCTACCGCATCATGCGCAACGTCGGCGAAGTGCCGCTGCCACCGAATGTCGGCGATTTCCGCCTGATGAGCCGTCGCGTGGTGGATGCCGTGCAGCAGTTGCGCGAGCACCATCGCTTCATGAAAGGCCTGTTTGCCTGGGTCGGATTTCCCAGTACCGCGATCCTCTACGACCGCGAGCCACGCGGCGCCGGCGCCACCAAGTGGTCGCTATGGAAGCTATGGAACTTCGCGATCGAGGGCATCACCAGCTTCAGTGTCGGCCCGTTGAAGCTGGCGACTTATCTCGGCCTCGTCGTCGCCATCTTCGCGGTGCTGTTCGGCGCGCAGTTGATCCTGCGCACGCTGATGTTCGGCAATCCGGTCGCCGGCTATCCCAGCCTGATGGCGGTGATCCTGTTCCTCGGCGGCACGCAACTCGTCACACTCGGCATCATCGGCGAATATCTCGGCCGCGTCTTCAACGAAACCAAACACCGGCCGCTTTATCTGGTGGAGCGATACTCCCCGAGCCGGTCGGTCAATGTGCTGGCAGCACCGGGATTGTGACGCCGATCATGTCGCCTTCGCGCACGATCGCCGCGAGCTGTGCCTCACTCCAACCTTCCGTGCCCGCGGGACGCGCAGGCAGCACCATCCAGCGATAATCGGCGGTGGAATCAACGACGCGGATCTTCACGCCGGCAGGCAGAACCGTGCCCCATTCGGTCAGCAATCCGCGCGGGTCACGCACCCCGCGCGCGCGATAGGCGGCGGATTTGAACCAGAACGGCGGGTAGCCCAGTACCGCGCGCGGATAGCAACTGCACAGCGTGCAAACCACCAGGTTGTGCACCTCGGCAGTATTCTCCAGCACGCCGAGCGGCGGCGCGCCGCGCATCGGAATGCCTAGTTCCTCGGCTGCCTTGGCGCCGTCCGCCAGCATCAGTGCGCGGTACGCCGAATCGGTCCATGCCTTCGCCACCATGCGCGCACCCTGGCCGGGATTGGCGGCATCGGTGATTGCGATCCGCTCAGAGATTTCCGCATTGGAGACCACGCCTTTCGCCGCGAGCAGATCGCGCACCGCGGTCAGCAGCTTCTCGCTGTCGGCTTCCAGGATGTTCATGCCGGTTCCAGCCAATGTTGGTAGATCTCAACCAACAGTTCGTCGCCCGCCTGGCCTTCCTGCCACACCGCGGGCTGGTCGAATGCCACGTGATACAATGGATGGCTGGCCGCCGGGCGCGCGAACGCGAGGTCCTCCGGGTTGGGGTACACGCCGAGTTGCCGCACCACCGTGCCCTGCAAGCCACGCAGATAGTGCGGCGTGCGGATATGCACCGGGCCATGCGTCTCCGGCCAATCGTTCCTGACACGCACGCGCGCACCGGCCGCGAAATCCGGCATCACACGCGGTCCAGCGCGGCGCGAAGTTCCGCTTCGGTGATCACGCCCTGCTTCAGCAGATTGTCGGTGATCGAGCGGATCCAGCGGCGGTAGTAGCTAAGGCGGTGGTACTCGGCCTCGGGAATCGCCTCGATGCCACGGCGCATCTCGTCCACCGTGAACATGCGCTTCATCCTCAGCACCGCAGCAAGCGCGTCGACCTCCTTGTCGAAGTCGGTCAGCGCGTGCGGCTCGACATCCACCGCCTCGCACAGGTATTTCGAAACGCCTCCCATGTCGTGGTGGGCGCGCGGCACGTCCTTATCCATGCGCCGTACGATAGTGCACCGAGGCACCTGCTGGGAAGCCGGAAGCTTTGCCTGTCCGCGGGACCGCCGCCCCGGCGGAACGGCGCAGCGCATTCCGCCGGTATTGGACACATCCGCCGGAATCGCTCGGCTTGTCCGTCCGACAGGCGATTTAGTTGTTAGCGACTGCTTCGTCCGGCAGCGTGCCCCAGAACTGGCTGCGCTTGAGGAAGCCGCGGTAGTCATCGACCTGTACCTGGCACCAGTCGGAGTTCGCCTGGCAGGAACGCAGATGCCCGACGACGCCGACTTTCAGGATCGCCACGGGCGCAGCACTGTCCTGCGCCTCGTGCCGCAGTGTGGCGTCGCCGCCGGTGATGATGAAGCTGCGCCGGCCGGTGATGGTCGCCTGATGCACCCAACCCTTAATGCCGTCCGCGTCCTGCACCAGGCGCCAGACCTCGAACTCGCGCAGGATCTCCACTGGCAGTTCCCGACGCTTGTAAACCCACTCGATCGGATAGCGCGTGCCCGGCCCGGCGCGCAGGTTCACGTCATCGGTGCGCAATGCGACGAAGCGCGGCAATGGCAGGCCGGTGGTGGAACCCTTGTTCTCGGCTTCGGGTTGCTTTGGTGGCTCGACCGGAACCGGTGGCTTCGGCGGAGCGACGGCGGGAACGGCAGTGGTCGGCTTTGCCGGTGGTGGCTTCAGTGCATGTGGCGCGCCATGTGGCCGCACCACTGGTGGTGACTTCGGCTCGACTCGATGCACCGGTTCGCGCGGCGCCGTCTTGATTGGGGTCGGCGGCCTGGCGGGCGTGGTCGCCCGCTTCGGGGGCAATTGCAGTGTGCCGGTTGGCGGGGTGGGGATCGTTTGGCCCAAGGCCGCGGACGACGCGACAAGCATCCCGCACAGCAGCAGGCGAAACAGTGGCACCGATGTCGGAATGGACATGGATCATGGTTGCCAAGTCTCGGCGAGCCGGGTCAAGCACGCAGCGCGGCAATCGCCGGGAATTGGATGAAGGCGACGCGATCGGTTGAGGGAACGTACGTTGGCTACGGATCCTGGGCGATCGCATCGGGAGTTGGGCCGATTGGGTTTCGCAAGGGATTCAAAGCAAAGGGCGCCAAGAAACCGTCGGCTTCGCCCACTGGTCGTAATTGTGGCACCGAAGGACCGACGTCGCCTAGACTACGACCAACCAAGCCGCGTGAACGCCGGTGCGGAGGGAACCATGTCCCGGGCCGATGACGTCACCACAGTGACCGATTTCGTTCGCGTTCAGGCGCGTCTGCGTCCCGACGCGGCCGCGTTCTGGTTCGAGGGACGGGACACCGGCTTCGGCGAG
Source organism: uncultured Alphaproteobacteria bacterium (assembly GCA_963790445.1). GTDB lineage: Bacteria > Pseudomonadota > Alphaproteobacteria > Acetobacterales > Acetobacteraceae > JAMXLO01. The sequence goes on along the minus strand of CAWBON010000016.1, from coordinate 53,343 downwards.
CTCGATATGCAGTCCAGTCGGTGTGCGCAGGCATTGCTTGCCACCGGCACGCGGCCGGGTGAACGCGTCGCGACGCTGTGCAAGAACACCGATGCCTTCCCAGTGCTGTGGTTCGGTGCGCTGAAGGCACGCGCGTGCATTGTGCCGGTGAACACGCGCCTTGCGGCGGTGGAGATTGCGGCAATCCTGCGCGACAGTGGCGCCGGCGTTCTGGTGTTCGGGCAGGAGTTCGCCGGCGTGGTCGAGAGCATCGGGGGCGAGTGCCCGGACCTGCGCACGCTGGTGCAGTTCGAGCCAGGACATGCGGTGCACTCTGGCTTCGACACCCGGCGCTTCGACACCCGGGGTTTCGACACCTGGATCGGCGCGTGCCCGGCAGAGGACCCGTGCTTGGCGGCCGATGCCGACGACGACGTGACCCAGCTTTACACGTCGGGTACCACCGGGCTGCCGAAGGGCGTGCCGCTGAGCCATGCCAACTGTCTGGCGCAATGCCGGGTCGGCCGGGAACTCAGCTACGGACGGTGGCAGGCGGGCAAGTCCGCGCTGCTGGCGTTGCCGGTGTTCCATGTTGCCGGCGCCATCGTCGGGCTGCTCGCGGTCTCGCAAGGTTGCCGTGCGGTGATGGTGCGCGAGATCGTTCCGGCGGAGCTGGCGCGGGTCATCGCCGAGCAGCGGGTCGCCTATGCGTTCCTGACACCGACGGTGATCCAGATGATCCTGGCGGCGCCGGACGCGGCGGATGCCGATTTCTCGGCGCTGGAGCAGATCTTCTACGGCGCGTCGCCGATCTCGGAGGACCTGCTGCGGCGCGCGATGGCGCGGTTCCCCTGCGCGTTCAGTCAGGTCTACGGCATGACCGAGGCGACCGGCGTGGTGACCAGCCTGCCGCCCGACGCGCATCTGCCGGGCAAGCTGCTGTCCTGCGGCAAGCCCGTGCCGGGGGTGGAATTGCGTGTGCTGGATGCCTCGGGGGACGACGTGGCGCAGGGCCAGGTGGGCGAGGTCGCGGTGCGCGGCGCCGGCGTGATGCGCGGCTATTGGCGACAGCCAGCGGCGACCTCGGCCGCGATCGATGCGGATGGCTGGTACCGCACCGGCGATGCCGGCTGGCTGGATGGCGACGGCGATCTGTTCATCCACGACCGAGTGAAGGACATGATCGTGTCAGGCGGCGAGAACGTCTATCCGGCCGAGGTGGAGAATGCGATCGATGGCCATCCGGATGTGGCCGAGGTGGCGGTGATCGGTGTGCCGGATGAGCGATGGGGGAAGCGGTGAAGGCGATCATCGTGCCGAAGCGTGGCGCGGTGGCGAACGAGGCATCGGTGATCGCGTGGGCGCGCGAACGGATCGGCGGGTTCAAGGTGCCGAAGTCGGTGGATTTCGTGGAGTCGCTGCCGCGCAACGCGACCGGCAAGGTGCTGCGTCGGATGTTGCGGGAGCGGTACTGGGTGGGGCAGGGGCGGCGGGTAGGGTGATTGGCGGCAGTTCGCTGGACTAACGTCAGGACAGCATGGGAAAGCGGACAAAGCGTGCTGCTCGAAACCCGCCGCTCGACAATTCCACAGAGCCAGGACCATTCATTCGCGTGGTGTCGAGCGAGCCAACTCGCTCGCAGCCGGACATGCAATTGTTTCATGCAATTGTATGTTGAAAAGGCAACGTTAGAGACGTAGAATTCAACTCACGCTCGCCCAAGGCAACGTCCGCGGATGTGGTGGAGCCATCATCTGCGCCGCGTTGAAGATCTGCGCTGTCGCCAGAGGACTGGCAGGCCCGACGAAGTCAGTCCCGTGCACATGTCACGACTGCATTGCGTAGGGGGGACGATCAACCATGAGTTTCCTGAGCAGCAGCAACAACGCGATTCTCGTTGACAGTTGTCAGAACCTGCAGAACCTGAGTGTAACCCTGAATGTCACGGAAGATATGGTGACTGTGGGGAACACCGGATTCTCGGTGCAGTTGAATTCGTATCCTCAACCGGGATCGACGAGCCAGAACCAGTCCATCAATTGGTTTCAGTATATAATTTATGTTGGTGGGCCGCTGAACAACCAGCTTGGCTGGGAGATCCAGTACTGGGCAGTCGGGGCGACGAGTTATGCACCCGGCCAACTTTGGCCGCCAGGGTACACACCAAATCCTCCGAACACGACGCCATGGCTGCCGGGTACTATCCAAGGACTTTCAGGTCCAGTCGTTCGGCCCTGCGCCGTCGAACCAAATTCTGGCTGGCTCGGTCATGCAAATTCAGCTTACGACTGATACCAGCGGCAATGTCACCAGCGCGGCATTCAGCGTCACGGATCCCAGCGGCAATGTTTCCAACACGTCGTTTACATTCCCGACGGGCGCCACGTATCCGATCTATGGCTTCCAACTCGACATTGTCGGACCCGGTGGCCTTGCGCCGTGTACGTTCACGTCAGGCGCGGGCACCCTGACCTACTCGGTGTCCCCGGGTACGCTTGCTTTACAGGACGCGAGCACGGCTTGCGGCGGCCCGCAGCCCGGCACAGGCGAGACTTCCAATGTGGTGTATGGCGACGTGACGCCAGCTACTGGCTCGACAGTGAGCCAGAGCATGTACGTCACCGCGATGAACATGTCGTTCAACTTCGACAAGTCCACGTTCGGGCAGGACGAAGTGACGCAGAACCCGACATGGGGATCGGCGTTCTGGCTGGCGGTCAACGGTTTCCCCAACTCCGCACTGGGTTTCAACTCGCCGCCAAATCTGTCCAACGCAAATCCCAGTCCCCTGCCAACGGTCGCCGCCACGTTTAACCCGGCTTTAAATCCCGGCCTGACGGCCACCCAGGTCGCGACGATCTCGGGCAATCTGCCTGTGGTGAATACGTTCGGCCCACCGCCGGTGCTGGCGATCGATGATACGCTCAACCTGAACTTCCAGACATTCCTGTACCCGTTCACCATTTCCTTTCCCAACCAGAACGCCTTGAACGCGCTCAACGCGCATCAGGTCGCGATCGTGACGTTGACTGCCAACCTGACGGTGCAAGTCCCGACCGGTATCGACTCGAACAACAACATTACGACGACCGCTGTGCCGGTGAGCTGCCAGGCGAATATCGAACTGGCGAAAGGCGAGGATCCGTATCTGTTCAACCTGAACCCGGCAAATCCGACATCCTATCCGACGTGGCTCAGTTTCGACCTGCGGATTTTCACCGTCGCGTCCGATCAGCCGCACCAGATGTTCAGCGTACCAAACCCGACGGACGCCAGTGGCGCCATCCCCTACATCCGTCAGGTCCTTAACAATCTCAACAATCCCAGCCAGATCACCAATGGCGACACGTTCGACAACGCACTGACGCAGGACGAGGAAGGGTCGGCGATCGTGTTCTTTCCGAACGACGAATCGTTTGTCCCTGCCTTCAACTTCGCTGTGGCGCGCGTCAGGCTCAAGTCCGGCATCACCACCACGGTCGGCCCCGTCCGGGTTTTCTTTCGCCTGTTCAGTGCCGCGAGCACAGTCTCGAACTTTACCGACGTCGGCACAGGCGCGGGTACTTATCGATGGGGTACCGAACGGCACACCCGGACACAAGATCGCCTTGCTGGGTGTTCAAGAGGGCTTCCTTGGTTTCGGCTCCGAGTACATCACAGTGCCCTGTTTTGCGACCGACCGGGTCAATCTGACATCGCCCGCCGACATGAAGACGCAAACGGACCCGCCGAACGCGGTGATGATCACGACCGTGCCCGGCACGGAAGTCGATACGTATTTCGGTTGTTGGCTCGATGTGAACCAGACGACGCCGTTCCTGATCCCGACGCCGCCGTTCCTGCAGTCGCAATGGGATGGGCCATGGAGCGGGACCGAGTCGCTCAACGGCGTGGTGGCTGCCGCTCCGCACCAGTGCCTGATCGCAGAGATCCGTTTCGATGATACGCCCATACCGAACGGCGCGACCACGGCCACGACCGACAAGCTCGCGCAACGAAACATCGCCTGGCTAGGGGTTCAGCCATGATCGCGCACCCGTTCGAGATCAAGGCGTCGGCTGCCACGCAGCCTGCGGACGAACTGATGATCACCTGGGGCAAAACACCCCGGGGCGGTATCGGCACCATTTATCTGCCCGCCGTCGCCGCAGCCGAGATCATCGCGCTGGCAGACAAAATGTACGTAAAGCACCTCCTGAGCGCGATCGATGTACACACGATCCAGTGTCCCGTCGGGGACGTGACGCTGGTTCCGATCCCGCAAGGTCTGGGACGATATGCAGGGTTGCTGGCGGTGGATCTGCCGCCGGCGGTCAAACAGCGTGACGCCTACTCGATCGCCGTGCGCCAGCTCACGCTGGTGAGCGCCACGGTTCGATCCGAACCGCCGCCACCGGTTATCGAAGTTGCGACCCGTGTCGCCGAGAGCATCGGGAAGGGGACGACATTCTCCTGGCGTCAGGTCCTGGGTGCATTCCAATATACCGTCACCGTGACGCCCGGACAGGAGCTGCTCTATCCGCAGGAGCGGCTGCTGGCGTGGTTGAAATGGCGCATCGGAGTCACTCCGCCAAACAACCGCTGGCTGCCCGTGCTTCAGCGGTATCTTATGTTGACGGAGGGCCTCGTGCTGAGCCTCGGACAGGACCCCGGCGCAATCCCACCATCGCAGGTCGGCAACGTGCCCGGCAAACACCCAGTGCATCACGAGCCGCCACCGCCGTTCCCGCCGGTCAAGGAACACGAGTACACCGGAAAAGTGGTGGCCATACACTACGATCGCTTCGGCGACTTCTGCGGGTTTGTGATCCTGACCGAAGCGGGGCACGAGCATCGGTTCCGCGGACGCGAGCACGCCATCGAGGTGCTGGTGCGCGAAGCGTGGGAGGAACGGACGACGGTGAGCGTGCTGGTGGAGGAGCACAATCGTGACTGGCCGATGAGCCTGATTCTGCGTCGGTACCATTGACGCGAGTTATGCGATCGAACGGGGAGCCTTACGAATGATAACGATGGGCTTGGCCGAAACTCGCCAGCGTCGGCTCGCCTGTCAATTGCTGGAAGGCCGCAGCGGCCACGCCGTCATGCCGCTGAGAATCGCTCGTCTGGTTGCAATGCAGACGGTCCAGCGAGGCGAGAACGACTGCTACCTCTTTGCAGCCGGCACCGGAATGCCGGGTATCTTCACGCCGACCGCGCCCAGGTGATTCCGGCTGGTGAAGTACAGTGTCTTCCAGTCATCGCCACCGAAACCGACGTTGGTGGTGGCAGAAGCGCCATGCACGATGCGTCCTAGCTTCTTGCCCTTGGCATCCATGATCCAGATCCCGCCGGCGCCGCCGCAGTACACATTGCCTGCCGAATCCACCTTCATGCCGTCGGGCACACCGGGCTCAATGCCGCGCAGGTCGGCAAACACGCGGTCGGTCTGCTTCGCGAGCGTCCCGTTCGGCATCAGGTCGAACGCCCTGATGTGACCGCGGCGCGAGTCGTTGATGTAGAGCACCTGTTCATCGGGTGAGAACGCCAGTCCGTTGGGCACCACGAAGTCGCCGATCAGCAGCGTCATCGTGCCGAGATCGGGCGTCACGCGGTAAACGCCGGAGAACGTCAGGTCCCATTGCTGGGGCGGCGCGGGACTGGTCCACGGGTCGGTGAAGTAGATGCAGCCGTCGGACTTCACCACCACATCATTGGGCCGGTTGAGCTGCCGCCCCTGAAAGCTGTTGGCGATCACCGTGATGCTGCCATCGAGCTCCTGCCGCGTGACGCGCCTGCTGTCGTGCTCACAGGCGAGCAGCCTGCCCTGAAGGTCCCGGGTCAGCCCATTGGCCCGGTTCGTCGGTTCCTGGAACAGCGAGACGCCCACGCCAGGCACATATTTCATGCGCTTGTTGTTGTGGATGTCGCTGAACAGCAGGTAGCCGCCTTCCTGCCACCAGACCGGTCCTTCAGCCGGGCCGTGCGAGCCGCCGAACCCGTCGGCCAAGTGATGGATCGGCTCCGAGACGGCGACGATCTTCTCCAACTCGGGCGCCAGTTGTTCGATCCGTGTTGACGAGGTGCCGGGACTGCCACCAGACATAGCGAAGCCTCCTCTTGCAACTGCCATCCCTGACGCGCGTCAGGGGGAGAAGCCGTTCAAGGCGCTCATGGCACCATTGCCTGGCAGCGTAGGCCCCGCCAATCCGGTCAGGCAAGGCTGGCGGTTGATGGACTTCGGCGTTGTGCGCGCCAATGCAGTTGGATCAACGGGGAGGGTGGCATCGCAAGCAAGTCGCACACAGGTTTTCCAGAGACGATGTCTGCATGGCGCATGGTGCAACTGGCTGGTCGAAGCGCGTTGCGCGCAGGCCTGAACATTCTCCGTGAAACTCTGTGTGCAGTTGATGAAACTCCCTGTCCGACTTGCGATACCCCTGATCGCATTGGCCCGACTTGGTTGGCGCGCCCGAGTTATATGGAAACGATCTGCCCGTTGCCGACAGCCTCGAGGAACGTCGCGATGCCGGCCACCTCAACACCCGGCATAAGACCCGCCGCGTCCAGTCCTTCGACCCGCAGTCCGGCCTCGCACGCGATCAGCCGCGCGCCCATCTCGCGCGTCGCCTCGCGCAGCTCGTCCAGTCCCGCTACGCCGGCTGCGCGCGCGCGGGCGTCGCGGCCGGCATCCGTGAGACCTGCCCAGTCCGCCAGCAATGCATGGCAGCCGGCATTGGTGGCGAAGAGAACCACCTGACGGCCAAGCGCCGCCGCGCCGGACGCAACCACGAACGCGTAATGCGCGCGGTCATGCGCACCGGACAGCAGCAGGATGCCAAGCGGTTCAGCTGGCACAGGCCGGGACCGCGGCATCGCGGTGCTGCGACAGGTCCTTGATCGTCGCCTCCGGACTGCACAGCGCGCAATGCGGGTCCTGGCGCAGCCGCACGGTACGGAAACGTGTCGCCAGTGCGTCCCAGATCAGCAGCTTGCCGGACAGGCTCTCGCCGATGCGGAGGATCTCCTTCAGCACTTCGGTCGCCTGGAGGGTGCCCATGACGCCGGTGACCGCGCCCAGCACGCCGGCCTCGCTGCATGTCGGCACCGCGCCCGGCGGCGGCGGTTCGGGATACAGGCACCGGTAGCACGGGCCGCCCCCGTGCAACGTGTGGCTTGAACACCGAAAGCTGCCCTTCGAAGCGCAGCACGGCGGCGGACACCAAGGTGCGCCGGCCCAGCACGCACGCATCGGCCACCAGGAAGCGCGTGGCGAAATTGTCGGTGCCGTCGCAGATGACGTCATAGCGGGCAATCAACTCGGCTGCGTTGTCGGCGTCGAGGCGCACGCTGAGCGGCTCGATCCGCACCGCCGGGTTGATCGCGTGGGCTGCCTGTGCCGCGGAGTCTGCCTTCGGAGCGCCGATCCGGTCGGTGGTGTGGGCGATCTGGCGTTGCAGGTTCGACAGTTCCACGTGGTCATGGTCGACGATGCCGATCGTGCCGACCCCGGCGGCCGCCAGATACAGCGCCAGCGGCGAGCCCAGCCCGCCGGCGCCGATCACCAGCACCCGCGCGGCCTTGAGCTTTGCCTGGCCGATGCCGCCGACGTCCTGCAGCAGAATGTGGCGGGAGTACCGGCGGATTTCGTCTTCGGTGAAATCGAGGTCCATGGCGGGAGCATATGGTGTGCGGGGCGGCGTTGCGAGTGCATGCGGCCGCAGGTCTGCCCGACTGTGCCCGAATGGTCTGCCGACATACCGGGAGTTCAGGCTTCCGGACAGACCACTCCGTCGCGCAGCATCCGTCCTCGGTGATCGCAAGGAAATTGTGATGACGTGCCCATCGCGCGCCGGACCGACCTGGCGATGTCCCTGTCGCATCTGCTGGAGGCTTCTGGAGCATGACCACTTGGCCTATCGCAGCGTGACCCTGTTCGGTAGCATTGCGCTGGTGGACGACGGGGCAACCAGATGTCTGCTCGTTACAGGCCTCATGGAAAAGCACGCGAAACCCGACTGGAACCGCTCGCAGGATTTCCTGCCGCGCATCGAGCTGATGGCTTTCTAGCCATCGTGCCGGATCGTATGACCTGCCTTGGACCAAACCAAAACCCCGAACGCCCATGCCGACAACGCCGGAAAATCCTGACCACGCCTTGGTGCTGTTCTCCGGCGGGCAGGACAGCACGACGTGCCTGGCCTGGGCGCTGGCACCGCTACCCGCATGTCGAGACCGTCGGCTTTGCCTACGGCCAGCGGCACGCGGTGGAGCTGGAGTGCCGCGCGCCGGTCCGCGACGCGTTGGCCGCCGCTGTGGCCCGGCCGGCTCGGCCCCGACCACATGGTCGATCTGTCCGACGACCCTAGCCGCGCTGGGTTCCACCGCGCTGACCAGCGACACCGCGATCGCGATGACCGCGGAGGGCCTGCCCAACACCTTCGTCCCCGGGCGAAACCTGCTGTTCTTCACCTGCGCCGGCGCGCTGGCGTATCGCCGCGGCCTGCGTCGCATCGTCGCGGGCATGTGCGAGACCGACTACTCCGGCTATCCCGACTGCCGCGACGACACGATCAAGGCGATGCAGCTCGCGCTCAACCTCGGCATGCAGCGCCGCTTCGTGCTGGAGACGCCGCTGATGTGGCGCGACAAGGCCGCCACCTGGGCGCTGGCCGCACGCGCTCGGCGGCGACGCGCTGGTGGAACTGATCCGGACGCGAAACCCATAGCTGCTATCTCGGCGACCGCACGCATCGCCACGACTGGGGCTACGGCTGCGGCACCTGCCCAGCCTGCGAGCTGCGCGCCGCCGGCTGGCAGCGCTGGCGCGACGGCGCCGGGTCGGCTTCAATCGGCACACCCTTGCCGCCAGGAGAGAATGCATGAAATCCGTCGCCCCGATCGTCGCCCTCGCTGCCATCCTGCTTCGCGCTGCCGGCACAGGCGCAGCGCGCCCTGGACATCCATGTGCGCACGGCGGGCGATCTCGCCGATCTGTGCGGCGCCAATCCGAAGGATCCGCAGGGCGACGCCAAGATCAACTACTGCCACGGCTTCGCGCAGGGCGCCGTTGACGTCGAGCTGCGTCACGCCGGCGACAAGAAGCCGTTCTGCTTCCCCAGCCCGGCGCCGACCCGCACCGCAACGCTGGCCGAGTTCGTCAATTGGGTGCGCGCATTGCCGGAGCATAGGACGCAGGGAGCAGTGGATGGACTGCTGCACTTCCTGGCCGAACGCTTCCCCTGCAAATAGGCGACGTCAGGCCGATGCAGTTATGACTTTCGCCTGCATCGGTGCCGTCGATGGCGCCGGTGCCAAAGCGTGCGGCCAGCGCATCGGCTGCGGCATCGGTGGCCGCCTGCAATCCGTTGGGATCACGCGCCTCGATCTCGTTGCGCATTGGCGAACCTTGGCAGAAGCCGATCGCGGGATCGCGATGCGACGCGGCGCGGCCGGTCAAGGCGACCGTCTCGATTGCGATGCTGGCAAATCCGGCCGCCGCCAGATCGGCACGTATCACGGCGGCATCGTTATATGTGTAAGGCACGCGAACGAGGAATTGCGGTGGATCGCGTGGGAAGCGGGCCGCCACTGCATCGCTGGCAACTTCAGCGAGCGGATTTAGCGGAAGCGTATCCCAGACGTTCAACACGAACTGTCCGCCCGGCTTCAGCACGCGGAGCGCCTCCCGGTAGGCCGCTACGCGGTCGGGAAAGAACATCACGCCGAACTGGCACACGACGACATCGAACTCATCGCGGCCATGAACGGCAATGCGAGCGCATTGGCCTGGCGGAACGTCACGCGCGTCATGCCGGGCTTGCTCGCCGCATGGTCCAGCATCGGCTGGTTGAGATCGGTGGCGACGATGCGAACCGCCGCCGGCAATGCGGCCGCCAGCTGCTGCGTGACAATGCCGGTGCCGGCGGCAATTTCCAGGATCGCGCCATCGCCGAGCTTTGGCAGTCGGCGAACCAGGTCCGTTGCATAGGGCTCGAACATGACTGGCCCGAGGTGCCGATCGTACAGCGCGGGAATCGAACCGGCGAACGCGGAATCGGTGGTTGCCATTGATGTTGGCTCCCGGGATCAGGTGTCGGAATGCGGCAGTTCTGGCGGCGGATAGTACGGCCGGTCGCCCAGCGCCTGCACGCGCAGCCAGAACGCTTCGCCGCTTGCCTTGCCGACCTCGTCCAGATCGGCGGCCTGGCGCCAGATGTTCCATGAGTCCGGATGCAGCCGGCTGGCTTCCGCCAGATGCGCGTCGCCCTCGCCGGTCTTGCCATGCCGGCGCAGCCAAACGCCCAGGCGAAAATGCGCCTGTGCGAGCGCGATCTCTGGCGTGATGCGCGGCAACATCCGGCGAGCCGCGTCACTCGGCAGCGCGATACCGGCCGGTCAGCACCCACTCGCGCACCGCATCCAGATACGCCGTGCGCGCATCCTGTCGGGCCGCCTGATGCTCGGGCGCGAGCGTGCGCGTGGTGCGGTCCATCAGCCGAAAATGATCGGTTGAGCCCGCGGTTTCCGGCGGCCGCACGATGCGCCCCGTCTCATCGATCCACACCGCCTGCGGCACGTTGACCATGCCGTACAGATCGGCGACGCGATGATCCTCATCGATCAGGCACCAGTACTTCGCGTCAGCCTGCTCGATCCACTGCCGCGCATGCTCCGCACCGCGGCTTTCCTCCGCCACTGCCACGATCATGAATTTTTCGGACTTCAGGCTGTCGAACAGTTGCTGCCACACGGGCAAGTCAAAGCGACAGCCTCACCAGGAGGCCCAGGTACTGAGGAAGACCTTGTTCCCGCGCAAAGCGGACAGACGTGTGCGGCACGCCGGCAAGATCAGGCAGCGTGAAATCCGGCGCGATCAACCCGGCCGAGCGCGTTGTTGCGTTCATCAGCGCCCGCGCCGAGCACCCAGGTTTCGCCGACAGTGTCACGCACCACCGGCCGATCGAGCAATTGCCAGAACGCCGCCACGTCGACGCGATCGCCGCTGCACGGCGGTTGCCGGCAATGGCACGCAGAGTTCGGCCTGGCACATGCCCTCCGGTTTCAGCGTCCAACCGGTTGCGCTGCGCAGCGTCCCCGGCCGACAGCCATAATCCCGTTTGTCGCGGCGACTGTTATTTCGCCGGCATCGCTCAGGTACCGTTGCCATCGCGGCGCTCCTCCCTTGCCCCGCCACAGGCAAACACGTTCAATGGCGCCCACGCAAGTTCGCAACACGGAGGAAATATTCATGCCGAGGCTCGCGGGTAAGATTGCCTGGATCACCGGCGCGGGAAGCGGCATAGGAGAAGCCGCCGCGCTGGCCCTGGCCGAGGAAGGGCGCCACCACCGTTCTTACCGGACGACGCCGCGAACCGTTGGAGGGCGTGGCAGCGCGCATCCATCAGCAAGGCGGCACGGCGTATGTGCAGCCGGCCGATCTGACGAATTCGAAGCAGGTGCAGAAGATCGGCGAATTCATCAAGGACACGCTGGGCCGGCTCGACATCCTGGTGAACAACGCCGGCATCAACATTCGCGATCGGCATTGGGACAAACTCACGCCGGAGGGCATCGACGAAATGGTGCACGGCAATCTGTCGCAGGCGCTGTATTGCGTCACCGTGGCGCTGCCGTTCATGCGCGCGCAGAAGGATGGCGTGCTGATCCACACCGCCTCGATGGCCGGCCGCTTCATTGGCGGCTTCTCGGGGCCGATCTATGGCGCGGCGAAGCATGGCGTGGTGGCGATGAGCCACACCATCAACATGGAGGAATGCGTCAACGGCATCCGCTCCACCGTGTTCCTGCCCGGCGAGGTTGCGACGCCGATCCTCGACAAGCGTCCCAATCCGGTGGGTGCGGAAGAGCGCGCGCGCATGGTGCAGTCGGAGGATTGCGGCGACCTGATCCGCTACATCGCCTGCCTGCCGAAGCATGTGGTGATGAGCGAGGTGATGCTGGCGCCGACGCATAACCGCACCTACGTCGCCAACCTGCAACGCAAACTCTGAGGACACACATCACGATGGCTTCGAACCGCAAGAAGGTCCTGCTGCCGCACACGATGGGCAAGGAAGGCGTCGATGTGATGCGCCGCCGCGACGACATCGAGGTGGTGATCTATCCCGCCGGCATCAAGCAGGCGGAGTTGCTGCCGATGCTTGTCGGACGCTGCCGGCATCGCGCTGTCCGGTACGCCATACAAGCAGACCGAGATGGATGCGTCGCCTGCGATGCAGGTCGTCGCGCGCATCGGCGTGGGCTACGACGCGGTGGAGGTGCCGGCGCTGACCGCGCGGCACGTGCCGCTGATGGTCGCCGGCAGCGCCAATTCGACCTCGGTGGCCGAGCATGCGTTCCATCTGATGATGGCGCTCGCGAAGCGGACGCCGGCGCTGGATGCGATGGTGCGCAAGGGCACCTGGGCCGACCGTCACAGCGGGCTGCCGATGGAGCTGTCCGGCAAGACTGTGCTGATCGTCGGTTTCGGCCGCATCGGCACGCGGTCCGCGCGGCGTTGCCAGGGCTTCGACATGAACGTGCTGATCTACGATCCGTATGTGCCGGCGGAGAAGATCACCGCGGCGGGCTGCGAACGGGTGACGGATCTGGATGCTGCATTGCCGCGCGCGGATTTCGTGTCGGTGCACTGCCCGAAGAATCCCGGAGACCGTGGGGCATGTTCAATGCCGCACGCCTGGCTCGCATGAAGCGCGGCGCATTCATCGTCAACACGGCGCGCGGCGGAATTATCGATGAACCGGCATTGCATGGCGCGCTGACGTCCGGGCATCTCGCCGGTGCGGGTCTCGATGTGTTCGACATGGAGCCGACGCCGGTCAACAACACGCTGTTGCAGCTCGACACAGGTGATCACGTCGCCGCACATGGCGGGAGTCACGACGGAGTCGGTTGCCGGCATGGCGGTGGTGACGGCCGAGAACATCCTGAGCGTGCTCGATGGTCAGCCGAACCGCGACAACGTGATCAACCAGGAAGTGCTGGAATGACGTCGCCCCGATTTGCTCCGCCATCCCAACCTTGATCCGCTTGGCGGCTCAAGCCCGCAAGGGAAGGCAGGTGTAAATCGGACCGTTCCTGTAAAGGATCCAACAGCCATGCCGCAGCCTGACCACATCTCCAAGCTGGGCGTTCCCGATCCGGCCACGCTGGACGAGCGACCTGAAAATCATCTGGCAGAAATGCGTCGACAAGCTTGGCTTCGTGCCGAATGTGTTCAGTGCCTACAGCCTGAACCCGCGCAGGCTGCGCAACTTCATGGCGATGTATAACGAGATCATGCTCGCGGCCTCCGGGCTGTCGAAACTGGAACGCGAGATGGTCGCCGTCGTCGTGTCATCGGCCAACCGCTGCTACTATTGCCTGGTCGCGCATGGTGCCGCGGTACGCGCACTGTCGGGCGATGCGGAACTCGGCGAGATGATGGCTTTGAACTATCGCGTCGCGAAGCTCGATCCGCGCCAGCGCGCGATGCTGGACTACACGTGGAAGCTCACCACAACGCCCTGGCTGATCGATGACGCGGATCGCAGCACGCTGCGCGACGTCGGCCTGTCCAGCCAGGACATCTTCGATCTCTCCGAGACCATTGCGTTCTTCAACCTATCGAACCGCATGGCCTCGGCCACCGACATGATGCCGAACCGCGAGTACCACAAAGCCGCGCGTTAGATCCGCACCTACTGTCACTTCATCCGCAACACCCAAGCCTTGAACGCGGTCAGATGCGCGGTGATGAAATCGCGCGTCGCCTGATCCGTCAGCTTGCCGCTCGCGTCGAACTTGTTCTGCGCCGCCGGGATCATCACCTCCGGCCGGTTCATCACCAGGCCATTGAGGAACACGAAGCACTGCCGCAGATGATACTGCGCGCGCCCGGTACCCAACACGCCAGCGCTGGCGCCCATCAGGCCGATCGGCTTGCCGTCGAATGGCTGTTCAGGGGGCCGTGACGCCCAGTCGATCGCATTCTTCAGCACGCCGGGGATCGAGTAATTGTATTCCGGCGTCACGATCAGCAACCCGTCAGCCGCCTTGATGCGCGTGCGCAGATCCTCGACCGGCGCGGGAAATCCCTGCTGGCGCACGTCCTCGTTGTACAATGGAATTGGCGCGATATCGAAGCTCTCGATCGTCATGCCGGCGGGCGCCAGCTCCTGCGCAGTTCGCAGCGTGGCTGCATTGAACGAGCCGCGTCGCAGACTGCCGGCAATGCCGAGAATCCGCACCGTACCGCCATCGCTCATGAGATCCGCCTCCTGTCACGCTGCGAGGCGCTCGATTATCACGGCTGTGGGGCGGTGCCTATCTGGCGATGGACACAGCACCCGGCGGTGGATCGTCCAGCACTTCGCGCACCGTTCGCCGCAACTCTTCCTTGCGGTATGGCTTGCTCAGGAGGCGACTTCCCGGTGCTTGCGAGGCGGGGCCGCCGAGGCGGGCGTCAGGGAACCCCGACGTCAACAATGTCCTGATCGAAGGCCGCCGGGCCACGGCGGCGCGCAACAGGTCGCGGCCGTCCATCTCACCTGGCATGACAATATCCGTAAGCAGCAAATGGATCGGCGTGCGCGTCTCGATAATAGCCATCGCCGACGAGGCGTCCGAGGCCTCCAGGACCTGGTATCCGGCCTCGCTTAGTTGCCGGACGACAATCCGGCGCAGACCAGGATTGTCCTCTACCACCAGGATCGTCTCGTTGCCGCCACGGGTGACGGGCTCATCCAACCGCTCGTCCGCTGCATCGGACGTCGACGCGATCCGCGGCAAATACAGCCGGAACTTCGTGCCCTTGCCGAGTTCGCTGTTCACCGTGATGTGGCCGCCCGATTGCTTGATGAAGCCGAACACCATGGACAGACCCAGGCCAGTGCCCTTGCCCTGTCCTTTGTGGTGAAGAACGGCTCGAAGATGCGCGTGACCATGTCAGGCGGCATGCCGCAACCGGAATCGCTGACCTCGACCACGACGTAATCGCCGGGAGTCACATCGCTATGCGCCGCGGCATAGGCGTCATCGAGATAGCCGTTGCGCGTGTCGATCAGCAGGGCTCCGCCGCGCGGCATGGCATCGCGTGCGTTGGTGGCAAGATTGGCGATCACAGCCTCGAATTGCGCGCGGTCGATCTGCACAGGCCAGATGTTGGGAGCCAACGCCAGTTCGATGGCGACGTTCTCGCCCAATGTCCGCGTCAGCAGTTTCACGATGCTGCCGATCAGCTCGTTGATGTCGGCGCGTTCCGGCTGCAAGGGCTGACGCCGGGCGAATGCCAGCAGACGCCGCGTCAGGTCCGCGCCGCGCAAGGCAGATTCCAGAGCGTCGCGCACCAGTTCGTCGGTTACCGGATCGTCCTGACGAAGCTCGCGCAGCAGATCAAGATTGCCGATGATGATCGCCAGAAGGTTGTTGAAATCATGCGCCAGGCCCCCGGTGAGCTGGCCGACCGCTTCCATCTTCTGCGCCTGACGCAACTGGTCGCGTTGCTTCTCCGCCTCGCGCCGCTCAGTCAGGTCGCGGATGATGCCGACAAAGGCGTGATTGCCGCCTTCCACTGATTCGCCAATCGCCAGTTCCATCGGGAACGTCGTGCCGTCGTTGCGACGCCCCATTACTTCCCGGCCAATGCCGATAATCTTCGGCACCGCGGTTTCCAGATCGGCCGCGTGCGTATCTCGCTCGTGATACGGTTCCGGCATCAGCATGTGCACGTTGTGGCCCAGCACATCGTCGGGCGCATAGCCGAACAGGCTGATGCAGGCCTTGTTGTACGATTGGATGGTGCCTTTCGATCGATCGTGATCAGACCGTCCACAACTGTGTCCAGCACCGTATTGATCAGGCTTCGCAGTTTTGTCTCGCTGGCCTTGATCAGGGCTTCCGCCGCCAGCCGTTTGGTGATGTCGCGGGTAATCTTCCCGAAACCTAGCAGACTGCCGTCAGGGCCGGGGATCGCGGTGATCACCACGTCGGCAAGGAATCGGGAGCCATCCTTGCGCACTCGCTCGCCGACATCCTCCACGCGTCCGACCCTCGCCGCGGTGTTCAGATCGCGCTCCGGCTTGCCGGAGGCGATATCCTCCGGTGGGTACAGGCAGGAAAAGTGCCGGCCGATGATCTCGGCGGCCTGATAGCCCTTGATCAGTTCCGCGCCCCGGTTCCACGACAGGATGCGACCGACGGGGTCGAGCAGCATCAATGCATAATCGCGAATCGCATCGATCACCGGCGGCCAGAGTCGGTCCGCATCGGGGCAGGAGACGGGCGCGATCTGACTTGACGACATTGGCTGACCCGGTGGCGTTGTTGCGTATGCCCGCAGGAGACGCCACGACCGGTAAAGATTAGCTGAGCAATGCCGTTGCATAGGTATGCAAGGCGCGCGCATAGCTAACGAAGGCATAATTTCGTCACTAGTATTAATGGTGACGACTTCATTTCATCGACTCATACGGTCATTAATCTCTATACGTGAGACTCTGTGCCAAATTCCGTTCTTGGCGAGTCAGCTCGATTTTCTGGCCTGTATCCGGCGTCTTCACTATTCGCGAGACAAATCAGTCACAGCACAGACAGACGAAAAATGCGTGCAAGACTGCCGAGTTGTCGGCCGAAAGGCTAGTGTTTAGGAATTTCTGGCTGTAATTTGGCAAATTAGGTCTAAAGATACCTTTGCGTGGTACCGGCCGACGCGGCTGCGTAACCGGGAGCGGCCTTGATGGGGAATAGCATTCCATGGCAAAGAAGCTACTGGTGATCGACGATCAGACCGGCATTACCAAGGTCGTGGAGCTGATCGCTCGGCAACTTGGGCTGAATGCCAGGACGCTCAACAGCTCGTCGCAGGCCACCGAAGTTTTCATCGCCTTCAGGCCCGATGTGCTCATGCTGGACATGATCATGCCAGAGAAGGATGGCATCGACGTGCTGAACGAAATTCTGTTGACCGGCATACCGGTTAAGATTGTCCTTACGTCGGGTTTCAGCAACTCCTATCTTCGTCTGGCCGAAGGCGTGGCGAAGTTCCACGAAAACGAGGATGTTTCGGTCCTGCGGAAGCCGTTCCGCCGCGAGGAACTCGTCACGTTGTTGCGGGACCTGACCGCGGACTAACCGGCCCGCACGCTGGTTTCACCACGCCGCGTCGAGCAGCGCGCGAACATCCGGCGGCCCGTCGATCTTGCGCGGATTGGTGTGCACCCAGCGGTCGTGCATCGATTCCTCGGCGATCCGGTCCAGTTGCTCCGCGCTTCACGCCGACGTCGCGCAAGGTGCCGGGCAGACCGAGGCTGGCGACCAGTTCCGCGACCACGTCGCCGGCCTTCTGCCGCCGGGCGAGCCAAGCGCGTCGCTGACCCATGCCTGGCGTTCGGCGTTCACCGGTTCGTTGAAGCGCAGCACGGGCGGCAGCATCACGCACGAGGTGTAGCCGTGCGGCACGCCGGCGGTGCCACCCAGCACATGGCCGATGCCATGGCTTGCCCCCTTGGTCACGCCGTTCTGCGATCCCATGATCGACATCCAGGCGCCGAGCTGGCAGTCGAGCCGCGCCTCCAGATTGCCGGGATCCGCCTTCACCGCGCGCAGTCCGCGGCCGAGCAGGCGCAGCGCGTGGATCGAGGTGCCGTCGGACAGCGGCTGCGGGATTGATCGAGCAGATGTCCTCCACCGCGTGATCGACGGCGCGGATGCCGGTGGACAGGAACAGCCATTCCGGCGTGTGGACGGTGGCCGCCGGATCCAGGATCACGCTGCGCGGCATCATCAGCGCGTGGCCGATAGCTTTCCTTCACCTGCCGCACCGTGTCGGTGCAGCCGGCGAACCAGGTGAACTCGCCGGCCGACAGCGTGGTGGGCACCGCGATCGAGCGCACGCCGGGCGGCTTCACCGGCGGCCGCTCGGTGCGGCCGTCGGCGTTGGATCGCGGCGCGGAACGCAGTCGAGCTGGTCCGGCTCGGTCACATCGTTGCCCAGGCACAGCCCGACCATCTTCGCGGCATCGGTCACCGACCCGCCGCCGACCGTCAGCAGCGCGTCCGCGCCCGCCTCGCGCGCGGCATTCGCCGCCGCCACCACGTCGATGCGCGGCGTGTGCGCGCCGATCTTCGCGCACACGCCGGCCAGCTTGTTGCCCAGTACGCCGCGCACGCGGTCGACCACGTCGGTCTGCCGCGCCAGCGTGCCGCTGGCCAGCACATAGACCGCGTTGGCGCCGATCCGCTCGATCTCCTCGGCCAGCGCCTCGGCCAGCGGCATGCCGTAGATCACCCGCTCCATCGGCGGGTAGCGGTGGATGCCCTGCTGCATCGCAGTCAGCTCTTCGGCTTGCAGAACGCGTCCAGCGCGGCGGTTTCCTTGCGGTCGCCGTCGAAGTCGGCGGCGATGCGTTCATAGAGCCGCGCCGCGCCTTCGTAGAATTTGCCGCGCCGCCGGGTCCTCGCCGACGAACTGGGCGATCTCTTCCATTTCCGCGACCCAGCGATAGGCCTTCGAATACATGTTCGGCATCTGCCGCGTCAGCCAGCCGAACAAGCGCCGGCTGGCTGGCGGACAGTTCCGCGCGCAGGTCGTCCGCTGTGCCGGCACGGCGTCGCCGCCAGCATCATCGCCGCGCCCAGCGCGGTGAAGCCCTTGGTGATGCCGGCATAGGACATCTTCATCGCCGAGGCCGCGCCGATCGGGCCCGGCTGGATCGGCATCTCCAGTCCGTATTTGGTCAGCTCCGCGACGCGCGGCGCCGCGGCGCCGGACAGATAGATCTTGGTGCCCTTCGATCCCGGCTTCGGCGGACCGCCGATGATGCCGCCATCGACGAAGGTGGCGCCGGTTTCCTCGATCACCCGCGCGATGCGCAGCACGGTGCCGGGATTGAGCGCATTGCAGTCGACGAAGATCGGCTTCTTCGCCGCGGCGCGCAGTGCGGGCGCCAGCCTCTCGGCCAGGCCCAGCGCGTCGCCGGGCGGCAGGATCGACAGGATGATGTCGGAGGCGGCGATCTGCTCGTCCGACGCACCGACCATGCCGGCGGCCTTGGCGCGCGCGATGGTCGCCTCGCTGCGGCCGTCGAGCGCGGTGCGCACCTCGATGCCGTTTTCGACCAGGCGCTGGCCGACGCGCGCTTCCCATCATGCCCGGCGCGATCACTGCGACGATCGGTTGCATGGCCTGATCTCCTGTCTGATTTGTTGCCCAGACTGTCAGCAGTGCGGTGCGCTTGGCAATCCGGAAGGTGTTGCCTAGACGAATACGACGTCAGACCGTCGCTACGCCTTACGCAATGACATACGAATTGATCGGCACGAATTGATCGGCCACTCACACGATGGCCCTGTGTCGACCGCGAGCCGTTCTGCTCCGCGACTCGTTCTACAGGACCCGAGGCCGGCGGAAAAGACGGCCGCCGCTTTTCCTTGTGCGAGGCGAGGCCTTCCTTCGCCTCGGGTCCGCTGAACCCCATGAACTCCAGCGCCAGCGAGGCATCGAACGACGGCCCCGCCATTCGCAGCCAGTTGTTCAGCGCATACTTGGTCCAGCGGATCGCACTCTGCGCGCCCTCGGCCAGACGCACGGCAATCTCCACCGCCTTCGCGTCCAGCTCGCGCATCCTCCACCGCAAGCGAGATCAGCCCGATGCGTTCAGCTTCCGCGCCGGACACCGCATCGCACAGCAGCAGGTAGTATTTCGCCTTCGCCAGCCCGCACAGCAGCGGCCAGACGATCACCGAATGATCGCCCGCGGCCACGCCAAGCCGCGTGTGGCCGTCGATGATGCGCGCATCCTTCGTAGCGATCGACACATCGGCGAGCAGCCCGCACACCAGGCCGGCACCCACCGCCGGACCGCGCATCGCGCTCACCACCGGCTTGGAGCAGTTGATGATGTTGTAGACGAGATCGCGCGCCTCCTTCCAAACCCGCGCGCGGGTCTCGAAGTCCGCCATCATCTCCTCGATCATCGCGAAATCGCCGCCGGCGGAGAACGCGCGGCCGGCGCCGGTGATGATGACGGAATTCACCTCCGGATCGGCATCGATGTCGCGCCAGATGTCGCCCAGTTCGCGATGCATCACGGCATCGACCGGATTAGGCCGCTCCTGACCCAGCCCCATGGTGATGCGCAGCACGCGCGGATGCGGGCGGTCGAAGCGCAGGCGCGTGTAGCGTGCGTATCGGTCGGTCATCGATCAGTCCCCGTTTCGACTGCCGCTGCGATGCGCGAAGCGACGCGGCAATCTCGTTCGTGCACAATGGGGGCGAGATTGCCGCGTCGCTTCGCGCCTCGCAATGACGGGGCGTTCGACGTATTGCCGACTAATGACAGCGTGCGTCAGGCGGCCCGCAGCCGGCTGACAGTCTGCTCCGCGCGCCGACGCAATGCACCGATCCGCCCGACCCCGGCCAACCGCCGATCGAGGAACGCCAGCGTCGCCGCATCGTCTTCGCTGCTGTCGCGCAGCCAGTACAGCAGCGTCACGCCATAGACCGCGCCGAGGATCGCGCGCTTGGTGTACCAGCTGAAATCAGCCGAACGATCGCCCGCCGCATGCCAGATCGCATCGACCGTGCGCGCCGTGCATGCCGCCGCAAGCCGCGCAGTGCGTCGGCAGCGCCAGCAATGCAACAGCGCGGCGGATCGCCTCCTTGTACGGGCGGTTCTGCGCAAGCCGCAGCGCGATCACCGCACGCACCCGTTCGTGCAGGCGCATCGCCGCCAGATCGAGCGTGGCTGCTTCCGCCTCCATCCGGCGATCGGCCCAGTCGCAGAACGCCTCGATCATGTCGGCCGCGCCGCCGGGAAACAGCAGCTCCGCCTCATCGGCCGGCACGCTCGATGTCGGCAAGGCCCCGCGCGCAGCGCGCGCAGTGTCCAGCCATCGAACGGCACATTGCGGCAGCATCGCGGCGATCGCGGCATCGCGCTCGGGGCTGCGTTCGGGTGTGTGAACCATCAGCGACCCTCCTGCTGCGCGGCGGCCACGCGCGCCAGTTCCTCGGTGAAGCCGAACAGCGAGAAATCCTTCATGCGCATCGGATACAGGATGCCGTCCAGATGATCGGTACTCGTGCTGCACCACGCCGGCGTGGAAGCCGGACACCTCGCGTTCCACCGATGCTGCCGTCGCAATCCACCCCGCGATAGCGGATGCGCGGAGCGCGCGGCACGGCGGCGCGCAGGCCGGGGATGGAGAGGCAGCCCTCCCAGCGCAGCACGCGTTCCTCGGTCAGCAGTTCGATCTCGGGATTGATCAGCACGGATTTGCCGAGGATCGTGTCGCCTGGCGTCCTCGCCCGCGCGCGTCTGCGGCACGCGGAACACGAACAGGCGCAGTGGCACGTGCACCTGCGGCGCGGCCAGGCCGACCCCTGGCGCGTCATCCATCGTCTCGAGCATGTCGGCGACCAGCCGGCGGATCTCCGGCGCACCGGGATTCGCCACCGGTTCACACATTTGCAACAGCACGGGATGGCCCATGCGCGCTATCTTCAGAATGGCCATATGACCTCCGAGGCTTGCCCGCGGACTTGACCCGCGGGGTGGGCTGGCGAAATGTCCTCGCCCCGTGATATAGGGCCGCGTCCCCGATAGTCGGGGACGGCTACAGCAGAGAAGGAGTAGGCGGCCAAGTGCAAGTACTGGTACGTGACAACAATGTCGATCAGGCGCTGAAGGCGCTCAAGAAGAAGATGCAGAGGGAAGGAATCTTCCGCGAGATGAAGCTGCGGCGGCATTACGAGAAGCCGTCCGAGCGCCGCGCCCGCGAGGCGGCCGAGGCGGTGCGCCGCGCCCGCAAGCTGGAGCGCAAGCGGCTGGAGCGCGAAGGCTTCTGATCCAGGCTTTCCGCCCTTCGGGGCGACGACCGTCCACTGCGGCAGGGGGCAGCGATCCGGCCCTCAGCGGTCGCGGTTTGGGCGCACGCTGATGCGGTTGGTGCGGCGGGACCGATCGCGGCTGCCCCTTGCCTCGTGCGGACCCTGCGGCCTACGGTGCAATTGGACCGAGGCTATGGGCGGTTCGGCGATGTTCATACCAGACCAAAGTCGCCAGCAGGCGGTGTTCGACCGGCTGCGGCAGGGTATCCTCGCCGGCACGCTCCCTTCGGGCGCCCGCCTGCCACCCACCCGCGCGCTGGCCGAAGAGCTGGGTGTGGCGCGGCAGACCGTCGTCCTGGCCTATGAGCGCCTCGCATCGGAGGGCTACGTCCGCGCCCGCACCGGCAGCGGCACCTACGTCGCGCCCGATCTGCCGGATGCCGCCCCCGCCCCGGCCGCGCCGCCGCCCACCGCCGCCAGTTCGCTGTCCGAGCGTGGCCAGCGCCTGGCCGACCGTGCCTGCCTCCGCGGCATCCCGCGACACTGGCCTCGGCACGCTGCTCGCCGGCGGCATCCCCGCGCCGGATCTGTTCCCGACGCAGGCCTGGGCGCGTTGCGCGGCCCGGGTCCTGAAGACCCTCTCCGGCGACCTGACCGGCTACCCGCCGCCGCAGGGCCTGCCCGAGCTGCGCGTCCAGATCGCGGCGCATCTCGCGGCGACGCGCGGTCTGCTCGCCGATCCCGCCAACATCGTGGTCACGGCGGGCACCCAGCAGGCGCTGCGCATCGCGGCCGAATTGCTGCTCGATCCGGGCGATGCCGCCTGGGTCGAGGACCCCGGCTACATCGCCGGCCGCGGCGCGCTGCTCGCCGCCGGCGCGGTGCCGGTGCCGGTGCCGAGTGACGCCGAGGGGCTCGATGTCGCCACGGGCATCCAGCTCGCACCCGCCGCGCGGCTGGCACTGGTGGCGCCGTCGCATGCCACGCCGCTCGGCGGCGCGCTGCCGATCGCCCGGCGGCTGGCTCTGCTGGATTGGGCCGGGCGCGCCAACGCCTGGGTCCTGGAGGACGACTGCGACTCCGAGTTCCGCTGGACCGGCCATCCGCTGCCGCCGCTGGCCACGCTCGATCGCGCCGGACGCGTGATCTATTGCGGCACCTTCAGCAAGACGCTGGCGCCGGCGCTGCGGCTGGGCTTTGCCGTGGTTCCCGCGCCGCTGGTCGCCGCGTTCGTGCGCGTGCGGACCCTGATGGATCGCGGCATCGACACGCTCAATCAGGCGATCCTGGCCGAGTTCATGCGCCAGGGCCTGCTGGCGCCGCATATCCGCCGCATGCGCACCGAATATGCCCGCCGCCGCGACGCCCTGCTGGCCGCGATCGCCCGCCACGCGCCGTCCGTCGCGCCGATCGCCGCGCCTGGCGGGCTGCACATGGTCGCGCGGCTGCCGGAGCGGGTGGACGAAGCGGCGACCGTGGCTGCGTGCCGCAGCCGCGGTCTGGCGGTGTCGCCGCTGGGGGCGCCTACGCCGGGACCCCGCGCATGGCGGGGCTGGTCATGGGCTTCGCCGGCACGCCCGAGGCGCTGGCCGCCGATACGGCGCGGCGGTTGGAAAGCGCGGTGAGGGCGGTGGCGTGATTCCGGAGTGATCGCTACCTGCGCTTAGGCATGATCCAGCGACGTTCCCGGCATCGTCGTTCGGCATTTGGCAAGTCGAAACTTCCTTGACGAAAATATCCCAGACAGCCGGGATTGCGCGTCGCAGACGGGTGGCCGCGCGCCTGCCGGTCACGCCCCCTGCGCCAGGCGGAACGCCGCAGCCGGATAGACGCCCAGCACCCGCACCTCCGACGAAAAGAACGACAACTCCTCCAGCGCCCGCCGCAACCCCGGCTGTTCGGGATGGCCATCGACGTCGCACAGGAACTGCGTCGCGGCGAAGTGGCCGCCGAGCATGTAGCTTTCCAGCTTCGTCATGTTCACGCCGTTGGTCGCGAACCCGCCCAGCGCCTTGTACAGCGCAGCCGGCACGTTCCTCACCCGGAACACGAACGTCGTCATCAGATTCGGCTGCGACGGATCGGGCGTCACCGGACGCGGCGCCATCACATAGAACCGCGTCGTGTTGTGCGCGCGCGTCCTCGACATTGGCCTTCAGGATGTCGAGCCCATAGATCTCGGCGGCCAGCGCGGACGCGATCGCCGCCTCTTCCTTGCGACCCCACTCCGCGACAAGCTGCGCCGCGCCTGCGGTGTCCGCCTGCACCACCGGCGTCAGCCCGAGCCCGCGCAGACTGTGCCGCACCTGGCCCAGCGCGACGGTGTGCGAATGCGCCCGCTTCAGATCGCCGATGCGTCGCGCCGCGGACCGCGAGCAGGCAATGCTCGACGCGATGGAAATGCTCGCCGATGACGAACAGCCCGGATTCCGGCAGCAGATGGTGGATATCCGGCACGCGCCCCGCCAGGCTGTTCTCGCACGGCAGCATGGCCAAGCTGCGCGCGCCCGTCGCGCACCGCGTCGATCGCCGTTTCGAACGATTCGCACGGCAGCGTAGTCATGTCCGGGTAAGCCACCCGGCAGGCCAGATCGGAATACGCGCCAGGCACGCCCTGGAATGCGATCACACCGGTCATCCGCGACGGCCCCTCGGTGCGAGGTCGCGGCGTGCTCGTTCAAGGTCGTCCGGCGTATCCACACCGTACGGCGCATGTTCCACGCGGGCGCAGGCGATGCGCATGCCGGCCTCCAGGGCGCGAAGCTGTTCCAGGCTTTCCCGGCGTTCCAGCGGCGCCTCCGGCAATGACACAAAATGCGCCAGTGCCGTGCGGCGGAACGCGTAGATGCCGATGTGGTGCCAGCGGGGACCCTCGCCCCAAGGGATCGGCACCCGAGAGAAATACAGCGCGGGCGACACCGCGCGGCCGCGGTCGAATGCACAGGCCGCCTTGACCACCGATGGCAGGTTCGCCTCCTCATCCGTATCGATCGGCGCCACCAGCGTGGCGATGTCGAATCCCGGATCGGACAGCGGCGTCAGCACGGTGCGCAGATAGACCGGCGGAATGCTGGGCAGATCGCCCTGCAAATTCACCACCACGTCGTGCCGCCCCTGCGGATCCAGCTCCGCCAGCGCCGCGTGCACCCGATCCGATCCGCGCGGCAGAGTGGGATCGGTCAGTACCGCGATGCCGCCATGGGCGCGCACCGCGTCGGCGATCTCCGAATCGCCGCAGGCCACGGCAACCGGCCCGATCTCGGCCTCCCGTGCACGGTCCAGCACATGGACGATCATTGGCCGGCCATGGATGTCGGCGAGCGGCTTTCCCGGAAGCCGGGTGGATGCCATGCGGGACGGAATGACGACGATGGGATTCACGTGCGTGCAGGGACCGGGTGGGTTGATGGCCAGGGATCGTTTCCCTATGGTGCGCGCACCTTATGGAGGACCACGGCCGCGTGCAACGGCGAGCCGGTGGATCTCCTTGCGCGTTTGATTGGTCGGACGGGGAAGTCACGCCGCATGGATAGCATGGAGGTCAACAAAGGCATTGCCGCGATCTTGATCGGTGGCATTGCCTTCTTTCTCACTGGCCTGATCGGCGACAACCTGGTCCGCGAGACGCTGCCGGAGAAGCCGGTATTGAACATCGCGACGGCGCCCGCCGCGGGTGCCGCTGCCGCGGCGCCCGAGCAGGTGCCACCTATCGCGCCGTTGCTGGCCAAGGCGGACGTCAAAACCGGCGAACAGTTCGCACATCGCGTCTGCATCGCCTGTCATACCTTCGACAAGGGCGCCAAGCCGGGCATCGGGCCGAACCTGTACGGGGTCGTTGGCGGGCCGCACGATCACGAGGAAGGCTTCAACTATTCGCCCGCCCTGGAAAAGTTCAAGGGTCAGCCATGGACCTTCGACGCCCTGAACGAATGGCTGCTCAAGCCGGGCGCCGATGTGCCCGGCACGCGCATGACGTTCGCCGGCATCCCCAATGCCCAGCAGCGCGCGGATGTCATTGCCTATCTGCGGTCCTTGTCTGACAGTCCGGTGCCGCTGCCAGCGCCGGAGGCGGCACCGCCGGCCGCCACGCCAGCGGCGGCGCCCGGTGCCGCGCCCGCAGCGTCGCCGCCCGGTGCATCGACCCACGGCTGGCCGCAGCTCCGCGCGCATCCGCGCGCCCGCAGCGCACCCACCTGCCGCGGCGCCTGGCGCACATCCACCCGCACCGTCCGCGTCAGCCCCCGTAGCGTCACCGACCGCACCGACCGCGCCGGCTGGCAGCACGGGCGCGGTTCAGCCAAACGCGCCGGCCGCTTCGTCGCCGCCGGCCGGGGCGCCCGGGGCGGCTCCTCCGACACCGGCGAAACCATGATGGCGCTGCTTGCCGCCGGTTGACACCGACCGGTTGATCGCCGCGGCAGAGGCTGCGGCTGATGTTGCGGGCGCCGTTGTGCGGCCATTCTTCCGCGCCGGCGTAGCGGCTGACCTGAAATCCGACCGCTCCCCGGTGACGATCGCCGACCGCAGCGCGGAGCAGGCGATGCGCGCGGTGCTGACGGAGCGTTTTCCGGACCACGGGATACTCGGCGAGGAGTTCGGGCTCGACCGGCCTGACGCTCGCTTGCGCTGGGTGCTGGATCCGATCGATGGCACCCGCGCCTTCATCACAGGCCGTCCGACCTTCGGTATCCTGATCGCGTTGCTGGATGGCGACACGCCGGTACTCGGTGTGATCGATCAACCTGTGACCGGCGAGCGCTGGGTCGGCGCTACCGGACGGGCGACCACTTTCCGCGGACCGTATGGTGGACGGGCAGGCTGCCGGCCATGCCCATCGTTGGCTGATGCCGAATTGTCATGCACCAGCCCCGAAATGCTGGGCGCCGACGCAGCCCCGCTGGCAGCGCCTGGCCGGTGCGGTTCGGCGCAACTACTGGGGCGGTGACTGCTATGCCCATGGCCTGCTCGCAATCGGCCAGATCGACGTGATTGCCGAAACGACCATGAAGCTCTGGGATTGGGCAGCGCTGGTGCCCGTGGTGGAAGGCGCCGGCGGTCGCGTCACCGATTGGGCAGGCCACGCACTGCGTCCTGACGGTGACGGGCGCGTGCTGTCGGTCGGCGATCCGGCGCTGCTGGCGAAGGCCGTGGCGCTGCTCCGGTAAACCGGTGCCCGCCTCAGCCCGAATTTCGCCGGAATTATGGGTTGAGCGCAACGAAATCCATCGTGGCTGGCCAGACCGCACACATCCAGTCACCGTGAACCTTGCTTAGTCTTCAGTTGCCATGCTGTCCGTCAAACGTCACACCGGTCCAATGCGCATCATAGCCCTGTTACTGCTGTCTGGCCTTCTCACCCCGGCACTGGCTGATGACGGCCCGGTGTCGCGCAGCAATGCGATCGCCGTTCTGGCAAAGCCCGCTCTGCCACCCGACTTCCCGTATTTCCCCTATGTCGATCCAAATGCGCCGAAGGGTGGCGAGGTGACGCTGGCGTCGATCGGCACCTACGACAGCTTCAACCCGTTCATTCTGCGCGGCACCGCCACCGGCGGCATGATCAGCTCCTGGGTAACCCTGCCCGGCGGTTCAGGTTCCGGGTCCAGCGTCGGCCATGTCTGGGAAAGTCTGCTGACGTCCTCGGCCGATGAGATGGACACCGGCTATGGCCATCTGGCACAAACCATCGAGCTGCCGGCCGACAAGATGTGGGTCGCGTTCGAACTGCGGCCCGAAGCGAAGTTCTCGGATGGCACGCCGGTGACCGCTGAGGATGTGGCATGGACCTATCGCACGCTGCTGGACCAGGGGCGGCCGAGTTTCCGCATCCAGATGGCGGACGTGAAGGATGTGGAGGTGGAAGGCCCGCGCCGGGTGGTGTTCCACTTCAAGTCGAACGAGAACCGCGAACTGCCGCTGATCCTCGGCGAACTGCCGGTGCTGCCGAAGCATTTCTTCGCGGGCCGCGACTTTACCAAGCCGCTGACCGATCCGCCGATCGGCTCCGGCCCGTATCGCATCTCCGGCTTCGAACTGGGCCGCAGCGTGACATACGAGCGGCGGCCGGACTGGTGGGCGGCGAACATGCCGACCGGCAAGGGAACCAACAACTTCGATCGCGTGCGCATCGAGTATTTCCGCGATTCGACTGTAGCGATGGAGGCGTTCAAGGCGGGGCAGATCGACCTGCGCAGCGAGAACATTTCGAAGAGCTGGGCGACCGCCT
The DNA here is from genome assembly GCA_963790445.1 of uncultured Alphaproteobacteria bacterium. Classification (GTDB taxonomy): domain Bacteria; phylum Pseudomonadota; class Alphaproteobacteria; order Acetobacterales; family Acetobacteraceae; genus JAMXLO01. Next base: position 25,327 of record CAWBON010000016.1, on the reverse strand, counting down.
ACGATTTTCCCGCGGTGGAACGCGGGTTGGTGATCAAGCAGGACTTCACCCACCATCTGCCGACCGGGATGCAAGGTTGGGCGATGAATACGCGCCGACCGATATTCGCCAACCCCCTGGTGCGCCAGGCGATGGCCGAGGTGTACGACTTCGAATGGGCCAACAAGAATCTGTTCTATGGCACCTATACGCGCACGCTGAGCTACTTCAGCAACAGCGACCTTGCGTCTTCCGGCATCCCGCAGGGCGATGAACTGAAACTGCTGGAGCCGTATCGCGCGGAATTGCCGGCTGCGTTGTTCACCCAGCCGTTCAAGCTGCCGGTGACCGACGGATCAGGCAACAACCGCGAAGAGTTGCGCAAGGCGCTCGACCTGTTGGGGCAGGCCGGGTGGTCGGTGAAGGAGCGCAAGCTGGTGGATGCGAACGGCCAGCCGATGAGCTTCATCATCCTGCTGGACGACCCGTCGCTGGAACGTGTTGCGCTGCCTTACGTGCAATCGCTGCAGAAGATCGGCGTCGATGTGCGGGTACGCACGGTCGATCCGGCGCAGTACCAGCACCTGACCGATGACTTCGACTTCGACATGACAATGATGGTCTATCCGGAAGGCGACATCCCGGGCAACGAACTGCGGGACTACTTCACCTGCGCGGCGGCCAAGGCGCAGGGCAGCTACAACATTCCGGGAATCTGCGACCCCGCGGTGGACGCGCTGGTCGAGAAGGTGATCACGGCGCAGGACCGGAAAACGCTGGACACTGCCGCGCGCGCACTGGACCGGGTGCTGCTCTGGCGCTGGTACCTGGTGCCCAACTGGGACAGCCGAACCTTCCACATCGCCTACTGGAATCGCTTCGGCCATCCCGACAAGCCGATCCGCGAGGGCTTCAACTTCGACACCTGGTGGGTCGATGCCGCCAAGGCCAAGGCGCTCGACGCGGCGAAGCGGCAGTGATGGTCAGGCTGCGTCCGCTCCCCCTGCCTCCTCCCACAAGGGGAGGGGGAGCAGCCGATGCAGCATTGCCGCTCCCCTTGTGGGAGCCGGCAGTGGGGGGCGACAGCGCAGGCTCTTGTCCAGCATGACTGCCTACCTGTTCCGCCGATTGCTGCTGGTGATCCCCACGCTGTTCGGCATCATCGCCATCAATTTCGTGGTGATCCAGTTCGCGCCGGGCGGCCCCGTGGAACAGATGATCGCGGAACTCCGCGGCAAGGGCGACCTGTCGTCTCGCCTCGGCGGCGCCGGCTCCGAATTCGGCGGCGCCGGCTCCTATCGCGGCGCACGCGGGCTCGACCCACACATCGTCGCCGACATCAAGAAGATGTTCGGCTTCGACAAGCCGCCGTTGACGCGCTTCCTCGACATGGTCGGCGGCTATCTGCGCTTCGACTTCGGCCGCAGCTTCTTCCGCGACCAGTCGGTGCTGCACCTCATCCTGCAAAAGATGCCGGTGTCCATCTCACTCGGCTTGTGGTCCACGCTGCTGGTGTACCTCGTGTCCATTCCGCTCGGCATCGCCAAGGCGGTGCGTGACGGCAGCCGCTTCGACGTCGCCAGCAGCGCCGTCGTGCTGGTCGGCTACGCGGTTCCCAGCTTCCTTTTCGCCATCCTGCTGGTTGTGCTGTTCGCTGGCGGCAGCTTCTTCCAGTGGTTCCCGCTGCGCGGCCTGACCAGCGAAGGCAGCGCCGACTGGAGTTGGCCAGCCCGCATCGCCGACTACGCCTGGCACATGGTGCTGCCGACCATCGCCGTGGTGGCGAGCGGTTTCGCCAGCCTGACGATGCTGACCAAGAACTGCTTCCTGGAGGAAATCCGCAAGCAGTACACGGTGACAGCGCGCGCCAAGGGCGCCGGTGAGCAGCGCGTGCTGTACGGCCACGTGTTTCGCAACGCCATGCTGCTGATCGTCGCCGGATTTCCGCAGGCCTTCATCTCGATCCTGTTCACCTCCGCGTTGCTGGTAGAGATCGTGTTTTCGCTCGACGGCCTGGGCCTGCTGGGCTTCCAGTCCGCGATCCAGCGCGACTATCCAGTGATGTTCGGTACGCTCTACATCTTCACGCTGCTCGGCTTGCTGATGCAGATCGTCGGCGACATGCTTTATACAGTGGTTGACCCACGCATCGACTTCGGGACGCGAGGTTGAAGCTTTCTCCGATCACCCGTCGCAGGCTTGCGATCTTCCGCCGACATCGGCGTGGTTACTGGTCGTTCTGGATTTTTATGGTCCTGTTCGGCACCAGCCTGTTCGCCGAATTCCTCGCCAATGATCGTCCGCTGCTGATCCGATTCGATGGCCACTGGTATGTGCCGGTGATGCAGGATTACAGCGAGGACATTTTCGGCGCCGATTTTCTGCCGACCGAGGCTGACTACACCGATCCCGACATCCAGAAGGCAATCAACGCGCATGGCTGGATGATCTGGCCCGCAGTACCGTATAGCTACGACACCATCGTGAAGAACCTGCCAAGCCCCGCGCCGTCACCACCGACATGGCAGAACCCGCTTGGCACCGACGATCAGGCGCGCGACGTGCTGGCGCGGGTGATCTACGGCTTCCGCCTGTCGGTGGTGTTCGGCTTCGTGCTGACCATCGTCTCGTCTGCCGTCGGCATCGCGGCCGGCGCAGTGCAGGGCTATTACGGCGGTGCGACGGACCTGCTGTTCCAGCGCTTCATCGAAATCTGGAGCGGCATGCCGCAACTCTATCTGCTGATCATACTCGGCAGCATCATCACGCCGGGATTCTGGGTGCTGCTGGTGTTCCTTCTGCTGTTCTCCTGGATGAACCTGACCGGCGTGGTGCGCGCTGAATTCCTGCGCGGCCGCAATCTGGATTATGTGCGCGCGGCAAAGGCGCTTGGCGTGTCGGACATCGCGGTGATGTGGCGGCACATCCTGCCCAACGCGATGGTCGCGACGCTGACGTTCCTGCCATTCACCTTGTCGGGCTCGGTGACCATCCTGGCCAGCCTGGACTTCCTCGGGTTCGGACTGCCGCCGGGATCGCCGTCGCTCGGTGAACTGGTCGCGCAGGGCAAGAACAATCTACAGGCGCCGTGGCTGGGATTCACCGCGTTCTTCGTACTGGGCGGGGTGCTGACGTTGATGATCTTCGTCGGTGAAGCGGTGCGCGACGCGTTCGATCCGCGGCGGTTGCCGGTATGAAGCGCAATGACAGTCGCGTTGCATTCCGTCACACCGGCATCCGCCGATGAGCCTTGTCGAGGTCACCAACCTGTCAGTCGCGTTCGGCGCCAAGCGTGTGGTGGATGGCGTTTCGTTCACGCTCGATCGAGGCGAGACGCTGGCACTGGTTGGTGAATCCGGGTCCGGCAAATCGGTGACCGCTCTTTCGCTTCTGCAGCTTTTGCCGTCTGGCGGCAGCAACCCCACGGGAAGCGTCCTGCTGGACAAACAACAGATGATCGGCGCGCTTCCCCCTGCGTTGCGCCACGCGCGCGGTATCCTGGCCGGCATGGTGTTCCAGGAACCGATGACGAGCCTCAACCCACTGCATCGCGTCGGTCGCCAGATCGCCGAGGCAATCACGCTGCATCAACGCATGCCCGCCAATCAGGTGCGCGCGCGGGTGATCGAGGCACTGCGCCATGCCGGCTTTGCCGACGCTGAACATAGGCTGGACGCGTTCCCCCATCAGCTTTCCGGCGGGCAACGGCAGCGCGTGATGATCGCCATGGCACTGGCCAACGATCCCGCCTTGCTGATCGCCGATGAACCGACCACCGCGCTGGATGTCACCATTCAGGCGCAGATCCTGAAGCTGCTCGCGCGTCTCCGGACAGAGGACCGGCTGGCGTTGCTGCTGATTACCCACGACCTGCAGATCGTCCGTCGCTATGCCGACCGCGTGTGCGTCATGAAAGACGGTGCAGTGGTCGAATCCGGTCGCGTGGCCGATGTATTCGCAGCACCCTCGCACCCATACACACGGATGCTGCTCGCGGCGGTGCCGAAGGGCCGGCCCGCATCGTTGCCCAATGATACCCGCCCGCTGCTGCAAGCCGACGACGTGAAGGTACACTTCGCGATCCGTCGTGGCGTGTTGCGGCGTGCGGTCGGCTACGTGCGCGCCGTGGATGGCGTATCGGTCACTGTGCGCGAAGGCGAAACGGTGGGCCTGGTCGGTGAATTGGGTTCCGGCAAGACCACGATGGCGCTTGCCGCATTACGGCTGGAACACGGCGCCGGCCGAATCGCTTTCGCCGGCGAAGATATCACCAATCTCGGCAAGCGTGCGTTGCGACGGTTGCGTGCGCGCATGCAGATTGTCTTTCAGGATCCGTTCGGCAGTCTGTCGCCACGCATGCCGGTCGGCGACATCATCGCCGAGGGTTTGCGGGTGCACGAGCCCGCTCTCAGTCACGCCGAACGTGCGCGGCGTGTTGCGGTGGAGCTGGAGGAAGTAGGGCTGTCCGCGGACTCGGCCGACCGCTATCCGCATGAATTCAGCGGTGGGCAGCGTCAGCGCATTGCGATCGCGCGCGCCATGGTGTTGAAACCGCGCTTCGTGGTGCTGGATGAACCAACCAGTGCGCTGGATATGTCGGTGCAGGCGCAGATCGTCGAGCTACTGCGCAAGTTGCAGCAGATCCATGGCCTGGCCTATCTGTTCATCAGCCACGACCTGAAGGTGGTTCGCGCGCTGGCGCATCGCATTGTGGTGCTGCGCCACGGCCGGGTGGTGGAACAGGGCAGCGCGGATGAAGTTTTCGCCAACCCGCGTGAGGATTATACGCGGGCTCTGATGGCAGCGGCGTTCAACCTCGACGCCTGACCGGCGAGCAGGAGTGACAACGCCAATGCGACGACCGCAGGTACGGTCAGACCGAGAAAGGCTGCCACCCACCCGATCTGCGTTGCGAGCACGCCGCCGAAGCTGGTGGACAGCGCCGCGCCGATGCCCTGGAACGTCGCGACGGCACCAAGCGCGGTCTGCGTGCGTCCGCTGCCCCAGGTGAAGTCGGCCACCAGGATTGGCACTGACACCCCCAGAGTCCCGGCGCCGCATGCATCGAGCATCTGGATCGGTACCAGCCATAGCGGATTTTGTCCGGCTGCCGCCATTACGCCGCGCACGCACAACACGACACAGGCACCCGGCAGCAGCCAATTGCGGTAGCCGCGATCCGCCGCCCAGCCGACGCCGATCGCGATCGGAACCATGGTGAGCTGCGCGACGATGACGCAGGCGGCCAACCAGCGTGTTGGATTGCCATTGCCGATCGCAGCCATGCGCTGGCCCAGCAGCGGCAGCATTGACCGCGTTACCAAGGTGGAACAACAACAGCGCCAAACCCAGCAGGAGCAGCCTGCGATCCGCCAGCACGCGCCACAATGTTGTGTCCTCGTCATTCGACGCATTGCCTCGCAAGCGCTGGTCCTGGATCGCGTCGGACGGGATGGCCAGCAGGGTGAGCAGGCTGCCGATCGCCATGCCGGCCAGCACCCAGAATGCCGATGCGGCACCGAGCGCTGTAGGTCGCGGCAGCCACCAGCAGCGCGGCCACCACATTGCCGGCGTGGTTCCATGCCTGGTTGCGGCCCTGCTGGCGGGCGAACGCGTCCTTGCCGACGATGCCGAGTGTCAGAGCGGTTACCGCGGGCGCCATGAGCGCGCCGCCGGCAGCCGCTGCGATCAGCGCGCGACGATGGCGATGAAGCCATGGGCCGGCAGCAGCGCGAGCGTACCCGCAGCCACGGCGACCGTCGCCACAGCGGCGAAGAATCGCGGCCGTCCTTCCCGATCCACCAATGCGCCGGCCGGACCATTGAACACCAGACCAGCAATGCCCCCGATCGTCATGACAAGGCCGATACGTTCCGACGACCAATGTGCTGACGCGGCGAGCCAGGTCGCGAGAAACGGGCCGAGCCCACCCTGGACATCGGCCATGAAGAAGTTCAGCGCGGCGAGGCCAGTGGTTGGCGGCATGTCTTGCCGGACATACCGCGACGAAGCTGCGCCACAAGGCGCGGCGGTCATCACTCTCGTGTCAGGCCGCCGCGATGCTGGGCAACGCCGGCATTCCGGTCTGTAATGGCGCATGCAGCCGGAGACACTTCGCATCCACGGTCTGACACGACGGTTTGGTTCCGTCGTGGCTGTGGACGATATCGACCTCGATGTGCCGGCCGGTCAGATGCTGGGCATCATCGGCCGGTCCGGCGCCGGGAAATCCACTATGCTGCGGATGATCAACCGGTTGACCGAACCATCCGCCGGCGCGATCCGTTATGGTGGTATCGACGTGACATCGCTGACCGGCAAGGCGCTGCGTGACTGGCGCGCACGCGCGGCGATGGTGTTCCAGCAGTTCAACCTGGTGCCACGACTGGATGTGCTGACCAATGTGCTGATCGGCCGGCTGTCACACCGCGCGGCGCTGTCGAGTCTGTTCGGTCTGTTCTCGGCTGAGGAACGCGCGGCCGCGCTGATGCTGTTGGAACGGTTCGGTCTGGCCGAGATGGCGCTGCAACGCGCGGGCACGCTATCGGGTGGCCAGCAGCAGCGCGTTGCGATCTGCCGGGCATTGTCGCAGCAGCCGCAACTGATACTGGCGGATGAGCCGATCGCCAGCCTGGATCCGCACAATGCGCGACTGGTGATGGAGGCGTTGCGCACGGTGAACCGGCAGGACGGTCTGACGGTCCTGACCTGCCTGCATCATCTGGATGCGGCGCGCGCGTGGTGCGACCGCGTGATCGCCATGCAGGCTGGGCGGATCGTGTTCGATGGCGCACCCGCGCAGCTCACCTCCGACCAGGGTGTTCGATATCTACGGCGTGACCGAGGAGGAATTTCACGCCGATCATGCACCGGCGGCACATGCATAGCTTGGTCATGGTGGATTTCGCTACGGCGAGACCCATCAATCCGCAGTGACCCTCAGTGACGCATCAGCACCGGAATATCGGTGTGGTCCAGCATGTAGCGTGTCACGCCACCGAGCAAAAATTCGCGCAACGGATTGTGCTCATAGGCGCCCATCATCAGCATGTCGGCGCCGAGTTCATGCGCCTTGCCCAGCAATGTCGCGCCGAACGCGCCGGCACCGATGGGCATCATGTGCAGTTCTGCATTGACCCCATGTTCGGCAAGAATCGCCGGCATCGCCGGTGCGGCGGCGGCGTTGCGGACTCCAGCGATCACGAATACAGACTCGGCGCGCGTGAGACACCGCAGTCCGGCCAGCACAGCCCTGGTTGCACGCTCGTCGTCGCGCCAGGCGATGGCGACGCGACGCCCGAAATCGCCGGTTGCCGCGGCGGCTACGACAAGGACCGGGCGATCCGTGGTGAACAGCGCCGCACGCATGGCATGCCAGCTCGTGCCGTAGTCGTGCCGGGCCGGCTGCCCCACCACCAGGAAGTCCGTGCGGCCGCCGCGTTCCTCGATTATCTGCTCGGCGATTCCGTCGATGTCGATCCATTCGGCTGTGATGCCAGCTTGCTCCGTGGCCAGGCCGCCACGCATCGAACACCGTCCGCACTGCATCGGCCCGGTCGCCTCGGCCGCGCGAAGCTCCGCCTCTCGCTGCGCGGTGAGAATCTCTTCGCTCTGCGCCATGCCGGATGTCGGGCGGTGTGCGGACCAGCAGTGCCGTGATCCGCCTGGCACCCGTCAGTTCAGCAAGACGACGCGCGGCAGCGAGCAAGGTCGCCCGCCGCCGCCGGGTGATCGAGCACCGCGAGGATCACGCCGGGCATCGGCGCTCACCACGCCTCGCGCCCCGTTTTCGGCCGCACCATCGGCGCGGCCGCGCGTGCCGCCTGCGCAGCGCGCTGCTCGGTTTCGTGCTTGTCGAACATGGCGCGCGCCGCGGTAGAACGCTTTTCGGTCAGTTCGTCGCGATGCTCCGTGCACCAGTCGAACGATTCGATCGCGCGGGATGTTCTCGCCGGAGAAATGCGGCATCACGTAGCGGGCATACAACTCATACGATCGCTTCGTCGCCTCCCAATCCGCCCAGTTGTGCGCCTGATGCAGGAACACGCCGAACTCGCCCTGCTTGTCCCGCAGCCGTTCGATCAGCGCGATCGCATCATCCGGTGTGCCGATGACGCCGAACTTGTTCTCGACGAACCACTCGGCTGGGTCCTCGCCGGCCGGCACGATGAAACGCGGCTGGTTGTTGTTGAGGTAACCAAGATAACGCTCGAAGCCGAAGCGGCAATTCTCGAATGCCTTTGCGCGCGTTTCGGCGATGTGCATCGGTCCGACCAGCCGCAGCCGCGCCGGATCCATGCTGCGTCCCTGCTCGGCTGCGATGTCGTTGGCGATCTGCCAGTTGGCGGCCAGCGCGTCGTAGCCGAACGGATTGGTCGCCGCGACGCAGATCATGCTGAGATCGTACTTGCCCGCCAGCCGCCCGCCCGATGGCGTGACCGCGCTCACCACCGCGACCTCCGGATGCGGCCGGGTATACGGACGCAGATGCGCGCGCGCATTGACGAAGGTGTACCAGTCGGTCTTCTCGGTGACGATCTCGCCGCGGAAAAACCGCAGGATCACGTCCAGTGCCTCGGCCATTCGATCGCGCTGGGTGTTGGGATCGATTCCCAGCATCAGCGCATCCGACGCCAGCAACCCGGGCCCCGCGCCGAACATGACGCGGCCACGCGTGTGATGGTCGAGCTGGATGATGCGGTTCGCCGTCATCAGCGGGTTGTGGTACGGCAGCGAGATCACGCCGGTCCCGAAGCGGATCGAACGTGTACGCTCCGCCGCTACGGCGATGAACAGTTCGGGCGAACTGATCGTCTCCCACCCGGCAGAATGGTGCTCGCCTATCCAGGCCTCGTGGAAGCCGAGCCGGTCCAGCCACTGCATCAGCTCCAGATCGCGATCCATGCATGCGGCGGGATTCTCATCCATCGGATGAAATGGCGGCAGGAAGACGCCGTGGCGGAGCTGTATCGGTCATGGCAGGCCTCTATGATCGGGATGCACGCGCCGGAGCATGGCTATTGCCCGATGCTGCATTGTGCGCGGCATGGGCCGCAACTCAAGGCGACAAGCGAGGGGTCTTCGCAAGCTGACCTGGCGATCCTCAAATGTGGCCCGCCATCCACCCACTCGAGGACAGAATCCAGCGGACGGAACCCGTAAACGTGCGCGCAATCGCAATGGCGATACGAAACTACGTCGCGTCGCAAGCCCCTGCAGCGATCTTCCTTCCGCCTATTGCCTGAAGCACCCGCATTGTTCGAATCCCGCGCCGGCCATGGCAAGCTCGCGATCGCGACACTATATGCTGCCGCCAGGGTGCTTCGCCGCGCTGGACATGGGCGCTGCCGGCGCCCTCTTCGCACCAAAGTTCGTTAACTATTCGCGGGCAATGATGTGCCGCTGCGCGATCGCCGGCAACCGAAGGCGATTTGGAATTCCAGGAGTGCGCCTTGGAAGATGTGATTAACCCCACCCGCGACTACTGGAACGGTCGGCGCGTGCTGATTCTCGGCCATACCGGATTCAAGGGTTCCTGGCTCAGCTTATGGCTGCACTCGATGGGCGCCAGCGTGGCCGGCCTGTCGCTGCCGCCGCCCACCGCGCCAAACCTGTTCGCTCTTGCCGGCTTGCAGAACGTGATAACGACGACGTTCGGGGACGTCCGGGATCTGGCCGTGGTACGCGGCGTCATGACTGCGTGGCAGCCGGAGATCGTGTTTCATCTGGCGGCACAGTCATTGGTACGACTTTCGTATCGCCAACCTGTCGAGACTTATGCGACGAACGTCATGGGTACCGTGCACGTGCTGGAAGCCGTTCGATCGGTGCCGTCAGTGCGCAGTGTGGTCGTCGTGACCAGCGACAAATGTTATGAAAATCGGGAATGGCCATGGGCCTATCGCGAGACTGAAGCGATGGGTGGCCACGATCCGTACAGCAGTTCCAAAGGTTGTGCCGAACTTGTCACCTCTGCCTATCGCCGTTCTTACTTCTCGGTTCGGGGCGGTCGGCAGGTGGGCATCGCGACCGCCCGCGCGGGCAATGTGATTGGCGGCGGCGATTGGGCAGAGGACCGCCTGCTGCCGGACTGCATGAGGGCGCTGTCCACCGACCGCGACATCGAAATCCGCAATCCGCACGCTATCCGCCCGTGGCAGTACGTGCTGGAACCGCTGCGCGGCTACCTGCTTCTGGCGGAGCATCTGGATGCGGACGCTGCGGGCTTCGGCGATGCGTGGAATTTTGGCCCGGTCGATGAAGATGCGCGTCCAGTGGCCTGGATCGTGTCGCGGGTGGTGGAACAATGGGGACTGGGCGCCAACTGGGCGTCGACGCCCGGTGATGCGCCGCATGAAACGACCTGGCTCAAGGTCGATTCCTCCAGGGCCAGGATGAAGTTGGGCTGGGCGCCGCGCCTGCGTTTGTCGGACGGGCTGGCCTGGACGGTCGAATGGCATCGGCGCCTGAACGCCGGTAAATCAGCAAGAGCGCTGACCGATGCACAGCTTTCACGATATTGCGAAATGGACCTGGCCTGATCATGACCACACGCTCATGCCGTTTTTGCGGAGCCGAGCTCACGCGGACATTCGCCGACCTTGGGCGGTCGCCGCTGTCGAACTCATTTCTCGCTGCCGATCAGCTCCGATTGATGGAGCCGCACTACCCACTCCACGCCTACGTCTGCGAGCAGTGCCTGCTGGTTCAGCTCGAGGAATTCGAAAAAGCAGAAACCATATTCAGCGACTATCTCTACTTCTCTTCATTCTCGGATGTTTGGTTGCGCCACGCCGAAACCTACGCGGCGCGGATGACGGCCCAGCTCGGGCTGGATGAACGCTCGCTGGTGGTGGAGGTAGCCAGCAACGACGGCTATCTGCTGCAGTATTTTTGCCAGCGCGGTGTTGCTGTTCTTGGTATCGAACCGGCAGCCAACGTGGCGAGGGTTGCCGAGTCGAAAGGCGTCCCCACAGACGTCGCATTCTTCGGCACGGCAACCGCGCGACGTCTGGCCGATGCCGGCAAGGCGGCTGATCTGATCTGTGCAAACAACGTGCTTGCTCATGTGCCCGACCTGCACGACTTCGTCGCGGGCCTCAAGCTTCTGCTGAAGCCTACCGGCACCATCACCGTTGAATTCCCGCATCTGCTCCGTTTGATCGCAGAGCGCCAGTTCGACACCATTTATCACGAGCACTTCTCATATTTCTCGTTGCTGGTGGTCGACCAGCTGTTCGCACGCCACGGCTTGACGGTGTTCGATGTCGATCGGCTGTCCACTCATGGCGGCTCGCTGCGGATTCACGCCTGTCACGCCGGAGATGCCTCACGGCATCGGACCGATCGCTTCCATGCCGTACCTGGCGGACGAACGTGCAGCCGCGCTTGACGATTTGGCGACCTACGACCGCTTCGCAGACGACCGTCGTAGAAGTGAAGTGCCAGATCCTGGAATTCCTCATCGCGGCACGACGCGAGGGCAAGCTGGTGGTTGGCTACGGCGCGCCGGCCAAGGGCAATACCCTGCTCAACTATTGCGGCGTCGGGCCGGAACTGCTGCGCTTCACTGTCGACCGAAGTCCACACAAGCAGGGCCGCTTCTTGCCGGGAGTGCAAATTCCAATCTTTGCTCCCGAACGCATCCTGGAAGTCAGGCCGGACTACGTCTTCATCCTGCCCTGGAATATCAAGGATGAGATTATCGAGCAGATGCGTGCAGTGCGCGACTGGGGCGGCAGGTTCGTCATACCGATACCGACCCTACAGGTGATCTGATGCTGTTCACCGAACAATCGCTACCAGGGATCTTCATCGTTTCCCCTGAATGGCGGGAGGATTCCCGCGGTTATTTCACGCGGACCTTCTGTCGCGACGAATTCACCGCTCATGGGCTGGCAAGCGATTTCGTTCAGTGCAATGCGTCGTCCAATGCGCGCCGCGGCACATTGCGCGGCATGCATCGTCAGCTTCCGCCTTACCAGGAGATCAAGCTGGTCCGCTGCACGCGCGGTGCCATTTGGGACGTCGTGCTGGACCTGCGGCCGCAGTCACCGACGGTCCGCCAATGGCTGTCGGTGGAGCTGACCGAAGACAACGGGTGTGCGTTGTACGTCCCGGGGGGCTTCGCGCATGGCTTCCAGACCCTGACGGATGGCGCGGAAGTCTTCTATCAGATGGCCGAATGCTACTATCCGGACGCCGACGCGGGCGTTCGTTGGGACGACAAGGCGTTCGCCATAGACTGGCCGATCAGGCCGCCAATTCTGTCGGACAGGGATGCTGCGTACCAGGATTATCACCTGCCTGAAGCGAGAAGCTGACGCGGGGAATTCAGCCAGGACGGCAGTATGCCGCCTGATTTTTTCCAGCGGAATTGCCCCGACATTTCACGCGATGCAAACACCGGATCAAATCACGAGCCAGCCACGGACGGCGAAGCAAAACTTGACCGCTCGGGCTGCCGGGTCTCTCCTTGTCCGACAAGAAACCAAGGAGAGAGCGCCATGCACGATACCGTCATTCGCGGCGGCACCATCGTCGATGGCACCGGCAAGCCGGCGTTCACCGGCGACGTCGCGATCGATGGCGGCCGCATCGCGCAGGTCGGCGGCAAGGCTGGTCCCGGCAAGCGCGAGATCAACGCCGATGGCAAACTCGTCACGCCTGGCTGGGTCGATGTGCACACGCACTACGATGGCCAGGCGACGTGGGACCAGGAACTGGCGCCGTCGTCGTGGCATGGCGTCACCACCCTGCTGTTCGGCAATTGCGGTGTCGGCTTCGCGCCCGTGCGACGCGAGCACCATGCCTCGCTGATCGGGCTGATGGAGGCGGTGGAGGAAATCCCCGGCATCACCCTGGCGGAAGGCCTGAAGTGGGACTGGGAGACCTTCCCGCAATATCTCGACGCGCTTGACCGCATGCCGCGCTCGATCGATGTCGCCGCGCAGGTGCCGCACCATCCGCTGCGCGTCTACGTGATGGGCGAGCGCGCCATCAACCGCGAGAAGGCCACCGCCGAGGATATCGACGCAATGCGCCGCATGACGCGCGAGGCGCTGGAGGCCGGCGCATTCGGCTTCACCACCTCGCGCACCAATTCGCACAAGACGCCGACCGGCGAGATGGTGCCGGGGCGCTATTCGGAAGTGCAGGAGCTGCTCGGCATCGGCTCGGCGCTCAAGGGCCTGAAGCACGGCGCGTTCGGCATCAACAGCGACTTCGACGTCGAAACCGAGGAACTCGGCCTGGATGACCAAGCTGGGCCAGGACACCGGCCGGCCGGTGTGGTTCCTGCTGACCGACCGCCCGACCGATCCGGTGCGCTGGCAGCGTCTGATGGAAGGCGTGCGCGCTGCCCGCTCGCAGGGCGCGTTCGTCACCGCGCAGGTCGCCGGCCGTCCGGTCGGCGTGATGCTGGGCGTGGATACCGCGCTGAACCCGTTCTCCATCCGCCCGACCTATCAGGAACTGCTGAAGCTGCCCCGCGGCGGAGCGGCTGGAACGGCTGCAGGACCCGGCGGTGCGCGCCACGATCCTGAATGACGAACCATCGGCGGAGCTGGTGCGGCGGCTGTCGCAGTTCCGCCAGCGCATCACCACGCGCTGGGATCGCATGTTCGTCATGGGCGATCCGCCGGACTACGAGCCGGAGGCGAGCAGCAGCATCGGCGCGATGGCGCAGCCGCTCGAACCACTCACCGGCCGAGGTGGCGTATGATTACCTGGCCGGCGGGCTGGACAAGTTCCTGTTCTTCCCAATCGTCGGCTACAACGAGGACAATCACGACATCATCCGCACGATGCTGACCTCGCCGGAGACGGTGCTGGGACTGTCGGATGGCGGCGCGCATTGCTCCTCGATCAGCGATGCCAGCCTGCCGAGCTGGATGCTGACGCATTGGGGACGCGACCGGAAACGCGGACCAGGCCTGCCGCTGGAGCTGATCGTCAAGCGGCAGACCAGCGAGACCGCCGACTTCTTTGGCTTTGCCGATCGCGGCCGCCTGGCGCCAGGGCTGAAAGCCGATGTCAACGTGATCGACTTCGAGCGGCTGCGGCTGCACGTGCCGGAAATCCGCTACGACCTGCCGGCCGGCGGGCGCCGGCTGGTGCAGCGGGTCGATGGCTACATCGCAACCCTGGTGTCCGGCGTTCCGGTGTTCGAGCACGGCGAATACACCGGCGCCACCCCAGGCCGGCTGGTGCGGGCAGGGTGACCCCGCCAACCCTCCCCGCTTAGCGGGGGAGGAAGGCGAGGGTAGCCGCTGCTCAGCGGGCCCGATAGGTCCGATGGCAGGCGCCGCAAGCGTCGCCGACGACCTTGATCTGTGCGGCCACGCCATCCGCGTCGCCGGCCTTGGCGAGCTGGGCCAGCTTGTCGGCCGCGTCGGCCATGGTGTCGGCATCCTTCTGGAACCCCGCCATGTCGTCCAGACCGCCGGCAATGCCTTCGTCGGGTGTCCCTGATCACTGCCCGGCGGGAACAACGTGGGATATTGCCGTATCCAGCGCGCCATGGCCTTCGCCGGCACGTCCAGCGTCTTCACGTCACCCTTTGCGGCGACCACGGCGCGGATGCCGGCGATAGTCACCGGACATCGCGTCCTGCCCGGCCTGGCGGGTCTCGATCACATTGAACCCTTCAGCCCGGGCGATACCCGCCGTCGCCAAGGCCAAAGCCGCCAGAAGCACAAGCTTCCTCGTCATTCCGGTTCTCCCCTGTCGTGCTGCCAGCACCGTGGCTGACTGTTGGACGCGCGACAGCCATCAAAATTCCCCGCCCGGCGTGAAACCTGGTGGCAAATCGGCCCATCTGTGGCCACTTGCTCACCATGTCCAAATCTCACGCCGTTGCCGTATTCTGTGGCTCCCGCTCCGGGAACGATCCTGCATACCACTGCGCCGCGCAAGCACTCGGCACGGGATTGGCGAAAGCCGGCATCCGGCTGGTGTATGGCGGCGGACGCATCGGGCTGATGGGCGTCCTGGCTGACGCAGCGCTGGCCGCGGGCGGCGACGTCCTGGGCATCATCCCGGAATTCCTCACCCGACGCGAAGTGGCGCATGAGGGTGTCACCAAGATGGTCGTCACCGATTCCATGCACAGCCGCAAGCAACGCATGTTCGAAGCAGCCGACGCCTTCGTGTCGCTGCCGGGCGGCCTGGGGACGCTCGATGAGACGATCGAGATCATCACCTGGCGGCAGCTTCGACTGCATGCCAAGCCGATCCTGATCTGCGACGTGGCCGGCTCGGCCGCGCGCCTTCCTGGCAACGATCGAGGCGGCGATCGCGAGCGATTTCGCCGCACCCGAGGCGCGGCAACTTTTCGAAGTGCTGGATGGCGTCCCAGCGGTGCTGCAGCCGCCTGTCGCACCTGCACCGCACCAGCGGTGGCGAGGCCGCGCGACTGTAACTGCGCCTTGCCCGGGCCGACGCGCGGGGCTATATGCGCCGCCTTGGCCGGAGTGTAGCTCAGCCTGGTAGAGCACTGTGTTCGGGACGCAGGGGCCGGAGGTTCAAATCCTCTCACTCCGACCAGAACCTTTTTCGAGATCGTTCCTGGCCGCGCAGTTGATACGATGCGGAACCCGCACCCCAAAAAATAGCGCCCGCCGGGGGATATCTCCGGCGGGCGTTACGATGACGGTTGGCGAAGAATTTCTATGTAATCATCCATTTCCGGTCAGGCTGTAGCGTGGCACTCAATTGCCGGGTGATCTCCCCGTCGATCCAGGCAAACGGAGCGGCAGTACCGGCGATCCCGAGGCGGGCGGCCATCGCGAGCACACCGCGGGCATACGACGGATAGGTGATAGCGCCCGAGGTGTTCAGGGCAAGGCAGGCATTGCCAGTCGCATCACTCGGTGAGAACGGGAGATTGGCCGGCTGCATCGAATAGTTGAGCGCCCACAACCCCGCCCAGCTGGTCGGCATTGGCGATGACGCTGTCGCCATAAGGTTGACATTATACGGCGACGGCTGACAACGCAGCCATCCGCTGGTGCCGTTGGTGCGGGCGATAGCCTGCTGTATCACCCAGTTCAGCGCTGTCTGGCAGCTCGACAGACCCAGACGCACCAGGTCACATAGTGTCGCGGTGACGAAGTCACCCTCCCAGAAGTCGCAGTACGTCGTCTGGGTCTGCTGCACAACCTGGAACACTGTGCATGGCATGGCCGACGAAATTACACTCAAATGCAACCATGCCAGCCTGCTCGCCACGTCGGCCGCCCATACACTCTTCGGCAGAAGCCAACTTGGCACCGTAGCGGGCGTAATGACGGAAAGACGACCTGCGGTGCGCAAACCCCAGGCTACAGCGCGCACGCCGAGAGACGAGTTGTAGCGCGCCGCGGCAGTGGACATAACCACGTTCGCGGTGCCCTGGAACTGCATGGACTCCAGGTGATACGGATCGCCGGTCAGCAGGAAGGGCAAATAGGCCAACTCAGGCTCATGCGCTTCGTCACAGTAAACCCTGGCTCCGCTTGCAGCGACGTTGCACGTCGTGGTCAGGATCGTGGCCGGCAGAGACTTGTTGACAAACTGAGTTGTCGCACTCGGGTTGGCTTGGGCATTGAACGGCGCCCCCGTGATCGGATCGCGCATGTTCCATGGGAACGTTCCGCCAGCCTCGGCTTGAGCCAGCACGGTTGGCAGGTTTTTGCCGCAGCAGATGTAGTCAGCCTGCCACTCAGTTACGAGCCCAATATCTCCGCGTTCCCCGGTCTGCCCCATGTCGCCGCATAAACCCGCCAGCGTCATCGGCGTGTAAGTATAGGCTGAAGAATCCTTGCTGTATTTGCCCAGCCCCGAGGCGTCATAATGCGGCAGCAGACCTGAGGCTATAAGTGCAGCCGGCGTTACGGTCACGGGATAGGGCGACTGCGGCCAACGCCAGCGGGCAAACCAGAAGTGGTTCGGCACATTCTCGGTGTGCAGCACCACGCCGGCCTTGCTGATAGTCGCCGTATAGGCGTTGAGGTTGACCGGCTGCACCGTCACTCTCGGATTGCCATACTCAAAGACGGTGTGCTCACAGGTTCCGTCTGTGTTACGGCGGAAGAACACCGTGAAGTTCGGCAGGCCGGCATTGGTCGCCATCGTGTTGGTCATCGTGAACCGGCCTTGCGGGTCAGTATAATTGCCTAAAGCGGTACCACCTGACTCATTGTAGCTGTAGGTATTCCCGTTGTAAGTGATAACCGCCGTTAGCGTCGGAGCGGGAACGGTCGCTGAACACGATGCCGCAGCGGATAGTGCGATGCTTGAGGACACGTCGATCGCATAGGTACCTGGAGGCACGATCGATGTGAATGCGTATGGCCCATCCGGTTGAGCAGGCAGCGTGCCGAGCGGTATAGGTGAACCGGATCCCATAGGAGCAGCAACGGCAACAAGATCGGCCGGAACGCCCAGCGACTTGACGCCGGTCACGTTCAGCGTCGTTTGCGGCACACTGACCGGCACACCCGTTGGGTAGGAAAGCGTCACGCACATCTCGGTATCAACCGAGTAGTTGCCAGGCGGAACCGCCGCAGTTACCGAGAAGGGGCCGACGGGCTCATTGGTCAGCGTGGCAATCGTGATGGGGCTGCCGCCGTCCGAAGGCGTTGCAGTCACGACAATGTTGGCCGGAAATCCCAGCGTGTTGGTCCCGGTCGACGTCAATGTGGTCAGCGGCACGGTGGCCAACGATGTAACATCGCTGGTCAGGGTGGCACTCATTGCGGCGTCAACCATGTAAACCCCAGGCGGGACAACAGCAGTCACCGAACATGGGCCGACGGGCAGGTTGGTCAGCGTAGCAATATTGATGGGACTTCCACCGCCAGCGGGCGTCGCTGTAACCACGATATTGGCCGCGACGCCAAGTGTGTTGTTTCCTGTCCAAGTCAGTGTGGTCGGCGCCACTGTGGACAACGATGTAGCATCACTGGTCAAGGTTGCACTCATCGCGGCGTCAACCGTGTAGGCCCCAGGCGGGACAACAGCGGTTACCGAACACGGACCGGCGGGCTGGTTGGTCAGCGTAGCAATGTTGATGGGACTGCCACCGCCGGTCGGGAGTCGCGGTAACCACGATATTGGCCGCGACACCAAGTGTGTTATTTCCTGTCCACGTCAATGCGGTCGGCGCCACGCTAGACGCGGATGTTGCATCGCTGGTCAGCGTCGCGCTCATTGCCATGTCAACCGTGTAGTCGCCGGCCGGCACGGGAGCAGTCACCGAAAACGGCCCGATAGGCTGGTTGACCAGCGTTGCAATTGTGATCGGGCTGCCACCAGCCGTTGCGGTAGCAGTTACCACGACATTGGCTGGAGTCCCCAGCGTATTGTTCCCAATCGCCGTCAAAGTAGCTGGCAACACAATGGACGACGATGTTGCATCGCTGGCCAGCGTCGCGGTCATTGCAATGTCAACCGTGTAATTGCCGGCCGGCACGGGAGCAGTCACCGAAAATGGCCCGACAGTTTGGTTGACCAGCGTCGCAATCGCGATGGGGCTGCCACCGGCCGTTGGAGTGGCGGTTACGACGACGTTGGCTGGACTCCCGAGCGTATTGTTCCCAATCGCCGTCAGAGTAGCCGGCAATACAGTGGATGACGACGTTGCATCGCCGGTCAGCGTCGCGCTCATCGCGGTGTCGAGCGTGTAGTTACCGGGTGGAACACCAGCGGTCACCAAATAGGGACCGACGGGTTGGTTGGTCAGCGTACCGACAATGATGGAACTGCCGCCTCCCGAAGGAGTTGCGGTCACCACGATGTTGGCCGGAAAGCCGAGCGTATTGTTGCCGGACGCCGTCAGAGTGGGCGGCAATACAGTGGTTGACGATGTCGCATCGCTGGTCAGCGTCACGTTCATCTCTGTGGCAAGTTCGTAGTTACCAGGTGGAACATTGGCAGTTACTGAATAAGGGCCGACTGGCTCGTTGGTCAGCGTCGCAATCGTGATGGGGCTGCCACCAACCGAAGGAGTAGCGGTCACCACGATGTTGGCGGGGAACCCGAGTGTGTTGTTTCCGGTGGCCGTCAATGTAGCCATCGGGACTGTCGCCGATGACTTTGTATCGCTGGACAGCGTTGTACCTGTCGTAACCTGCACCGTGTAGCTGCCTGGCGGTATAGCGGCCGAGATGGTGTAGGGGCCGTCAGATTGTGCCGGCAGGGTGCCCAACGGTACCGGTGCGCCGGTTGCCGGTATGGCGGTCGCGACGATGTCGGCGGGTGCGCCGAGTGACTTGACCCCGCTTACAGTGAGAGTGCTAGGTGCTGTCGTAACGGACAGCGTGATATTGCCCATTAGAACTACTCCGTGGTTGCTTCAAAATTAATTCGGGGCTCTCGTCCTGTGCTGGCGGATCAAGCAAGCCGCCCGGAAACGACAAAGGCACCCCCGCCCGCAGGACTCCCGCCGGGCGCTTCCGATACGAATGCTGTGTACTGGCCTGTGCAGCGACCGGGAGTTTCGGTTCGTGCGTTTCCAGCGCCCCTTACGCCACCGCGCGTCGCCTGCGATTGGCTGGCAGGCTCCCAGTCTGCGAGATCCGCTCTGGCGAGACAGCCACATCGCCCGGGTCGATTTTCCTATGACGCCATAGCGTCGAGGTAAAATGTCCGGCCGCCCCTTAAACTTTTCAGCGGCATGGGTCGAGGCAGCGCAGAATTAATACCCAAATCTGGGTCGAGTGGGCAAGAGAAATCGGAAACCTATCCTAAAGCTCCGTTCCGACCTCTCGCCGCGGGTCCTTTGTTGAGCTATGCTGTCCAATATTGGATGATCAGCGGCCCACGACGGGGCCGAAACCTTCGAGTGCCCTATCAGACCGGTCAGCGCAGGCTTGGCTCCATTGTCCCACGTCCTTGCAACTGTCTTGGCTTCGATCGTTGCTGCATGGCTACTGCTTCCCGCCCGTCCCGCTGGCACGCCGGACGACTGGCAATTCGCCCGCGACCGCGCTGCCGTCCGCGCCGCGTTCCGCATCCTGGTGCTGATCCGGTTCGGCTCGACGGATTGGCAGCGAGCGTTCGTATTGTATCACTCCGCGTCACTGATGCGTCGGCGCATGGTATCTACAGTGGGTACAGGCAGCACGGCCTGCTGCCCGAGCAGGACTGTTGGCGCTCGATCCGTCAGGTTTACGATTGCCGCCGTGCGCCGTGCTGTTGTCGGCCGAAGGCCGCCTGGTACGGATCGTCACCGCGATAGATCCGATCGCTTCGCCGCCGGCCGGCTTGTCGCGGGTGGTCTCGCCGCCCGATGTGCCTGCTCGCGGATTTCGCCGCGGCGGAACTTTGTGACGCGCATGCCGATCAGCGGCTTCGTAATTGCGTATAACCGCGCCGCCTTGCTTGGAACCTGTTTGCGGTCACTGCGCTTCGTCGATGAGTTGATCGTGATCGACAAGTCATCGACCGATGACACGTCGCGCATCGCCCGACGCTATGCCGATCGGGTGATCACGGTGCCCTGGTCGCCTACCGTTGAAGAGACGCGCAGCTATGCACTGCGCCAGTGCCATCATGAATGGATCGCCTTTCTCGACGATGACGAGATGCTCAGTCCGGCGGCGATCGAGTTTCTGCACGCGGCGCGCGGCCCCGACGCGGCAGACATCGTGTCCCTGCCGCTACGGCACTTCATCCTGGGAACCTTCGATGCGCGCGCATATTACTGGCCGGAGCACCAGACGCGCTTCTTCCGCAAAGGCACCGCTGAGTTCGCCCCGACCGTGCATGGCGGCATCAATCTGCGGAGCGAACGGATCGAACGCATCGACGCGGAGTTGCCGATTTTCATCGAGCATCTGTCGCACGTGGACACGGCACAGTGGATCGAGCGGACCAATCGCTACACCTCGCAGGCGGACCGCGTCAGCGTCGCGACTGAAGGTGACAGCTTGGTCGACTTTGCCCATGGCCGGATCGATCATTGGTTGGCACGAAGTCGCGACAGCGACGGCAATGATTATCAGGCTGCCGTCGGCCTGCTGCGCGCCATCTACGACATGGTGGATCGGATAAAGTCGTGGGAAGCGCAGCGGGGTCTCGATGGTGCACGCGCATTTCAGGCGCGTTGCGAGATGCTGCAGCGTACCTATGATGAGTTGGAAACCCGGATTGGCATCCCGACCGGAATGCATAGCCGGCCGCCACGCACCGGAAACTTGCTGCAACACCTGATCGGGTGCTTGCGTCGCTACCGGCGCCGCCGGAGCAGGTGATCGCGAAGCCGAGGCAGATAAATGCGCATGAACGTGCGCAGCGAGCCTTGCACGCGGTCGCTCTCGCGCTGCACGAGAGCGAGCTCGCCCTGCAGCACGTTGATCTGCCGCACCGATTCCGCGTTTGCCTGTGCCATCTGTAGCGCTCGCTGCGTTGCGGCCGTCGCGGCGGCCATCGCACTGGCCAATTCTGTCTCCGTGCGCGTAAGCAGCTCTTGTGCATGGCGAAGGTCACCGCCGAGCTCGATCAGTCGCCGATGCTCGGTGTCCAGATCATTGCGGTCAATATAGAGACTGTGCGGCAGCGGCGGCGGTTCGCGATCGGATGCCACGGCAACCAGATAGGGCGCACGCGGCAAACCGTCGCACGCTTCGAAATGCGTGTCGCCGCGCCGGTCGAATACCAGCGGCGGCGCAAGCGCCCCCGTTTCATTCAGCACCGCGGAGCCGATCATCGCGCGTTGCTGCAGCATCTGCACATGTCGGAATGACCCGCGCAGCAGCGCGGCAAACTCGCGCCGGCTCAACTCATGTACATGAAACGGATTGGCCGCCGATCCCGACGGGGAATAGATATCGCGATCGGGTGTGCTGACGACGAATTGCCCGTCGGGCCGCAATACGCGTCGAACCTCGCGAAGGAATTCGTCCTGCTGGTCGAAATGCTCGATAGTTTCGAATGAGACGACAAGGTCGACGCAGGCGTCAGCCAGCGGCAGCGCGCGCGCGTCTCCCTGGAGAAAGCGCAGGTTCGGTCGCTGAAAATTATCGCTGGCAGTGCGTGCGGTCGGTTCTGAATACTCCACGCCGACGACCGAGCGCGCGATCTGCGCCAGAAGTGCCGCGCCATATCCTTCGCCGCTTGCCACATCGAGCACGTCGAGCCCGCGCGCGAGCGACCGGGCGAACAGGTAGCGGTGGTAATGCTCGATCTGTACCTGACCGGCGATTGCGGTCGTGAGCCTCTCGCCGGTGAAGGGTTCCGGATGTTCCGCCGTCTCGCGGCGAAATATATCGCCCACTCGCCGCGCCTAATTCAGCCGCGTGCGCAATTCGTCGATCGCGCCGCGGATGCGGCTGGCCGCATCGCCCTCTGGTACCAGCATGAGGAAACGTTCGAAGCAACGCAATGCCGCGCCCACCCGATCGAGACGCTGGTTCATCACCGCTGCCTGACGCCACAGATCGGCGTGGTCCGGCGCAATGAGCAGCATGTCCTCAGTGCAGATCAGCGCGCCTGGCAGATCACCGGCCTGCAAGCGACGACTCATGATGTTGCTCTGCAACCTCAGCAACACGCCGCGTGCATTCATCGGGCGCAAAAGGCCCGGTCGCAACTCGGCTTTGTCACCCTCCACGCGCTTGAGCAAGGCGCGCAGGTCACGCGCATCCAACGTGACGCCGCCGGCGAACACGTCAATCACCGCCTGGACACTCTTGCCTTCAAGGGCGACGAGAAAATGCGCCGGAAAATCTACGCCATGCGCGCCCCAGCCGGCGGCGCGGGCGGTGTGCAGCCAGATGATGCCTAGTGCGACAGGCAGACCTTTGCGTCGTTCGATGACGCGAATCAGGTTGGCGTTGGCGAGATCGTCATAGTTTTCGGCATCGCCGACATACGCGTAGCGGCCGGCAATCAGCCCCGCCAGCGCTTCGGCGCGCAGGGAGAGATCATTCGTGCCGATGGTCGCGGCCAAGCCCACCGCGTCGCGCGCAAGCTCTGACAAATGGTCGCGCGCCGCCTGCCAGTCGGCATCGGGTGCATCGATGCGGGCAAGTTGCAGCGCGGCGCCACCGATGTCGATTTCGGTGTCCGGCAGCACGCCAATCGCTTCCAGTGCGGTGCGGGCTTCGGTCATCGCCTCAGTTTGGGGGCGACTGCGCTCGGGTGCAAGGCAGGTCAACCTCGCAGGCACGAGAACACAAAAAGCGCCGTCGCGCCTGCGTAGCGATACGCCTACTCAGCCGCGGGCAGGTAGATCTCCTTGCCCTTCTCGACGAACTCCTTGCTCTTCTGCTCCAGCCCGGTCATCCGCTCTGCCTCTGCGCGCAGGTCTTGCGTAATCCGCATCGAGCAGAACTTCGGCCCGCACATCGAACAGAAATGCGCGACCTTGTGCGCTTCCTTCGGCAGTGTCTCGTCGTGGAAGCTGCGCGCAGTGTCGGGATCGAGCGACAGATTGAACTGATCCTCCCAGCGGAACTCGAACCGCGCTCGGCTGATCGCATCGTCGCGCAGCTTGGCCGCGGGATGGCCCTTCGCCAGGTCCGCCGCGTGCGCAGCAATGCGATAGGTGATCACGCCAACCTTCACGTCGTCGCGGTTGGGCAGGCCGAGGTGCTCCTTCGGCGTGACGTAGCAAAGCATCGCGGTGCCGAACCAGCCGATCATCGCCGCACCGATCGCGGAGGTGATGTGGTCGTAGCCCGGTGCGACGTCGGTGGTCAGCGGGCCGAGTGTGTAGAACGGCGCTTCGCCGCATTCGCGAAGCTGCTTGTCCATGTTGACCTTGATCTTGTGCATCGGCACGTGGCCAGGGCCCTCGATCATCACCTGGCAGCCCTTGTCCCACGCGACCTTGGTCAGCTCACCCAGCGTCTCCAGTTCGGCGAACTGGGCCGCGTCGTTGGCATCCGCGTTAGAACCGGGACGTAGCCCGTCGCCCAGCGAGAACGACACGTCGTACTTGCGCATGATGTCGCAGATCTCGTCGAACCGCTCGTACAGGAAGCTTTCCTTGTGATGCGACAGGCACCAGCGCGCCATGATCGAACCGCCGCGCGATACGATGCCGGTGACGCGCTTCGCGGTCAGCGGCACATAGCCAAGTCGCACGCCGGCATGGATGGTGAAATAATCCACGCCCTGCTCGGCCTGCTCGATCAGAGTGTCCTTGAACACCTCCCAATCCAGCTTGTCGGGTTCGCCATCGACCTTCTCCAGCGCCTGGTAGATCGGCACGGTGCCGATCGGTACCGGCGAATTTCGCAGTATCCAGCCGCGGATGTTGTGGATGTTGCGGCCGGTGGACAAGTCCATCACCGTGTCGCCGCCCCAGCGGATCGCCCACACCAGTTTCTCGACTTCTTCGGCCGCGCCCGATGTAACCGCGGAATTGCCGATATTCGCGTTGATCTTCACCAGGAAGTTGCGGCCGATGATGACCGGCTCCAGCTCCGGATGGTTGATGTTGGCCGGGATGATGGCGCGGCCGCGCGCGATCTCGTCGCGCACGAACTCCGGGGTGATGAACGCCGGAATTTCCGCACCGAAGCTTTCGCCATCCGCCAGCCGTTCCTCGGCGCCGGCGAGCATCTTCTGCCGGCCGAGATTCTCCCGGTGCGCGACGTAGATCATTTCTTCGGTGACAATGCCGGCGCGGGCGAATTCGATCTGTGTAACAAGCTGGCCAGGCTTGCCGCCGAATACCGGAAGTTCCGCTGGGCAGGCCGGAACCAGACGGTCGCCGGACGCGCCGCCATTGTCGATCGGCTGCACCGGGCGGGCGGCAATGCGATCGAACCCACGCTTCACAAACCACGCTGCGCGCACCGGCGGCAGACCCGCTTCGAGGTCGATGGTCACCGCGGGGTCGGTATACGGGCCGGAGCAATCGTAGGCGCGATAGGGTTCCTCGCGCGCGGAAGGATCCAGCGCAATCTCGCGGAACGGCACGTTGATGTCGGGCCGGCCTGCGGGCGAGGTGTAGATCTTGCGGGAACCCGCAATCGCGCCGGTGGTGACGCTGTTCGGGCGGGCAGCGGTCTTCGACTGGACGGTCATGGACGTCTCCTCCATCGCGATTCTGGGGCTGCGGCAGAGGGCGGGGGCGAAGCGATTGCGAAGGCTCCCGTCCCTACGCCGGCATGACCCGGTTCAGGTTCAAGGGTCACCGCGCCGCCGCGTTATGCGGTCCTGACGGTCTCTCAGCCCCTGGTGGCGGGGCTCCCCTCGGTAGGCGGGCAGGATGCGGGGTGTTGGGGGGTGGTGTCAAACGGGATGGGCGATGGGTCGGTAGTGTGGATTTGTCATGGCTGCGAATGTCGACGCTACGAGCAACCCTCAGGTTCAACCCAAGATATGCCTGGCATCATGAGCCGGGGGAGCATCA
>CAWBON010000015.1:0-437394 GCA_963790445.1 uncultured Alphaproteobacteria bacterium | reverse complement strand
GTGCGGTAGTTGATTGTCTCGGGCTTCTTGATTTCGCCGTACGACCAGCTGCGGATCTGTTCCGGGCTCGCGATCTGGATCTTGATCTGGTCGAAAGTCATTGCCTGGCCGGTCTGGCCAAGGATCTTCATAAGTTCGTTCATGCGTGCGGTACCTTCTGATTGAAGGGGTGCAACAGTAGTGCCGTCATCGCCGCGAAAGCGGCGGCCCAGCCTGGGTCCCCGCTTTCGCGGGGATGACGGTTAAGCGGATCAAGCAGCGCGGCTGTCCAAATCGACATTCAGCCCCAACGACTTCAGCTCCTTCACCAGCACGTTGAAGCTCTCCGGCACGCCGGCCTCGAAGTTGTCCTGCTCGCGCACGATCGCCTCATAGACCTTGGTGCGTCCCGACACGTCGTCCGACTTCACCGTCAGCATCTCCTGCAGTGTATACGCGGCGCCATACGCCTCCAGCGCCCACACCTCCATCTCGCCGAAGCGCTGCCCGCCGAACTGCGCCTTGCCACCCAGCGGCTGCTGCGTGACCAGCGAGTACGGCCCGATGGAACGCGCGTGGATCTTGTCGTCCACCAGATGATGCAGCTTCAGCATGTAGATGTAGCCGACCGTCACCTTGCGCTCGAACGACTCGCCGGTGCGGCCATCGACCAGCACCACCTGACCGGAGGTATCCAGTCCGGCCCGTTCCAGCATGCCCTCGATGTCGGACATCCGCGCACCGTCGAACACCGGCGTTGCGATCGGCACACCCTTCTTCAGGTGCTCCGCCATCTCCATCAGCTGTTCGGTGTCGAGGTTGGCGATGTGATCGCGGAACTCCTCCTCGCCATAGACATCGCGCAGCCGCTGCAACAGATCGTCGCGCCGAGCGCCGGTGCGGCGATACTCTTCCACCAGTTCGCCGATCTGCGCGCCGAGTGTGTGGCATGCCCAACCAAGATGCGTCTCCAGAATCTGGCCGACGTTCATCCGGCTTGGCACGCCCAGCGGGTTCAGCACCAGATCGACCGGCGTGCCGTTGTCGAGGAACGGCATGTCCTCCACCGGCACCACCTTGGAAACCACGCCCTTGTTGCCGTGGCGCCCAGCCATCTTGTCGCCCGGTTGCAGCTTGCGCTTCACCGCGATGAACACCTTGACCATCTTCATCACGCCAGGCGGCAGCTCATCGCCGCGCTGCAGCTTTTCGACCTTGCTGTCGAACCGCGCCTGCAAGCGACCGACCGCAGCATCGAACTCGCGCTTCAGCGTTTCGATCTCCGCCATCACCGCATCGTCCTGCACGCCGATATGGCGCCACGCACCACGCGGATGCTCGCCCAGCACTTCCTCGTCGATGTCCGTGCCGGCCTTGATGCCCTTGAACCCACCGGTCGCCTTATGGCCCAGCAGCTTCTCGCGCAGCCGGTTGAGGAACGAACGCTCCTGGATCGCCTTCTCGTCGTCGCGGTCCTTCGCCAGACGCTCGATCTCGGCACGCTCGATCGCCATCGCGCGTTCGTCCTTGTCAACGCCGCGACGGCTGAACACGCGCACATCCACCACTGTCCCGGTCACCCCGGGCGGCAGCTTCAGCGACGTGTCGCGAACGTCGGACGCCTTCTCGCCGAAGATCGCGCGCAGCAGCTTCTCTTCCGGCGTCATCGGGCTTTCGCCCTTCGGCGTGACCTTGCCGACCAGGATGTCGCCCGGATTGACCTCCGCGCCGATATACACGATGCCGGCTTCGTCGAGGTTCTTCAGCGCTTCCTCGCCCACGTTGGGGATGTCGCGCGTGATCTCCTCCTGGCCCAGCTTGGTGTCGCGCGCCATCACCTCGAATTCCTCGATGTGGATCGAGGTGAACACGTCGTCGCGCGCGATGCGCTCGCTGATCAGGATCGAGTCCTCGAAGTTGTAGCCGCTCCACGGCATGAACGCGCACAGCACGTTGCGCCCCAGCGCCAACTCGCCGAGTTCCGTCGAAGGACCATCGGCAATGATCTCGCCGTCCTGCACCACGTCGCCCACCTTCACCAGCGGACGCTGGTTGATGCAGGTGGACTGATTGGAACGCATGAACTTGCGCAGCCGATAGATGTCCACGCCCTTCGTCGTGCTGTCGTCGTTGGTCGCGCGCACCACGATGCGCGCACCGTCGATCTGGTCCACCACGCCGGCACGCCGGGCGATGATCGTCGCACCGCTGTCACGTGCCACCGCCGCTTCCATGCCGGTGCCGACCAGCGGCGCATCCGCCTGGATCAGCGGCACCGCCTGGCGCTGCATGTTCGATCCCATCAGCGCGCGGTTCGCGTCGTCGTTCTCCAGGAACGGGATCAGCGCCGCCGCCACCGAAACCAACTGCTTCGGCGAAACGTCGATCGCGGTGACATCCTCCGGCCGCACCAGCCGGAAATCGCCCTGCCGACGCACCGAAACCAGTTCCTGAGTGAACCTGCCGCCCGCATCCATCGGCGCATCCGCCTGCGCGACGACGAGCTTTTCTTCCTCCATCGCCGACAGATAGCGCGCGCCCGGCTGCACCACGCCGTCCTTCACCAGCATGTACGGCGTCTCGATGAAGCCGTACTTGTTGACCTTGGCGTACGTGGCAAGCGAGTTGATCAGCCCGATGTTCGGCCCTTCCGGCGTCTCGATCGGGCAGATGCGGCCGTAATGCGTCGGGTGCACGTCGCGCACCTCGAAGCCAGCACGCTCGCGTGTCAGGCCGCCCGGGCCAAGCGCCGAAAGACGCCGCTTGTGCGTCACCTCGCTCAACGGGTTGGTCTGGTCCATGAACTGCGACAACTGCGACGAGCCGAAGAATTCGCGCACCGCCGCCGCTGCCGGCTTGGCGTTGATCAGGTCGTGCGGCATCACCGTGTCGATGTCCACCGAACCCATGCGCTCGCGGATCGCCCGCTCCATGCGCAGCAGGCCGATGCGGTACTGGTTCTCCATCAGCTCGCCCACCGAACGCACCCGGCGATTGCCGAGGTTGTCGATGTCGTCGATCTGGCCGCGGCCGTCCTTCAGCTCGCACAGGATCTTCACCGTGCGCAGCAGATCTTCCTTGCGCAGCACGCGCACCGAATCCGCGCACATCGGTGAAGCCAAGCCGCATGTTCATCTTCACCCGGCCCACCGCCGACAGATCGTAGCGATCGCCGTCGAAGAACAGCCCGCGGAACAGCGCTTCGGCGGTCTCCGGCGTCGGCGGCTCGCCCGGACGCATCACGCGATAGATGTCGATCAGCGCATCGTCGCGGTTGGAGTTCTTGTCCACCGCCAGCGTGTTGCGAATCCACGGCCCGTTCGACTGGTCAACCGCCAGTGTCGGCAGCTTGGTGATGCCGGCCTCCTCCATCGCCGCCAGCTTCGGCTCGGTCAGTTCCTCGCCGGCCTCGGCATAGATCTCGCCGGTTTCCACATTGACCAGGTCCTCGGCCACGAAGCGGCCGAGCAGATCGGTGCGCCCGACCAGCACTTCCTTGGTCTTCTCCGCGATCCGCCGAGCCTGACGCTGCGTCAGCTTCGCCTCGGCATCGGCCACCACCTCGCCGGTCTCGGCGTCGATGATCGGCTCCAGCAGCTTCACGCCACGGAACGCATCCGGATCGAACGGCCGAGCCCAGCCCTTCGCCGTGCGGTCGAACACCACCTGGCCGTAGAAATAGCTCAGGATTTCCTCGGCATCCATGCCGCGGATTTCGCCGATCTCGACCGGCTCGCCCTTCGCCTCGCGCTCGGCGCGCAGCGCGTCGGTCGCGGCGCTGTCCAGCGCATAAAGCAGCGTGGTGACCGGCAGCTTCCGCTTCCGGTCGATGCGGACGTAGACCAGGTCCTTGCTGTCGAACTCGAAGTCCAGCCACGAGCCGCGATACGGGATCACCCGCGCGGCGAACAGGTACTTGCCGGACGAATGCGTCTTGCCCTTGTCGTGGTCGAAGAACACGCCGGGCGAGCGGTGCATCTGGCTGAAACGATGACGCGCTCGGTGCCATTGATGATGAACGTGCCGTTGTCGGTCATCAGCGGCATGTCGCCCATGTAGACGGGCTGTTCCTTGATGTCGCGGATCGAGCGCGCGCCGGTGTCCTCATCCACGTCCCAGACGATCAGGCGCAGAATGACCTTCAGCGGCGCGGCATAGGTCATGCCGCGCTGGATGCACTCCTCGACGTCGTATTTCGGCTCCTCCAGCTCGTAGTAGACAAACTCCAGCCGACCGCGGCCGGCGAAATCGTCGATCGGGAACACCGACTTGAACACTTCCTGCAGCCCGGCATGCAGCCGGCTGTCGGGCTGCGACGTTCATCTGCAGGAACCCCTCGTAGCTGGAGCGCTGCACGTCGATCAGGTTCGGCATCGGCGCCACCTCGGGGATACGCCCGAAGCTGCGGCGGATGCGCTTGCGCCCGGTAAACGATCTGGTAATTGCGTTCATGGACTGCCCTGCCTACCTGCTCTCACGCTCGTCCGTGGCCACTTCTCACCCGGCCACCAGGGGCGCGCTGCACGCCGCACAACGCGAAAGGGGGCGGGAATCGCGCTGATTCCCGCCCGCATCCAGATCAGTGGGGCGGCGGCCCGGCGGGAGCCGCACACCCCTCATGTAATCGTTCGATCGTACTGATCGTCCTATTTGACCTCCACGGCGGCGCCCGCGTCCTCCAGCATCTTGCGGATCTTGGCGGCCTCGTCCTTGTTGACGCCTTCCTTGACCGCCTTCGGCGCGCCCTCGACCAGGTCCTTGGCTTCCTTCAGGCCAAGCCCAGTGATGGTGCGGACCTCCTTGATCACGTTGATCTTCTTGTCGCCGGCCTTGGCCAGGATGACGGTGAACTCGGTCTGCTCCTCGGCCGGAGCCGCCGCCGCGGCGGCCGGCGCAGCGGCCGCCGCCGCGACCGGCGCGGCGGCCGAAACGCCCCACTTGTCCTCCAGCAGCTTTGAGAGCTCCGCCGCCTCCATCACGGTGAGGCCGGACAGCTCGTCCACCAGCTTCTGTAGATCAGCCATTTTCGTGTGTCCTCTAATCTAGACTTTGGTTGGTTCCTTGCAAGCCGGCATTTCCGGCCGCGGTTCAGTCCATGTGCAAGCAGATGATGCGCTCAGGCGTCTCCGGATCAGCGCCGCCTGCGCCTGATCCTTCCTCGCGAAGGCCCCGAAGACCCGCGCAAGCTGCCCGGCCGGGGCCTGCAGCACGCCGGCAACGCGCGTCGCGGGGGTCGAGATCATCCCCAGCGATGCGGGCGCGCAGCGTCATCCAGGCTCGGCAGTTCGGCCAGCGCCTTGACCCCGGACGCGTCCAGCGTCTGGGTGCCGAGCGCACCGCCGATCAGCACCAGCTTCTCGTTGGTCTTGGCGAACTCGACGGCCGCCTTCGCCACCGCCACCGGGTCGCTGCGACCACGCGAGCGCGGTCGGTCCCTTCAGCATCGGCTTGAGGCCGTCGAATTGGGTCCCTTCCGAGGCGAGGTGGGCCAGGCGGTTCTTCGCGACCTTGAAGGTCGCGCCCGCGGCCCGCATCCGACGCCGCAGTTCCGTCGCCTCGGCCACCGTCAGCCCCGGTTCTGGGTGACCACGACCATCGAGGTGTCCGCCAGCGCCTGATGGAGGCTCGGCAACGAACTCCCGCTTTTCCGTACGGTCCAAGTCTCGTCTCCGTTGTGGCGGCTCGCGCCGCGACCATTGGCCGACGCGTTTGGACCGCGCCGGGCCGGGTTGCCCATGGACCGCACCGGCGACAGCCGGACGCGGTCCGGTTCGCCTGTCCTCGCATCCCCAGCCGGAACCGCCAAGCCGGACCCCGGAACTCCGCTCCGGACAGGTCCGGGGAAGGCCTCTGGCTCCCCGTCTCCCGCGCGCGGACCTCGCGGTCCCTTAAGTCCCCCGGAACGGAAGGTCACGTGCGGTCTCGGACAGGTTCGGGAGCACTTGCGTCCCCTGCCCGCCAGTCCCGGGACAGGCGTATCTCGAGCCTGCCCCAGCCCTCGCTGGTGCAGGCGAATCGGGTGATCTAGACTCGCAGCCAGGCTCCCCAGCGTCGACCCCCGGATGCCCGGGCCCCATCGTCGAGCTGACGGACGCCTTCTTCAGATAGGTGCCCTTGGCGCCGGCCGGCTTCGCCTTCTGGATCGCGTCGGCCAGCGCCTTGGCGTTCTCCACCAGCTTGTCCTCGTCGAAGCTCACCTTGCCGATGCCGGCGTGGATGATCCCGGCCTTCTCGGCGCGGAACTCCACCTGGCCGCCCTTGGCCGCGGTGACCGCGCCCTTCACGTCCATCGTCACCGTGCCCAGCCGCGGGTTCGGCATCAGCCCGCGCGGGCCGAGGATCTTCCCCAGCCGGCCGACCACGCCCATCATGTCGGGCGTCGCGATGCAGCGGTCGAAATCGATCGTCGCCGGCCTGGATCTTCTCCGCCAGGTCCTCGGCGCCCACCACGTCGGCGCCCGCCGCCTGCGCCTCCTCGGCCTTCGGGCCGCGCGCGAACACGCCGACCCGCACCGTCTTGCCGGTGCCGTTCGGCAGGCTGGTCAGCCCGCGCACCATCTGGTCGGCATGGCGCGGGTCGATGCCCAGGTTCATCGACATCTCGACCGTCTCGTCGAACTTCGCCTTGGAGTTCTGCTTCACCAGCTTGATCGCCTCCTCCAGCGGATAGGCCTTGCTGCGTATCGACCGCCTCGTAGGCCGCCGTCAGCCGCTTGTCCTTTGCCATCGCGTCAGCCCTCCACCACGGTCAGGCCCATCGAGCGGGCGGAGCCGGCCAGCATGCGCACCGCGCCCTCGACGTCGTTGGCGTTCATGTCCTTCATCTTGATCTCGGCGATCTCGCGCAAGCTGGGTCGTCGTCACGCTGGCCGACCGGCGGCGCCCTTGCCCGACGGTCGGCGATGCCCTTGTCGATCTTCGCCGCCTTCTTCAGGAAATAGGTGTTCGGCGGCGTCTTGGTGATGAAGCTAGAAGCGTGCGGTCGGCGAACGCGGTGATCACCACCGGAACCGGCATCCCCGGCTCCATGTTCTGCGTGACCGCGTTGAATTCCTTGCAGAATGCCATGATGTTCAGGCCGCGCTGGCCGAGCGCCGGGCCGACCGGCGGCGACGGGTTCGCCTTGCCGGCGGGAATTTGCAGCTTGATGTAGCCGACGATCTTCTTCGCCATGATCCCTGGTCCTTTCGTCGTCCCGGGGACCGCGGTGCAAACGATGACGGCGCCCGAATGGGCGCGTGGCATCTCCCGCGTTCCTGTGGAGCGCGCGGCGTTTATCGGATGCCGGCGGCCGAGTCCAGGGCTGGCGCCGCGGTAACCGCCCAGGTGGCCTCGGTCAGCTGCCGCGAGACCGACCTGATGCGCGAGGAAGGAACCGAACCGGGCGCGAAGTCTGCGCCGCGCAGCCCAGGACAGGACGGCGCCGTGGCGACCCAGTTGGTCGCCTCACCAGCTGGTCGCCTCAATCGTAAAACATCCCCGGCTGCACCTTCCCGCGGAACACCCAGTATGCGTAGCAGGTATAGCCCAGGATGATCGGGATCAGCACGACCGCGCCGACCAGCAGAAACATCTGGCTCGACGGCGGTGCGGCCGCATCCCAGATGGTGATGCCAGGCTGTCCTGTCCCACGACCCGGCGGCACGATCATCGGCCACAGGCTGATCGCCAGACCGGCATAGCACAGCACGAACCATGCCTGCACGCAGAGCAGCGGCGTCAGGTGCCCGCGCCGATCCAGGCCGCGCCAGAACCCCCAGCCGACCAGCGCCACCAAGATCGGCACCGGACTTGTCAGCAGGATGCCCGGCCAGCCGAACCAGCGCTGCATGAACAGCGGGTTGAGCATCGGCGTCCACAGACTGACCACCACGATGAACGCCAAGCGTGGCAATCGCCAGCGCGCGTGCGTGCCGCCGGCAGCGAAACTGCAGCGCCTCCTCGGTGCGCCAGATCAGCCAGCAGGCGCCTAGCAGCGCGTAGCCGACAACAACCGCGATGCCGCATACGACGGTAAAGCCGGTGAGCCAGTCCCACCAGCCGCCGGCGTACACGCGGTTCTCGACATGGATGCCCTGCAGCAACCCTCCCAGCGCCAGCCCCTGGCAGAACGCTGCGATCGTGGAGCCGACCATGAAAGCCGCGTCCCACCAGAGGCGTCCGCCGCAGGCTCGCGGCGCGGAAGCGGAACTCGAAACCGACGCCACGGAACACCAGCGCCAGCAGCATGGCGATGATCGCGGGATACAACGCCGGCATGATCACCGCGTAGGCGAGCGGGAACACCGCGAACAGGCCGCCGCCGCCCAGCACCAGCCAGGTCTCGTTGCCGTCCCACACCGGCGCGACCGAGTCCACCATCACGTCGCGATCGGCTTCGCGCCGTTCGACGGCGAACAGGATGCCGACGCCAAGATCAAATCCGTCCAGCAGCACATAGGCCAGCACGGCGAAAGCGATCAGGCAGGCCCAGACCAGCGTCAGCATCATGCCACGCCCCCATCGTGCGATGCCGGAGCTACCAATCCGGGGGCCGGGGTGATGCCGGCGGCGCGGATCGGCAAGCCGGTTGGCGGTCCGCTCTCGCCCACCGTCGGCGGCCGCCGCAGCAGGCGAAGCACGAACAACAACCCGGCGCCGAACACGATCAGGTACACCACGACGAAGGCGGCCAGCGAAACCGCGACGCCAGGCAGCCCGATCGGCGAGACGCTGTCGGCCGTGCGCAGCAGGCCGTAGACCGTGAAGGGCTGGCGGCCGACTTCCGTGACAGTCCAGCCGGCAAGCAGGGCGATGAACCCCGCTGGCGCCATCGCCAGCACGACGCCCCGCAGCCCGGGCGACGCGTAAAGCCGCCCGCGGGTACGCAGCCAGGCAGCCCACAGCCCGACCGCGCCCATCAATAATCCCAGCCCCACCATGATGCGGAACGCCCAGAACACCACCGGCGAATACGGCCGGTCGTCCGGCGGGAAATCCTTCAGCCCGTGGATGGCGCCGTTCCAGGTATGCGTCAGAATCAGCGCGCCGAGATGCGGGACCTCGACCTCCCAGTCGGTGCGCTGCGTTTGCATGTCGGGCATGCCGAACAGGATCAGCGGGGTGCCCGGTTGCGTATCCCAGTCGCCCTCCATTGCGGCGATCTTGGCCGGCTGGTACTGCAGCGTGTTCAGTCCGTGCTGGTCGCCGGCCAGGATCTGGATCGGCGCCACCACGACGGCCATCCACATCGCCATGGAGAACATCATCCGCGCCGCCTGGTTCTGCCCGTCGCGCAGCAGATGGTACGCGCCGACCGCGCCCACCAAGAACGCGACCGACAGATACGACGCGATCACCATGTGCACGAGGCGATACGGAAACGACGGGTTGAAGATGATCTGCCACCAGTCCGCCGGCAGGAAGCGGCCGTCGGGCGACAGCGTATAGCCCTGCGGCGTCTGCATCCAGGAATTCGCCGCCAGGATCCAGAAGGCGCTGATCAGCGTGCCGATCGCCACCAGCATGGTCGCGATGAAGTGCAGTGCCGCGCCCGACGCGTTCGCATGCCGAACAGCATGACGCCAAGGAAGCCGGCTTCCAGGAAGAACGCCGTCAGCACCTCGTAGCCCATCAGCGGCCCGACCACCGGCCCGACCTTGTCGGAGAAGCGCGCCCAGTTGGTGCCGAACTCGTACGACCATCACCAGGCCGGAGACCACGCCCATGGCGAAGCCGATGGCGAAGATCTTCAGCCAGTACCTGAAACACGTCGAGGTAGACCTGCCGGCCGGTGCGCAGCCACAGCGCTTCCAGCACGGCCAGATAGCTCGCCAGCCCGATCGAGAAGGCGGGCAGCACGATATGGAACCCGATGGTGAAGGCGAACTGCACACGGGCCAGCAAGACCGCGTCTGCTCCTGACATGCCACCTCGCGATCTTGCCCGCTGGCGCCGCTATGGGCAGCGCCGCTGGTCACTCCAAGAACAAAACGGTCACGCCGCCTGCCGCACTGCCTCCGGCCGGATCTGCGCGATGCTGCGGACGCCCACCACCTGGCGCAGATTGCCCTCCAGCAAGTGCACGTCGTCGCCGGGCATTGCGGTCATGGCGATCTCGACATGCATGATCTCGCCGGCACGATGCGACCACATGCGGTCGGGTATCAGGTCGCGCCTGGCGAACGGCTGCAGCAGGCGGGATAGCAGGCCCGGCGCGGCATCCGCGTCAAGCATGAAGCGGACGGCGACGGCTGGCCGCGAGGCGGCGGACGGATCGGTGGTCATTGCGGGAACTCCAGACAGACGATGCGAAAAAGCACGGGGACACCCCGGCTGCTCAAGCAGCCGGGCGGCTAATTCGCTGTGGCGATCATCCGTATGGACATGCCGGCACTCTATCCCTCTGGCAGCCGAATTGCCAAGACCGGAATGTCGGGTCGGACGGACCCGGCCAGGGGAATCGCATATGGCGCGCCGTTGTTCGAATTTGCCGGCAGCTGTGTCTTCGGATTGCACAAATCGGACTGCGCAAATTCGACTACAGGCTGTGAACCCGGCATCGATTGGAAGGGGCTCTGGAAGCCTGAAATTCGATATCCGATTGCCCCGGGCAAAAATTCGGGCAATCGGGTAATGGCCGGATTGTCCGGTTTCGCTGCGACGGCGAGCGGCGCGACCTCATTGCCCTGACATTGCGAAGCGCAGCGACACGACAATCTCGATCGCAGAGCCAATCTGGCCCTGGATTGCCTCGCTGCGCTCATCGCAACACACGCCTCGTTCGCAATGACAACGGCTACGATCGCATTGAGAAAAAAGCCGGGCCAATCGCATCGTTCGCGCGTTCCACCGATTGCCCCGTGACGCACCTCACCCCACCGTCGACAGCTCGTGCCGCAGCCCCGTCGCATGCGGCGCCACACCCTTATGGCCGAACACGATATCCCGCGTAGTCAGCGGGCGCCCATAATACGCGCGGTTATCGCCCAACTCCGGCCGGATGATCGAGCCGTTCAGCGCAAGCCCACCATAAACGCCCTTCGATGAACTCCACACCACGATGTCCGGTCCGCCCGCGCCGGTAATCGCTTCTTCCACACCCGATCCCAGCGTGGCCACCGCGATTCCCGCCTGCGCACCGACCTTGAACTGATCCTGCATCAGCGCATCGAGACCCTTCTGCGTCATCACCAGCAGCACCGCTTCGGACTGTTCGAGCCCGGCCTGCAAGCCGAACGAAGCCGAGCCCAGTCCATAGAACGCGGGATCGCTCCAGGTGCCGCCGGGATCACGCGCCAACAGCACGCCATTGCCGCCTTCGCCGCCGACAATGAAGCCGCCCTTGAACAACCGCGGCACGATCAGCACGGCACGCGCGTGATGCATCAACTGCCGCGCGTTGCCGAACGCCTTGTCATGCCGCAGATCCTCGATCGTCCGCAGCGAGCGATCCACCAGCGCCTGCTGATCGCTCTGCGCGCGCGCCACCGCGGGAGCCAACAGAACGGCCGCCAGAAGTGCGATGCGCAACAGATGTGCTCGTGAAATCATTATAGCCCCCATGCCCGACCGGATGGCGAATGAGGCGCCCCAATCGGGCGGCTTTGTGGCTTCAGATGCGCCGGCCGATCACACTCGGCGGAGCATGCGGCGTCTTTCGCTTCCCGCGGCTTCTGTTATGCCGCTTCGGGGGATCGGTACATGACGCACAGGCTCAGCCTCGATCGCATCGCGGAGGCGGCACGGATCATCGATCCGGTTTTCCTCGCGTCGCCTCAGTTCGTCGCGGAGCCCCTGTCGGAGCAACTTGGCGCGCGCGTTGTCGTGAAGGCTGAAACACTGAACCCGGTGCGCTGCTTCAAGGGCCGCGGCGCCGATTACTATGCCGCAACGCTGCCGGTTGATGCCGCGGTGGTCACCGCGAGTTCCGGCAACCTTGGTCAAGCCCTGGCTGTACGCCTGCCGTCGCCGCAATGCGCACCTGACCGTGTTCGCGGCGACCAGCGCGAACCCCTTCAAATTGCAACGGATGCGCGCACTCGGCGCCGATGTCCGGCTGGTCGGCGAGGATTTCGATGCAGCGAAAATCGCCGCCCGACGTTTCGCGACCGACGCCGGCAAGCCCTTTGTGGAGGATGGCGTGGCAACGCGACTGTCCGAAGGAGCCGGCAGCATTGCTGTCGAACTGCTGGCCTTTCCGGAGCGATTCGATACGGTACTGGTGTCTCTTGGCAATGGCGCGATCCTGGGCGGAATGGCACGCTGGCTAGCCGCGCATGCGCCCGGTGTCGAGGTGATCGGTGTTGCGCCCGCCGGTGCGCCCTGCATGGCCCACAGCTTTCGACAAGGCCAACCCGTTGCGACCGACAGCGTCGACACCATCGCGGACGGCATGGCGACGCGCGTTCCGGTAGTGCAGGCGCTGGCCGATCTGCGCGGCACGGTGGCCGATGTCGTATTGGTGGACGATATGACAATGTTACGGGCCATGCGCCTGGCCCACCGCCATCTCGGCCTGGTGCTGGAACCCTCCGGCGCAGCCGGAATTCGCGGCATTGCTGACATATCCCGAACGCTTCGCGGGCCGCACGGTGGCGGTCGTGCTATGCGGCGGCAATCTGACGCCGGAGCAGATGGCGACATGGCTGGGGGATGGACAGTAAAGCCGGAAAGTATTCAACGCAGATTACACAGCAAGCAGTGAGGCGTACGCACCCCCACGCATTGCCCATTTTGGCGCGAAGCGCTGTTTGTGTCGCCTGCCGTGCAATCCGTGCCTTTTGATGCGTGCAAGGTTGCTATCCGTGGCAGCACATCGCCCGGTCTAACTCGCGCCGGCGACGGCACTCCCGCGCATCATCGAAGCGCGCAGCGCAAAGCAATATCCAGCTCCAGATCGACGCAGATCAGCGCACGGACAATGTGCCGAAGCCGGCCGATCCTGCATGGGTGGAAAGACCTTATCTGTGTGCATCTGCGTGCATCTGCGGTTGAAATTCCTTGCTTGCTGCTCGGTCCCGTACGGCGAGCGGCTGGCCAGCATCCTGGCCTCTCCGTTATTACCAATAACCTAAGTGCTGCATTCGACGCCGGACTTGAATGGCCGGCGGCAAGGACCGCGTCAGCAAGCGCCCAACGCCATTTCCGTCGCACAATTCCGCTTTTTTGTTCACTCTTTGTTCACGTTTTTCCTGCATACTGCCGCAGTCGCAACCCGCCCCCCAACAGCCACCAACAGGCATGCATCCCATGGCAGTCCTTCCTCACCTCGCCTTCTTCCTCAACTACCTCATCGCAACGCTCGCCGGCATGTGGCCCTCCAGCGGTTCGCCAGACGAGAAGCACGATGCCGCGCGCGCCACCATCGAAGCCTTCGAGCCCCGCGACTTGGCGGAGGCCATGCTCGCCGCCCGCATGATCGCCGCACACCATGCCAGCATGGACGCCTACAACAGTGCCATGCAGCCAGGCGTCAGCGATGCCGACTGCATCCGCCTGCGCAACAGCGCCGCCGTCGCCGGACGCTCGTTCGACGCCGCGCTGCGCCTGCTCGAAAAGCGCCGGGCCGGAGCCGCCAAGACCGGCCCAGCCAACCAGGCGAACCACAGCTCCGACCAAGCGTTACATGACCCCGGACGATTCCCTGGTCGGGTTCACGCCGGCGGAAATCGCAGAGGCGGAATACGCGCTCGACAACGATCCGATCGAGTTGGCGCGCAACGAACTCGCGCGCCGCATCCCGCTGGATCGCTGCGACGAGATGACGATGGAAGAACGCCGCATCGCCTACGCCGAACAATCGGACCGAACGCCGGCGCAGCTTGCTGTGATGGCGGCGCGCGTTACCGCAGCGATTCGTCGCAGGCAAGCAGAAATGGGGCTGCCGCACCACACCGACGAATAACGCCCCGCGCAAGCACGCGCCGGCCCTTGTCATGGCGGGTATCGCAGCGCACGCACAACCCCCGCGTCGACCGCGGAAGCTCAGCTTTCCAGTTCGCTGTCCCAGTACAGATAGTCGCGCCAGCTCTGATGCAGATAGTTGGGCGGAAAACCGCGGCCGTTGTCCTGCAACTCCCACGTCGTCGGCTGGCGTGGATGGCTGCGGGGAAACATA
The DNA here is from genome assembly GCA_963790445.1 of uncultured Alphaproteobacteria bacterium. Lineage (GTDB taxonomy): Bacteria > Pseudomonadota > Alphaproteobacteria > Acetobacterales > Acetobacteraceae > JAMXLO01. Next base: position 423,317 of record CAWBON010000015.1, on the reverse strand, counting down.
TGGCACTCGCGCGGCAGCCGGGATCCCTTGCGCAGATTGCACTCGCCGCACGCGGTTACGACGTTCTCCCACGTCGTGCGGCCGCCACGACTGCGCGGCACCACGTGGTCGAACGTCAGGTCGTGCGCCGGCCGCCGGTCGCTGCAGTACCTGGCAGATGAACGCATCGCGCAGGAACACGTTGAATCGGGTGAACGCCGGCCGCCGCGCCGATGGGATGTAATCCTTCAGCGCGATCACACTCGGCAACTTCATGGTCAGCGATGGAGATCGCACCTCGGTCTCGTACTCCGAGAGCACCGAGACGCGATCCAGGAACACCGCCTTCACCGCATCCTGCCAGGCCCACAGCGATAGCGGGAAATACGACAGCGGCCGGAAATCGGCGTTCAACACCAGCGCGGGATAGAATTGGCCACCGTCAGGCACACGCCGCTCCCTTGCGTTCGGAGCGCAACACATGGGGCCGAATTCGTTACCGACCCGCCAGATGTTGTGCGCCGCCGAGAACCTGATGGTTTATCGCAGAGCGCGCAGCGGGCCGCAAGCCGAACCGGCGGCGGTTTCACGCGACCGTCATGCGACCGCGCTGGCGAACCCCTTCTGCAACGCCAGCGCGCCCATCGCCAATCCGGTGTCGTCGATGCCATGGCCAAGCCGCGGCACATAAACCGCTTCCACCGGCACGCCTGCCGCACGCAACGCCGTCTCGGCATCGCGCGACCGCTGCGCCGGCACCACGTCGTCCGCCTCACCGTGCACCAGCAGCACCGGCGCATGGTTGGCCAGCTCTCGGGCCAAACTATCCGATGCGATCAGCGCGCCGGAGAATGCCAGGATGGCGCGCGGCGCGATGGCGCGGCGCAGACCGGTGAACAGCACCGTCATCGCGCCTTGGCTGAACCCCATCAGCGCGTAAGCATCGGCTGGCAGCGCGAGCCGCGCCAGTTCCGCGTCGATGAACACATCGAGGAATCCAGCCGCCCGGCGCACACCCGCCTCCAGTCACCGCGGGCGTGCGATCGGCGACGCTCCACCACTGCCGACCGAAGCCCGAAATCGTGCGGCAACGGCGCATCGACCGACACGAACAGCGCGTCCGGCAACGCGTGCGCCCAGGTCGGTGCGAGATCGATCAGATCATGGCCGTCCGCGCCCACCCCGTGGCACAACACGACAAGCTGAGTCGGTGTCGCCTTCGATGCCGGTCCCCACCGCGGTCCATCCAGTTCAGCCATGCGTCCGAGCCTCCACCGTTATCGCACCATGCCGTCGTCGCATCATACCGTGATTACGCGTTTCATAATGGCCGGGCGAGCTTCGTACCGGCCGGCTGCCGAGAGACCCTGAATGAAAGAGTGCGCGCGCGCCAGCTAATGCCGCGACAGTGCAATGGCACAACATTACTCCCTCTCCCCTTGTGGAAGCGGTGCGTAGACGCGCGACGCCTGGGCGCATGGCCGGCTCACACAACCGCTGCCATCACGGAATGGGGAGACATTCGTTTACCCCGACTCCTTCGTGTCGGCGCAGCGAAGCAATCGCCGGTCCGGTGGCCAATCGCAACAGCCGTGAACGCCGCGCCCCGTGAATGGGGATGAATGCAGCCTCCCCCGCACCCACATCCAGTCAGTTCCCGGCACGACCTTACCCGCTCAGCGCGTGCCGGTTCCGTAACAACCAGTTCCGCAACAAGGCATACCAATCCATCATGTCCGACCGTCCACCGCCGCGGGCCGACTACCCCCTCGTGGACTCGAGTTCGGCGCTGGCAACCTTTGCCGTCGGCGTGATTGTCGTCGCGGCGCTGTACTTCGCGCGCGAGATCTTCGTGCCGCTTGCGTTGGCGATCCTGCTCAGCTTCGCGCTCGGACCGCTGGTGCTGCTGCTGCGCCGGTGGCACTTCGGCCGCATACCCTCGGTCATTGCGGCTGTCCTGCTGGCGTTTCTGGTGATCTTCGGCGTCGGCTCGATCATTGGCAGCCAAGTCGCGCACCTGGCCGAGAACCTGCCGGCCTATCAAAGCAACATCAAAGACAAGATCAACTCGTTGCGCGGTTCGGCCACCGGCAGCGGCATCGTCGGACGCGCGTCGAGCATGTTGCGGGGTCTCTCCAGCGAGATCGCCAGGACCACGCCGCCTGCCGACAGCAAGCCCGCGCCACCGACAACCCAGGCGTCGCATGCCGCCAAACCGCCGCAGCCGGTGCCGGTCGAGATACATCAGCCCGATCCGACCGCAATTCAGATCATCCAGACCATCATCGGCCCGCTGGTTCAGCCGCTGGCAACCACCGGCATCGTCATCGTCTTCGTGGTGTTCTTCCTGCTCCAGCGGGAGGATATTCGTGACCGGTTCATTCGCCTCGCCGGCGCGCACGATTTGCAACGCACCACCGAGGGCCTGGATGACGCCGCCCGGCGGCTCAGCCGCTATCTGCTCGCGCAGACCGCGCTGAACACCAGCTTCGGCGTGTTGATCGGCATCGGGTTGTGGTGCATCGGCGTGCCGAACCCGCTGCTGTGGGGCATCGTCGCGATGCTGCTGCGATTCGTCCCGTACATCGGACCGGTCATCGCAGCGATCTTTCCTGCAGCACTTGCGCTGGCGGTCGATCCTGGCTGGTCGATGCTGCTGTGGACCGGCGCGCTGTTCATGGTGGTCGAGCCCGTCATGGGCCAGGTCGTAGAGCCGTTCGTCTATGGTCACAGCACCGGGCTCTCGGCTGTTGCCGTCGTTGTCGCAGCCGCGTTCTGGACCTGGCTGTGGGGACCGGTGGGCCTGCTGCTGTCGACTCCGCTGACCCTATGCCTGGTCGTACTCGGCCGATACGTCGAGCGCTTGAAATTCCTCGACATCATCCTTGGCAACCGCCCCGCGCTGACCCCGCAGGAGAATTTCTATCAGCGCATGCTGGCGAACGATCCGGACGAAGCAGCGCGTCAGGCCGAAGACATCCTGAAAGACAAGTCGCTCACTGAATATTACGATGAGGTGGCGATTGGCGGATTGGCCCTTGCGCAATTGGATGTCAATCGCGGTGTGCTGGAGCACGAACGTCGCGCGCGCATCAGAGAGGCGGTACTCGGCGTTATCGACGATCTGTCGGATCACGTCGACGACACGCCTGGTTCGCCATCGACCGAAGAAATTACCCAGACCAGCACTGGCAAGATCGTGTTGTGCGTCGCCGGCCGCGGTTCGCTGGACGAGGCGGCGGCGGCGATGCTGGGTCAACTTCTGGGGAGTCGGGGAATTGCTGTACAGCTTGTGCCCAGCGTGGCCGTCTCGGCGGAAAATCTGTTCCGCCTCGACGTGGCGGATGTAGATACCGTCTGCCTGTCGTACCTGGAGCCCGGCAGTTTCACCAACGCCCGATACCTGGTGCGCCGCTTGCGCCGCGGACTGCCGACCGTGCGGATTTTCGTAGGCTTTTGGACGCTGGGCGACAATGAGGGCCGCCAAGTGGAAGCACTGCGCGAGACCGGCGCCGATCTGGTCGTGACATCGCTTCGTCAGGCGGTCGAGCAGATCGCCACGGAAAAAGGCAGCTCCGGTCGCGGTACGCAGCCCGTTCATGCCGACGCCAAGCTCCTGCCCGCCTGACCTCGCGGCCCGTCAGCGCAAACACCTCCCCCTCCCCCTGTGGGGGTAGAGGGAGGGGCTGCGTGTAACGACCCGGTACCGAAGGATTCGAACCGCTCCCCTACCCCCTCTCACAACGGGAGGGTGAGATGCGTGCGGCTCCGACCGCCGATCCTAAACGCGCCTGACTCCACAATCCTGCTGGTCGCAGCAAGGAATCCGCGAAGATCGTCTGCGTTGCGTCGAACCCGGTGCTACGGATTCAACCGATAGCCGCTATTCTCGGTGACCAGCAGCGTGGGCGTCCCGGGATCTGCCTCGATCTTCTGCCGCAAGCGATAAACATGCGTCTCGAGCGTATGCGTCGAGACCGCGGCGTTGTAACCCCACACCTCGGCCAGCAGCACCTTGCGGTCCACCGAACGTGGACCAGCCCGATACAGGAATTTCAGGATCGCGGTTTCCTTGTCGGTCAGCCGGATGCGGGCCTTTTTGGTGGGTTCGACAAGTTGCTTGGCGGCCGGACGAAACGTGTAGGGCCCGATATCGAAAACCGCATCTTCGCTATTCTCGAACATGCGAAGCTGCGCCCGGATCCGAGCGAGCAGCTCACTGGAACGGAACGGCTTCGCGATGTAGTCGCTGGCGCCGCAGCCGAGACCGCGGACGATATCATCCTCGGTATCCCAACCGGTCAGCATGATCACCGGCATGGTATGGCCAAGGCCACGCAACTTGGCACAGAAATCGAACCCGCTGCCGTCCGGCAGGCCTACATCAAGGATCACCGCGTCGAACCGCTTGTCCTTGGAGAACAGGTTGGCGCCGGCATCTTCCAGAGTACCCGCACCGACCGCAGTGAACCCGGCATCTGCCATCAGCCGCTCCGCGAGGACTTCGCGCAGCTCCGCATCGTCTTCCACAATCAGGATCGGCCGTTCTGTCGACATGTGCTTTTTCTCCCCCTTGGCGACAGCACGGTATTCTGTCGCACCGCATCGTGAGCGGGCATCGCTTCGGATGATGGCCAAAATGAGCCACCTCCGTTCGCATTTTAGTGAGCGAATTCGACCGGACGAGTACTTTTCAGACCTCGGGGTCGCCGAGCAACTGATGAATCTGCCGGACCAGTTCATTCATGCGATAGGGCTTGCGGAGCATCGGCACAGCGGCCCCCGGGTCGCCGGCAAGCTGTTTCGGCTCTGGACCGCCGGTCGTAAGGATCACCTTGGTATCCGGAGCATACTGTCGGGTGAAGTTGCTGAGTTCGACACCATCCATGCGATCCGGCAATTGCACGTCGCTGAACAGCAGATCGACGTGCGGACCACTGCGCAGCACATTGACTGCTTCGGTGGAGGTGCCCGCCTCGATGACCCGGAAGCCGGATTCTCTCAGCATCTCCGCCGTCGTGAGCCGCAACAGCGTGTCATCCTCGACCACCAGTACCGGTCGATGACACGGCACCCGCTTCCTCTCCGGTAGTGGCAACAGGGGTCAGCATAAATGTTGAACGGCTCATATGAATGTTGGGTTGCCGGCGCGCGAAGGTTGTGATCAGGCGAACCGATTCCGTGAATTCTCCGGCATGAATTCGCAAACACACTTTTGAAAACCTATATGACTCAGCACACACGGACGGCATCGCTGCCGCCCGGCGTATCCACTTAAGGATTTACCCTTCGCTATGGCCCAGGACGACGAGAAATCTGCTCAGGTCGAAGCGGTCCTCGCAACCCCCGATCTGGCCGACGCGCTTGAAAGTGAACAGTTCCGGCGATTTCTTGATCAGATACCGATCGCAATCGTCGTATCGGAAATGAAGCACGGCGAACGCATCGTCTACGCCAATCCTGAATTCGAGAAACTATCCGGACAGGCCGCTGCCGACCTGGTGGGCGGAAAGTGGGATATGGTGAACGGCAAGAGCCAGCAGGCAGGGATAACCCAAAAACTCGGCATGGCCATCGCCGATGCCAGCGATTTTGTTGGAACATTCATGATCGAACGCACAGGTCTAGAGGCGGCCGTCGTCGACGCTTATTCCAACGTCATCGAGGACGATGAGGGAATACCCTGCTACCGGCTTGCCGCGCTGGTGGACGTTGCCGGACACGATCAGGCGCATCGCGAAGAGTTCGAACAGAAAATTCGTGAAAGAGATGCGCTGCTTGTGGAAATTCAGCACCGCGTCAAAAACAACCTGCAACTGATCACGGCGCTGATCCGCATCGAAGCCCGCAACGCTAGGAGTCGAATGGATACAACACCGTTCGATCGGCTGGCCGGCCGCATCGAAGCGATCCAACTGGTCTACCAGTTGTTATCAACTCATGGACATGAAGACGAGATCGATCTCGGTGTCTATCTGAGTGAAATCGCATCCTCGGTGATGCGCGCCTGTGCAATCGAGGGCATCAGGCTCAATCTTCAGGTCGATACCTATCCCGTGTCGGTGAACGTGGCCATGCCAATCGGGTTGGTGGTCAACGAGCTTCTGACCAACGCGTTGAAGCATGCATTCGTTGGCCGTGACGGCGGCACGATCACGTTGCACAGTCTGTCCGATGGCGATGGCTGCCGCATCCTGGTTGCCGACAACGGCGTAGGCTTGCCCGAAGGCGTCGAATGGCCGAAGCGCGGCAAACTCGGCGCGCTGATCGTCCGATCGCTGCGTGAAAACGCCAGGGCCACGCTCGATGTCGAATCCATTCCCGGTCAGGGCGTGCGCGTCACCATCGTCTTTACGCGCGCGGCCGCCGCCCCCGCGGTTGCCGCCTGACACCACAGACTGCAATCCAGGCTTCTCGCGCCCAGGAATCACCTCAGGCCTCGATGCTCCGCCACCCCGAAAGCAGACACCGCGTCGAGCGATCGAAGGAGTAGACGTTGCCGCCACCGCTGCCGGGCTGGTCGTCTGCGCGGCTGATCGGCACACCCTTCAAGTGACACAACAACAACGCGCCAACTCCGCCGTGCGAGACAATGGCCACGTCGCACGCTGCCGGAGCCATCGCAAGCGCATGGTCGACGGCCGTCACGATCCGGCGTTGCGCATCGACGGCGCGTTCCCATCCGCGCACGCTATCCCGCGGTCGCGCGAAGAATGCATCAGCAACAGTTTCAAACTCGGCTGCGGGCAGATAGCCCGTCGCCGACCGATCGTTCTCGCCCAGTCCGTCGATGACGATCGGCGTAACGCCAAGCTGGTCGGCCACCATGCACGCCATGTCGAAGGCCTTGCGCTCCGCGCTGCTGAACACTGCACCGACGCCGCCAACCCAGGATCGCGTCAGCAACGCGCCGGCACGCTGAAGCCCAAGCGCGGACAGCGCCCAGTCGGTCACCGCGATCGATGGATCGATAACCACCTGCGGATGAGTGATGAAATGCACGATGGCCATGGCGCCGCGTTCAATCGCTCCCTCTTTGCCGCAAACTCTCGCGGGCTTATGACCGATGGCGTCCCATGTCCATCGTGACCCGCTTCGCACCCAGTCCGACAGGCTACCTTCACCTCGGCCACGCATTCAGTGCGCTGTTCGCCTGGCATCGTGCGCGCGAAACAGGCGGGCGGTTCCTGCTGCGTCTGGAAGACATCGACCCTGGCCGCTGCCGTCCGGAATTCGCCGCCGCGATCCAACAGGACCTGGCGTGGCTGGGCCTCGACTGGGACGGCGATGTGCGCGTGCAATCGCAGCACCTGGCGGACTATCGCGCGGTGCTGGACGAACTCGCCGCGCGCGATCTGCTGTATCCATGCTTCTGCACCCGTGCCGACATCCAACGCGAGATGGAGCAATCGGCCGCCGCACCACACGGACCGGATGGCGCACCGCTGTATCCCGGCACCTGCCGCGCCGTATCCGCCGATGAACGCGCGGCGCGCATCGCCGCCGGCGAACGTTTCGCGATGCGCCTTCACATGCGCCGCGCGATCGACGAAGTCACCGCGTGCGCTGAGCTTCGAGGAGGCGGGCGAAGGAACCGTGCCATGCCGGCCGGAACAGTTCGGCGATGTGGTGCTGGCGCGCAAGGATGCGCCGGCGAGCTATCATCTATGCGTCACGCACGACGATGCGGCGCAGGGCGTTACGCTGGTGACGCGCGCGGCAGACCTGAAACCGGCGACGCATCTGCATCGGCTGCTGCAGACGCTGATGGGCTGGCCCGCACCCCGCTATGCGCATCATCCCCTGCTGACCGATGGCACCGGCCGCCGCCTTGCAAAACGCGACCGAGCGACGACGTTGCGCGAACTGCGCGCGCAGGGACGCTTGCCGGCGGAAGTGCGTGAACTGGCGTTCAGAGCAGCCGGCTGAGCCATCCCTTCTTCGGCGGCGCGGTCAGCGGCGTGTAGCCAGGCGGCGGGGTCCAGTTCATCAGCGCATCGACGAAGGCCGGCGAAGGATAGATCATTCCGGAGTTTTCGTTGATGAGCGTACGGATATGCGCCGTTGCGGGCGGCCCGGCCGAATCCACCAGGGCATCCTGGCCAGGGCTTCCCGCCGCCTGGTCCGGCTGCTGTCCAGTCTGCAACGGATCGGGTGCGCCTGCGCGCGCCGGCCGCACCCCCAACGTGGGTGGCACAGACAGCGGTGGCCGCGTAGCCGTCAGGTTATCCGATGTGGCATCACGGTTGAGGCCGAAATTCCGCGTCATGCTGTCGTCGGAACAGCCCACCAGCATCAGGGCAACCAGCAGCAGACAGAATCGCATCAAGTCCTCCCGTTCTTGTCTCAGCTTCTGCCAGAACGGCGAATTTCTGTCACCTCGCTCGCGGGCGGGGCTTTGTTGTTTCCCGCTTGCCTTGCGTGGCACAGTCGACCCTACCCAACCGGGCGAGGTCACACCATGGCGAATGACATGCATTGGGTCGGCACCTGGGCCACAGCGCCCGCGCCGGCGGAAGGCGCTGCGTTCAGCAACCAGACCCTGCGGATGAACGCGCGCATCAGCATCGGCGGCGATACTGTGCGTGTGCGACTGTCGAATGCGTACGGCAGTCGGCCACTGGCTGTCGGCGCGGCGCGTATCGGCCTGCGTGCCAGCGGCGCCGGTATTGTGCCTCGGTCCGGCCGCACCCTGACGTTCGGCGGCGAGCACTCTGCCATTATTGCCGCAGGCGCGTTGCTGGTCAGCGATCCGGTCGATCTGCCGCTGGCGCCGCTGTCGGATGTGGCGATCACGGTCTATCTGCCGGGCGAGCTGCCAGCCAGCTTCGGCATCACCGGCCGCTATGCGCGCCAGACGAATTATGTGTCGCCAGTTGGGAATTTCGCCGACACGGACGTGATGCCGGTTGGGCGGGTTACCGACGATTGGTATTTCGTCAACGGCATCGACGTCATGGCGTCGGCGGAAACCGGCGGTATCGTTGCACTTGGCGATTCACTGACCGACGCCAATATTTCCACCCATGATGCGTTCTGCCGCTGGCCCGATCAGCTCGCGCGGCGGTTGTTCGCCCGCGCCGGCGGCCGATCGTTTGGCGTGATGAACCAGGGTCTCGGCGGCAATCGCATCCTGCACGACATTCGCGGCGACAGTGGCCTGCGCCGCTTCGATCGCGACGTGCTGGCGCAGCCGGGCGTCACGCATGTCATCGTGATGCTGGGCACCAACGATCTGCGCAACCGCTGGGCCAGGCCGGAGGAGGAGGCAACGGCCGAGAGCATGATCGCCGGTCTGAAGCAGATGGCACTGCGGGCGCACACGCGCGGGATTCGGATCTTCGGCGCCACGCTGACGCCGTTCGAGAATGAAACGTTCCTGGTAGGCGCCTGGACGCCGGCACGCGAAGCGGTCCGCCAGGCGGTGAACGCATGGATCAGGGATGCCGGTGCGTTCGATGCGGTGATCGACTTCGACAAGGGCCTGCGCGATCCGGAACATCCCACGAGCATGCTGCCGATCTACGATTGCGGCGATCATCTGCATCCCAGCGACCTTGGCTACAACCGGATGGGCGATATCATCGATCTGGCGCTGTTCGACTGACAGACCCTGCATGACGTTCGGTTTCCCGGTTGACTTCGCGCGCAACGAAGCCGCAGAGTTTGGCGGTTTCAGCAATCCGCCGTCACGACATCACCGTTCGGGCTTGCCACGAGCAGGAGGGGAAGTTGAGCACAATCGTCAAACAATGCAGCCGGGGGCTGCTGAAATTGTGTGCCGTGGGCGCACTGCTCACCATGGGTCACGCCGTCATGGCGGCAACGGTGGGTCCTGTCACCGACGACCTGGGCGTGATTCGCATCGCCAAGGGCGCACCGATCCAGATTGGCGCCTACTGGGTGCTGTCCGGCGCCGACACGGCGCTGGGCCTCGATGAAAAGCGCGGCGTCGAGATCGCCTTCAAGGATGTCGGCGGCAAGCTGCTCGGGCATCCCCTGAAGCTCGACGCCGAGGACGACACCTGCAACGCAGAGGGCGGGCAGACCGCGGCGACCAAGCTGGCCGCCAATCCGCAGACGGTGATCGTACTCGGCCCCGCCTGCTCGTCCGCCGCGACCCCAGGCGCACCGATCCTCTGGCAGGCCGGCATCGTGGATATCTGCACCGCCTGCACGGCGCCCGCACTGACCGCGCCGGATCGCAAGCCGGAATATGCCGGGTTCGCGCGCACCGTGTTCAGCGACAGCGAGCAGGGCAAGGCGGACGCCACCTACGTGCATAACGTCGTCAAGGCACAGTCGGTCGTCACCATCCACGACGGCAGCCCATACGCACAGCAGCTACAACAGGTGTTCGCCGACAACTTCAAGCAGCTGGGCGGGAAGGTGCTGTCGCAGGAAGCCATTGCACCGACCGATGTCGACATGCATCCGCTATTGACGCGCATCGCCAGCGAAAAGCCCGACCTGATCTACTTCCCGGTATTCACCGCGGCCGCCGCGCAGATCCTGCGGCAGGCGAAGGAGACACCAGGGTTGGAGAAGACCGCGCTGATGGGCGGCGGCTCCTTGCTGTCGGCCGATTTCATCGAGGCCGCGGGTCCCGCGGTGGTCGGTTTCCGCATCGGCTATCCCGACCTGTCGCCGGCCGCGATGGGCAAGAACTATCCGAAGTTTGTCGCTGAGTACAAGAAGGCTTACGCAGAGCCACCCATTTCCGGCTATCACGCCAACGCCTACGACGGTGCGATGCTGGCCATCAAGGCGATCGAGAAAGTCGCCAAGAGCGACAGCGCCGGCAACCTGTATATCGGCAAGAAAGCGTTGCGCGACGCGGTATTCTCCATCAAGTTCGACGGCATCAGCGGGCCGATCGCCTGCGACCAATATGGTGAGTGCTCGCAGTTCAAGCCATCGGTGCTGGAGTTCACATCGGCTGACCCGAAAACGTTCGGCATCGGCACGAACCCGAAGAAGATCTGGCCGTAGGTGGCTGACACACCCACTGGCACACCCACTGAGATACCCGCTGGCAACGGGCCATGGCGACGTGCCATGGCCCGTTTCAATGCGGTCGATGTCGTCCTGTGGGCTTTGCGGATCGGCGTAGTGTCGGTTGTCGTCGGCGGCACCATCGGCACGTTGATCAAGGACCGCTATAACGCGGCGCAGTGGTTCGACTTCGTGATGTTTGGCCTGACCATCGGCAGTATCTACGCGCAGATCGCGCTGGGCTACACGATGGTATATGGCGTGCTGCGGCTGATCAACTTCGCACACGGCGACATCGTGATGACCGGCGCTTTCGCCGGTTATTTCATTGCCAATCCGTTGGATCGCTCCGGCTTTCTGGAAAACCATCCTGTGCTGGCGATGGCGGCGATCCTTGCAGTGGCCGTTACGACCTCGGTCGGCATTGCCGTGCTGACCGAACGCATCGCCTATCGGCCGTTCCGCCGGGTGGTCGGCCTGGCGCCGCTGATCTGCGCGATCGGTGTGTCGTTCTTCCTGGAACAGACGTTTCGCGGCATGTTCGGTTCCGCGGTGAAGTCGTACCCGGATCCGCAATGGCAGCGCGCAACGTTTCAGGTCATGGGCTTCAACGTTCCGCGCATCGACGTGCTGGTGATCGGGCTGGCACTGCTGTTCATGGGCGCGCTGTACGTGATCGTGCAGCGCACACGGATGGGCACTGCCATGCGCGCTGTCGCCGAAGATGGCGAGGCCGCGTCGCTGATGGGCATCGACGTCAACAAAGTGGTGGTCTTCACCTTCGTGCTTGGCGGCGCGATGGCCGGAATTGCTGGCGTGTTCTACGCCTTTCTCTACAAGCAGGTGTATTTCTTCATGGGCTTCACGCCCGGCATCAAGGCGTTCGGCGCCGCGGTACTGGGCGGCATCGGCAATATTCCGGGCGCAATGCTGGGCGGTTTCTTCCTGGGCATGGTGGAATCGGTCGGCCCGACGTTGTTCCTTGACGGCATCGGCATTCGGGCGCCGTATCAATTGCGCGACCTGATCGCCTTCACGCTGCTGATCATGGTGCTGATCTTCCGTCCGCAGGGCCTTCTGGGCGAGCGCATGGCGAAGAAGCGCGCATGATACCGCGCATGCGCCGCGCCATTCTGATCGGCATGGCGTTCGGGGCCGGCGCATTGCATCTGACAGTGGTCGGCGTGCTGTTGATGCTGCATCAGCGGTGGATCGTGGTGGACACGGTGAGCCTCGGACAGGCCGTGCTGGTCGCGATCGCCGGCGGCGCCGGTGCCATGGCGGGTCGTCCGCTTCTGGGTGTGCTCGCCGGTGCCATGGCCGGCGTGCCGATTGCCGCGCTGACTGTGGTGATGGCGGCCGTGCCGCTGCAATCGATCTTCATCGCACTGTCGCCGGACTTGTTGAATATGCTGACGCTTGGCCTGGGCACGGCCGCCGGTGTCGGCATTCTGCTTGGCGGCGGGGCCGTTGCCGGTCTGCTGGGCGCGGCGTTGCGCGTCAGCCCGCCCGTCCTGCGCCGCGCGATCATTCCCGGTGCGGTGGCGGTGTTGGTCGCCGGCGTGTTCCAGGAACTGATCCAGCTCATGCTGCAGCAATACGAGGGAATGGTCGGCGTGATTCCGCGACTTCCTCTACACCTGGGAGGGTCTCAGCCAGCAAGGCGCAGTCGCGGTCTTCATCTTTGTCGCGCTGTGCAGCGAGGTCATCGGCGTGGCGCAGCGCCGCCGGATCGCACGCTGGCCGGTGCGCGACCTGCGGCGCGAACGCATGATCTGGGCAGGACTTGCATTGTTGGTTCTTGTGCTGCTTCCGGCGATCGCCGGCTCTTACGTGGGCCAGGTGCTGATGCTGGTCGGGCTGTACATCCTGATGGGCATGGGCCTGAACCTTGAAGTCGGCCTGGCCGGACTGCTCGATCTCGGCTTTGTCGCATTCTTCGCCGTCGGTGCCTACACCACGGCGTTGCTGACCGCCGATGCATCGCATGCACTGGCGCATCTTTCCTATTGGGAGGCGATGCCGATCGCAGTCATTCTCTCGGTGCTTGTCGGCGTGTTGTTCGGCCTTCCGGTGCTGGGTGTGCGCGGCGACTATCTTGCGGTGGCGACAATGGGCCTGGGCGAAATCGTGCGCGTGATCGTGCAGTCGGACTTTGCCGCCCCACTACTCGGCGGCGCCCAGGGCATCCTGCAAATCCCCAGACCGCGTCTCGGTTCTTTCGTGTTGAGCAGCCCGGTGTCGCTGTTCTATCTTACGCTGGTCGCCTCCGCGATCGCGGCGTTCGTCGCCTGGCGGCTGGAAAATTCCCGCCTTGGCCGCGCCTGGATGGCGCTGCGCGATGACGAGGATGTCGCGCAGGCACTGGGCATCAATCTGATCCGATCGAAGCTGCTGGCTTACGGACTGGGCGCGGCATTTGCCGGGCTTGCGGGGTCGATCTTTGCCACCATGCTGACGTCGGTCTATCCGTCGAGCTTCCAACTGCTGATCTCGATCAACGTGCTGGCGCTGATCATCGTCGGCGGCATGGGCAGTCTGCCCGGCGTGGTGCTTGGCTCGATCGTGCTGATCGGGCTGCCCGAACTGCTGCGGGAATTTGGCGAGTACCGCTATCTGTTCTACGGCGCGGCGCTGATCGTGATGATGCGACTGCGGCCCGAGGGACTTTGGCCGTCCGACGTGCGCCAGCGTGAATTGCATGCGGCCGATGAAACGTTGGCACTGGATGCGGGCGCGGATGCCGTGCCGGCACAGCACTGATGGACGCACCCATGACCCGCGCACCCATGACCGGCGCACCATGACGGACGCACCCCTGCTGCAATGCAATCAACTGACCATGCGGTTCGGCGGTCTGGTTGCCATCGCCGATCTGGATCTGGCGGTGCAGGGCGGCAGCATCCACAGCGTGATAGGACCGAACGGCGCCGGCAAAACCACAGTATTCAACTGCATCACACAGAACCTGCGGCCGTCGTCGGGCGAAGTGTGGTTTGCCGGTGAGCGCATCGATGGCCTGACGCCGGACCGCGTGGCGGCAGCCGGAATCAGTCGCACCTACCAGAACATCCGACTGTTCCGCAACATAACGGCATTGGAGAACCTGCTGGTCGGGATGCATCTGCATCTGCGCTCCACCTGGTGGGGGGCGGTGTTGCGCACGCCCCACACCATGCGCGACGAACGCGCCGCGCATGAGGAAGCATTGCGGCTGTTGCAGTTCGTCGGGCTGCGAGGTCGCGGCGACATGCTGGCGCGCAATCTCGCCTATGGCGAACAACGTCGGCTGGAGATCGGCCGCGCGCTCGCCACCAGACCGAAGCTGCTGCTGCTGGATGAACCGACCGCGGGAATGAACCCGCACGAGACATCGGACATGATGGAGTTCATCCAGCAGGTGCGTGCCAGGTTCGGCATCACCATCATGCTGATCGAACATCAGATGCGCGTGGTGATGTCGATGTCGGATCGCGTGACGGTGCTGGATCATGGCGTGAAGATTGCCGACGATCGGCCGGAATTCGTGCAGCAGGACCCGGCGGTGATCGAAGCCTATCTTGGCAAGGCCGCCAAACCGACCGCGGCTTGAGGCGGGGACCGATGGCGCTGCTGGAAATCGACGACATCCACGTGTTCTACGACAAGATCGAGGCGCTGAAGGGCGTTTCGCTTGCCGTGCAGGAGCGGCAGATCGTTACTCTGGTGGGCGGCAACGGCGCCGGCAAGTCGACCACGTTGCGCGCGATCAGTGGGCTGCTGCATCCGCGTCAGGGCACGATCCGGTTCGATGGCCGCCCGCTCGCCGGCCTCGGCGCGCATGAAATCGCGGCGATCGGCGTGGTGCACGTGCCGGAAGGACGACGCATCTTCGGCCGGTTGACCGTGGACGAAAATCTGGAGATGGGCGCCTTCACGCGCCGCGACCGTCGCGCAATCGCCGAAGACAAACAGCAGATGATGACGCTGTTTCCGCGACTGCGGGAGCGGCTGAAGCAGGTCGCCGGCACGCTATCGGGCGGCGAACAGCAGATGCTCGCCGCGGCGCGCGCGCTGATGGCGCGGCCGCGCGTGCTGCTGATGGACGAACCGAGCATGGGACTTGCACCGATGCTGGTCGAGCAGGTGTTCGAGACGATCCGCAGCATCAATGCGCAGGGTGTGACGATCCTGCTGGTGGAGCAGAACGCGCCGATGGCGCTGGGCATTGCTGACCATGGCTACGTGCTGGAGAGCGGCCGGATCGTGCTGGATGGTCCGGGCGCGCGATCTGCTGGACGATGAGCGGGTGCGGCGCGCGTATCTGGGATAGGCGGCGCGCGCTACTGGACCGGGATAGTGTGCGTCCCTACGCTTGTCGCATGACATGCCCGTGACAGTGCGCCGTGCGATCAACCGTGCCGCGCGGCCAGGATCGCGACCTGGTAGGCGTAGTTGATCTGCTCGCCATCGCGGCGCACCGGAATGCCCAGCCGATCGTCCTCCGCCGATGCAGCGAACATCTCGATGATCTTCACATCGTCGCCGGGATTCGGGAACGAACGGCGCAGCAGATTCCGCACTTCGTCGCGCAGTTCGTAATAGCTCGCCTGCGGCTCCGGCAGCCCAACCGTGGCGGAACAATCCCTGCAATTCCGCCAGCGTCAGACAACGGACATGCGACGGATCGCGCAGTTTCTCCAGCCGGTTCCATTCTGCTGCCTTCGCCGCATCCTCCGACGCGTACATGTCCACCACGACCACCCGGCCACCCGGCGCGCAGACACGCACCATCTCGCGCAGCACAGCGATCGGATCGAGGAAATGGTGCATCGAAAACCGCGTCACCACGATATCGAACGCGCCGTCCGGATAAGGCAGCGACCCGACATCGCCCTGATCCCACGAGACATTGGCGATGCCCTTTTCCGCGGCAAGCTGCACGCGCGCGATCCAGCATGGCCGGCGTCATGTCGATGCCCAGTCGCGTGCTTCACCTCCGGCGCGAAAGCACACACGATGATGCCGCCGCCGCATGCAACGTCCAGCACCGTATCATCCGGCCGCGGCGCGGCCGCCGCCACGATCATGCGCAGCGCGTTGGCGTCGGTGATGGTGTTCGCCGTGCTGAACGGCATCGCCTGACGGGTGAATTGATCCAGGATGCGCTCCTGGTGACCTGTATCGCTCATGGCTGCGTTCACTCCAACCGATAGATGCGCCGGGCCGTGCCGCTGAACATGGCAAGCTTCTCGTCCGCCGATGCCCCCTGCGGCAATGCGCTTGAACGCGTTCCACAGCGCTGCCCAGCCGATGCCCATCTTCTCCACCGGGAAGTTGCTCTCGAACATGCAGCGGTTCGCGCCGAACAGTTCGATGCAGGTTTCCATGTAGGGGCGCCACCAACCGGCCAGTTCCTCCGACGAAGGCGGCCGCTCCGCTGCCTTGTAGTCGAACAATGCAGCCCGCATCATCATCCCGCCCAGCTTCATCGTCACGTTCGGGCACTTCGCCAGCTCCGTCACCGAAGCCTTCCACGCCGCGAACACCTCGTCGCGCGCGCCGGCATACGGTCCGTAACCCAACACGCCGCCGACATGTCCCATGATGATGTTGGTGCCGGGAAACGCACGCGCCAGATCGATCACGTCGGCCAGTTGGGTATGAAACACCCAGGCATCCAGCGACAAGCCGAGTGCGCTCAGTCGTGCCAGGCCGGCACGGAAATCGGCGCGGCGATAGATGTCCGGTCCGGATGCGCCATTGCCGATGATCGGGTCGGCGTCCCAGTTGCCGGAGTGGCGCACGCCGCGGAAGCGTCCGCCGCCGGCCCTGATCTGCGCCTCCAGCACCGCCTCGACACGCTCGCCCAACGTGAGGTCCGCGTAGCCCACAATGGCGGCGGCGACACGTGTTGCACCGTAACCAGCCACTGTCGCTCATGGCGGCGATTCCGGCGACGAACTCGGTCTCACCAACGGGCCGCATTTCCTCGGGACCCGCCGTGCGATACATTGCGTGACATTGCAGGAACACGGTGGCGACCACATTATGGCCAGTCCGGATGTCTGCGAGCAATTCGTGCAACAGGTAACGATAATCGGGACGTTGCCATAAATGATGGTGCGTATCAATAATTGGCATTCCAGGCTCTAGGATCTGCTTCCGGCGGCGCTTTCGCCAGCCACGCCTCGTCGGGCGCATGGATCCGCCCAAATCGTGTCGCTTGCCTGTTCTCTGTCATGCGACGTCTCCCGCATTGCTGGCGATCAGGTAGCACGATCGTGGCGGCCGGGCGACTTTGGCCCGGCGTTGCGTTTTTTCCCTCTTTCGCTTCAGTTTGGGATAAATCAATACGAGATATAACAAGACTCGGGCTGCCAAGGAGTGCCGAGCCCGCCAGAAGGAGGGGCAGATCGCCCAGAACCGTCCCATGCGTGACGACGGTCGCGCCGCGACGCCGATCCTGCGTCACGGCTTCCGCATGTTCGGCCGATTCGCTGTCGTTGTCGCGGCAGCTGTGTTGGTCGCGCTTGCCTGGGCCGGCGCGCGCGACGCGATCCGGGCTCATCGTACCGAAGCGCGTGCGCGCGTTCATGCAGAGATGCTTGGCAAGGCCCTCGCGTTCGAGGAGCAGGTGCGCAGGGAACTTCTGTCGATCGATCAGACCCTGCGCATTCTGCAATACGAATGGCAGCGCGATCCCGCTCATTTCGATCTGGCGGCGCGTTCCAATCAGGTGGTCGCACTCAATGATGTTTCGCTGCAACTGTTCATCACCGACGCACAGGGCATCGTCCGCTCCAGCACGCGGCCCGCGATTGTCGGCACGGATGTCGGCGGCCGTGATTATTTCCGCCATGAAGCGACCCTGCCGGCGGACGACGGCAGGATGTTCGTCGGTTCGCTGACCCAGGGTCAGGTTACTCGATTATGGCAAATCAATCTGGTTCGTCGGCTGGACAATCCGGACGGTACGTTCGCCGGCGTGATCGCTGCGTCGTACGATGCCAATGCATTGTCGCGGTTCTACCGGGAGGTCGATCTGGGAACTCACGGCGTGATTGCCGTGGTGAGCGTGCCGGACGGTGAGGCGTGGTCCCTGGCCGGCGCCAAACAATCCGCAACAGTGATCAATATCGCCAACTCACCGATGTTCGCGGCGATGCAGGGCGCGGCCGATGGAAGCTGGCAAGGCCGGTCCGGTCTGGACGACAACGACCGGCTATATGCCTTCGCAACCGTTCCGGATCGCGATCTGAAGGTGGAGGTCGGCATCGACCGGGCCGAGGCAATGGCCGCGTCGGTGGCTTGGGAGCGCAATGCGGTGATTTTCGCCGGCGGCACCACTCTGGTTGTGCTGCTGATGGCGGCATTGCTGCTGCGTGAGGAGAGTGCGGCGCGACGCCGTCACGAATCGCTGGCGCGCGAACAGGCCATTCTGGCGGCGACACTGACCGGCATGAGCGACGGCATCATGATGGTCGATGGCGATCTGAATCTGCTGGCGTGGAATCAGCACTTCCCGGAATTCACCGGCGTGCCGGCGGAAATTCTTCGTCTGGGTCTGCCGATGGAGGACATATTGCGGGCCCAGGCGCTGGCCGGCGAATTCGGTCCGGTCGATGTCGAGGTTGAAGTCGCGCGGCGTCTGGTCCTGCTGCGCGCCGGCGCGACGATGGGAACGATCGAGCGCGCGCGACCGACCGGGCGCCACCTGGAAATACGCCGCAATTCGTTGCCTGGCGGCGGCTTCGTCACGCTGTACACCGATGTTACCGCGCGTCATCAGGCCGAGGACCGGATGCGTCAGGCGCAGACCATGGCGGCAGTGGGACGGCTGACGTCCGGTGTCGCGCATGACTTCAACAATCTGCTGGTCTCGATCAGCGGCAACGCCGAGATGCTGCATAACCAATTGGCCGAACATCCCGCGCATGCGCGCCGCCTCGCGGCGATTCTCCAGGCCGCCAGCCGCGGTGCCGATCTGGTGCGGCAGTTGCTGGCTTTCTCGCGCAAGCAGACTCTGGAACCGGTGATGGTGGACCTAAATCAGGTCGTGCGCGGCATCAGTGACCTGTTGCGCGCGACACTCGGCCGCACGATCCGGGTGGAAACGCAACTGGCTGCGGAACTATGGCCAGCGTTGATTGATCCGGTGCAGATCGAGCACGTGATACTGAACCTGACCATCAATGCGCGCGATGCGATGCCGCAAGGCGGAACGCTGACGATCGCGACCGGTAACACAACGCTGGGCCCATTTGGACGCGCCGCCGATCTGCCGCCGGGCGACTACGTTATTGTGTCCGTGGGCGATACCGGCACTGGCATGAACGATGAGGTTCTGCGCAATGCGTTTGAACCGTTCTTCACCACCAAGCCGCCGGGCCTGGGTTCGGGACTTGGATTGAGCCAGGTCTACGGTGTAGCCAGCCAGTCCGGTGGCGGCGTGCAGATCGACAGCGCCATCGGCAAAGGCACCACGGTCAGCGTGATGTTTCCACGCGCAGCGACCGATGCCACGACCAGTGCGATCGCCGGATCGCGACCCGAGGATGCCGCGCGGGCCGAGGCGCAACCGCAGTCCGGGCAATGGCATCGCACGATCCTGGTAGTGGACGACGAAGCGGACTGCCGTGAAACCATCGCCGCGATGCTGTCGGCCAATGGTTTCGCGGTGGCGATGGCGGAAAGCGGCAGCGAGGCACTGCGCCTGATGGAACACGGCCTGGATTTCGATCTGCTGCTGGTGGACTTTACCATGCCCGGCATGAACGGTGTCGAACTGGCGCAGGCCGTGCGCGTCCGCCGGGCATCGATCCCGGTGGTGTTCATTACCGGCGGCGACGGCGAGCGGACCGCCGGCGAGCGATGGGTATTGATGAAGCCATTTCTTACGCGCACCCTGACCGAGACATTGCGGGCTGCGCTTGGGCTCGCGCAGGACACCGACGCGACGCGACGGAAGACAACGCAGGCGATGTAACACGGGCGGCCGTCAGTGCCGTCGTACAACGTTACTGCGAGCAGCGTCGCCAGGCCTTGCGCAATGCCAGGTTCGTGCAAAACGAACAACTGGTAATACCCGTAATATTGCTGTAGTAGGGAGCCCGAGCGGCATAATACGAGGCAGTGTCAATGGTCGAGAGTGGTTCATCCGAAACGGTTCTGCGGCTTACTGCCCAGATCGTTTCCGCGCATGTCGAGCATAATTCGGTCCAGGCCGAAGCACTGCCCGGCTTGATCGAGCGCGTGTACCAAACGCTGCGCGGCGTCGGTCAGGCACCGGTTGAAGTGGAAAAGCCGGTGCCCGTGGTTCCGATCAAGCAGTCCGTCAAGCCTGACTTCATCGTTTGTCTGGAAGATGGCAAGCGGCTGAAGATGCTGAAACGTCATTTGATGACGTCATACAAGTTGACGCCGGCGCAATACCGTACTCGCTGGGGATTGCCGTCGGACTACCCGATGGTCGCGCCGAATTATGCCAAGGTCCGATCATCGCTGGCGAAGAAGATCGGGCTTGGCAGAAAGGCCGCGGCATCGCCCGCCAAGCCGGCTGCCAAACCGGTAGCCAAGCGCCGTGGCCGGCCCCCGATGCGCGGCAGGCGTGCGCGCGCCGGCTAGCGATTATCGCGCAGCTGGCGATCAACGGGGTCAACCGGGTGGACGACGTTCCGCTGAGCGACAGCATGGCCTGAACCATGAAAATGGCTAGAGCTGATGGTCGATCTGCGGCGGTCCATCGGGTTCAGCTACAGCCCCCATGGCTGGTTCAACGCGGCGCCCAGCCAGGAGCGCGTGGCCCAGGCGGCGGCATTTTATGGCATGGACCGCCGGGGTTTTTAGCTTGCCGCCGGGCGCCGCCACGTCCATCGTTGCAGCGCAGCAAAGCTGGGGCTAAATTAGGGCAGCAATCTTGTCCGGTCTGGCGTCTGTGCTTGCCTGACGGGATAGTGAATACTCTGTTCAACCGGCCACCGGAGGCGAATGAAGGTACCATGATGGGCTCCCCACCGGGACCAGGATTGTACGATCCCCGCAACGAGCATGACTCCTGCGGCGTAGGATTCGTCGTCAACATCAAGGGCCGAAAGTCGCACGAGATCATCGAACGCGGGCTGCAGATCCTGGTGAACCTCGACCATCGGGGCGCGGTCGGCGCCGACCCGCTGGTGGGCGACGGCGCCGGCTGCCTGATCCAGATGCCGGACGAGCTGCTGCGCATCTGGGCGGACAGAGCGCGACCTGAAGCTTCCGCCGCTGGGCCGCTATGCGGTCTTCATGTGCTTCCTGCCGCGGGACGCCAACGCGCGCGACTTCGCCATCCGGCTGGTGGAACATTACGTCGCCGCCGAAGGCCAGTCGCTGCTGGGCTGGCGCGATGTGCCGACGGACATTACCGGCCTGGGCAAGCGCGTCATCGAGACGATGCCGGTGATCCGCCAGGCGATCGTCGTCGCCAGCCCGAATGTCAAGGACCAGGACGCGTTCGAGCGGAAGATCCTGACCATCCGCAAGCAGACGCTGAACAACGTGCGCGATCTGGCAGACAAGCGGCATCTGCCGGGGCTGAGCGATCTGTATATGCCGTCCGTATCCACGCGCACGGTGGTCTACAAGGGCCTGCTGCTGGCACCGCAGGTCGGCACATTCTACGAGGACCTGCGCAATCCGCTGACCGAGTCGGCGCTGGCGCTGGTGCATCAGCGTTTCTCCACCAACACGTTCCCGTCGTGGCGGCTGGCGCATCCGTATCGCTTCCTGGCGCATAACGGCGAGATCAACACGGTCCGCGGCAACGTCAACTGGATGTACGCGCGGCGACGCTCGATGGCGTCCGAGCTGATCGGGCCCGATCTCGACAAGATGTGGCCGCTGATCCCGCACGGCCAGTCGGATACCGCGTGCATCGACAACGCGCTGGAGATCCTGGTCGCCGGCGGTTATTCGCTGGCGCATGCGATGATGATGCTGATTCCGGAGGCGTGGTCGGAAAACCACCTGATGGATCCGGCAGCGGCGCGCTTTCTACGAATACTATGCCGCGCTGATGGAGCCGTGGGACGGGCCGGCGGCGATCGCCTTCACCGATGGACGGCAGATCGGCGCGACGCTGGATCGCAACGGGCTGCGGCCGGCACGCTACATCATCACCGACGACGACCATGTGATCATGGCGTCCGAGTCCGGCGTGCTGCCGGTGCCGGAGGAGCGCATCGTGCGCAAGTGGCGGTTGCAGCCGGGCAAGATGCTGCTGATCGACCTGGAAGAAGGCCGCATCATCGACGATGCGGAGATCAAGCAGAAGCTGGCGGGCGAGCATCCGTACGCGGAGTGGCTGAAGGCCACGCAGGTGCAGCTCGAGGAATTGCCGGAGCCGTCCGACACGCCGGCGCCGCTGCCTGAGATGCCGCCGCCGCGGCCGAACGATGCGACCGCGCTGCTGCAGCAGCAGCAGGCATTCGGCTACACGCAGGAGGACATTCAGTTCTTCCTGGAGCCGATGGCGCAGGAAGGCGACGATCCGGTCGGATCGATGGGCACCGATACGCCGATCGCGGTGCTGTCGAGCAAGCCGAAGCTGCTGTACAATTACTTCAAGCAGAACTTCGCGCAGGTCACCAATCCGCCGATCGATTCGATCCGCGAGGCGCTGGTGATGTCGCTGGTTTCGATGATCGGGCCGCGGCCGAATCTGCTGGGGCATCACGCCGGTTCGCATTACCGGCTGGAAGTGGCGCAGCCGATCCTGACCAATGCCGATCTGGAGAAGGTGCGGGCGATTTCCTCGCTGGTGGGCGATGCGTTCCGCACGCAAGACGATCGACGTGACGTGGCCGGCGAACGAGGGTGCGGCCGGCATGGCGCTGGCGGTGGATCGTATCTGCCGCGAGGCGACCGATGCGGTGCTGGATGGGTTCAACATCCTGATCCTGTCGGATCGCGCGGTGTCGGCGACGCGCATTCCGATGCCGGCTCTGCTGGCGACCGCCGCGGTGCATCATCATCTGATCCGGCGCGGCCTGCGCACCAGCACCGGGCTGGTGGTGGAGACCGGCGAGGCGCGCGAGGTGCACCATTTCTGCGTGCTGGCGGGATATGGCGCGGAGGCGATCAATCCGTATCTGGCGTTCGAGACGCTGGAGCAGATCCGCGTACAGAACGAGCTGAAGCTGAAGCCGTACGAGGTGCAGAAGAATTATCTGAAGGCGATCGGCAAGGGCATTCTGAAGGTGATGTCCAAGATGGGCATCTCCACCTATCAGTCCTATTGCGGCGCGCAGATCTTCGATGCGGTCGGGCTGTCCAGCGACTTCGTGGAGAAGTGCTTCACCGGGACTGCCAGCACGATCGAAGGCGCGGGCTTCGACGGAGATCGCGCGCGAGGCGGTGCAGCGGCACGGCAACGCGTATGGCGAGAACCCGCTGTACGACGGGATGCTGGACGCCGGCGGCGACTACGCATTCCGGCTGCGCGGCGAGGATCATGCGTGGACGCCGGATTCGGTGGCCAAGTTGCAGCACGCGGCGCGCGGCAATTCGCTGGAGGATTTCCGCGCCTTCACGCGGATGATCAACGATCAGAGCACGCGGTTTCTGACGCTGCGCGGGCTGATGGAGATGAAGTTCGCCGACGCGCCGGTGCCGCTGGACGAGGTGGAGCCGGCGGCCTCGATCGTGCGGCGGTTCGCGACCGGCGCGATGAGCTTCGGGTCGATCTCGCGCGAGGCGCACACCACGCTGGCGATCGCGATGAACCGCATCGGCGGCAAGTCGAACACCGGCGAGGGCGGCGAGGAGTCGGATCGCTACAAGCGGCTGCCGAACGGCGATTCGATGCGGTCGGCGATCAAGCAGGTGGCGTCGGGACGGTTCGGCGTCACCATCGAATATCTGGTGAACGCCGACGATCTGCAGATCAAGATGGCGCAGGGCGCGAAGCCGGGCGAAGGCGGGCAGTTGCCCGGCCGCAAGGTGGACAAGAACATCGCGCGCGTGCGGTACTCGACGCCGGGCGTCGGGCTGATCTCGCCGCCGCCGCATCACGACATCTATTCGATCGAGGACCTGGCGCAGCTTATTGCCGATCTGAAGAACGCCAATCCGGCAGCGCGGATTTCGGTGAAGCTGGTGTCGGAGGTTGGCGTCGGCACGGTGGCGGCCGGCGTTGCCAAGGCGCGGTCCGATCATGTGACGATCGCCGGGTTTCGAGGGCGGCACTGGCGCGTCGCCGCTGACGTCGCTGACGCATGCCGGTTCGCCGTGGGAGATCGGGCTGGCCGAGACGCAGCAGACCCTGGTGCTGAACGGGCTGCGCGGGCGCATCGCGGTGCAGGTGGATGGCGGGCTGCGCACCGGACGCGACGTGGTGATCGGCGCGCTGCTCGGGGCCGACGAGTTCGGCTTCTCCACCGCGCCGCTGATCGCCGCCGGCTGCATCATGATGCGCAAGTGCCATCTGAACACCTGTCCCGGTCGGCATCGCCACGCAGGACCCGGTGCTGCGCAAGCGGTTCACCGGCCAGCCGGAGCACGTCATCAACTTCTTCTTCTTCATCGCCGAGGAAGTGCGCGAGCTGATGGCGAAGCTGGGCTTCCGCACGTTCAACGAGATGGTCGGCCAGGTCGAGAAGCTCGACATGCGCCGCGCGATCGATCACTGGAAGGCGAAGGGCGTCGATCTCAGCCGCATCCTGTATCAGGCGCCGTCGCGGCCAGGCGTCGCGATCTACAATTGCGAGAAGCAGGACCATCACCTCGATCGGGCGATGGACAACGAGCTGATCGAACTGGCGCAGCCGGCGATCCAGCGTGGCGAGCCGGTGCGCATCTAGCGCGACATCCGCAACGTGCATCGCACCGTCGGCGCGATGCTGTCGGGCGAGGTGGCGAAGCGCTACGGCCATACCGGGCTGCCCGAGGACACCATCTGGATCAGCGCTGCGCGGCACTGCCGGCGGCAGTTTCGGCGCGTTCCTGGCGCGCGGCGTCACGCTGGAACTGACCGGCGATGCCAACGACTATGTCGGCAAGGGCCTGTCCGGCGGGCGCGTGGTCGTGCGGCATCCCGCGGTGCGATCGCGAGCCGACCGAGAACATCATCATCGGCAACACCGTGCTGTACGGCGCGATCGCCGGCGAGGCGTATTTCCAGGGCGTCGCGGGCGAACGCTTCGCGGTGCGCAATTCCGGTGCGCTCGCGGTGGTGGAAGGCTGCGGCGACCATGGCTGCGAATACATGACCGGCGGCGTGGTCGTTGTGCTGGGCGATACCGGGCGCAACTTTGCCGCCGGCATGTCGGGCGGCGTCGCCTATGTCTACGATCCGAAGCGCCGGTTCGAGAGCCTGTGCAACTTCGCCGGCGTCGAGCTGGAACCGATCGCGCCGGCCGATCCGGATGCGGCGGACGATCCGGAACGGCCGCGCCAGCGCGCGGTGTCGGTCGAGGACAGCGGCATGGGCGATCTGCTGCGCTTCGACGCCGAGCGGCTGCGCGTGCTGGTGGAGAAGCACCTGCTGTTCACCGGCAGCGCGCGTGCGCGCGAGCTGCTGGATGATTGGGACAACGCGTTGGCGAGCTTCGTGAAGGTGATGCCGATGGATTACCGGCGCGCCCTGATCGATCTGCGCGCCGAACGCCAGGCGGCGAAAGCCGCTGCCGCGGACTGAGACTTTCCCATGGGCAAGCCAACCGGATTCCTCGAGATCGAGCGGCACGACCGCGGCTATGAAAAGCCCGACGTGCGGCGCAAGATCGTGGAAGGAATTCCTGAAACCGCTGCCGGAGCCGGAACTGGCCGAGCAGGCGGCGCGCTGCATGGATTGCGGCATTCCGTTCTGTCACAACGGCTGTCCGGTCAACAATCTGATCCCGGACTGGAACAACCTGGTCTATCGCCACCAGTGGCAGAGCGGCGCTGCGCACGCTGCATTCCACCAACAATTTCCCGGAGTTCACCGGCCGCATCTGTCCCGCGCCGTGCGAAGCGGCCTGCACGCTGAACATCGACGACAACCCGGTGACCATCAAGACGATCGAGTGCGCCATCGTCGATCGCGGGTGGGCAGGAAGGCTGGATCACGCCGCATCCGCCGTCGCACCGCACCGGCAAGCGCGTTGCCGTCGTGGGCTCCGGGCCGGCGGGCATGGCGTGCTGCGCAGCAGCTTGCGCGCGCCGGCCATACGGTGACGCTGTTCGAGAAGAACGACCGCATCGGCGGGCTGCTGCGCTACGGCATTCCCGACTTCAAGATGGAAAAGCACCTGGTCGATCGGCGCATCGAGCAGATGACGGCCGAAGGCGTTGGCATTTCGCACCGGCATCGAGATCGGCGTGACGCTGCCGATGGCATGCGCTGCTGCGCGACTTCGATGCGGTGGTGCTGTCGGGCGGCGCCGAGTGGCCGCGCGATCTGGAAGTGCCGGGACGCGGGCTGGACGGCATCCATTTTGCGATGGATTTCCTGACGCAGCAGAACAAGCGCGGCGCCGGCGATGACGAAGCGCGCGCGACGGCGGGCCGCGGCACGATCACCGCGAAGGGCAAGCATGTCGTGGTGATCGGCGGCGGCGACACCGGTTCCGACTGCATCGGCACCTCGGCGCGGCAGGGCGCGGCGTCGATCATCCAGTTGGAGATCCTGCCGAAGCCGCCGGAGCGGGAGAACAAGGCGCTGACCTGGCCGGACTGGCCGCTGAAGCTGCGCTCCTCGCACGCGCATGAGGAAGGCTGCGACCGCGACTGGTCGGTGCTGACCAAGCGCGCGATCGGCCTGAGCGGCAAGGTCGAGGCGCTGGAATGCGTGCGGGTCGAATTGGCCAAGGGCGCGGATGGCCGCATGGCGATGCGCGAAATGCCGGGCAGCCAGTTCCAGCTCGAAGGCGGATCTGGTGCTGCTGGCGATGGGCTTCCTCGGGCCGCGCAAGCCGGGCATGGTGGAGCAGGCGCGCGTTGCGCTGGATCCGCGCGGCAATGTGCTGGCGAACACGACGGATTACCGCACGTCGGTGGATAAGGTGTTCGCCGCGGGCGACATGCGTCGCGGCCAGTCGCTGGTGGTCTGGGCGATCCGCGAAGGCCGGCAATGCGCGCGCGCGGTGGACGAGTTCCTGATGGGCAGCAGCGACGCTGCCGCGGTAGCGGCTCGGTCCGGCGTGATGCGGCCGACGGCTTTCGCGGCGCTGCATGACGACGTGCCTGCGCGCTCGCGCGACATCGCACATCCACCAGCGTATCGTTGAAGCACGCACCTTCCGCCAGATCGGCGCGCATGTCGGCGGACACCAGCGCAGATATCGTCTGCCCGGTGCGGCTGGTTGAAAGCCACGCTCCCTTCTCGCTGGCGACCACGCCGGGCGGCACATCGTCGGTGACGTCGAGCGGCAGGATCACCTCGCCCAGCTCGTTCCACACCCGCACCTCGCCGCCGTGCGCAAGCCCGCGCCGCTCGGCATCACGCGGATTCATCATCAGCCGCGGCGTGCCTTGCGCGAAGCCGCAAGATCACCCAGCGTCGAGGTAATTCGCTTGTCGGACGCTGGGGAAATCAGCATCAGCGGATAAGTCGCCGGGCCGTTCGCGCCAGGCCGGCATCAGCGCAGCCGCACCCCATCGCTTCGCCAGCGCCTCCGACTTCAGCTCGATCCTGCCCGACGGCGTGGCAGGAAACACGTTGTCGAACAGCACCAGCGGCTTGCCGTCCGGCCCTTCATCTGCAGGGCGCTGCTCGGTCGAAATCCGGCTCGGCCGCATCCCGCCGAAGCCGTGGATCCGCCGGATCGACCGCATCATCCATCAGTTCCTCGTCCGACGCCTTGAAGCACGCTTCGTCGAAGCCGAAGCGTGCCGCAAGACGCCGGAAGATTTCGGTATTCGGCAGCGACTCGCCGAGCGGCGCTATCACCGCCTCGGCCCGCTGGAGCCAATGATGTCCATAGGCCGCATACAGATCGGCATATTCGAAATGCGTCGCCGCCGGCAGCACCACGTCGCAATGCGCCATGCTTTCGGTCATCGCCACGTCGATGCCGACAGTGAACACATCGTCCCGCACCAGCCCGCGGCGCATGCGGTTCTGATCGGGATGCACGACGATCGGATTGTGGTTGTAGATGAACACCGCGCGCAGCGGCGGATCGATGTCGTCGGCCGCCAGATGCCGGCCGACATCGAGCAGGTTCAGCGTGCGCGTGCCTTCGGGCGCCAGGTCCGGACGCTGCAGCCGTGCCGGCGTCTTCGGAAAAGCGTTGCCGGCACCAAGGATAATGCCGCTGCCGTTGCCCAACCTGCCAAGCAGCGCCGGCAACGCGATCAACGCGCGAATGCCGCTGCCGCCATTGCGTCCGCGCTCCAGTCCGTTGCCGGGCGCGAACACCAGCGGATCGGCCTCCGCCAGCCATTGCGCGAACATGACGATCTGGTTCTTCCGGCAAGCCGCACGCCGCCGCCGCGCGCGCAACCGGCCATTCGCGTGCCTGCGCCATGAACTCCTCGGCGCCCAGCACATGCTGGGCGATGAACGCTGCATCCAGTGCGCCGAGGCGTTCGAGTTCCGCTGCCACCGACCAGGCAAGCAGCGTGTCGGTACCTGGCAACAATTGCAAGATGCAGATCGGCCTGTTCGGCGATCTTGGTGCGCAACGGATCGACCACCACGAGCCGGCCACCTTTGCGTTTCGCCTGGCGCACGCAGCGCACGACATGCAGGTTGGTGACGGTCGCGTTGTTGCCCCACACGACATTGAGTTTCGCGTGCTCGGCAAACTCCGGCGGGCATCCGGGAACGGCGCCGTAGGTGCCGGCCCATGCCTCGCTGCGCACGCCGCCACACATGGAGCGGCGATAAAGCTGCGTCGCGCCGAGCTTGTGGAAGAACCGCGCCGACATGCTGTCGCCGGCGAGCAAGCCGTGCGGTCCGGCGTAGTTCAGCGGCGTCACCGCCTGCGGACCCCAGCGGTCGATCACCGTGCTGACCCGCGCATGGATTTCGTTCAGCGCCGCATCCCACGTGATGCGTTCGAACTGTCCGGAGCCTTTCGGGCCGGTGCGGCGCAGCGGATGCAGCAGGCGCTGCGGTCCGTGCACGAAGGCCGCCATGTCCTGCGCGACCTTGTTGCAGATGACACCAGCGGTGAACGGCGCCGATTCCGAACCACGCACCTTGATGATCCGCTCGTCCTCGACAGTGACGCTGAGGCTGCAGGTGTCCGGACAATCGAAGGTGCAGACGCTGGCGCGTTCGATGACAGCCACTTGGTGACTCCTGGTCGCGCTGTGAGCGCGTGCGAACGACCCAGATTGCCGTCTTGCCGGGCTGCCCGCAATGACAATTGGTACGGACTGCCGTGCCGATTGCGCCGTACGGGACCTAGACCAACCCTCATGGTGACCGATCCCGGAAAGTGGCAGGACACGAAATGTCCAGGCGTCACCTCGGTCAGATGCGGCGTCTCATCGGCGCAGCGCGCGGACGGCGGCCGGGCAGCGGGTGCGGAAATGGCAGCCGGAGGGCGGGTTGACCGCGCTCGGGCACCTCGCCCTGCAAGGCGATGCGGCGGTCGGCTGCGTTCCAGGTGCGGATCGGGCACCGGGACGGCGGAGATCAGCGTGTTGGTATAAGGATGCAGCGGACGGGCGAACAGTTCGCTTGCCGGCGCGGTTTCGACCACGCGCCCCAGATACAGCACCACGATGCGGTCGGAGATGTGCCGCACCACCGCGAGGTCGTGCGCGATGAACAGATAGGTCAGGCCCAGTCGTTCCTGCAGCCGATCATCAGGTTGATGATCTGCGCCTGGATGTTGACGTCCAGCGCGGAGATCGGTTCGTCACCGATGATGAAGCCGGGTTCGACCGCCAAGCGCGCGGGCGATCGAAATGCGCTGCCGCTGACCGCCGGAGAATTCGTGCGGAAATCGTGCCGCCGCCGTCGGTGACAGGCCGACAAGATCCAGCAATTCCTGCACGCGCGCACGCGCTCGAACCGCCTTCCGGCACCAGTCCGTGCAGGCGCAGCGGGCCGCCAAGAATTTCGCCAACAGTCATGCGCGGATTCAGCGAGCCGTATGGGTCCTGGAAGATCATCTGCATGCGCCGGCGCAACGGACGAATTTCCGACTGGCTGAGATGCGTGATGTCCTGGCCGTCGAAAATGATGCGGCCGGCGGTGGGTTCGGTCAGGCGCATCACGACGCGCGCGAGCGTGGATTTTCCGCAACCCGATTCGCCGACGAGGCCGACGGTTTCGCCGGGGAACACGTCGAAATCGACCCCGTCGACCGCGCGCAGAATGCGGCGTGGCTCCAGAAAACTGTCGCGCGGCAGCACAAAATGCTTGGCCAGATCACGCACTTCCAGCAGTGCGCTCACCTTGGCGGCGGGTCGCGGTTTCAGTCGCGACGCGTGCGTGCGTCGGCGGATGCAAGCGTCCGCCGGCCTGGGTAACCCAGCATCGCGCGGCTCGATTCTCGCCGACCGGCAATAACGCGGGATGCTCGATGCACTGCGCAATGGCGAACGGGCAGCGCGCGCGAAAACGGCAGCCGGCGGGCCAGTCGTGCGGATCGGGTGGCTGACCTTCGATCGTCGTGAGCCTTCGGTCGCCATCGTTGGCTTCATCGAGCCGTGGCGCCGCGTGCAGAAGCGCCCAAGTGTAAGGGTGACGCGGATCGGTCAGCAGATCTTCCGGTGCGCCTTCTTCCACCACCTCGCCGGCGTACATCACCAGCACGCGCGAACAGACGTTGGCGATGACGCCCAGGTCATGGCTGATCAGGATCACCGCGGTGCCGAGATCGGCGTTCAACTCGCGCAGAAGGTCGAGGATTTGCGCCTGGATGGTGACGTCCAGCGCCGTGGTGGGTT
The DNA here is from genome assembly GCA_963790445.1 of uncultured Alphaproteobacteria bacterium. Classification (GTDB taxonomy): domain Bacteria; phylum Pseudomonadota; class Alphaproteobacteria; order Acetobacterales; family Acetobacteraceae; genus JAMXLO01. The sequence continues at coordinate 392,495 of CAWBON010000015.1, read as the reverse complement.
CGTCGGCGATCAGCAGCGTGGGTTCGTTGACAAATCCCATTGCCAGCATGACGCGTTGCCGCATGCCACCGGAAAACTGGTGCGGATAGGAATTCACCGCGCGTTCCGGCGTGGCCATTCCCATGCGCCGCAGCAATGCCACCGCACGTTCGCGCGCGGCGCGTGGTTTGAATCGCTGATGCGCGGTCATCGTCTCGATCAACTGGCGCGAAATGCGCAGCACCGGGTTGAGCGAGGTCATGGGGTCCTGGAACACCATGGCGATCTCGGCGCCACGGATTTCCCGCAACTCCTCCTCGCTCAGATGCACCATGTCGCGGCCGCGGAAGCTGACGGTGCCTTCCACGATGCGCGCAGGTTCGTCCAGCAGACGGATGATCGACTTTGCGGTGACGCTCTTGCCCGATCCGGATTCGCCGACGATGCCCAGGGTTTCACCGGCATGCAGCGAGAAGCTAACGCCATCGACCGCGCGCACGACGCCGGCATCCGTGAAGAACCACGTGTGCAGGTCTACGACTTTGAGGATCGGCTCAGCGTCGTCGGGCATGCGGATCGAGCCAGTCGCGAATGCCGTCGCCGACGAAGTTGAAGCCGATCACCACGGTGAGAATGGCAAGGCCGGGGAATGTCGCGACCCACCACTGGTTCACCAGTTCGCGGCCTTCGGACACCATCGATCCCCATTCCGGTGTCGGCGGCACGACGCCAAGGCCGAGGAATGAGAGGCCGGCGAACACCAGGATCGCATTGCCGAGGTCCAGGGTGACGAGCACGATCAGCGGGCCGATGGCGTTCGGTACGATTTGTCGGAACAGGATGTGCGATGGTCCGAAGCCGATCGCCTGCGCGGCGGCGACATATTCCGCGGAGCGCTGGCCGATGACCAGGCTGCGCGCCAGTCGGGCGAATTTCGGCCACCACACGACCAGCATGGCGATCACCGTATTTCGAGTGCCAATGCCGAGTGCCGCCGCGATTGCCATCGCCAGGATGATCGGCGGGAAGCAGAACACCAGGTCGGTCACGCGCATCAGCGCCTCTTCCGCCCAACCGCGCATATAGGCGGCGACGGCGCCAAGCAATGTGCCGAAAAAGCCGCCAATCAATACCACGACAAAGCCGACAGTGAGCGAGGTGCGCGCGCCGTAGATGACGCGTGTCAGCACGTCGCGCCCCAGCACGTCGGTGCCCAGCCAGTGTTCCGCCGATGGTGGCAGCAGGCGCGTCGCAACATGCACCACGTCGGGCGGATACGGCGTTATCCATGGCGCGAGCAGTGCCGCGACGACCCACAGTGCGATCACCACGCCGCCGAGAGCGGCAAGGCCATAGCGACGTCGCCAGCGACTGCGCCGCGCGGCGTTTCCGCTGTCCGCCGTGGCGGCGAGCAATGCGGCTTCGGCGCCGCTCATCGTCGTGACACGCGAGGATCCAGCGCTGCGTAAGACAGATCGACCAGCAGGTTGATCACCACGTAGATCGCGGCAACCACCAGCGTGATTCCCATGATGGCGGGAAAGTCGAGTCGCACGGCGCTCTGGAACGTGTAACGTCCCAGTCCCGGCCAGGAGAATATCGATTCGGTCAACACTGTGCCAGTGAGCAGTTGCGCATAGGCAAGGCCGCCCAGCGTCACCACCGGCAACAGTGCGTTCGGCAGCGCGTGGCCGAGCATGATGGTGCGGCGACGTGAGGCCCTTGGCGCGCGCGACGCGAATGTAATCCTGCGATAGCGACTCCAGCATCGCCGCGCGCGTGGTGCGGGTGATCAGCCCGAGCGTGCTGGCCGCGAGTACGATGGACGGCAGGACAAGATGCGCGGCGGCGTCCCAGAACGTGGGCCAGTCGCCGGCCAGCGGCGCGTCGATCAGCATGATGCCGGTGACTGTCGGCGGCGGGAATGTACTGGCGCTGATCTGCCCGGGACCCGGCGCCCAGTCCAATGCACCGTAGAACACTGCCAGCATGACGAAGGCGAGCCAGAATGTCGGCGCCGACACGCCGATCAGGGAAATGGTACGTGCCAGGTGGTCGATCCAACTGTCGCGCTTCATGGCCGCCAGCACGCCGAGAGGCAGGCCGACCATCAGGGCGAGCATGAAGGCGATGGTGGATAGTTCGACTGTTGCCGGTGCGTATTGCTCGATATCCTCCAGCACCGGCCGTTGCGAGGAAATCGATACGCCAAGGTCGCCGTGAAACACACCGATGAGAAAAATCCAGTAACGATCCCACAGCGGCAGGTCGAGGCCCCATTTGTGCCTGAAGGCAGCGACCATCGTGGGGTCGCTGGCGGCGATATCGCCAAGCTGGGTCAACACCGGATCGCCTGGCACCATGTTGGCGATCAGGAAGATCACCAGCGTGGCCAGCAGGACCATGACGGCGGCGATGACAAGGCGGGACGTGAGGTAACGCAGCATCGGCGGACTATTGCCGATCAAACTCGCGCCGCCAAGTTGTATCCTTATACCGCGCGGCTATGATGGCGACTGGTCAACAGAACAACGCGGGAGGCGGACGTGCGGGATATCGGCTGGATCGGTCGGCGGGATGTGATGCGCCTGCTTGGTGCGGGTGGTGCGGCGTTGGCGGCAGGGCTGCCCGAGCGCGTGCACGCGGCGAGCGCCAAGAACACCTTGGTCCTGGGCCTTGATATCAGCGATTCCATCAGCTTCGATCCGGCGCGCGAGGCGCAATACACGCCGCCGCTGACGCTGACGGCTGCCTACGATTCGTTGGTGACCATGACGCCCGGCGACTACCTGAACGTGAAGCCGTCGCTGGCAACGGCGTGGGCGAAGACGCCGGATGGCAAAGGCTGGCGCTTCACATTGCGCGACGGGACGAAGTTCAACAGCGGCAATCCGGTGACCGCCGATGACGTGAAGTGGTCGATCGATCGCGTCATAAACATCAAGGACCAGCCCTCGCAATATGTCGCCAATGTCGATCAGGTCGTGATCGCGGATCCGCATACGGTCGATGTCGTGTTGAAGGATCCGACGCAGCCGCTGCTGACGATTCTGTGCGGTCCGAACTTCGGCATCCTTGAACGCAAGGTGGTGGAGACGCATGGCGGCACTTCCGGCACCGATGCGAAGACAGAGGACAAGGCAACCAACTGGCTCAATCAGAACTCGGCTGGCGCGGGGCCTTTCACGCTGGTGGGCTGGACGCGCAATGCGCAGATCATGCTGACGCGCAATCCGCACTACTGGCGCGGTCCGGCGCACTTCGAACATGTCGTGCTGCGCCACATGGGTGACAGCGCGACGCAGTTGCTGGCCATCAAGCGCGGCGACATCGATGCGGCGTTCAACCTGATCCCCGAGCAGGTGGCGACACTGAAGGGCAACAAGGATGTGCGGGTCGAGGGATTGGAGAGTCTCGACTTCGTCTACATGGCGTTGACCTGCGAGCCGGATTTCAACAAGGCGCTGGCCGTGAAGGAAGCACGCCAGGCCGTTGCCTATGCGATCGACTATGACGGCATCATCAAGAGCATGCTGGGTGGCCAGGCGATGCGATGCGCCACGTTCATCCCGATCGGACTTTATGGCTCGACGCGCGAGACGACGAAGGAGATCGGCTATCACCAGGATCTCGACCGTTCGAAGCAGTTGCTGCAGAAGGCGGGATTTCCGGATGGGTTCGAGTTCAAGCTGAGCTACGGCGATGCGGCGGTATCCGGGCTTACCTATGCGGTGCTCGGGCAGAAGCTGCAATCCGATCTGGCACGGGTGGGGATCAAGGTGAATCTGGATCCGATGGATCAGGTCAATCTTCGCACGCAATACACCACTGGCAAATCCACCGCGGTACTGACGTTCTGGAATCCGTCCGGTGTGGAAACCGATCAATGGGCATCGGCATCGGTGTTGCGCGTGGCGAAACGTATCCACTGGACCGTGCCGGATGCGTTGTTGAAGTTGGTGGTATCCGCGGCGGAGGAACAGGATGCCAAGAAACGCGCCGCACTGTACCTTAGAATACGAGAAGGCGATGATCGAACAGGCGAATCAGGTCATTCTGTTCCAGCCGATCTACCAATTCGCGGTGCGCGACATCATCAAGAAATTCCCGCTGACCGCTGCCGGATGGGAAGTCGAACTTGGCGAGGCGAGCACGTGACGTACCAGCCGTTCGATCTGACCGGCAAGGTCGCACTGGTGACAGGTGGCAACGGCGGCATCGGGCTCGGCATCGCGAAGGCGGTGGCCGAGGCCGGTGCCGATGTCGCAATCTGGGGCACCAACGCAGAGAAGAACGCGACCGCGCAGGCGGCGCTGGAGACAACCGGCCGTCGCATCGTGGCGTTGCAATGCGACGTCGGGGACGAAGCGGCAGTGGACGCAGCGTTCGTGCGTACGCTGGAAGCGATGGGACGGGTGGATGGGTGCTTCGCCAACGCCGGTGTCGGCGGCGGTGGGTCTGCGTCGTTTCTGGAGATGACCGGCGAGCAGTGGCATCGCGTGCTGCGGGTCAATCTTGATGGTGCGTTCTACACATTTCGTGCGGCGGCCCGCCATATGGTGGAACGCGGCGGCGACGGTGTGCTGGTCGGCACGGCGTCGCTCGCCGCTATCGAAGGATCACCGCGCAGCGAGCATTACGCGGCGACGAAGGGCGGCGTGATCTCCATGGTGCGTGGACTGGCGGTGGAATTCGCCCGATATAATGTGCGTGCGCATGCGATCCTGCCTGGCTGGATCGAGACGGACATGACGCAGCGGCTGACGTCCAACGACAAATTCCGCGGCAACGTCATGCCACGGATTCCGATGCGACGCTGGGGCGCCGGCGACGATTTCGGCGGCATTGCGGTTTATCTGATGAGTTCCGCGTCGCGGTATCATACCGGCGATACGTTCGTGATAGACGGTGGGTATTCATTGTTCTGACGACTGCGGTGTTGCAAGGAGCCCCGCGACAGTTCGGCGCGTTCACAGCCCCAGATGGTCGCGGATACGACCATAGGCGATCCTCGCGCTTACCGCCGAACGCCATAAAGCGTGGAACGGGATTTCCTTCAGTGTGGTGATCGGCATGTCGATCTCACCCCCCAGTACTCGGCGAGCGAGCTGCGGGCCCATTGCGGTGCTCATCGCGACGCCGCGGCCATTGTAGCCTAAACAAACCAGCACCGATTGATCGGGCTCGTGTACGTGCGGATAGTGGTCCGACGTCACAGCGACCTGACCGCTCCAGCCGTGTGTCCAGCGCGCGCCTCGCAGCGTCGGCCACAGTCGCACCGCATAATCGATCAGGTATTGCAGCTCGCGCGGGTCGGCGATGTCGCGCTGGTGGCTGCGGCCGCCCATCAGAAGTCTGTTGCTGCTGTCCAGTCGGTAATACACGGTGACACGGCCCATTTCATACAGCACCGAGCGCGCCGGCATTATCGTCGCGTCGGGCAGAGGTTCGCTGGCCGCAATGGCGCTGAACACCGGCACGATGCTGCGACGCAGTTTCGGCCACAGATCGTCGGTGTAGCCGTTGGTTGCCAGGATCAGCTTGGCGGCGCGCACGGTGCCGGTGGGTGTACGCACATGCCATGCAGCGCCGGAACGCTGCACCGACAGTGCCGGGGTATCGCCATAAACCCCAGCACCCGCCTGCATCGCCGCCTGCGCGAGACCGCGCGCATAGCCGAGAGGATTCACCTGCCCGCCACGCCGGTCCAGCATGGCACACACGTACCGATCACTGCCGGTGGCCTGCCGCATCGCTGCCTCGTCCAGCACTTCAACCGGCATGCCGCGACGCGCACACTGTGCTGCCGAAGCGCGAATTCCGGCGGCATCACGTGCAGCAAACGCGGCCCGCAGCGTGCCGGATTGCAGTGCGTCGCATTCGATCTGATGACGCTGGATCAGTCGGAACACGATGTTCGGTGCGTCGCCGGACAGCGCGACCATGCGGCCACCAAGATCGGCGCCGAAATCCGCCACCACCTGATCGGGATCGTGCTTCAGTCCGGGATTGACCTGCCCGCCGTTGCGTCCCGACGCACCCCAGCCTGGCTCATGTGCTTCCAGCACCGCGACACTCACGCCCTGGTCAGCCAGATGCAACGCCGCCGACAAACCCGTAAAGCCGCCGCCGATCACCGCCACATCGACGCGCCGATCGCCATCCAGCGGCGGCGTGTCGATCGGCGGCCGCGCTGTCTGTGCGTACAAACTCGGCGGCAGCGGCAGCCGTGTCACGACAGCGTGGCGACGAACTTCGCTGTTGCGTCCAGCGCACCCGCCAGCCGGCCCAGCAGATCGTCGATCTCGGCCGCTGTGATGATCAGTGGCGGGCTCAAGACCAGTTGCTCGCCGCGGCCGCGCATCAGCAGTCCCGCGTCGCGTGCCTGGTTCTCGAAGTATGTGCCGACACCGGCCTTGGCGTCGAACGGCTGTTTGGTCGCCTTGTCGCGCACCAGTTCGATGCCGGCCATCAGGCCGATCGCACGTACCTCGCCCACCAGCGGATGATCGGCGAAGCGACGCACGCCCGACAGGAACCCCGGTGAGATCGCACGCACGTGACCGACGATGTCGCGCTCCTCATAAATCTTCAGCGTTTCAAGCGCGACCGCGGCGCAGACCGGATGGCCGGAATAGGTAAAGCCATGAATGAAGCTGCCATTCTTGTCGGCCTGCGTTGCCAGGCCCTGGTAAAGCTTCTCGTTGATCACGGTGGCGGAGATCGGCAGGTACGATGACGACAGCGCCTTGGCACAGGTCAGGATGTCGGGCTCGATGCCGAAGGTCTCGCAGCCGAACATGTTGCCGGTGCGGCCGAAACCGCAGATCACTTCGTCGGCGATGAACAGCACGTCGTAGCGGCGCAGCACTTCCTGCACCTTCGCGAAGTAGGTGCGTGGCGGGATTACCACGCCGCCGGCACCCTGCACCGGTTCGGCGATGAATGCGGCGACGGTATCGGGGCCTTCGCGCTGGATCAGCGAGTCGAGGTTGTCCGCCATGCGGGTCGCAAAATCTTCCTCGGTTTCGCCGGGTTTGCCGTAGCGCCAATAGTGCGGGCAATCGGTGTGGCGGACGTTGGGAATCGGCAGGTCGAAATCCTGATGCACGTATGGCAGGCCGCACAGGCTGCCGGCACCGATCGTCACGCCGTGATAGCCCTTCATGCGGCCGATGATCTTCTTCTTGCGTGGCCGGCCGATCGCGTTGTTGTAATACCAGACCAGTTTGGCAGCGCTGTCGTTTGCCTCCGACCCGGAGTTGTTGAAGAACACCTTCGACATGGGCACCGGCATCAAGGAGATCAGCCGCTCGGCCAGCTCGATCACCATGGGATGCGAACGTTGGCCGAAGGTGGATGCGTAGGGCAGTTCCAGCATCTGCTTGTACGCGGCCTCCGCCAGGCGCTTCTCACTGAAGCCGAGACTGGTGCACCACAGGCCAGCCATCGCGTCGATGTAATCGCGGCCGGCTTCATCGAAAACGCGAATGCCGTCGCCGCGCATGATGACGAACGGACCTTCGCTTTCCAGCCGCCGCATGTTGGTGAACGGATGCATGTGGTAGGCGATGTCGCGCGCGGACAGGCTGGCGTTGCTGGGGGAAGCTGGACGATCGAGCATGGCGGCGGCCCTTTCAGTGGTCGCGAAACCGTGATGCTACCACGACCGCGCCGCGACGCTAATGGCACTGTCGGACCCGCATGCGGGTTCAACGAAATATGAATGGTTTGTCACTGTGCCGGCGAAACCATTGGGTGCAAATCACGAATTTGCCTGGATTGGGAATTAGCGGACCGTTGCTGAACTTCCCGCAGGAGAACCGATGGACACTTCAACCACACCGATGGCCGGTTCGACAGAAATCAGCACGGGCGTCGAGGGCCTCGATGATATATTGGCCGGTGGTTTCGCCGGTAACCGCATCCACCTGATCGAGGGACAACCCGGCACCGGCAAGACCACCTTCGCGCTGCAGTTTCTGTTGCAGGGCTGCGTCAACGGCGAACGCTGTCTTTACGTTACGCTATCGGAAAGCAAGAACGAGCTGCTGCACGTCGCCTCGACGCACGGCTGGTCGCTGGATGCCATCAAGATCTGCGAACTGATTTCGCCGGAGCTCAGCCTGGATCGCGAACAGGAGCAGTCGGTGGTCTACAGCGCCGATCTGGAACTGGGCGAAACCATCAGCATGGTCATGGCAGAAATCGAGGCATTCCGGCCGTCGCGCGTGGTGTTCGACAGCCTGGCGGAAATTCGCCTGCTGGCGCAGGGCGCATTGCGATATCGGCGGCAGATTCTGGCATTGAAACATTATTTCGCGATGCACGATTCAACCGCCTTGCTGCTGGATGACCTGACCCGCGCTGATGAGGAACTCGGCCTGCACAGCCTGGCGCATGGCGTGATTCGGCTGGAGCAGCTTGCCGCACAGTACGGTTCTGAACGCCGCCGGCTACGCGTATCCAAGATGCGCGGTCGGCAATTTCGTGGCGGATTTCATGATTTTGTGATCCGTAAGGGCGGCATCAGGTTATTTCCGCGCCTGGTCGCGGCGGATTACCGCGGCAACGACATTCCCGAGGCTTCGGCGAAGAGCGGTGTGGCGGAGTTGGATCAATTGCTGGGCGGCGGGCTGGATTACGGCACCAGCACGTTGATCATGGGCCCGTCGGGCTGCGGCAAATCGGCACTCTCGCTGCAATACGTCACCAAGGTCGTGCAGGACGGCCACAAGGCGCTGATTGTAATGTTCGACGAGGCGCGGCATGTGATGTTGCGGCGCGCAGCAGGCATCGGCATGGACCTGGCGCCGCACATGGCATCGGGCAAGCTGGTGATAGAGCAGGTCGATCCGGCGGAATTTCCGCCCGGTGAATTATCCTCGCTGGTACGGCGCCAGGTCGAACAAGAGGGCGTGAAGCTGGTCGTGCTGGACAGCCTGAACGGCTATCAGAGTGCGATGCCCGAAGAGAGCTTCATGATCCTGCAGATCCATGAGCTGCTGACCTATTTGAATCAGCGTGGTGCTATCACGATCCTGGTGCTGGCACAGCAGGGCCTGGTGGGTCCGCTGCAAAGTCCAGTGGAACTGACCTACGTGAGCGACACGGTGATATTGCTGCGTTTCTTCGAGACCGAGGGCTGCATCCGTCGCGCGGTTTCCGTGCTCAAGAAGCGAACCGGCAAGCACGAGGCGCTGATCCGCGAATATCGCATCGATAGCAAGGGCATTCGCATCGGCGAACCGCTGACCGAATTTCACGGTGTGCTGACCGGCGTGCCGACGTTCTCGGGTGCCACGACCAACCTGCTGCGTGCGCGGGTCGGCGGCCAATGATGCGTCCGAACTGGGCGCATCGGTGAAGGCCGTCACGGAAGGCGACCGCGTTCTGGTACCTGGCGCCGGCCGGGCGCGACACTTCGGTCATCGCCCTGATGCTGGAGAAGGCAGGCATGGCATCGGCGGTGTGTGCCGATCTGCCAGCGTTGGTGCGTGCGCTCGAGCTGCAGGCGGGGACTGCCGCGATCGTCGCGCAGGAGGCGTTGCTCAGCGTCGACACGCGCGGACTGACCCAGTGGATCGACGCGCAGCCACCATGGTCCGACTTCCCGTTTGTCCTGCTGGCGTTCCGCAACCGTGGTTATCGCGGCGACACGCAACTTGTCGCCCGACTGGCGGAGCTGCTCGGCAATGTCACCGTGCTTGAACGTCCGTTGCAGCCGGTGACTCTGGTGAGTGCGGTGCGCGCCGCGTTTCGTGCGCGTCGGCGACAGCGCGAGGCGGAGGCGTTCCTGGTTGAGCGAGAACGCGCGACGACCGCCATCCACGAAAGCGAGGTCAGGTTCCGCGCGATTGCCGAAGGAATGCCGCAGCCGGTGTGGTCAACGCGCGCGGATGGCGTGCACGACTATTTCAATGCACGCTGGCAGGCGGTGACCGGCGTGTCTCCCGCCGAAGGCACGACCGATGGATGGACCGAATTGGTGCATGCGGATGATCGCGAGTCCGCCGAAGCACAGTGGCATCGGTCACTTCGCACCGGCGCGGCGTATCACGCGGAATTTCGTTTGCGCTGCGGTATCGGTGGGCATCGCTGGTTTGCCTGCCGCGCGCTGCCGGTGCGTGATGAGCGCAGCGGGCGGATCATTCGCTGGTTCGGCAGTTGCACTGACATCCACGACAGCGTGATGGCGCGGGAGACGCTGGCGAAAAGCCGCGAGGAGCTCGAACGACTGGTGGCGGAACGTACCGCGTGGCTGCAGCGCGAGATGCTGGAGCGCGAAAAGGCGGAAGCCGCGCTGGCGCAGGCGCAAAAGATGGAGGCGGTGGGTCAGCTTACCGGCGGCGTGGCGCACGACTTCAACAATCTGCTGACTGCCGTGCTGGCAAGCGTGGAGATGATAGCGCAACGCACGTCCGATGAACGCGTGCTGCGTTTCGTGGTGAACGCGCAGCATGCGGCGGAACGCGGCGCCAGGCTGACGCAGCAGTTGCTTGCCTTTTCGCGGCGTCAGCGGCTGGCGCCCGAGCCGGTGGATATCAACCGGCTGGTTGCCGGAATGCAGGATCTGCTGACGCGGACGATCGGCGCGACCGTTCAGATCATAACGCGTCTAGGCGACGACGTGCCTCCGGGATTCGTCGATCGGTACGCAACTGGAGCTGGTGATCCTGAACCTGGCGATCAACGCGCGGGACGCGATGCCCGGCGGCGGCATGCTGACTGTCAAGACGCAGTCGCTGTGCCAGGTGCCGCCGGAGTTGCGCGACGAACTGATGGACGGCGCGTACGTTGTCATCACGGTGGCCGACACCGGAACGGGGATGCCGCCGGAAGTGCAGGCTCGCGCGTTCGAACCGTTCTTCACAACGAAGGATATGGGCAAGGGCACCGGACTTGGGCTGTCGCAGGTGTACGGATTTGCCAAGCAGTCGGATGGGACCGTGAGGTTGCAGAGTACACTCGGCGAGGGAACGATCGTGCGGGTTTATCTGCCGCGGGCCACTGGCATGGTGGCGCCGGCGGAACCCGAGGTTTCCGACACACCAATGAGCGCCAGCGAACGCGCCACGATTTTCGTGGTGGACGACGATGTCGATGTGCGCGAGCTGGTGGTCATGATGCTCGATGAACTGGGCTATCGGGTGGTCGCGGCGGAGGATGGGCGTACGGCACTGGAGATGCTGGATCGCGGCGAGACTTTCGATCTGCTGCTGGCCGATGTCGCGATGCCGGGACTGAGCGGTGTCGATGTTGCGCGCGCGGTACGGGAACGGCGGGGCAAGGTGCCGGTGCTGTTCGCGACCGGTTATCCGGATCTGCGCGCCTACCACGACGGGCTGGAAGGCGAGGACATGATCCACAAGCCGTATCGCATGTCGGACCTCGCGTCGCGGCTGGAGCGCGCGTTGCGGAATGCGCCTGCGCGGCAACGCGACGCGCAGCAGTAAAGCGAGCCTGTAGAAGAGTAGCGGAAGGTTCGGTGGGGGCGCGTTGCAGTATCGCCTCGGGCAAATCGCGTGCCGTTTCACCCCCATCCCCTGCCCTACCCACTCCCACAAGAGGCGCGGGAGAATCTTTTCCGCCATCTGCGTGGTGCGGGCCGATCGCATTTTCGTCGGGATCGCTGCGCTCTTCACCGTGACCGCATTGACTTGACGCGCATTGCATTGGTCGCGACACATTCGCCGGATGACGAGTATCGAGACACGCGCGTCCTGGGTTGTGGCGTTCACCGCACTTGGCGTGATGGCGATCGCCTACGGTGCGCCATTCGTTGCCGTGGTGGCACTGAAGCAGATCGCCGGCGAACTAGGCAGCGCGCGATCGGTTCCGGCGCTGGCTTATTCGCTGGCCTGGCTCGGCGCCGCGTTTGGCGGCATCGCCATGGGGCGGGTGGCGGATCGTATCGGCGTACGATGGACCGTCGCATTCGGCGCGGTGATGATCGGCATCGGCCTGTTTGTCTCCGCCGGCCACAGCACGTGGCGGCTCTGGGTGGGGCACGGCGTGTTCATCGGCCTGCTCGGAAACGCCGGCATCAATGCCCCGCTATATATCTACGTCAGCCGCTGGTTCGATCGCAGGCGCGGTGCCGCATTGGCACTGATCTCCAGCGGTCAGTACGTCGCGGGCGCCATCTGGCCGTCGGTATTCGAACGCGGCATCGCGCTGTACGGCTGGCGCCAGACCATGGAGATGTTCGCCGTGGTGGAGGCCTTGTCGGTGGTACCGCTGGCACTGCTGATCCTGCGCGCACCGCCCGAGGTTTCGCATTCCACCATGACGGCGCACGGCGGGCATGGAAGCGAACGGGTATTGGGGCTGCCGCCGAACCTGGCGTTGGCGCTGCTCGCGATGGCGGCGTTCATGTGCTGCGTGCCGATGGCGATGCCGCAAGGCCATCTTGTCGCGTTCTGCTCCGACCTTGGCATTACGCCAACCCATGGTGCAGCCATGCTGTCGGTACTGCTGGGCTGCGCTTTTGTCAGCCGGCAATTCTGGGGTTGGGTATCAGACCGGATTGGCGGGCTGCGTACCGTGCTGGCCGGATCATCGTGTCAGATCGTGGCCATGGTCGGCTTCCTGCTGACACGCAGCGAAGTCGGGCTGTTCGCCGTGGCGAGCTTTTTCGGCCTGGGATTCAGCGGCCTGGTCCCAGCCTACGTGCTGGCCATCCGCCAGTTGTTTCCGGCATCGGAGGCGGCGTGGCGCGTGCCGGTATTGCTGCTGTTCAGTGGGTCCGGAATGGCGGGTGGCGGCTGGCTCGCCGGCGCGATCTACGACCATTTCGGATTTTACGGCGCTGCCTTTGCCACTGGGATCGCCTTCAACCTGGTCAATCTCGTCCTGGTCGGACCGCTGGTCCTGCGGCAGCGGCAGACGTTGCGGCCAGCGCTGGCCGGCGTGGCCGGCCCAGCCGGGGGACGTCCGCTCAAGGATTGGTGATCGTCCAGACCGGGTGATCGCCCCGACCCGGTAATCGTCCACGACGGTTTTGCCCAGGCTGGTGATTGCCCACCGCATCCCATGGATTTGACGCGAAAATGCGTTGGCTATTACGCGTAAGCGTTGCACGCTATTGTCCGTCGCCGAAGGGGTTTACGGACCATGGCGGGAAAAACTTCGCGATGTCACACGTTTCCTGGGCAGAGGATGGAACGAATCGCTACTAGGTTGTGTGATCCAGGTTCATTTCTGCTCATTCGACGAGGAGGGCAAAGCGTTTGCTGGCTGTTAACCGGCACTTTGCTTCTCGCGGGAATTTCTCCCACCGGGTGTTAAAATGCTGGTTTTTAGCGTCTCTTTTTGCGAACATCGCTTCTATGAAAAGAATAGCGAAACCACATTGTGGTAAGCGACGGGGTGCGGCCAGTGCCCGGACCAGGGATTGGCTTGGTTTTTGCCGGGACCAGGAAATGTCCGATGGCGCACGCCGGAGGGGGTGAGGTTTGGACGGGTCCGCAACTCACGGCGCGATTGGTTGCCTTGAAAGGCGCCGCGCCGGAGCCGGTTCAACACGTCATTTTTCGTTCCACCCTGCGGGCCGATGGGTCGCTGGCTGAAGGCTACAATATTCCGGGCGGGAAACGGCAACGCAATGCTGCCGCGTTGGATTTCTGGCTGGCTCGCCACGGCCTGGCCGGGCCTGATCGGCTGGCCGTCAGTATGCTGGTGATCCGCGAGACGCTCGATGCCCGCGGACTGATCATGCAATGCATCCTGGAACGCCGGCGCGGCTCCGTCGATGGCCCGTATTGTGGTGATCCGGCGCGGGTGGAATTCGCCGGCCCGGCGGGCGTCGTGCGGCTGTATCGCAGCCATCTCGACGGCAGGCTGACGGAGATCGCGCCCTCCGCCGACATGGCCGCCCCGCGGGTGCGTTCGCCGGAACAGTTCGCAGGCGAGCATAAGGAACTGCAGGCTCGCTTCGGCGACAGTGTTCGCATCCTGGATACGCGAGAGCCGACCTTGTTCGAGGACATGATTGGATTGTCCAGCATCGTCCACGTTCGCACCGCGGAGGGACGCGAGGTAGGCTGCGGCGTAGGCTGGCACGGCGCCATGGCATTCGTGCTGGAGGCGAATTTTCCGCGCTTCGCCACGCAGTTCACGCTGGAACCGCAAGATGCGGCGGCCGTGGACGCGGCGACGGCGGCCAATGGCCTCGTGCGCGGCGAAACACGGTTGGATGAGAACGGCATCGCCGTCGTCTGCCGTTGCAGGGGTAGCGAAGCACTGTTCCTGCTGCGGCCGCAGTCCGGTCAGTTACGTGTGGAACCGTACGTGGCAGGACGTGGCGTCGCAGGTCCCGACCAGCAGCGCTGGATGCGCTATGTGGAAACCTACGAGGCGCTGGCGATCCTCGATGCCTGGCACGATGGGGCAAGTGACGATGTGATCGTGCTGACGGGTGATCCAAGCGGCCAGGTCTGGCGGCATCACATCGATGTCGATGGTGTGGAAACCTGGCGCAAGGCGGACGATGAGGCCGCGGTCGCCACGTTGCATCGCGAGCAACTGTTCCCCGGGTCGCTGGCCGCTGCGGATGCCACACGGCACAACGGCGATGACGCGGCGGACATGACGACGGGCCAAGTCCTCGGCACCCACGCAGCGGACGATTCCTTGCTGATGCAGATGGAAGGCTATGGTCGCGTCATGGCGGCGCTGCGCGCGTTGCGCGAGGCCGGCACGCAAAGTCCAGATGCGGTGATGCAGCATATCCGCGAGTTGCCGCCCGCGCTGGCCTCTCTTCAGGCATATGCCGCGGCAGCAGCGGCACAAGACACGCTGGCGCTGCACCAAGCTGGCGGGATCGAGCCGGCGGCCTTCGCACAACGACTGGCTGAGATCGAGGCATCGCTGCGACACGAATTGGGGTTGATCCGCTCCGTCATGGTGACACCGCCGCGCAGCTTCCTGCTGCTTCGCGACGAACCCCCGCTGGGTCTGGACGTTGCGACCGGCTTCCCGTCCGCTGGATATGATATCCAGGAAGCGTCGGCCTGCCTGGTCTTCCGGCGCCCGACCGCGGCGGTGTTTCATTGCATGAGAATTCTTGAGCGTGGCATCGCCGCGTATGCCCAATGTGTCGGCGTAGCCAATCCGATGGCAGCCGGCGAACGAAGCTGGCAAGCCATCCTGTACATGTTGCGTGGCGGGACGGACGCTGGTTTCGGCGCGCCGGAGAACGCATTGGATTTCATTCGCCGCCGCTGGCGCGCGCCGACACTGCTGCCAGCGGACAAATACACCGAGGAAGAAGCTGTGCTCATTCTCCACGCCGTGGGCGCTTTCATGCGCGCATTGGCTGTCCGTTGCGATGAGCATGGTGCGCGCGCGTCGAACGGTGATGTTCGCCGAGATTCAAGGGAATGCTGAATTACGATCAGGCAGGAATTCTTCACGGCAATTGTGATGACAACCTGACGCCATCATGGCCGTTGAGTCTGCGACGGCTTGTCCGTCGAGACTTGAAGAAGGAACATTACCAATGGCCGAACAGCGACATACTGGGAATCCTGGCGACTTCGCGGACAATAGCGAAAAGGCTGAGCGAGCCGGTGAGGCTGGCGGGCAGCACCGTCAAGGGAACTTCGCAGGCGATCGCGAGCGGGCCGCCGAAGCGGGACGCAAGGGCGGCGAAAATAGCCACGGGGGCGGCGGGGCCGACAACAATCGCGGCAACTTCGCCCAGGACCGGGACCGCGCGTCGGAAGCGGGCCGCAAGGGTGGCCAACAAAGCCCCGGAAACCGCCACTGATCCCCCGGGAAACAGGTTGACGTGACAGGCGGGTCGTTCAGCGCGAGCTGGGCGGCCCGCCGCTTTCCCGTCGCGGTTGATGTCAGGTGATCCCTCAAATGGTTGAAGTAAACGACGATGCCCGGAAGGCTGTTGATGACCGAAAGGCTGCGGTCAGGAAGAACCGCGTCGAGCAACGCATAGCTTCCGCGCGCGACAGTCTGCCAGGTGATCGAAACGACCTGCCGGCCGGTGCCCTCGGCGGGCTCCCCGTCGATCCGCAAGGCGACGAGAATCGTCGGCCACCGGCCAACGCTCCCACCATTCCGACTTGACCTGCCACCGCTTGTCCGACCTGACAGCCGAGTGATGCTGGCGGAGACGTGCGGCTGCCGCGGTGCAACGCGGCGAGACTGGGCGCGTTCGTGGAGATTGGGCGTGTTCGTGAAGATTGACCAATGGAGGAGCGAGCCATGTCGGAGTCCGTTCACGCCAAGCCAGGGCCGGCGTTGGAAGACATCCATGAAGTGCGAGCCCGGTTTGCCAGTCCCGAGGCATTGAATGACGCGGTGGAGCAGTTGGAGGTATCCGGCTTTGATCGCGCTGATCTGAGCCTGCCGGAAGTTTTGCCGCCAGCCGATCGCGCCACGCCGGAAGCCGGCGCCAAGCCAGCCGACACCGGGGCCGATGCCCGTCAGGCGCGCACGCTGCACACCAGCGGCGCTGCCGCGGCGGTCGCCTTGGCGGCTGCCGGCGTCGTGATCGGAACCGGTGGCGCGGCCGCGCCCGCGGTCGCCGCGGCGGTGATTGGTGGCGGTCTGGCCGGTGGCGCCGCCTTCGCAATCAGCAGTGCGGCGAATGGGGGCGAGCAGTCTGATCGCGAATTCAAGGCGGCAACCGGAACACTGATCCTCTACGGTGCGGGCGATGACGTCTGCGAAGCGGGCGGACGCAGAGGCGATCCTCCGATCGGCTGGCGCGACGGCGCTCGATGTCGTGTAAGCATTACGCGCGGTACGCTCCAGCGACGATCAGCGGACGGTGTTGATCAATGCCGGTGCAGCGATCAACACGAGGATAGACCATGCCCACCACGAAAAGCCTGAACGACCTGATGCTGATGTTCATGCAGGATGTGTATTACGCGGAACGGCAAATTCTGAAGGCGCTGCCGAAAATGGCGAAAGCAGCGCAGAACGAGGAGCTGAAGCAGGCTCTGCTGCACCACCGCGAAGAAACGCAGGGCCAGGTCGAGCGCCTGCAGAAGGCATTTGAGGCAATTGGCAAGCGCGCGCAGGGCAAGACCTGCGAAGCAATCAACGGCCTGATCGAAGAAGGCGAAGAAGGCATCGAGGAATTTCCGGCAGGCGTCGTTCGGGATGCCGGCATCGTCGCCAACGCACAGGCCGTCGAGCACTACGAGATGGCGCGTTACGGCACGCTCGTCGCGTGGGCGAAATCCTGCGGCGAGCAGCAGGTTGCGCAATTGATGCAGGAAACGCTCGACGAAGAGAAGAAGGCCGACACGCTGCTGAACGGCCTCGCCAAGAAGGGCATCAATCAGCAGGCAGTGAAGCAGGCCGCATAAGCCAGCTGGCGGAAGGGCGGCGAAGTGGGAAGATTCTGCTCCGCCCTTCCCGACACTCGGCATTTGGGCCGGCGGAATTGCGACCCAGGCGAATTGCAACGCGGCGTTTCGCGCCACAGCCGGAGGTAGAGATGACAACGCGGACTGACGAAGCGAAGCACGATCGCGCGGTGGAGGACAGTTTCCCCGCGAGCGATCCGCCTGCGACAAGTGGGATAACCGGACCGCGCATTGCCCGCCCGCCGCACGAGCGGGGAGGCCAGACGCGCAAGAGCGGCAAAGATACGCGACCAAAGGGCACGCCGACGGATGACCGGCATGCCGCGGAAACAGCGAATCAGCGGGAGAACGAGGAGCGGCCGGAGCATCACTAGGCCTCGGGTTCCGTCGCGACGGCTGCGATACGTCCGAATGGACACGGCCGCCATGCGCTGCCTGGCATGCTGCCTGGCGAACGACGGATAAGTCGGCCTGGTCGGTTCGGGGTCCGCATGGCCTGTAACCACTACCCGATTCCGTTCGCTGCTGGCTGATAGCGTGGTAAGAATTTTCGTACGCACCGATCGGCTTCCTGGTGGCCCTCAGCTTTAACGATTCCCGCCTTGCTGCTGCATGGGCGGATTATCGTTCGCCTGGTACGGCGCCTGTGGCACAATCAATCACTGGTCCACCCGGCACTGCCGGCGGTGCGCATTGCTGCCGCGTCCGCCACGCTGGCACTGATCATCGGCATGCTGGCCGGCTATGCACTGGCACGGTTCGAAGGCTTTCGCGCGCGCAGCGTTAGCCGCCGCGCTGGCCGCGCCGCCGGTGCCTTGGCGCTGGAATGCCGCGCCGGACCACCAGGTGGTCGCGCTCGATCCACCGCGCGATTTGCCGGCAGACCAATCGTCGCGGCCCGTTGCCCCCCCGCCGCCGCTCCGATAGGGTCCGGCCGCTGTTTTCCCGGGAATCCGCCAATGCACCTCACCGCCGAACGACTCGACCGCATCCAGCCCAGCCTGACCATCGCCATCGCGACCAAGGCGCGGCACATGATCGCCGAGGGCAAGAACGTCATCTCGCCTGTCGCAGGGCGAGCCGGACTTCGAGACGCCGCGCAACATCAAGGACGCAGCGATCCGCGCCATCGAGGCCGGCGAGACGAAGTACACCGACGTCGCCGGCACGCCGGCGCTGCGCAAGGCGGTGGCGGAGAAGTTCAAGCGCGACTGCGGGATCGACTACAAGCCGGAGGAGATCATCATCTCCACCGGCGGCAAGCAGGTGATCTTCAACGCCATGCTGGCGACGCTGGATGCCGGTGACGAGGTGATCATCCCCAGCCCCTGCTGGGTCAGCTATCCGGATATCGTTTCGGTGGCCGACGGCAAGCCGGTGCTGGTGCCGTGCGAGCAGAACCACGGCTTCAAGCTGCGGGCCGAGGCGTTGGAGGCGGCGATCACGCCGCGCACGAAATGGTTCATGCTGAACAATCCCGTGCAACCCGACGGGCGCGGCGTATTCGGCCGAAGACCTGCGGCCGATCTGCGACGTGCTGCTGCGCCATCCCAATGTGTGGATCTTCACCGACGACATCTACGAGAAGCTCGCGTATGACGGTTTCAAGCCGGCGACGATCGTGCAGGTGGAGCCGAAACTGCGCGACCGCACGCTGACGATGAACGGCTGCTCCAAGGCCTATGCGATGACCGGCTGGCGCATCGGTTTTGCCGGCGCGCCGATGGCGCTGATCAAGGCGATGGACAAGCTGCAGAGCCAGTCTACATCGAACACCAACTCGATCGCGCAGGCGGCGGCGGTGGAGGCGTTGACCGGGCCGCAGGATTCGATCGAGGCGATGCGCAAGACGTTCGAGGAGCGGCGCAACCTGGTGGTCGAGATGCTGAACAAGGCGCCGGGCATCAACTGCCACAAGCCGGAAGGCGCGTTCTACGTCTATCCGGCGATCCATGGCTGCATCGGCAAGACCTCGAGCGGTGGCAAGAAGATCACCAACGACGAAGATTTTGTCCTCGCGTTGCTGGAGGAGACCGGCGTGGCCGCGGTGCATGGCTCGGCATTCTGCTATCCGGGGCATTTCCGCATCGCCTATGCCAACGCTACCGAGGAACTGCGCGACGCCTGCACGCGCATCCAGCAATTCTGTCAGGGACTGCACTGATGCCGGCATTCGCCGACCGCATCAGCCGCGTCCAGGTCGCCGCCAGTGTGCAGATGACGATCCGGGCGCGGGAGCTGCGCGCGCAGGGTGTGGACATCATCCAGCTCACCATCGGCGAGCCGAATTTCGCCAGTCCGCGCCATGCCATCGAGGCGGCGTATCAGGCGGCGTTGCGTGGCGAGACGAAATATCCGCCGCAGGATGGCACGCCGGCGCTGAAGCAGGCGGTCCAGCGCAAATTCAAGCGCGACAATGGGCTGGATTTCGCGCTGGACGAGATCTGCGTCACCAACGGCGGCAAGCAGGCGATCTTCAATGCGCTGATGGCGACGGTCGATCCCGGCGATGAGGCGGTGATCCCGGTGCCGTCGTGGAGTGCCTATGCGCTGATGACGAAGCTGTTCGGCGGCGAGCCGGTGTTTGTGACCTGCCCGCAGAACAACGGGTTCAAGCCGCGGGCCGAGGACATCGACGCGGCGATCACGCCGAAGACCAAGTGGCTGGTGCTGAACAATCCGAACAATCCCACCGGCGCGTGCTGCTCGGCTGACGAGTTGCGCGCGATCGCCGATGTGATGGTGAAGCATCCGCATGTCTGGATCATGTCGGACGACATGTACGAGCATCTGGTGTTCGACGGATTCAAGCACGCGACGATGGCGGAAGTGGCGCCGGAGCTGCGCGATCGCACGGTGACGATCAGCGGCGCGTCGAAGGCGTATGCGATGACGGGCTGGCGGATCGGCTACGCGGGTGGGCCGAAGAATCTGATCCGCGCGATGGTCAACATGCAGGGCCAGGCGACGGCGGGTGTGTCGTCGGTCGGGCAGGCGGCGGCGGCGGCGGCGCTGGATGGGCCGCAGGACGGCGTGGCGGAGCAGATCGTCGCGTATCGCAACCGGCGCGACATGGCGGTGGAGATGCTGAACGCCTGCAGAGGCATCAACTGCCACAAACCTGAAGGTGCGTTCTACGTGTTTCCGAATGTGGCGGGATGCATCGGCAAGACCACCGCGGGCGGGCGGAAGCTGGCGACCGATCAGGACGTCTGCATGGCGCTGCTGGAGGAGGCGCATGTCGCGACGGTGCACGGCGCGGCGTACGGCATGAGCCCGTATCTGCGCGTCAGCACCGCGACGGACGATGCATCGCTGGCCGAGGGCTGCCGGCGCATCGCGCGGTTCTGCGAAGGGCTGCACTGAGAGCGACACAAGACACTGCTCCCCCCGTTGGGGGGAGGGTTGGGGAGAGGGGTAATTACCGCGATGTCGTCGCTGCATTGCCGCTCTCCCCAACTCTCCCCACCGTGGGGAGGGAGCTCTTGCGTTGCCTTGCGTCCCGGTCGCGATGCCGATGCGGACGGCTTCATTGCGCTGATCGGTGCGTGCTGGGGCGAGTACCCCGGCATCGTGCTCGACGTTGACGGCGAGATGCCGGAATTGCGCGCGCTTGCATCGTATTACGCGAACAAGGGTGGCGCGCTGTGGGCGGCGGAAGCCGATGGCCGCGTCGTCGGCATGGTCGCAACCGTCCCGCACGACGCCGGCATCTGGGAGATCTGCCGCGTCTACACCTGCCGTCGCTGCACGGCGGCGGGCTGGGCCATCGTCTGCTGGATGCAGCGGAAGCGCATGCGCGCACGGCCGGCGCCACGCGGCTCGTGCTATGGAGCGACACGCGGTTCGATCGCGCGCATCGCTTCTACGAGAAGCACAGCTACGTCCGGCAGGGACCGATCCGCGTGCTGCACGACATCTCCAATTCGCTGGAGTTCGGCTACGCCAAACCGGTGACCGGCATCGAGGTGCTGGACGCCGCGGCCGCCGCATCGGCGGAACGGCGGCTGGCGGAGATCCTGTGCGCCTGCGTCGATGCCGGCGCGTCGGTATCGTATCTGCCGCCATTGCGCCGGACGTTGCGCGCGGGCTTCTGGAAGCGCGCCGCCGCCGATGTCGCCGCCGGCACGCGCATCCTGCTCGCGGCATGGGACGCTGGCGTGCTGGTCGGCACCGTGATGCTGGAGCTCGCGTCCGCGCCGAACCAGCCGCATCGCGCCGAGGTGCAGAAGCTGCTGGTGCATCCGTCGGCGCGGCGGCGCGGCCTGGCGCGCGCGTTGATGCGGCGTGCCGAGCAGGAGGCGCGGCGCGCCGGGCGCACGCTGCTGACGCTCGACACGCGGGCGGGCGATGCGGCGGAAAACCTGTATCGTGCGATGGGCTGGCAGGAGGCCGGCCGTATCCCGGGTTATGCGCTGAACGCCGACCGCACGCCGTGCGACACGGTGTTCTTCTGGCGGCAGGTTGATTGCCTGGTTGATTCGCCGGATCAAGCTTGACGGATTCGAAGCGTGGGCGGCAGGACGCGAATATCCAACAGGGGGCAACTCGCATGATCACACCTGCCTATGTGCGCCTGATGGCGGACTACAATGCCGAGATGAATCGCCGGCTCTACGCCGCCGCCGCGCGGCTTAGCGATGCGGAACGCAAGGCGGATCGTGGTGCGTTCTGGAAGTCGATCCATGGCACGCTGATGCATATCCTTTGGGGCGACACGCCAATGGATGTCGCGCTTCGACAACTGGCCGAAGCCCGAGGTGCCGATCAAGCAAAGCGCGGCGATGATCGATGACTTCGACACGCTGCGCGCGCGTCGGGTGAAGGCGGATGCCGACATCATCGACTGGGCGGGACGGGTGGACGATGCCTGGCTGGCCGCGGACCTGGAGTGGTTCAGCGGCGCCGCGCAAAAGGACATGCGGGCGAAGAAGGGACCGTTGGTGGCGCATTTCTTCAATCACCAGACGCACCATCGCGGCCAGGCGCATGCGCTGCTGACCGCATACGGTCATGACACGGGCGATACCGATCTGTTCCTGGTGGTGCCGCAGGCGGCGTAACGACGGCTCGGCAATCGGCGCAGCAGCGTCCGCCATCCGCCAACCCGCGTCCCGCGGGGCTGGTCGACATTGCGCAATGGCGCTAACGTCAGCCTCAAGCGGGCCGCGCGCGACGATGATGGCCCGCAATGCAGGTGGGAGGAACGTCGAATGACTGCAATTTCGCGCTTACGACAATTGCTGGCCGCGGCTTCGCTTGTGATGCTGGCGACCGGGGCGATGGCGCAAACCTCGCAGGGCGTCACCGACAAAGAGATCGTCATCGGCACGGTGACCGATCTGTCAGGCGTGACGGCGGTGCAGGGCGTCAACAACTCGAATGCGGTTCGCCTCGCGTTCGACGAGGCGAATGCGAAAGGCGGCGTCAACGGCCGCAAGATCCACTACATCGTCGAGGATAGCCAATACCAGGTGCCGCGTGCGGTGCAGGCGATCAACAAGCTGCTCAACGAAGACCACGTGTTCTTCGCACATCGTCAACGGCGGCACGCCGATGAACAACGCAATGATGCCGATGATGTTCGAGAAGAACGTGCCCAACGTATTGCCGCTGACCGCCGCCCGGTCGATGTTCGAGCCGTACAACAAGCTGAAGTGGGGCCAGTTCGCTTCGTATTATGATCAGATGCGGGCGGGCGTGAAGTATTTCACGGAGCAGAAGGGCAAGAAGATGGTCTGCTCCGATGTACCAGGACACCGACTTCGGCAAGGACGTGCTGGCCGGTGTCGTGGCGCAGCTTGATGCCGAGAAGATGAAGCTGGTGGCGACGACGGCGCACAAGCCGACCGATACCGATTTCACTGCCGACCTGACCAAGCTACGCGATGCGGGATGCGACCTGATCACGATGGGCACAATCGTGCGCGACAGCACGCTGCTCATTTCCACCGCGCGGAAGATGGGTTGGAATGTCGATATGCTGGGTCAGGTTGCGTCGTATGATACCGCGGTTGCGGAAGCGCCAGGCAATGTGGCCGAGGGCTTCTATTCGATGACGCCGGCGCTTTATGCGTATCCGGATGATCCGCGTCCGGCGGTGCAGGATTTCGCGCGCCGCTACAAGGCGAAGTTCGGCATCGCGCCGAATTTCCTGGGCGAGACCGGCTACACCTCGGCGCAGATAGTGCTGGAGGCGCTGAAGCGCGCGGGGCATGACCTGAACGTGGATACGTTCACCAAGGCGATGGAGAGCATCCACGACTTCCACGATATCTTCGGCAACACGTTCAGCTTTGGGCCGCACCAGCATCATGGTTCCACCAGCGCATTCCTCGCGGTGGTGCACAACGGCCGGTGGGTGCCGGTGTCGACGCAGGCGATGAGTTATTGAGGTTGCGCGGCAATCTCGTCGTCGGCGAACACTGACGATCGAGATTGCCGCTCCGCTCCGCTGCTCGCGATAACAGGAGTCGCTGCGCTGCTCGCGATGACAAGATAAGCGTCAGAAGAACTTCGCGAACCACTCCAACAGCGCTGCGGGGTTCTCTTCCGCGATGTAATGGCTGGACTCGATCGCGCCGCCGGTGATTTCGGCCGCACAGTCCTGCCGCCAGATCGCCATCGCGTCGTAGCCGCGCGCGACTGTGCCGCGCGATCCCCACAGCACCAGCATCGGACACTGCACCTTCACGCCGGCGGAGCGGCTTTCGCGATCGTGCACCAGATCGATGCTGGCGGCGGCGCGGTAGTCCTCGCACATGGCGCGCACCATTTCGGGCTGGCGCACCGCTGCCAGGTAATCCGCGAGCGCTTCGGGATGAAACAGATCCGGCTTGTCGGGATTGCGGTTGGTGTGCTGGCGCCACCACTCCTCCGGCGCCTTGTTGATCAGCCATTCCGGGAACGGATGCTTCTGGGCGAACCAGAACCAGTGATATTGCCGCATGCCGAATTCCATGTTGGCGCGTTCGAAATGCTCGATCGTCGGGATGATGTCGAGCGTTGCCAGCTGCTCCACACGGTCGGGATTATCCAGCGCGATGCGGTGCGACAGGCGCGCGCCGCGATCGTGGCCGGCCAGGCGGAATCGATGGTGACCGAAATGGTCCATCACCGCGATCATGTCCTTCGCCATGGCCTTTTTGGCGTAGGGTGCGTGGTCCTCGGTCGCCGGCGGCTTGTACGAAAAGCCGTAGCCGCGCAGGTCGGGACAGACGACGGTGAAGCGCTGCGCCAGCGCGGGCGCGACGAGGTGCCACATCACATGGGTCTGCGGGTTGCCGTGCAGCAGCAGCAGCGGCGGGCCTGAGCCGCCGTGGCGCAGTCGCATGGTGCCGCCTGGTACCGCGACGTTTGTCAGTGTGAAGCCATCGAAGAGCATGGGCACGCCTCTCCACAAATCTGGTCGAAGGCGAGGACGTTGAACCCTTCGCCCGCCGCGCGCCAGCATGGGTCGGCGAAGGCGCGGCGCATCGCCGGCAGCGTAGCGCGGCTGTCGGCATCCTGACCGAGCAGCGCCAGCACGACGCGCGGAAAGGCGGCGGCCCGCGCGCGGATCTCGCCGGCGAGATTCGTCCCGGCCGATGACCAGCAGGCGCAGTGCCGGGGGCGCCTCGATGGCGAAGGCGCCGACGATGCCGACGCCGTCGTTGCCGATGCGGCAGCAGCACCACGCCACCCTGCGCAAGCGCAGCCGCCGGCGATGGCTGTCGCTCGCGCCGGCTGCATCGTTTCGGGACGCGTCATCAGACCGACGAGTGACACGGTCTGGATCGCCAGCAGCACACCGCAAGCCGTTCGGCCCGTGCGGGGCGGCAGGGAGGCGAATGCGCCGGCCAGCAGCAGTGCCGACGAACGGCGTGGTGTAGGCGAGATAGCGCAGCTCGATCGGTGTGCTGTTGAATCGCGAAGCCGAGTAGCAGCAGGCCGATCGGCGGCGCGACGACTGCCATGGCGAACAGCAGGCGCGCTTCAGGCGTGGCGATGTATCGCCATTGCCAGATGGTCATCGCGAGCAGGCCCGCCAGCACAAGGGCCAGCGCGATCGGCCGTGGCCAACTGCAGCGAGCCTTCGAGATACAGCGGCAGTCCACCGAGCAGATTGGCGGCGGTGTACCGCCCGAGCAGCGCCACGCCGGACACCGCATCGAATGGCGCGAACTGTCCCACGCGGCTGTGCCGTTGCGCCAGGAAGAACCAGAGATCGGCCGGCAGCCATAGCGCGAAGCCGATGCAGGCTGCGATGGCGAGCCGAGCGGAGAAGGTGGCGCGCACCGCTCCCCCTACCCCCTCCTGCAAAGGGACGGGGACGTGTTCCGGCCGGCTTCGCGCAGGGTCGGTCGGTCGCTGACCGATGTGGAACTCGCTATGACAGGGCGCGCAATCAGCCACAGCAGCGCACTCGCGCCGACGAACACCGAGAGATAGTTGGTGAACGTCGCGGCGCCGAGCAGTATGCCCGCAGCGAACGCGGATACCACGCGCCGCCGCTGGTGCGGCGAACAGCAACAGCGCCACGCCCGACACCGTCAGCAACTGCGCCAGGGCAAAGCCGCGCGCGATCGTTCCCGTGTAGGCGAAGCCGTAGCAGCCAAGCGTGAGCAGCACCGCCAGCCTGGCGGGAAGCCCGGTCAACCGGCGCGATCGCGGCCACCACGCCCAACGTCGCGACGCTGCACAGCACCGACGCAAGGCGTGCCGCGAACAGCCCGTCGCCCACCGCCGCCTCGCCACGCCGCCAGCAGCCAAAAATACAGCGGCGGATGAACATCGCCGGTGCGCAGCTCGTGCGCGATGGCGGCGAAGCCGGCATGGCCGGCTTGCAGCGTCCGCACGTCGCCGGCTGCGAACGCATGCGCGGGCCACACCGGGCGTGCCGGCCCCGCGGTGACGAACAGCGTGTACTGCTCGTCGTATTCGGCGCTGCGCAGCCACGCGGCGGCGGTAAGCACCAGCGCCGCAACGACCAGAACGGTGATAATCGAGCGGCGGTGCGAAATTATGGCTTTGTTCATCGGATGTTAGCGGCGGTGCGCTCTATCGCTAGCAGCGTGACACCAACGATTGGTTACCGGGGCAAGCTGCCATGATGCGATTTCTCGCTGCACTGCTGGCCTTCGCGCTGCTGTCAGGCGCCGCGCACGCGGATGCGCTGCCGGCGGTCCTGCGGCGCGGGATCAACATCACCAACTGGTTCCGCTTCCCGCCGAGCCGCGATCCGGCGGCGTTGCGCGGCTACCTCGATGATGCGGCGATGGCGGGCCTGCGGCGCGCCGGCTTCACCTTCGTGCGCCTGCCGGTGCAGCCGGAATTGCTGGCGGCTCCAGGCGTGCCGGCGGCACTCGCCGAGGCGATGGCGCGGCTGGAGCGGCACGGGCTCGCCGTCATCGTGACGCTGCATCCCGGCGACTGGCACCTGGAAACCGACGCCGGCGATCGCGCCAGGCTGGTGGCGTTCTGGCGCTCGCTCGCGCCGCTGCTGCGGCGATTCGATCCGGCGATGACGTTTCCCGAGGTGCTGAACGAACCGGTGTTCGCCGATTCGCCGGGGACCTGGGCGTCGCTGCAACATCAGACCCTGTTGGAAATTCGCGCCGTCCTGCCGGTGAACACAGTGATCCTCACCGGCGCCGACTGGGGCAGCATAGCCGGTCTGCTGGCGCTGGTTCCGGAGACCGATCCGAACGTCGTCTACAGCTTCCACTTGTATGATCCGGCGGAACTGACGGCGCTGGGCGCCTACCGCGCGGGACTTGATGCCGCGGCGATGGCGCGCCTGCCGTTTCCGGTACACCGATGGTGGCGCCTGCGAGGCCGACGGCGCGACCACCGACGATGCGCCGACCGCGGCACTGATGCGCTTCTACTGCGCGCAGCACTGGGACGTGGCGAAGCTGGCGGCGACAGATCGCAGAGGCCGGCGATTGGGCGCGCCGCAACCACGCGTCGGTGCTGGCGGGAGAATTCGGCGCCGCGCAACGATTGAACGCGCCGGCGCGCCTGGCCTGGCTGGCTGCGGTGCGGGAGGCCTGCGAGCAGCAGGCGATCGGCTGGGCGCTGTGGGGCTATGACGATTCGATGGGATTTGCGTTGCGTCCGCCTGGCGGACCGCGGCGCCTTGATCCGCAGGTGCTGCGCGCGCTTGGGCTGCTTGATCCGGCAGCCGACAAGTAGTCCGAAGCATTGGACAAGGGACTTGCCAGTCCCGCATCCGGGCGTCATCGCGCCGTCAAAAATGAGCTAAAAGAAAAAGCCCCCGGTCAATGACCGGGGGCAAGTAAACAGGGAGGCTTCACGTCTGGGAGACGCAGGGGTCATAGACCCCCTTCCGACTCATACAGAGCCGGAAAACTGGCGGCAACGCCGCCGTATTCGATGACAAGACTGTAATAGCCGCGTTGCTATGGTTTCCATCGCCAAAAGCCGGACGCCGCCATGTGCTCGCTGCATGCCCCAGCGCGTATGTAACGGCTGTGACACATTGGTCGGCGCTTGCAATTCGCTAAACGACCGGACAAAATGCGGAGGCTTGATCACGGATGCGCGAGCAGTCAGTGCGCCAGGATCAGGAGCCATGGCACGGAGCGAGGTCGCGACGATGGCGCTGGCAGCGCCTAATGCCGCTCCACCAGCCGCGCCAGCAGGAAGTCGCGGAACACCGCAACTCGTTTCGAGTTCCGTAGTTCCTCCGGATAAACGAAGATACACGTCCACCTTCGGTCCCTTCAGCTCCGGCAGTATCTGCACCAGGTCCGGACTCTCGGCGACGACGTAATCCGGCAATGCACCGATCCCCAGGCCCGAGCGGATCGCCAGCATCATGGCATGGGCGCTGTTCACCTCCAGCAGCGCGCGGCGCGGATTGCCCGGCCGCCGCCCAACCTCCGCCAGCCAGTTGATGTCGGCGCACCGGCGGATGATGGTTGCCGAACAGGATCAGCTTGTGCGCGTCCAGGTCTTCCGGCCGCTGCGGCACGCCGTGCTGCTTCAGATATTCCGGCGACGCGCAGATATGCCACTGCCAGGGTCATCAGATGGCGCTGCACCAGGTCGGGTTGCTTCGGCGGATGCATGCGGATCGCCACATCCGCCTCCCGCATCGCCAGATCGAGTTCCGCATCGTCCAGCAGCAGCGAAACCGAGATATCCGGATACATCGCCAGGAATTCGTGCAGCCGCGGCGCCAGCCAGGTCGAGCCGAAGCCCATCGTGGTGGTGACCTTCAGCCGCCCGGCCGGCTTCTCCTTGCTTTCGGTCAGCAGCGCCTCGGTGATCGCCAGCTTGGCGAACACCTCGCGCACGGTGCGGTTCAGCGCCTCGCCCTGCTCGGTCAGGATCAGGCCGCGCGCATGGCGGTGAAACAGCGGCACCTGAAGCGCCTCCTCGAGCGCCGAAATCTGCCGCGAGACGGCTGACTGGCTGAGGTTCAGCGTGTCGCCGGCATGCGTGAAGCTGCCTGCCTCGGCCACGGCGTGGAAGACGCGCAGCTTGTCCCAGTCGATCACTCGGCCTCTCCCATCCGCCAGGTCCGAGCTCCCGGCGGCGTCCATGAAACCTGCCCTGACATCGTGTCCTGGCCGCTTGTTACAGGCCCGGCCTAGGGCATCTTAAACAATCTTCCACGATTCCGGCGGATCCGACTTGGACCTTTCTGTGGATTCCTGGCTAGTCCGCGGCCAGCGCGGGCGCGACCGCGTGGCCCGCCAGCCACTTTTCCGCCTCCAGCGCCGCCATGCAGCCGGTCCCGGCGGCGGTGACCGCCTGGCGGAAAATCTTGTCCTGCACGTCGCCGGCGGCGAACACGCCGTCGACCGTGGTGCGCGTGCTGCCCGGCCGGGTCTGGATGTAACCCTCGCTGTCCATGGCGACCTGTCCGGCGAAGATCGCCGTGTTCGGCGTATGGCCGATGGCGATGAACACGCCGTCAACCGGCAGGGTCTCGATCCGGCCGGTCTTCACGTTGAGCAGCCGGACGCCGGTGACCACTTCCGGGTGGCCGCCGCCCTCGATCTCCTCGACCACGCTGTCCCAGATCACCTTGATCTTGGGATGCGCGAACAGCCTGGCCTGCAGGATCTTCTCCGCCCGCAGCGCGTCGCGGCGATGGATCAGCGTGACGCTGTCGGCGTGGTGGGTCAGGTAGAGCGCCTCCTCCACCGCGGTGTTGCCGCCGCCGACCACCGCGACGCGCTTGCCGCGATAGAAGAACCCGTCGCAGGTGGCGCAGGCCGACACGCCGCGGCCTTGCAGCCGCTGTTCCGACTCGATGTCGAGCCAGCGGGCCTGCGCGCCGGTCGCGATGACCACGGCATCGGCCAGGAACACGTCGCCCGAATCGGCGACGCAGCGGAACGGGCGCGTGGCGAAATCAACCCGCGTGATCAGGTCGTGGACGATGCGCGTGCCGACGTGCTCGGCCTGCGCCGCCATCTGCTCCATCAGCCAGGGCCCCTGGATGACCTCGGCGAAGCCCGGGTAGTTCTCCACATCGGTGGTGATCATCAGTTGGCCGCCCGGCTCCAGCCCGGCGACCAGGGTCGGCGACAGGCTGGCGCGCGCGGCATAGATCGC
This sequence comes from uncultured Alphaproteobacteria bacterium, assembly GCA_963790445.1. Taxonomy (GTDB): domain Bacteria; phylum Pseudomonadota; class Alphaproteobacteria; order Acetobacterales; family Acetobacteraceae; genus JAMXLO01. The sequence continues at coordinate 362,604 of CAWBON010000015.1, read as the reverse complement.
CGCGGTATAGCCGGCCGGACCGGCGCCAATGATCAGCACACGGGTGCGGTGGGTTTCGGGCATCGTCGTTCCAGTGCAGCGAACGGCTGACCATATCGGCCTCCGCCGTCGGCAGACAAGGAAGCCGGTCTCCTCGGCGGGCGCGCGCGGGCGCTGGATGACAGGACCGATGGGCAGAGCGTCAGCGAAACCCGTCACCGCAAGTAAGCCCGATGGCATCCTGAGTAGTTTCCGAACCTGAACACCCAACAGCGGCACCGCCATATTTTTTCGCATGGGCCGGGCCGCGCGCTCGGGAAAGCGAGTTCTCCCTGGATTTTCCACCCTCCCTGGATTTTCCATGGCTCGCGTCGAATCCGAAGCGCGCGATGCTTTGTTCCGCAGGAGGATCAAATGGACACCACTGACACAGAAAACACTGACACGGTCGTCGCTGTCTTCGCGGACCACCAGGCAGCGGAAGCTGCCGTGAAAAAGCTGACCGCTTCGGGCTTCGAGATGAAGAATCTCAGCGTCGTCGGCAAAGGATACCATACCGAAGAAAAGGTCGTCGGATTTTACAGCACAGGGGACCGCATCAAGTTCTGGGGCACGCGCGGCGCGTTCTGGGGCGGTTTCTGGGGGTTGTTCTTCGGCGGATTGTTCCTGACCATTCCGGTCGTCGGGCATGTCGTCGTGCTGGGATATCTCGCCACGGTCGCGGTCTACGCGATTGAAAACGCCGCCCTGGTCGGCGGCCTGAGCGCGCTTGGCGCAGCGCTCTATAGCATCGGCGTGCCGAAGAACAGCGTGTTGCAGTACGAGGCCGACCTGAAAGCGGACAGCTTTTTGGTGATGGCGCACGGCACGGCAGAGGAAATGGCACGTGCCAAGGCGATTCTCGGTACGGCCAATCCGTCACGTCTGGATTTGCATGCGGGCATGGCCGCGGCAAAGCCTGCTTAACAACTTGCGCAGGCTGCTGGCTGAATTGCGCGGCCATGTCGGTTCTGATCCGGATCGGCGGGCGGACATCAAGACATCAAGGAGGCTGCCATGAGGCGACGGCATCATCGCCTTTGTGGATGACCGTCAACTCCTGATTGCAAGCATTCGAGACGTCTTACCAATCGTCCATAGGTAGTTTCCGAGCCTGCCGCAGCCACATCGAAAGCCCAATATCCAGCCAAAGTGGCGATCGAAGAGACAATACGATCCGTTCCGGCTGTCGCCGACGGATGCTCGGACAGAGCCAGAACGCAGTGCCGCCTCCCCGCTGCGATGCGAATAGACCTGTTCGTTATGAAAGGCGGAGTGCCATGTCCTTCTTATCGCTTTCCATTATCCCGGTGGTCCTGATCGCGGCGCTCTTTCTGATGTCGGCGACGGTGAAGATCCTGCGCGAATACGAACGGGCTGTGGTCTTTACCCTTGGCCGCTTTCAGAAGGTCAAAGGACCGGGCCTGGTGCTGTTGATCCCCTTCATTCAGGAAATGGTGCGGGTGGATTTGCGCATCCAGGTCATCGAGATACCGACCCAGGACGTGATCTCGCACGACAACGTCTCGATGAAGGTTGACGCGGTGCTCTACTTCAACGTGGTCGATCCCGAGCGCGCCATTATTCAGGTGCAGAACTACCTTCCCGCCACCAACATGCTCGCTCAGACGACCCTACGCGCTGTGCTGGGACAGCATGAGCTCGACGAGATGCTGTCCGAACGAAAAAAGCTCAGCGCCGATGTCCAGAGCATTCTGGACGCGCAGACCGAAACCTGGGGCATCAAGGTCAGCAACGTCGAGATCAGAACCGTCGAGCTGACGGACAACATGGTGCGCGCCATCGCCAAGCAGGCGGAGGCGGAACGCGACCGGCGCGCCAAGATCATCCATGCGGAAGCCGAGTTCCAGGCCTCGCAGACCTTGGTCAACGCGGCCAAGATCCTGTCGAGCATTCCGGCCGCCATGCAGTTGCGCTACCTGCAAACGCTGACCGAGATCGGCGCCGAACAGAATTCCACCATCGTGTTTCCGATGCCGATCGACATCATCAAGCCGTTCCTCGAGCTGATGGAGAAGACCGGCAAGCCGGTTGGCGCCAACGGCGACGCTCGTGTCCCGCTGCTGCACGGAGTTCCCTTGGTCGCGTGAGGAGGATCCTGGGACGCATGTGAAGAAGGCACGCCGCTCACGACGACGTTGGACCTGTGGCGGAGCTATGGAGTGGCGTAGACAATGTTGTGGAATGCATCAGCGATCAATGGCTACGCCATTGTGGCAAGTGATGGTCGACTTGGCACCGTCAGCGACTTTCTGTTCGATGACGCCGAGCTGGTTGATTCGTTGGCTGGTCGTCGATACCGGCAATTGGCTATCCGGGCGCAAGGTCCTTCTGCCCCCGTCCGTCCTGGGGCATCCCGATGTGACGGCAAGTGAATTCTCGGTCAGACTGACCATGCAGCAGGTCAAGGACAGCCCGGATATCGAGACCGATCGGCCTGTGTCGCGGCAGATGGAGGCCAACGTTTACGATTACTATGGCTGGAGCCCTATTGGGGTATTGGCCTTTACATGGGCGGCTATGGCTATGCGGGCGGCGCCATGCCGGTGTCGCCTTACCCGGAATCCAGGCGGCGTGCAGAGGCAATTGCCGATGCTCAGCGACGACGACGACGATCCGCATCTCCGCAGCATCGCAGCGGTCACCGGGTACCATATCCACGCCAGCGACGGCGAGATCGGTCACGTCGAGGATTTTCTCCTGGAGGATGCCGATTGGAGCATCCATTTCCTCGTCGTCGATACGACGAACTGGTGGGCCGGGAAGAAGGTGCTGATCTCGCCACGGTCGGCGCGAGAGATCGATTGGACGGATCAGGCTGGTGAACCTCGATGTCAATCGGCAGAAGGTCAAGGACAGCCCGCCATACGATGCGTCAACGACGGTCGATCGGGCCTATGAGAAACGTTTCCATGACCACTACGGCGACCTCCGGGCGACCCGGTCAGCCCTGACGCCGTAAGCGGCCAAGGCGCTGGTGCGTGCACGCCGCTGCATTGGGCCGATCCTGTGAGGCTGCCACCCCGTGTGGCTGCTTCGCAGGTGCGGCTCATCGAGGGACAAATTCTCATCCGCCAGCTGGTGCCAACCGGCGCATTGATTCCGGGGTCACCTGGTGGAGCAAGGCTGACCAGCGTGCTGGCACGAACATTTTCTTCAGACAACGCGTTGGCGAGGCAAGGTCATGACCACAACAGTTCAGTCCCCGCCGGCAATGGTGCCATCCGCCAAACCGACGGCGCGCGCGACGGCTGACCCCACCGGCCTGACCAGCGACGAGGCTCGGCGCCGCATGCAAAAATTCGGGCCGAACACGATGCCGGATACCGCGCTGCACCCGCTGCGCATGGCGCTGGAAAAATTCTGGGCGCCGGTTCCGTGGATGCTCGAGGCTGCGATCGTGCTGCAGATCGCGCTCGGCAATTACACCGAAGCCGCGATCATCGCCGGTCTGCTGGTGTTCAACGCCGCCCTGGGGCTGTTTCAGGAGAGCCGGGCGCAGGCGACCCTCGCCGCGCTGAAGTCGCGGCTCGCGCTGAACGCCTCCGTCCGGCGCGATGGCGCGTGGAAGACCGTGCCGGCCGCCGATCTGGTGCCGGGCGACGTGGTGAAGCTGTCGCTCGGTGGCGTGGTTGCCGCCGATGTGCACATCACCGGCGGAGACGTCCTGCTCGACCAATCCATGCTCACCGGAGAATCGGTGCCCGATCGAAGCCGGCGCGGGCGTGCACACCTATGCCGGGGCGTTGGTGCGGCGCGGCGAGGCGGTGGCCGAGGTCACGGCGACCGGCGCGCGCACCAAGTTCGGCCGCACCGCGGAGCTTGTGCGCACCGCCCATGTCGTCAGTTCGCAGCAGAAGGCGGTGCTGCGCGTGGTGCGCAATCTCGCGGTGTTCAACGGTGTCGTCATCGTGCTGCTGGTGCCTTTGCCTAGTTTCTCAAGATGCCGCTCGCCGAGATCATTCCCCTGCTTCTGACCGCGGTCCTGGCATCGATACCGGTCGCGCTGCCGGCCACCTTCACGTTGGCGTCGGCACTCGGCGCGCGAGCCCTGGCGAAGCTGGGCGTCCTGCCGACCCGCCTTTCCGCGGTGGATGAAGCCGCAACGATGGATGTTTTGTGCGCCGACAAGACCGGCACGCTGACGCGCAACGCGCTGACTGTGACCACGGTTCGCGCCGATGCCTGATTTCGATGACAGCGCATGTTCTGACGCTGGCTGCGCTGGCCAGCTCCGATGGCGGGCAGGATCCGGTCGATGCGGCGATTCGCGCAGCCGCCAAAGGCAAGGAATCCGCCGATGCGCCGAAATTGGCCAGTTCGTGCCGTTCGATCCGGCGACGAAAATGTCCGAGGCAGCGGCAACAGATGCGACCGGCGCGACGCAGCGGATCGTGAAGGGCGCGTTTGCCGCGGTCGCCGGACTCGCACAGCCGTCGCCGACCGCGACGGCATGCGGCGAACGAACTCCAGGGGCAAGGGTTTCAGAGTTCTGGCGGTCGCGGCCGGCCCGCCGGCAGCGATGAAGCTGGCCGGGCTCATCGCGCTGAGCGATCCGCCGCGCACGGACTTCGGCCGCTCTGGTCAGCGAACTGCACGGTCTGGGCGTGCGCACCGTCATGGTGACCGGCGACGCGCCGGCGACGGCCACCATCGTGGCGCACGCGGTGGGGCTCGATGGCGCGGTCTGTCCGCCGGGACCGATCCCGGACGCCGTCCATCCGGAGACGTTCGCGGTCTTCGCCGGGGTGCTGCCGGAGGACAAGTACAAACTCGTCAAGGCATTCCAGAAGGGCGGCCACACCGTCGGCATGTGCGGCGATGGCGCCAACGACGCGCCGGCGCTGCGCCAGGCACAGATCGGCATCGCGGTCTCGACGGCGACCGATGTCGCCAAATCGGCCGCCGGCATGGTGCTGACCGAGCCGGGTCTCGCCGGCATCGTCGCCGCGGTCAAGGAAGGACGCCTGACGTTCCAGCGCATCCAGACCTACACGCTGAACTCCATCATCAAGAAGATCGTGACGGTGCTCTTCCTGATTGCCGGCCTGGTCATGACCGGGCAGGCGATCCTGACCCCGCTGCTGATGGTCATCTTGATGATCGCCGGCGATTTTCTCGCGATGTCGTTGACGACCGACAACGTGCGACCGTCCCCGATGCCGAATGCGTGGCGCATCGGCAGCCTGACGCTGGCGGGGTCATCATGGCTGTGGGCTTGCTGGCCTTCTGCGTCGGTGTCCTGGCGGTCGGCAAATTCGAACTGGATCTTGGACATCGGGGCGCTGCGGACGCTGGTGTTCGTGGCCTTGGTGTTCGGCAGTCAGGCGACGATCTATGCCATTCGCGAACGTCGGCATCTGTGGGGTACTCGCCCGAGCCTGTGGCTTGTTGTGTCATCGGCGGTCGACATCACAATCGCTTCGGTGTTGGCGGTTGCCGGGATCGCGATGACACCCCTGCCAGCCTTGCTGGTGGCCGGCATGCTCGCCGCAGCCGCGGCCTTTGCTTTCGTGCTCGACGTTGTGAAGGTGCCGGTGTTCGCGCGTCTGCGGATCGCGTAGGGTTGTTGAGCGGCCCGGGGCTTTGCTGCCATTGCGAGCGGAGCGAAGTGATCTCGGGCGAGTTACGCGCGCGCACCGTGACCGAGATTGCCGCGTCGCTGCACTGCTCGCAATGACAGGGAGCCGAGACAGTTCGCCGTTCGCCCGATGCATGCTGTGCCACCTTCTTGGTGGCCCTCGGTGTGAGCCCCTGCTTACTTCCCTTGATTGATGCCGCCCCGCCACTGCAGGTTGTTCAGCCCTTGCGGGCAGCGCGCCGTGCAATATTATTGCGCTATCCAGCCGCCCTCGGAAACGTCACAATCAAACCTAACGCACAGCGTCCGGTATCATGCGCGAATGAAAAGCCCTCTCGGCGACCCGCCCATCCTGGACGCAATCGATCGCCGTATCCTGGCCGAGCTCCAGGCCGACGGGAGGATGACCAACGTCGAACTGGCCCGCCGCGCCGGCATCTCCGCGCCTCCCTGCCTGCGTCGCGTCCGCCGGCTCGAGGAGGCGGGCATCATCCTCGGCTATCATGCCGATTTGGACCCGCAGAAACTCGGCTGGGAGATCACGTTCTTCGCCATTGTCGGCCTCGACAGCCAGAAGGAAGCCGTGTTGTCCGCCTTCGAGCAACTCGTCGGCGGCTGGCCGGAAGTCCGCGAGTGCCACATGATCCGGGGCGGCGGCGATTTCCTGCTGAAACTGGTGGCGCGGGATACCTCGCACGAGAATCAGCTCACCCAACGGCTGACCGGCTCGCCCACCGTCAGCCGCGTGCAAACCTTGCAGACCATCCGCACCAGCCGCCATCTGGCGGGCGTGCCGTTGTAGCAGGTCTTGACCTCACCATCCCGGCCGTTATCAGGCTGGGCTGGTGAATGAACGCAGCCCATGCCCGAATCGACCTCGCTGATTGAACTGCCCATGTCGGTGCCAGTGCCAGTGCCCGCGATGACACGCGGCGCACCGACGCTGACCATTGTGGTGCCCTGCTACAACGAACGGCCGAACGTCGCGCCGCTGATCGCCAAGCTCGACGCCGCACTGTTCGGCATCGCGTGGGAAGCCGTGTTCGTCGACGACAACAGCCCCGACGGCACGACGGCCGAAGTCCGCCGCATCGCGCAGACCGATCCGCGCGTGCGCTGCATTCGCCGCATCGGCCGGCGCGGCCTGTCATCGGCGGTGATCGAGGGCGCGCTGTCGTCCTCGGCGCAATTCGTCGCAGTGATCGACGGCGACCTGCAACACGACGAGACCAGGCTGCCGGATATGCTCGCGGCGCTGAAGAGCGGCCGATACGACCTGGCCGTCGGCAGCCGCCACGTTGAGGGCGGCGATGACTCCGGTCTGGCCAGCTCGCTGGCGCCACCTGCTGTCGGATGGCGGCATCCGGCTGGCACGCCTGTTCCTTCCGGTGCAGCTCAACGATCCCATGAGCGGCTTTTTCATGCTGCCCCGCCCGCTGTTCGAGCAATTGGCGACAATGCTCACCGGCCAGGGCTTCAAGATACTGGTCGACCTGACGTTGAGTTCGCCGGCGCCGTTGCGGGTCATCGAAATCCCCTGCGTGTTCCATGAACGCGTCGCCGGCGAGAGCAAGCTGGACGCGCTGGTGCTGATGCAGTTCGCCGGGCTGCTGCTGGACAAGGTGTTCGGCGGGCTGCTGCCGTTGCGATTCATCTCCTTCGCGCTGGTCGGCGCGATCGGCATATTCGTGCATCTGGCGGTGCTGACGATGGGGCTGAAATGGGCAGGCCTGGGGTTTGAATCCGCACAGGCGCTCGCCACCGTCGTTGCGATGATGTTCAACTTCCAGCTCAACAACGAGATCACCTACCGCGACCAGCGCCTGCGCGGCCCACACCTGTGGCGAGGGTTGCTGCTGTTCATGCTGGTGTGCGGCGTCGGCGGCATCGCCAATGTCGGCATCGCCAAGGCACTGTACGACAGTCACACCGCATGGAGCATCGCCGGGGCGATCGGCGCGATGATCGGCGTGGTGTGGAACTACGCGGTATCGGCCACGCTGGTGTGGCGCACCCGCTGACTTGCAACCGCCCATGACGCTGGCTGGGCATTGCGCGTTTCGTGCCGGCCGATGGCCAACCGACCCTGCATGAAACCGGAGTTGGTGCGCTCCATGGCGCGACGCGATCGGGCGGTAGAGCTTCCCCGCGCAACGCCTCCCCATGCCCTCTGCCAGAAGAGGTGGGGGAGAATGTGGCGCTGCCGGTGATGGGGGTAGCGGCGGCGCGCGACGGTTTCATGCACGGACAGTCCGCCCATGGCCCGGACGAAACTCGCAATGACCGCCTCTGGGCCGCCGCCCTGGTCGTGCTGACGCTGCTGCGCCTTTTGATGGCCGCGACGACGCCGCTGGCACCGGATGAAGCGTATTACTGGGTGTGGTCCCACGCACTGGCTGCCGGCTTTCCGGACCATCCGCCGATGGTGGCGCTGTGGATCCGTCTCGGCACGGCGCTGGCCGGCGAAGGCGCGTTGGGCGTCCGGCTGCTGGGGCCGCTGTCGGTGGCTGCCGCCTCGCTGTTGCTGGTCGATGCCGGAGAATGCCTGCTGCCGGGACGCCGCGCCGGACTGCGCGCCGCGGCGCTGCTGAACGCCACGCTGCTGTTCGGCGTCGGCGCGGTGATCATGACGCCCGACACGCCGCTACTGTTCTTCTGGACATGCTGCCTATGGGCGTCGGCGCGGCTGTTGCGCAGTGACGATCCGCGATGGTGGCTGGCGATCGGCCTGTTCGCCGGGCTGGCAATGGACAGTAAATACACTGCCGGTCTGCTGTGGCTCGGCATCGGTATTTGGCTGCTGGCGACGCCATCCATGCGGTTCTGGCTGCGACGACCGGCGCCATGGCTTGGTGCGGTGATCGGCGTCGCGGCGTTCGTGCCGGTGGTGCTGTGGAATGCCGACCATGGCTGGACGAGTTTCGCCAGACAGGGCGGCCGCATCGATGCCTGGCATCCGGCCAACGCGGTTCGTTTCCTGGCCGAGTTGCTCGTTGGCCAGTGCGGTCTGATCACACCGCTGGTATTTGTTTTGTGCGTCGCCGGTATTGTGGTGGCGGTGCGGCGAGCCTGGAGGACGCGCGACGCGGCGTGGTCACTGCTGTCGGCGCTGACGCTGCCCGCGGTGGTGTTGTTCGTGCAGCATGCTTTCGGCGATCGGGTGCAGGGCAATTGGCCCGCCATCATCTATCCCGCCGCTGCGATCGCTGCTGCCGGTTTGTCGGCACCAGGGTGGCGACGGCTTCATGTGCCCGCGCTCGCAATGGGTCTGGGCATCACGCTGCTGGTGTATCTGCATGCGGGTCTCGGCGCGCTGCCAATTCCCGTGCGCATCGATCCCATCGCGCTGCGCATGGCGGGCTGGCATGGGCTTGCGGCCGAGGTGAATGCGGTGCGGCAGCAAGCCGGCGCCAGCTTCGTCGCAGCCGATCAGTATGGCATCGCCGCCGAATTCGCGCGCGAACTCCCCGCGGGCGTTGCGGCAGTTGGCATCCAGCCTCGCTGGGCATTGTTCGATCTACCTGCTGCGCCGGTGGCGGGTCGCGTCGGCATCCTGGTGCGCAGCATGCGCCGCGGCGATCAGGTCGATCGGACACCGTGGTCGAGCCTGAAGGAGATCGGCCAAGCCGACCGCAAGCAGGGCACGACAACGGTGGAGGCATTCCGGCTTTATCGTGTGGTCGGTGCGGCAGACACGCCGGATGCGATGCTGTTGCCGTCACCTGTGAAGTCCAGGCCCGGGCGGTGAGGCGTTTTACGCCTTGCCCGCCGGGCTGAGCGTGCAGGCATGTGCGAATCGTGCGCTGGCCCCCTGATCGGCGTCTACAGTCAGCATCCAGGCGCCCGGTATTAAACAACCTGCCGTGAAAGGAAACGAACAATGCGACTCTTCTACGGCGCCGCGTCGCCCTTCGCCCGCATCGTCCGGGTGGCGTTGCTGGAAACCGGTCTCGACGCCCAGGTCCGTAAACAAGAAGTCACGCTCCGCGATCCCAACTCCGCGCTGCTGCCGTACAATCCCGTCGGACGTGTGCCGACCCTCGAACTCGACGACGGCACAATCCTGACCGAAAGCCTGTTGATCCTGAGCTATATCGACACGCTGCATCCGGGGCGCCCATTGCTGCCCAGGGATGGCTCCGACAGGTGGCGTACGCTCGCGGAAATGGGCATCGCCGCAGGCATGTTGGAGGGCATCGTCACCTGGGCACGCGAACTGCGCCGACCCGACAACGCACGCTCGCCAAGCGTGATCGCGCTCGAAACCACCAGGGTCAACCGGACAGCCGATGTTCTTGACCGCGCGGTCGCGAAAGGTGGTTACTCGGGCGAGATCGATGCCGCGCGCATAGTGCTCGGTTGCGCCCTGGGCTGGGTCGATCCGCGTCACCCTGTCTGGACCTGGCGCGCCGGCCGGCCGGCCTTGACCGCGTGGTTCGAAGCCATCACGGCGACACCGTCATTTCAGGCGACGATGCCGCCACCGCTTTAGCGCGTCAGGTCGGATGCATACGCACCGTTTTGCTTAGCGTGCGGTGACCCTTTGTATGGTCGATGTATCGTGCCGTCCTGCGGAGGTCGGTCATATCCCGCGAATGGGATATGCGCAGCAGTGCCAGTCGCCCTGAGTCACCGTTTCACAAGGATGACGACGAGCGAGGCGGCGGAATGCGTTGCGCTATTCCGCCGTTATACCCGTCAGCGCGTGTGCAATTCCCTACGCCGCTAGGCTGGTCCCTACGCCGCTACGACGCTGGCTGGGACGCCTTCCGGATCCAGCCGGTAGCCACCGCCCTCGGTGACCAGCAGGCGCGCATTCGCCGGATCGGGCTCGATCTTCTGGCGCAGGCGGTAGATATGCGTCTCCAGCGTGTGGGTCGTTACTGCGGCGTTGTAGCCCCAGACCTCGTTCAGCAGCACCTGCCTCGCCACGGCGCGCGTGCCGGCGCGATACAGGAACTTGAGGATTGCGGCTTCCTTCTCGGTCAGCCGGATGCGGCGGTTCTTGACCAGGTCCTGCAGCAGCTTCGCAGACGGGCGGAACGTGTAGGGGCCGATGGTGAAGACCGCGTCCTCGCTATTCTCGAAGATGCGCAGCTGCGCGCGCAGCCTGGCCAGCAACTCGTTCAGGCGGAACGGCTTGGCAATGTAGTCGTTGGCGCCGGAATTGAGGCCGCGCACCACGTCGGTTTCCGCGTCGGAGCCGGTCAGCATGATGATCGGCATCTTCTGCCCCTGCTTGCGCAGCTTGTTGCAGAGGTCTCGCCCATCGCCATCAGGCAGTCCCACGTCGAGGATCACCGCATCGAAGCGGGCATCCTTGGCGGTCAGCTTTTGCTCAGCCTCGCCGATTGAGCCTGCCGAAACCGCGGTGAACTCCCCGTCGACCTCAAGCTGGTCAGCCAAGGTATCGCGCAGAGCATCGTCGTCATCGACGATCAGGATCGGGCGTTCAGCCGACATCTTCGTATTCCCCTCGCTGCTGCTGGGCGCGCTGCACCCATTCGCTCCTACGCCGACTCACAGCGGCCGCCAGCAAGTCTTCCTTACTACCGGCCAACACCACACCATCCTGTCATTGCGATACCGAGTGCCGCAAGCGGCTCACATTACCGTGAGCTTGGTCCAGACAATTCACTCGCTCCGCCATATAGTCGTTCGCGGCGGCATCACACAGCGGGAAGTGTGGCTCCGTTTGTCAGTCCGGGGGGCAGACTTATCGTGAATCGTGACCAAAATGGGCCGTCATTGTTTCATTTTCTTGTAATTCGATGAAACACGCCCGCCGACACGACGACGTGCTTGTGGCAGACCCCGCTGCCAGTGTCCCGGCCGCCGCGCCGGACCCCGATGTGCTGCGGTTGCGGACGTTGCACCGGGCAGCAGCGGAATTGCGCCGCGGGACGCCGGTTCTGCTGACCGGGGAAGCGCCGCTGGTTTTGCTGGCAGCCGAGACGGCGGGGCCGCGCGGCCTGATCGAATTGGCCGCCCTGGCAGCCGAACCACCGGTGCTGCTGCTGGCGCCGGTGCGGGCCGCCGCAGTGCTGCATCGGCCGCTGGAACCGGGGGCGCCGGTGATGGCGCTGCATCTGACTGCCGAATTGCTGGCGCCGGCGCCGTTGCGCGGCCTGGCCGACCCTACGATCGAGGAGTTGCTGCCGGCGCAGCCGGAGCCGGCTCCGGTGCCGCCCCTGGCGCTGCCAGCGTTGACTTTGGCCAAATTGGGCCGGCTGTTGCCCGCCGTGGTGGCGGCATCCGTGCGTCCCGACGCGGCGGCCCAGGCCGCAAGCATGGGGCTGCTGAGTATTCCGGCTGCCGACCTTCTCGATTATCCGGTGGCGGCCGCGGCCGGCCTGCGCCAAATCGCCTCGGCGCGCGTGCCGCTGGAGAATGCCGCTGACTCCCGGGTGATCGCCTTTCGGACCGAGGGGTCGGCGTTGGAGCATCTGGCCATCGTGGTGGGCCATCCGGAGAAGTCCCCCGCGCCGCTGGTGCGCATCCATTCCGAATGCTTCACCGGCGATCTGCTTGGCAGCCTGCGCTGCGACTGCGGCCCGCAATTGCGCGGCGCGATCGCCCGGATGGCGGAAGAGGGCTCCGGCGTGCTGCTGTATCTTGCCCAGGAGGGCCGCAATATCGGGCTGGTCAACAAGCTGCGAGCCTACACGTTGCAGGATCGCGGGCTGGATACGCTGGACGCGAACCGCGCTTTGGGCTGGGGGGCGGACGAACGCAACTTCCTGATCGCCGCCACGATGCTGGAGGCTCTCGGCATCTCGCGCATCCGGCTGCTGACCAATAATCCCGACAAGCTGGCGGCGCTGGTGGCCTGCGGCATCGAGGTGGTCGGGCGCGAGTTGCACGCCTTCGCGCCGAATGGCGAAAACGACCATTACCTGGCGACCAAGGCGGAGCGTTTCGGCCACCTGCTGGACTGACCGAACATGCAGGCGCTGGTGCATCCGAATGGACGATTGGTGCTGGGCGGTCTGGTGTTCCGCGCGGCACTGGGACTGGGCGGCGTGCGGCGCGACAAGCAGGAGGGCGATGGCGCCACCCCGGTGGGGCTGCTGCCGCTGCGTCGCGTGCTGTATCGCGCTGATCGGGTGCCGCCCACCGCGTGCGTGGTGCCAATCGAGCCGATCGTACCGACCGATGGCTGGTGCGACGATCCGGCGCAGGCTGATTACAACCGGATGATCCGACTGCCGCATGAGGGCAGCCATGAGGAGTTGTGGCGCCAGGACGAGCTGTATGACCTGGTTGGCGTACTGGGCTGGAACGACGCGCCCGTGCAGCGCGGGCGGGGCTCGGCGATTTTCCTGCATGTGGCGCGGCCGGATTATGCGCCGACGGAGGGGTGCATTGCGTTGGCCCTCGGCGATCTGCGCCGTTTGTTGGCGGCAGGGCTGACCGAGGTGATGGTGCTGCCGTCGGGGTGATCCGGCGGGCGCAGATGGGCGGCGCGGCTACGGTCGGTGGTTGTACGCACTTCTCCCGTAACAGGGGCAAAACCTGTGGCGCGGGTTGAGATTTTGCTTGCGCCGACGCGGGTTGGGTCGATTCAACCTGACTGTGACCGCCCCGGCTGACATTGAAGGACTGTCGCTCGAAGCGCTGAAGGCGCTGGTTGTGGAGCTGCTGAGCAAGGTAGCTGACCAGGAGCGTTTGATCGCGGAGCTGCGGGAAGAGAACGCGCGATTGAAGGGTCTGAATGGCCGACCGCGGATCAAGCCAAGCGGCATGGAAGACGCCAGTGAGCCGAAGCGACCCGGCAGGCGGGGCAAACATCGGCGGCGCGGGAAGATCGCACCACGGGTCGCCATCGAGGCTCGGGTGATCAAGGCGCAGGTGCCGCCAGGCTCACGCTTCAAAGGCTACGAGACGTTCGTGGTGCAGGACATCGTGCTGCGTGCCGAGGCGATCCGCTACCGGCGGGAGCGATGGGTCACGCCGGATGGAACGATTGTGTTGGCCGCCTTGCCAGCCGGCGTGGTTGGGCATTTCGGGCCAGAGCTGCGTCGTTTCGTGCTGGCGCAGCACCATCAAGGGCAGGTGACGGTGCCACGGCTGGTGGCACAATTGCGGGGGATTGGCGTCGCCATCTCCAAGCGACAGGTGATGCGTCTGCTGATCACTGGACAGGACGGGTTCCTCGCCGAGAACCGTGACGTGCTGCGGGCAGGCCTGCAGACGGCGGCCTGGGTCTCAGTGGACGACACCGGCGCGCGCCATGCTGGCAAGAACGGCTTCTGCACGCAGATCGGCAATGACGATTTCGCCTGGTTCGGCACGCGGACCAGCAAGAGCCGGTTGAACTTCCTCGATCTGCTGCGTGCCGGGCACACGGACTACGTCATCAACCAAGCGGCATTGGACTATATGCGCGGACGCGCCCTGGCGGGAGCTGTCATTCATCAGTTGGCCACGCACCAACAGACGCGGTTCGCCGATCAGGCCGCCTGGCAGGTCGCATCTCGACCGTCTCGGCATCAGTCGGTTGCAGGTCACACCGGATCCGATCTGTATCGCCACGGAAGGCGCGCTGTGGGGCAGCGTCCAGACGCATGGGCTACTGCGCGATATGGTGATTGTCAGCGATGACGCGGGCCAGTTCGACGTTGGCCAGCACGCGCTCTGCTGGGTGCATGCGGAACGGCTGGTGCACAAGCTGGACACTTCACCGACCTGCATCGCGCCGCGCAGAAGCGCATGCGCGCGCTCATCTGGCGGTTCTACGATGATCTCAAGGCTGTATCGCGCCGAACCCACCGCGCGGCGCCGTGGCGAACTGCGTGCCCGCTTCGATCGCATCTTCCGTCGACGCACCGGCTTCGTCACGCTCGATCGCCTGCTCGTGCGGCTGCACGCCAACAAGCCGGAGTTGCTGATGGTGCTCGATCGCCCGGAGATACCGCTCCACACCAATGGCTCCGAGCGCGACATCCGTCTCCATGTCACCAAGCGCAAGGTCAGTGGTGGCACGCGCAGTCTCGATGGCCGCGACTGCCGCGACGCATTCCTCGGATTGATGCGCACCGCCGCCAAACTCGGCATTCGCGTTCTGGGACTATCTTGGCGACCGCCTCAGCATTCCTCGCCAGCCGATCGTTCCATACCTGCCAGACCTCGTCCGCTGTCGCGGACAGCCCGCCTGAAGCCAGAACGCCCGGGGTTTTGCCCCTGTTACCTTCTCCCAAGATAACGGGGAGAACTTGTTTGGCTTTTAAGCCCCCTGTTCCTTTCCCTCCCGCAAGGGATGCGGGCGTTATGGTTCGCGGCTCAGGCCACGGGCATCCAGTGCCGCGAGATACGCCTGCCAGCGGCGGTCCTGCTCGCGGCCGAGTTCGTGCAGGTATTCCCAGGAGAAGATGCCGGTGTCGTGCAGGTCGTCGAACACCAGGCGCACCGCGTAGTTGCCCACCGGCTCGATCGCCGTGATGCCGACGTGACGCCGGCCGGGCACGATCTGCTTCTGGCTCGGTGAGTGGCCCTGGACCTCGGCACTGGGACTTTCCACCCGCAGGTATTCCGCCGGGTAGGTGAAGTGCGTGCCGTCGTCGAACGCGACGTCCAGCACACGCCGCGCCTTGTTGAAGCGGATCTCGGTTGCGATGGGCATCACGCTGTCCTCTGCATCGGCTCGGTCTCGCAGGCATCACGATAAAACGGCCGGCAGCAAGCGAACATCCGCTCGGTTCCGCTCGCAGAACCCCGAAGCCGAACGACTAAAGCGCATTCGATCGCACCCTTGAGCAGCCCTGGATCATTCGTCCAGCTTGCGGGCTTCCTCGGGGAGCATGATCGGGATGCCGTCACGCACCGGATAGGCGAGGCCGGCCTTGCGGCTGATCAGTTCACTGGCCTCGCGGTCGTATTCGAGCGGGCCCTTGGTCAGCGGACAGACCAGGATCTCCAGCAGCCGCGAATCGATCGGCGCCTGGCGCTTGGTTTCGGCGGGTTCGTCCATGGCTCCCTCCGTACCGTTCAGCTTACGCTGCGTCCGCCTGGCGTGTCCTGCTGCATGGCGCCCATCTGTAGCAGAGCCAGCAAAGTGGCGGCGCGTTCGGCATCGCTGGGGGCTTCCAGCAGCGCCTGCTTCTCGGCCGGTTCGAACGGGCAGACCATGCCGAGGGTGATGACCAGCATGTCGTCCGGCAGGCGCTTGATTGCGTCCCAATTGGCATCGAAGCCGCGATGGGCGAAGTAGCCGCGCAGCGCCGCAACCAGCGTATCGCGTTCGATGCCGATGGGTCGCTCTTCAAGGTTCATGTCTGCGCGATACGGCGCGAAATCGCCGCGCACGCGACGGTAGCCGCGGTGGGTGGGCAGCTCCTGCGCGATCGCGAAGCGGATGACACCGGTCAGCGTGATCAGGTAGCGGCCGTCTTCCGTTTCGCTGAATGACGACAGCCGTCCCAGGCAGCCGACGTGGAACAGTGCCGGACCGTTCGCGGTTTCCGGCAGGTTGGTGTCGGGCTGGATCATGCCGAACATGCGGCCGTGGCCAAGCGCGTCGTCGGTCATCGCGAGGTAGCGCGGCTCGAAGATATTCAGCGGCAGTTTGCCGCGCGGCAACAGCAGTGCGCCCGGCAACGGGAAGACCGGGAACTCGCCCGGCAGATCCTCCACCCTGGGGTGGAAATGCGGCCATCTAGCTGAACAGGACGGAGGACAGCTTGCGGCGCGCTGCCATGGTGGCTGGATCATCGAAGCCCCAGGCCTCGAAGAATTTCAACAGTTGCAGCCGGGCGGCGTCCTCGTTCCAGGCGCGGTTGCGACGGATGATCTCGAGCAGGGCGTCCGCAGCCTGATCGCGTTCGTCGCTGGCGTTCAGTGCGGTGGCGAGATCGTAGCGCGCCTGGTAGTCCGTGGGATCGGCGGCCAGCCGCGCCTGGAAGGTTTGCAACTGGTCCTTCGCCTTGCGACCTTCCTCGGCCAGCGCCAGCGCACTGCGGGCACCGGAGATTTCGGCATGGTCGGCGATCTTTGCCGGCACCTGATCGAGCGCCTCGCGCGCCTGGTCCTCCTGGCCGAGTGCCATAAGGGTGCGGATCAGGCCGCCCCAGGCGTCGGGATTTTCCGGCTCCTGCTGCAGCAGTTCGCTGAACAGCTCGCCGGCATGCTGGTGGTCGCCGGCTTCCACCGCGGCCTTGGCCTCGGCCAGCAGATCGGCGGTGGGCATCGAGCCGCCGGCCACTTTCAGCAGGCTCTCGACGAAGCGCTTCACCTCCGATTCCGGCAGCGCGCCCTGAAAGATGTCGGCGATCTGGCCTTGCCAGAAGGCGGCGACCGTGGGCACGGACTGCATCGGCAAACCAAGCTGGGCGAGCTGCTGCACCAGCGAGCGGTTCTGGTCGATGTCGATCTTCACCATCTTCACCCGGCCGCCGGCGGAGCGGACGATTTTTTCCAGGGTGGGGGTGAGCTGCTTGCAGGGGCCGCACCAGGTCGCCCAGAAATCGACGAGTACGGGGATGGTGCGCGAGGCTTCGATGACGTCCTGCATGAACGTCTTCTGATCGCCGTCGACGATTATGACGGCGGCGTTGTCGCCGCCCTGCACGGATGGGGTCTGGCCGATAATGTGGTCGTCCATGGTTCCTGGCCTTCGAGCCTGTCGGGGCATACCTGTCGGGGCATAGATGTAGCGTGTTGCCGCGCCAGACAAGCGCGTGTTGTTGTCGCGGCGGACCATGCCGTTCCTGGGGTCTGACGTCCAGAGCGGGTAGGGCGCGGCCGTAGGGTGGCGGCCGTAGGGCGGCGGCCTGCGGATGTTCGATTCAGGCCGCTACCGACGCTGCTGGGCCGGCATCTTGCCGGAGTTCCGAGCGGGCGCGGTGCCGGCACAGCCGCCGTTCAGTTGGGCGCCCTGCCCGTCCGGCTTGGACGACCGAGCCATTTCGACGACGCTGCACTGATCAAATGGAGGGAAATTGCCGGTTCATGTGCCGAGGATCATGTGCCGAGGGTCTTGCGCATGAAAATGCGCTCGACGCCTGGCATGCTGGCGACGCGGCCAAATTCCTCCCAGCCGTGGCGGGCGTAGAATTCGGGCGCTTGAATGTTGATGGTGATCAGCGCGGCGGAGCGGCAGCCGCGGCGGATTGCTTCCTGCTCCGCCATGCGCAGCGCCTGGGTACCGATACCGGAGCGCCGAAGATGTTCCGGCAGGTAGAACAGGTCGAGGAAGAACAGCCCCAGCGTGGTGCGTCCGAGCACGCCGCCGATCGGTGCGCCGGTGTTGGGATCGCGCACCTCCACTGCCAGGGGACGGCCGTCGCGCACACCGGTTTTTTCTTCGTTGTAGTCGGCGAGGCCGGTCTCCAGGACATCGCTCAGGCGCGGGTCCGGGTTGTCGGTCAGGGTGAGCATGCGGCTGCCTCCGGGCGCGTGGGGAACCAGACGTAATGCGGTTGTTGCCGACAGCGCCGGTCAGTTGGATCGGGTCGGCCGAATCAGCGGCGGTTGTTCGGGAACAGGTAGCCGGTTGTCATGAACAACGCGGGCACGAAGATCGCGCTGCCGACGAGGCCGCCCACCCACGATCCGATACTCAACGTGGCAACGACCATCCAGCCGGAGGCCACCAGGGCGGCGGCGTGCAGGCAGAAGCCGACCCATTCCGGCATGCTGCTGGCGTTATCCTGGTGCCGGACGATCGTGATCAGGGGATGGAACATTTCTGCAGCATAGCGGTCGTGGCGCGGATTGGCGAGGGCCGCACCGCGCGGCGTGGTGAAATGCGGCGGGCGGATCGGCTGCTGCAGATCGGCTGCTGGTGCAGGCAATGGGTGCGGCGCGCCCAACGGATTGTGTCGGAGGAACGGTGTCCATCCGGTAGTGGCCGGCTGATGGTGCGGGGCGGCGCGCTGCGGCAGAATGCATGGGATTTGGAGGATTGATGCGATGCCCGCTTACATGGTCGTGCAGATCAACGTGACCGATCCGGAGAAGTTCGCCCGCTATCGTGAGGCTGTGCCGCGCGTCGTCGAGTCGTCGGGCGGCCGCTATATCGTGCGCGGCGGCACTGTGGAGGTATTGGAAGGAACCCATGACGGGCGACGACTGGTGCTGTTCGAATTTCCATCGATGGAGGCGATCAGGGCGTTCTGGCATTCGCGCGAATATGCCGAGGTGAAGAAGCTGCGCGAGAATGCGGCGGACATCGATGTGTGGGCGGTGCCTGGCGTTTAGTGCTGGTCCGGCTGAGGGCGGCGCGATCGGGCAGGCTGGCGTCGCATTGTTGGGCGTTGCATTGTTGGACAGGGCGGACGGGTGCCGTTTCACCCCTCCCCCTACCGCCTCCCGCAAGTGGGAGGGGATATGGTGATAGGAAAATACTGCATCGGTTTTGATCACACCCGGAAGCTTCTGACGCGTTGGGATGGCTCGCTAATTCTATGGTTGTGGAGAAACCCGCAGCGAACCCTGGGTGTCTGATGCTGTGGGATGGCGCAACGCCCTGAGCGAGGTGGTGCAGAACGCAAGAATTCCGTGGCACGTCGAATTTAACAGAATAGCAGGTCGTTGCACGCACCCGCGATTTACGATGTCCGCTCCATCAGCTATTGCCGCTGCAGCTACGGTCACTCGCCGCTGTGCGGAAGGAGATAATGTTTGCATGGATCTCTTGCCGGATGCGGGACAGCTCGCGCACGCGATGTCGGAGGCGACGGCGCCGGCCTTCGTTCTAGGCGCGGTGGCCGGGTTCATCTCGATCCTGCTCGGACGCATGACAATGGTCATTGACCGCATCCGTAGCCTGAATGAAATCGCCGGCGACGATCCCGCTCGCGCCCACCTCAGGACTGACATTCCGCGCTTGCGGCAGCGTGCCAAGCTTTTGAACGACGCGACACTCTTGGCACTTGCCAGTGGGATGTGCACATCGTTGCTGTTGGTTGTCGGGTTTGGGTGCGCGCTCTTCGGGCTGCGGCACGAATACGGAGCCGCCTTTCTTTTCACCATAGCTCTCTGCCTGCTGGGTGGTTCGCTCTTCAGGTTCGGCGGTGAGGTGAGGATGGGGCTGAGCGAGGCGGACCATTACCGGTAAAGCTGACCGCCCCAACAGATTGTCAGCTGGACGGTTCAAGCGCATCAAATCAATGCTTGGGGTGGCACCGTAAGTCAGCCCCGACGGAGCAAAATTCAAGGATTTCACAGCACGGAAAATCGCAGGTTCTATTTACAAGAATCCAAAATAATAGGAATGGTGTCTCCGTTCGGCTTGATTGAACGTAATGCCGGTGCGACCCGCGCGCAGTTGCGGCGGCAAGCGCGCCGCTGCTGGCACACCGCAATTGGTGCCGATTGCGTCCATTTGCCACCCTTCATAAGATCGAAGGCGCAATGTAGAGGATCCCGGTCATGCCATTCCCACTGGATCGCCGAGGCTTTCTGCGCGGGTCGGCTGCCCTCGGCGGCTCACTGCTCACCTGTAGCATTCCGTTGGATCGGTCTGTCCATGCTGCCCCCGTTCGGGTCGATGCGCCGGTGATCGACCAGCTCACCGTTAGGGAGATCACGGACAATACGCACGACATCTTCCTGCGCGGCGCAAAGTTCCCGGGTCTCGCAGTGCAGCGAACAGGGTTTCCCCAAGCGCCTCAAGGCAAGACGCTGGAAAGCGAATGGGGGCTTGCGCTGCATCTCGAATCCCGCAAGGCCCAGGAGACACGTCGCTATCTTCTCGACTTCGGTTTCACACCGGATGTCTACGCCAACAACCTCGAACTCCTGAAGATCGATGTCGCCCAGGTGGACGCGCTGATCATCAGCCATGGCCACTACGACCATACCGGTGGCCTGATGGGGTTTCTGGAAACACAGCGCCCCAAGTTGCGCAAGGACATTCGCCTTTTCACCGGCGGCGAAGACGATTTCTGCCATCGCTATTTGCGTGGCGAGGATGGCAGCCTCACCGAGCTCGGCACCCCGCTGGACCGGCGCAAATTGCGGGCACTGAATGTTGAGGCAGTGTTATCGGAGGCGCCCATTGTCATCGAAGATCACGCCTTCACCACCGGCGTCGTGCCACGCACAAGCATCGAACATGTGCTGCCCAACACGTGGGAGAAATTCGGCGTGCAGGATGGCCTCGGCTGCGACACAAACGCGTATATGAACCACCATTTCACCGCCGAGGAGCTGGCCGGCACAGCTGTGCCTGACCAACATTGGCACGAACATGCCACTTGCTTCCGCCTCGGCGATCGCGGGCTCGTGGTGCTCAGCTCCTGCGGCCATGCCGGAATCATCAATACCCTGCGTCGCGCACAGGAGGTGTCCGGCGTGGACAAGATCTATGCGCTTGTCGGGGGCTTCCACCTGGCACCTGCACCTGATGACTACCTGCGCCAAGTGATGACGGAGCTGAAGAAATTTGACCTGGAGCACGTGCTGCCAATGCATTGCAGCGGGGTTAATTTTGTCGAGCTTGCCAAACAGGAGATGCCTGAGAAACTGGTTCTGTGCGCCACTGGCAGCAGCTTCACCTTTACAGCCTGATCCGCTGGCCAAGTTGGCGTGAGCGCGAGGAACCCTCGATCGACCTGACAACGCCCTGTGGCTCACGTTGTGCGTAAGTCAAGCAGACCGTGTGAAAACGCGCTTGCGCGGCTCTGAAAGCAATACCCACCGCCAGCGAGGCACGAGGGAGGGCAATAATCAGCCTCTCCGGCCAACTTTGCGATAAGAGACCGGTTCAACGGTGCCATTCTCAGCGATAGCGTCGCCCCTCCCAGCAACGAAGGCCCAGGCACCGGCCATTCAGGCCGCCACGGCGGCCATCAGCTCGGCGAACCCGACGATATTGAGCACCCGCCGGAGATTGTAGGCGAGCGCGGTCAGGCTGAACTCGGCGCGCACCTTCTCCAGGCCGACGCATCAGAAACGCCCCCTGGTTCATCCATTGCTTGATCGTGCCAAACGGATGTTCGACCGTCTCGCGGCGGCGGTCGAGAACATCCGGGCGCTTCGCCAGTCGGGCCTGCATCCGGTCCAAGACCGCTTCGTTCTCCAGCCGAGATACCGTGCGAAACTTGCCGCCCGTGCATCGCGAGCGGATCGCGCAATCGTCGCATGCCAGTTTGTTGACGTAGTTGATCTTCTTCAGGCCACGCAGAAGAGAAGACGAATAGGGATGCAGACGCTGACCCGCCGGGCAAACATAACTGTCGCCGGCAGCGTCATACTGAAACTCATCCTTGCGGAACAGGCCCGCCTTGACCGAGGGACCGCGCTGCGGCCGCGGCACGTAGGGCACGATCCCGGCCTTCTCGCAGGCCTCGATGTCCTCGATCTTGAAATAACCCTTGTCGGCCACGACGGCGATTGTCTCGACGCCGAGAACTTCCTTCGCCGGCTCCGCGGTCTGCGTCAGCAGACCCATGTCGACGACCTGGTTGGTGACCTGCTGCTCCACGATCAGCTTGTGCTTGGTATCGACCGCGACCTGAACGTTGTAGCCCACGGCAACATGCGTGTGCGCCGCCATCGCCCGGCTGTCGGGATCGGTCAGCGAGATTTGGTCCTCTCCGGTGCGGTCCAGCTGCGCCAGCATGTCCTTGCATCGCGTGCGCCGCTCGCGGATCGCGGCGATCTTCTCGGCCAGGTTCTTGACCCGCGAGCCGCCCGTCTTGCTCTCGGTGGCATCGCTCTGGTCGAGCCGTTGCAGATAGTCGTCGAGCTTGGCGTCGGCCAGTTTGATGAACTTCGTCAACGACGCGCGGGTGAAGTTGCGGTCCTTGTTGTTGACCGCCTTGATCCGGGTGCCGTCCACCGCGAGCAGTTCGCGGCCGAACAGGTCCAACTGACGGCACAGCAGCACGAACTGGCGGAAGATCGGGCGGAAGGCGTTGCGGTTGTCGCGCCGGAAATCGGCGATGGTCTTGAAGTCGGGCTTCAGGTGCCGCAGCAGCCAGATCACCTCGATGTTGCGATGGGTCTCGGCTTCGAGCCGGCGGCTTGACCGAACCCGGTTGAGGTAGCCGTAGATGTAAAGCTTCAGGAGATCCTCGGGTGCGTAGCCCGGGCGGCCGGTCACCTTGGGCGCCACGCGGGCGAACCCCGCTGCCGCCAGATCCAGCCCGTCAACGAAGGCGTCGATGAACCGCACGGGGTTCTCCGGACCGACATAGTCGTCCAGCAATCTCCGGCAAAAGCAGTGTTTGGGATCGGTCGTGACCGGTGATGTGAGGCATGCCAGATTCTACCAAGCGCTCACGCCGCGCCGGAATCCCTTCCGACAGGTTTTCACACGGTCTGCAAGAATTGTGAGACAGGCGATTCCGTAGGCTGTATCGGCACTGTTCGTGTCCTGTTCATGGGATAAAGGAACGCACATGGCCCGGACTTGTCAGAGCGGTGCCCCGACGCCGCCAACCTCCAAGGGGGCGAGCCACTCACCGGCAGGGTATCTGCTCGACCCCGGTTTGATGGGGTAATTGGCCCACGGTCTGACTGGCGCAGAAAATATTTGACACGCTCACGTGTGCGTCGATTCTAACCCAGGGCGTGACCGAGCTTGCCGACCTCAGCCACCTGAGCCACGCCGAGAAGGACGCCCTGATCCGGGCGCTGTGGGCGCAGGTGCAGAGCCTGACGGCTCGGGTGACGGCGCTCGAAGCGAGGCTCGGCGAACCGTCGAAGACACCGGACAATTCCAGCCTACCGCCGTCGAAGGGTCAGAAGCCGAATTAGCCGGAGCAGGCCAAGCGTGTTGGACCACGCACCGGCAGCTTGGGTCGCAAAGGGGGTGGCCGTCCGCTGACTTGCCATCCTGACGAGACGGTGACCGCGAAAGCCGCCGCCTGCGCGCATTGCCAATCCGCGCTGACAGATGCCGATCAGGTGCTGCACGGTCGTTACGACAATCGACCTCCCTGTAGTGCGCCCCATGGTGACCCGCGTGGAACGCTACGCCGGACATTGCCCGTGCTGCGGAGGGGTAACCCTGGCGGCGATACCCGCGAGCCTGCAAGACGGCTCGCCGTTCAGCATAACATCGTGGCGCTGGCGATCTATCTGCGTTTCACCCACGCAATCAGTTACCGCCGCCTGACCCAGATGTTCCAGCACCTCTATGCGCTGCAGATCAGCGAAGGTGCGTTGGATGCGATGTTGCAGCGCGCGAAGCCCTGTTTCGACAGCGAGGTCGCGGCCATTCTTGCTCGGCTGCGTCGTTCGCGGATCGTCTGTTCGGACGAGACCTCGGTGCGCATCGACGGTCGCACCCATTGGAATTGGGTGTTTCAGAACGATCAGGTGGTGATCCATGTTGTGCGCAATAGCCGCGCCGCCAACGTCATCACCGAGACGATGGCAGGTCATCGGCCAAGCATCTGGGTCTCGGACCTGTATGGCGCGCAGCAGGGGCATGCCGATCTATGGCAGGTCTGCCTGGCGCACCAACTGCGTGACTGCAAATACGCTATCGAGGCAGGCGATACGATCTTTGCCCCACGCATGAAGGCACTGCTGCTGCGGGCTGTCGTGCTGGCGCGGCGGCGCAAGCGACTGGCCGCGAGCACGCGGCGCACCTATCAGGCCAGGCTGGATCGCGAGTTGAACGCGATCATGGTGCTGGCACCCACCAACCACCATGGCAGGCGCCTGCGAAAGCGTTACGGGAAGGTGCGCGGTCACTTGTTCACTTTTCTGGAACATCCCGATGTCCCGCCGGATAACAATGGCAGCGAGCGGGAGTTACGGCCCACCGCCACCTACCGCAAAGTCACAGGTGGCTTCCGTTCAACATGGGGTGCCGACCTGTTCGCCGGCGTTCGATCCGTCGTCGGAACCGCAGCGCGACGAGGAAAGGATGCGTATCGGGCAATTCTCGCAGTCCTCGACGGGGAATCCGTCATTCAGCCCGGTTGAGCAGATACCCGGCAGGCATATCTTGGCGACTACACTTCAGGTCATTACTATGGCGCAAAAGAAGTTAGATTGGTGCCGCCTCAACGATAGAGAGACGAGGAGTGACTTCGATAATCCGCTCCATGCGAAACCCTGCATTTGCCAGCAGGGCCGCGAACTCATCCGCTGTGCGTTCTTGTCCGTCAGGGGACACGAGCATGTGCAGATCGGAGGTTTTCGTCTCAAGGCCGTCATTCGGACCCCCGACGATCCGTTCTATGATCAAAAGTTTTGCTTCCGAATGAAAGACCCGTCGGCATGCTGCCAGGATCGCGAGCGAGGCGGCGTCGTCCCAATCGTGCAGGATATATTTGAACAGGTATGCGTCGCCACCCTCGGGAATGGTCTCGAAGAAACTGCCTCCCACCACGGCGCACCGTCTGGCGACACCCGCCGCTTCCAATACAGGTTGCGCCCGTGCCACGACGTCCGGTCTGTCAAATAGGATGCCATGAGTGTTGGTATGTGCTGCGAGGACAGCGGCGATCATCGCGCCTTGACCACCTCCGATGTCCACGACACGACCGAACGCCGAGAAGTTGTAAGCTGACACAATAGCCTCGACGACGCCGCGAGAGCCGCCGGTCATGGCGCGGTCAAAGATCGCCGCTTCCTCAGGATGTTCGACGAGGTAATCCCAGAGGCCAACGCCATGGACGTGGCGGTAGGCGTTCTCGCCGGTCCGCACACTGTGCGAAAGCGAGCCCCAGGCCTGCCACTGATGAGGACGCCCGACAAATGACGCCCAGGCCGCCATTGGCCGCTCTGCATCCGAGCGGAGGCATTCGCCAAGTGGTGTGAGAGAGAACCGCTTTTCGTCGTCCTCATGGAATACGCCTGCCGCCGCGAGTGCCCGGAGCACGCGGTATAGAGCTCCCGGGTGGGAGTTGGTCGCGACTGCGAGGTCGGAGGCCGAGGATGCTCCGTCCTTGATCAGGTCAGCGATCCCGAGTGTCGCGGCGACGTGGATCGCCTGCGAGACGCGGTAGCCAGTGACCAACAGCACTAGTTCGGCAGCAGGGTTTGACGAGGTCATTGCCGCTCCAGAAAAACCAAGGGTATGCACGTTGGCAGGAACCTCGTTACCTGTATACCAGTGGGTCATGGAGATGGAGGAGCCATTTTTGCGAAACTCAAGCAGACCGTGTGAAAACGCGCTTGCGCGGCTCCGAAAGCGATACCCACCGCCAGCGAGGCACGAGGGAGGCAATGATCAGCCTCTCCGGCCGACTTTGCGATAAGAGACCGGTTCAACGGTGCCATTCTCAGCGATAGCGTCGCCCCTCCCAGCAACGAAGGCCCAGGCACCGGCCATTCAGGCCGCCACGGCGGCCATCAGCTCAGCGAACCCAACGATATTGAGCACCCGCCGGAGATTATATGCGAGCGCGGTCAAGCTGAACTCGGCGCGGACCTTCTCCAGGCCACGCATCAGAAACGCCCCCTGGTTCATCCATTGCTTGATCGAGCCGAACGGATGCTCGACCGTCTCGCGGCGGCGGTCCAGAACATCCGGGCGCTTTGCCAATCGGGCCTGCATCCGGTCCAAAACCGCTTCGTTCTCAAGGCGGGATACCGCGCGAAACTTGCCTCCCGTGCATCGTGAGCGGATCGCGCAATCGTCGCACGCCAGCTTGTTGACGTAGTTGATCTTCTTCAGGCCACGCAGAAGAGAAGACGAATAGGGATGCAGACGCTGACCCGCGGGGCAAACATAATGTCGCTGGCAGCATCATAGGTGAACTCATCCTTGCGGAACAGGCCCGCCTTGACCGAGGGCCCGCGCTGGGGCCGCGGCACGTAAGGAACGATCCCGGCCTTCTCGCAGGCCTCGATGTCTTCGATCTTGAAATAACCCTTGTCGGCCACGACGGCGATTGTCTCGACGCCAAGGACTTCTTTTGCCGGCTCCGCGGTCTGCGTCAGCAGGCCCATGTCGACGACCTGGTTGGTGACCTGCTGCTCCACGATCAGCTTGTGCTTGGCATCGACCGCGACCTGAACATTGTAGCCCACGGCAACATGCGTGTGCGCCGCCATCGCCCGGCTGTCGGGATCGGTCAGCGAGATTTGGTCCTCTCCGGTCCGGTCCAGTTGCGCCAGCATGTCCTTGCATCGCGTGCGTCGCTCGCCGATCGCGGCGATCTTCTCGGCCAGGTTCTTGACCCGCGAGCCGACTGTTCCGTTCTCGGTGACATCACTCTGATCGAGCCGTTGCAGATAATCGTCGAGCTTGGCGTCAGCGAGTTTGATGAATTTGCGTCAAAGACGCGCGGGTGAAGTTGCGGTCCTTGTTGTTGACCGCCTTGATCCGGGTGCCATCCACCGCCAGCAGTTCCCGGCCATACAGGTCCAGTTGACGACAGAGCAGCACGAACTGGCGGAAGATCGGGCGGAACGCGTTGCGGTTGTCGCGACGGAAATCGGCGATGGTCTTGAAGTCGGGCTTCAGGTGTCGCAGCAACCAGATCACCTCGATGTTGCGATGCGTCTCGGCTTCGAGCCGACGGCTCGACCGAACGCGGTTGAGGTAACCGTAGATGTAAAGTTTCAGCAGATCCTTGGGTGCGTAGCCCGGGCGCCCGGTCCAATTGGCCACCACACGGGCGAAACCCGCTGCCGTCAGATCCAGCCCGTCAACGAATGCGTCGATGAACCTCACCGGGTTCTCTGGACCGACATAGTCGTCCACAGCTCTCTGGCAAAAGCAGGGTCTGGGATCGGGCCTGACCGGTGATGTGAGACATGCCGGATTCTAGCAAGGCTCACGCCGCGCCGGAATCCTTCCGGAAAGAGTTTTCACACGGTCTGCAAAATTTATGAACCAAAATCAGGGCATTGAAAACGCTGCGATTTTGTATCTGCTCAACCGGGCTGAATGACGGATTCCCCGTCGAGGACTGCGAGAATTGCCCGATACGCATCCTTTCCTCGTCGCGCTGCGGTTCCGACGACGGATCGAACGCCGGCGAACAGGTCGGCACCCCATGTTGAACGGAAGCCACCTGTGACTTTGCGGTAGGTGGCGGTGGGTCGTAACTCCCGCTCGCTGCCATTGTTATCCGGCGGGACATCGGGATGTTCGAGAAAAGTGAACAAGTGACCGCGCACCTTCCCGTAACGCTTTCGCAGGCGCCTGCCATGGCGGTTGGTGGGTGCCAGCACCATGATCGCGTTCAACTCGTGATCCAGCCTGGCCTGATAGGTGCGCCGCGTGCTCTCGGCCAGTCGCTTGCGCCGCCGCGCCAGCACGACAGCCCGCAGCAGCAGTGCCTTCATGCGTGGGGCAAAGATCGTATCGCCTGCCTCGATAGCGTATTTGCAGTCACGCAGTTGGTGCGCCAGGCAGACCTGCCATAGATCGGCATGCCCCTGCTGCGCGCCATACAGGTCCGAGACCCAGATGCTTGGCCGATGACCTGCCATCGTCTCGGTGATGACGTTGGCGGCGCGGCTATTGCGCACAACATGGATCACCACCTGATCGTTCTGAAACACCCAATTCCAATGGGTGCGACCGTCGATGCGCACCGAGGTCTCGTCCGAACAGACGATCCGCGAACGACGCAGCCGAGCAAGAATGGCTGCGACCTCGCTGTCGAAACAGGGCTTCGCGCGCTGCAACATCGCATCCAACGCACCTTCGCTGATCTGCAGCGCATAGAGGTGCTGAAACATCTGGGTCAGGCGGCGGTAACTGATTGCGTGGGTGAAACGCAGATAGATCGCCAGCGCCACGATGTTTATGCTGAACGGCGAGCCGTCTTGCAGGCTCGCGGGTATCGCCGCCAGGGTTACCCCTCCGCAGCACGGGCAATGTCCGGCGTAGCGTTCCACGCGGGTCACCATGGGGCGCACTACAGGGAGGTCGATCTTATCGTAACGACCGTGCAGCACCTGATCGGCATCTGTCAGCGCGGATTGGCAATGCGCGCAGGCGGCGGCTTTCGCGGTCACCGTCTCGTCAGGATGGCAAGTCAGCGGACGGCCACCCCCTTTGCGACCCAAGCTGCCGGTGCGTGGTCCAACACGCTTGGCCTGCTCCGGCTGATTCGGCTTCTGACCCTTCGACGGCGGTAGGCTGGAATTGTCCGGTGTCTTCGACGGTTCGCCGAGCCTCGCTTCGAGCGCCGTCACCCGAGCCGTCAGGCTCTGCACCTGCGCCCACAGCGCCCGGATCAGGGCGTCCTTCTCGGCGTGGCTCAGGTGGCTGAGGTCGGCAAGCTCGGTCACGCCCTGGGTTAAAATCGACGCACACGTGAGCGTGTCAAATATTTTTTGCGCCAGTCAGACCGTGGGCCAATTACCCCTCAAACCGGGGTCGAGCAGATACCCCGATTTTCCGTGCATAAATTAGGTGCGAAATATAAATGCCGCTCTTACCCACGATTGAAGGGGTTTAGATTGGCAAGGTGTTCCTTACTTACTCTGGTTTTCACCAAGAGGTCTTTACGAATTGCGAGGAACACAAAGCTTAGCAAATCGCCCTCCTTGTCGTATTCATGCTTTTCGACATCTGCGTATCTGACCCAAGCATCATATGCTTTGATAACATCATCGCTGGCATAGAGCAGGAGCTGATCCCTTGCGAGCAGCCGCTCTCTATCGGCATCTTTTCCGGACACATCCTCATCGTGCATAACCGCAACCGCCGTCTCGGTAAAATTCTTCAAGAAGTTGGCGTATGCATCGCGTTTTTGCTCAGCAATTTTGAGGTTTAATTCCTTGCGCCTCTGAAGCAGGTAGGGGAGAACCACGCCAAATACGGCGATCAGAGCAACAATGATCTCCTTGTATTGCATAATAAGGGGGACGACTGGCGTCGCAATCTCTGGACCGGGCATAGGCCAGCCTACACCAGTTCGCGACTGCCGAGCAGAGGGCAAAGTAGCACGTGATAATCCGGTTTATCGAGCGCCGACTTCTCGGACAAATTCCAGCGACAGAGTGTTGGTGCGAACTTTCCCATCATCCCAACTTATAGCAATCCAGTTCGTAGCGGTCGGATAGGTGACGATTATCTGGCTCGGCCTAAACTCGGCTTTTGCCAACATGGGACTTTCCGAAAGAATGGGTGGCTCTAGCATCAGGACAAAGCTGAGCTCCATGATGTTGGCACTCAGGCCGTTAAGTTCACCACGCGGGTTGGTAAAGGGGCAAGCTGAAAGCGATTGTGGTTTTCGGTGAGGTCTCCGGCGTTCATCACGCAGTAGAGGCCTGTCCCTTCCGGCCAATGTCGGGGATCATCGAGCATATCGAGAACCTGGACATCACTGGAAAATGCACCCGACAACTGTTCTCGGCCGCGCGCAAGATTTCCTGACGTAGCCATCGTCTTGAGCGTCTTCAATAACCATCGCTCGATATCATGACCGGACACGAGGTAGCGCATAGAATCCGCTTCACGGTCTAAACACGATTTGAGCGAGGAAAAAAAGAAGAGCGCTGCGGCATCGAGCGGCGAAAGGGCGCTGTTATGTTTTCTGCACAGCCGATTGGCCGTCAGGCTCTTTGACCCGAGGATTTTGGTTTCGCCATCGTCCATCCATGGAAGGCCAGACACCGTAAAGTCGCCGTCGGCCTTCAGTAGCAGGATTATGGATTCCGAGATGAGATGCTCGCCGGAGATGCCGCCGTCACACGAGCGCAACTCTTTCATGTAGCACTTTTTGACCACCAACTTTAGCGGCAAGTCTCTAGGCCGTGTGGACGGAAACCCAGGTATGCATTTCTGACGGATTCCCGAATCGGGTTTTGTTCGAATCACTGCGTGACCGGCAGCAGGGAGCCGGACATGCTGACGGGAATGACAGATCGGGATTGGCTGATCGCACTTGAAGTGTTTGACGCTGTGCAGTCGAGCCGCGGAGAGCCTGGGCATGACGACCGTAAATTCCTTGAGGCAATTCACTATTTCACGGTCCACAGCATTACCTGGCGAGCATTGCCCGAGGAATTCGGCAACTGGAACAGCGTATGGAAGCGGTTCTGGCGGCTCAGCCGATCTGGTGTATTCGAGGCATTCTTTCAAATTCTTGCGGAATGCAGCGAGACGGCGCATTTAATACAGCTCTTCGATAGCACGACTGCGCGCGCTCACGTCTCTGCCGCTGGTGCAAAAGGGGGCAGCAAAATCAGGCCCTCGGCCGTTCGCGTGGCGGCTTCTCGACCAATATCCACCTCAAGACCGATCTCGACGGCCGTCCTCTCGACTTCCACCTG
The DNA here is from genome assembly GCA_963790445.1 of uncultured Alphaproteobacteria bacterium. GTDB lineage: Bacteria > Pseudomonadota > Alphaproteobacteria > Acetobacterales > Acetobacteraceae > JAMXLO01. The sequence goes on along the minus strand of CAWBON010000015.1, from coordinate 331,841 downwards.
ACCCCTGGCGAGGCGAGTGACAGCACGCAGTTCGAGACATCGCTCGACATCGGCCCAGACGTCCGCCCGCGCATCGCGATGACCGATAAAGGATATGACAGCGACGCAAATCGCGTCGCCGCGCTTGCGCGTGGCATCACTCTGGTGATCCCTCGTCGTGAAAACTCCAAGCAACGAGGCCGCTTCTTTCCCAAGCGTCTCTATAAACTCCGGGCGCGGATCGAACAGACCATCGGCAAGCTCAAGCGGTTCAAGCGCGTCGCCATGCGCTGCGAAAAGACCGACATCAGCTACTCCGCCATCATCAGTTTTGCATGCGGGCTAATGCTGGTTAAATCCGTCCACACGGCCTAACCCGAGCTTCCTGGAGGCGAACCGCGCAAGGGCTTGAATTACCGACGAGATGCGTCATTGCCGGGTTGTATTACTGGCTACACTGGGACGCCAAGGAGGGTGAACGCCTTGTGCTGGATCGGAGTTGGCCTGGTCAGTATGGTGAGCGGATGGTTTGGTGTGATGGCGGTGATGACAGTGTTGCGCGCCAAGGTCGCGAGATCGGCGAGCAGCGAGTGGAAGCTGTGCACCGGCAATCCGTCTGCGGTCAGGCGGGTGGTCTGCTTGGCGACAGCGGCCGGTGAGCGCTGCGCGGTCGCCACCACGCTCGAACGCATTGCTTCGGCGGCCGCCTTGTCGGTGTCGTCGAACAGCATCGGTGCAAGGCGCTGGCGCATGTGCCATTCCAGGTAATAGGCCAGCATGCAGAGGAAGACATGCGCGCGGACCCGATCGGCCAATCGGTGATACACCGGGCGGACGTGCAGATCGACGGTCTTGATGCAGCGAAAGGCCCGTTCCACCAGGGCGAGGGACTTATAGCTGCGCACCGTCGTCGCATCGTCGCAGGTCTCTGCCGGCAGGCTGGTGCGGATGACATAGACGCCGTCGGTCGCCGCCTCGGCGGCGATCTCGGCGGCCTTGCGTGCGAAGCTGAAGGTGGCATCGGTGATGTCGAGATCGAAATGCTTGGCCATCTTATGTTTGTTGATCACCTTACCGACTGCGAGCGCGATCTCTGCGGTGCCACGCAGCGGATCGCGCTTGCGAGCCACGGCAGTCCGGATGCGGACGAGGTCGCGCTCTGTGGCAGCGAGGAGCTCCTCGCGCTTGCGGGTACGCTCGGCGGCGAGATCGGGGTTGCGGCAGACCACGAGGCGCTCATCGGGGAATTCGGGCACGGTGATAGAGGCCATATCGCGCTGGTCGAACAGCGAGAGCTGCAAGGTACCGCTTTCCACCAGCGTCTTGATCGCTGGTGCGCGCAGCGAGGAGATCCAGTCCAGGCCTGCCGATTTGATGTCCTCGGTGATGCGCGCCTGGGTGATCATGCCGCGGTCGCCGACCAGCACGACATGGTTGAGTTGGCAGCGCCGCTTGAGCTTCTCGATCTGGGTTGCCAGCGTCATCGGATCGGCGGTGTTGCCATCAAACACCTCGATGGCAACCGGGCAGCCGTCGGGAGCACAGAGCAGGCCGTAGACGATCTGCAGCGTGCCCTTCTTGCCGTCACGGCTGTAGCCCCGCTTGGCGAGCGGGCAGCAGCGTCCCTCCATGTAGCTCGATGAGACGTCATACAACACCAGCGTGCCGTGGGTGAGGTGGCGCCTGGCCAGCGTGGCCTCGATCGCGGGCTGGCGCTCCAGGAGCCAGTCCAGCGCAGCGTAAAGTTCATCTTCATCGACCTCACCGAGCCCGAGCACTTCGCCGAGGCTCGATGCGGCGGTGGCAGGCGACAGCGCACGTGCGGCAGCGAGTTTGGACGCAGGCTCGAGGATGCGACTGACGATGAGGGCGAGGACAAGGTCTCGGCGGCGATCGCTGCTGGAGCCGAGAATAGGCTCGAGCCCGATGTTGCGGGCGATGCCGAGCGCGGCGGCGACATGACCGTGTGGCAGGCTGCGGATGACGGTGAAGGCATCACGCTCGGCGGCAATGACCGTGCCACCTTTCAACACACCACGCAGACCCTCGATGTGGGCTGTGGGCCAGTCGGAAAGATTGCACAGTGTGCGCTTACGCACCTTGCCGCCTTCGCGGTAGCTCTCGCGCAGCAGGATCGCGGGCGGCGAGTTCCGATTCCGAACAGCTTCGATGTACATGCCGCACCATGCGCACATCCAGCCAAAGCGTACAAGTCTCAAATATGGAATTACATGGCTACAACCTGGATGGGATCAGCCGGCATCGCGAATCCTTTCAACAACTTCACCACAAAAGCGGCGGGAAGCTCGGTCTAACAACGGCCTGCACCGGTCTATAGTTGCTGCCCCGTGGGGGAGGAAAGCATGACCATCGCAAGGGCTCTGGCCGATCGGGTCGCGGACGTCGCATACCACGCCCTGCCAGCGGAAGCTTCGCATTGGGCGAAGGTGGCGATCCTGGACACTGTCGGCTGCACGCTGGCAGGCGCCAGCGAGCCATGCGCGCGCATCGTCGAACGCGTGACCACCGCTGGTGCGGCAACGGGACAATGCCTGGTTTTCGGCACGAACCACCGGGTGGGGCCACTCGATGCGGCGCTGATCAACGGCACGGCCGCCCATGCGCTGGATTTCGATGATTGCAGCAATACGCTGGGCGGGCATCCGTCCGCACCGATCCTGCCGGCTCTGTTCGCTCTGGCGGACACGCGCACTGTCGACGGTCGCGCATTCATCGCAGCCTATGTCGCGGGGTGGGAGACCGAGACGCGCATCGCACGCGGGATCAACTTCCATCATTACGAGAAAGGCTGGCATCCCACAGCGACGATCGGCGTGTTCGGTTCGACGGCAGCGTGTTGCCATCTGTTGGGACTGCCGCCGGACGTCACGGCGACCGCACTGGGATTGGCGGCAACCTTCGCATCCGGCCTGAAGGCGAATTTCGGTACCATGACCAAGCCGCTGCATGTTGGACACGCTTCGCGCAACGGATTGCTGGCGGCACTGCTGGCATCGGAAGGCTTCACCGCCAACGCAGGCGCGATCGAGCACAAGCAGGGATTCCTGCATGTGTTCAACGGCGCGGGCAACTTCGATGCGGACGCCATTCTGCGTGATTGGGGGCGGCCGTGGGACATCGTGCAACCGGGCGTCGCGATCAAGCAGTATCCGTGCTGCGGCAGCACGCATCCCGCCGTGGACGCGATGCTGGCACTGGTGCGCGAGCATGGCCTGACGCCGGCGATGGTGGAGCGCGTGGATTCATGGACGCATCCGCGGCGGCTCGCGCATACCAACAGGCCAGATCCGCAGAGTGAATTGGATGCCAAGTTCAGCGTGCAGTACTGCCTGGCACGCGCATTATTGGATCGCCGCGTGTCGCTGGAGCATTTCGAGGGCGACAGTTTCCGCGACCCGGCAATCCGCGCGCTGCTGCCACGCATCCATGCGGCGCCGCATCCGGACATGTCGATGGCCAGCACTGAACATTTCGGCGCAGAGGTAACAGTGCTGTTGACCGATGGGCGCGTGCTGACAGCGAAAGTGTCGCGCCCGCTCGGCCGCGGACCGGAAAATCCCCTGCCGGTCGAACTGCTGGAGGCGAAGTTCCTCAACTGCGCGGCACGGGCGTTGCCGATGGAAGCGGCGGAGCGGCTGTTGGTGATGCTGCGTGGGCTGGACAGCGCGTCCGACATCCGCGGCGTGATATCCGCGATGACGCCACAGGCGGCGTTGGCTGCCGATTAGGACTGCATCAGGTCTGTCAGCGCGAGAAGCAAAGCGACGAAGCAATCTCGTAGCAGCATGGCTCTCCCGGATTTACTTCGTCCCCGCGCGCCTTGAAATGACAGCTAGGTCCGTCCCGAAACACGCCGGCCGATTTCCAGCGCGGCGAATGACGGCACGGGTCCAGGCATCAGCCAGCGGAACCCCTGTTCGATGAGGCTTTCGACGTTCTTCGCATCGACATGCGGATGCCCGCACGGCACGTTGTACTGCTTGCAGATCGCCAGCACGTCGTTGATCGCCGACGCGACCGTGGGATGTTCGTACTGCCGCGGATAGCCGAGGTCCTGTGACAGATCGCCCTCGCCGATCAGCACGACGCCGATGCCGGGAACCTGTTCGAGCATCTTCGGCAGGTTGGCGATCGCGCGCTTCTCCTCGCACATGATCACCACCAGGACTTCGCCCTGCGGGTTCAGCGGCCAGGTGTCGGCGCGCGGGTAGTATTCCTGGTCGGTAAGGCCCCAGTAGCGCGCGGCGGTGCGTGGAGCGTCGCCGCGCTGGCCGGGCGGATCGTAGTAATTGGCCTCGCGCGGTCGCGGATAGCGACATGCCTGCACCGCATTGCGCGCGTCCTCCACGGTGGATACATGCGGCCATACGATGCCATAGACGCCGATATCCAGCACCTGCTTGGCGATCCATTGGCTGTTCTCGCCGCCGTTGGGCGGAATCCGCACGAATGGCGTCACCGGCGGAGCAATCGAGCCGGACGTGGCGATCTGGCGGCGGTTCAGCATGTATTGCAGGCAGTCGCGCAGCGCCTTGATGTCGTAGGGGTTGTGCTCCATCTCGAACACCACGCCGTCATAGGGCGCGCTGCTGATGGTCAGCGCGTTGCTGATCTCGCCGCTGGCGAAGGGAACGAAAGCCGGTTTGCCGGATTCCAGCGCCTTGATAGCGCCGTTCAGTCGCGGGATATCAGCCATCGTCATCTCCTTGCATCAAAACGCCACGAACAGTTCGTCGACGCCATAGGCTCGCGGGATCAGCTTCTGCTGCGCGGCATAGCGCATCAGCAATTCGATGGCAGGGCGATTTGCCGCAATGCCGTAAGGCTCCGGATCATCGCCGACCAGCGCGGTCAGCGACGACGGCGCCGGCGCGGGAGCACGTTGCTTCGATGCCACAAACAGCCGCATCAGTTCCGCCGCCAGCCATGGGTACTCGGCAAGCAGCGCATCCTTCACCACGACGACGTGGTTCACCGGATAGGCGCCGGTCTTGCGATACCATGCCGCCGCCGCCGCATCGGCGTCGGGGATCACCGTACGAATTTGCTCCGGATCGAGCCCCGCCAGCGCCACCGCCGCATCGATCTCGCCGGCAAGCAGCATCGTACGCAGATTCTGTCCCGCGGCGATGCGCGTCACGAATGACGGATCGGCAAACTCCTGAACGTGGGCGTCCTCCTCGGTGATCCAGGTCATCGCATCAGGCGCAACGCCGTACTCATCCTGTAGAATTCCGCGCACCCACACGCCGGTGGTCTGCGACCAGGCGCGCACGCCGATGCGCTTGCCAACGAGATCGGCCGGTCCACGCAATGCCGACCCCCGCCGGCAGATCAGCGCGCCGTGGTGAAAGCCGCGCAGCAGCACGACAGGCAGCGCGGTGATCGGCTTGCCATACGCTCGGGCCTGCGCGTGCGTTGTCAGCGCGATCTCGCACAGGTCGAATTCCATCGCGCGCGTCATGCGCCGGAAAGCGCGTGTCACCGGTTCCACCTCGATGAAGTCGAAGCGCACCCGGTCCGACGCCACCGTGCCGTCCTTCAGTGCGCGCACCAGTGGCGACTTGCCCAGTGCGGTGCGCAGGACGACCGGCGCAACCATCAAGGTGCCTTCACCGTCGGATAAATATCCGCGCCATAATGCTTGCGGAATTCCACGATCTGATCGGGCGGCGGCGGCGCATACGAACAACGCTTCGACGTGAAGCGGCCGCCCATGATGCGGTTCAGCTTCACCGCCATCTCGCCCAGCTTCACCAGATTGGTAATGCCGTTCAGGATCGGCATGCCATCCTCGGTCTGGTGAATATCCGCATTCGCCAGCAGCGCCATCACCACGCCGCCCGCTGCGATCACCACCTCGGCACCCGCTTCGGAATTTGCGCGCGCCGCACGATTGAACTGCGCCACGATGCGATCGCGCGCCTCACCGGGTTCGAACCCAGCGCCCAGATCGGTCAACCGGTCGATCTGCATGCGGTTCACCGCCGCCAGCCGATCCTTCAGCCCGTAGCGCATCACGTTCTCCACGATGCGCGGCGTGAACTTCTCGTTGATCGTCACCAGCGAAAAGCTGGCACCCATCATGCACGCAACATGCAGCGCCGACTCACACAACCCCAGCACGGGAATATCGGCGATCTCGCGCGCCTCGCGCAGGCCGGGATCGGCGATGTTGCCGATCAGGAACGCATCGAATCCCTCGCGCACGGCACGATGCACGTTCTTCAGCACCTCGCCGGTCTCCAGGTATTCCAGGTAACGGAACTGATCGCCGACGCCGCCAATCTCGGTGATGCCGGCGACATGGATTTCGGTGTCCGGATCGCGCACCTTGTCCAGGATGCCGCGCAGCACACGCGGATAGCCGCCCCATTCGGTCTGGCGCGACATGCTCTGATACCAGAGTTTCATGCAATCCCCTTCAGGCCGCCAGTCGCGGTGTCACTGGAGGCGCGGCATTCACTGGCTCGGATGCCAATTGAACCGCCCCGCGAGCCAATGCCGCAGCTCCAGCAAGGACGTCGCGTTGGCGGCGGTCGCGGCGATGTTGGCGGTGGCGACAGGTTCGCCCAGCGGACGCACGTCGAGTGTCGGCGCCGGTCGCCTGCACGGCCGCCGAAGCGACGGCATCGTTGCCGGCGTGCCGCCACAGCGAGACCATCGCCGCCGGCGTCAGTTGTGGCAGCACCAGCGCAAACTCCAGTTGCGCGGCAGCCGCCGCGGCGCACCATGCATCGTACAGCGGACCATTCGGGCTTGCGGCCGGATCGCGTCTCGTACAATTCCGCGAAATGCGGCACGTTCGGAAACGCCGGATCGCGCGTGGTCCGCCCGGTGTCATCGATCACCCCGAGCGTGAACAGCGACTGCGCGCCGGCCGAGGCCAATGCCTCGAACTGCTCGGGCACACTCGGCGCCGCGCAGCAACACCGCATCCACCGCGCCCTGCGCGAACGCGTTGCGCGTCGCGGTCTGATCGGCCAGTCCGAACACCGGATCGATGTGCGTCCCCAGCAGGTGGATACCGAGCAACGCAGCCGAGATCCAGGCTGGCCGGACCGGCGGCGGCGGGGCGGGCATGACCGTTGGGCGCCAGCGCGCCCTGCCGACCGACCACAATGCCGGTGCTCAGCCCGGCCATCACCGGCACCCAGTGTCCGACGTCGAACTGCACCCTGGAATCGCCGACCATCCACGCCAGTGCAGCCTGACCAGGCACCAGCAGCACGGTCAGCCCATCCGGCGCACCGCAGTGCCTCGAACTGGTTGGCGCCGGTGACCCCATCGGCTGCGCCGATCGCGATGCGATGGACCGATGTGTCAGCGGGCAGCGACTGCTCAAGGGTCGGCAGCAGCACATCCGCCCATCGGTTGAGCGCGCCATCGCCCGGACCGGCGACCAGCAGCCTGGCGCCTTCCGGAAACGGCACAGCCGCAACGGGCGGTGCGGAGGCGGCAAATGCCGGCGCCGCCGACGATTTCCCCGCCCGCAACAGGGTGGGCAAGGCTGTCAGCATTGCAAGCAGGTACCGCCGGCCTGGCTTCGGCAGGTCGATCATCCTGGTCCCCCAAGACAACCTTCCTACCGCGAACCGGACGTCACGCAAAGCGCACGGCCGACCGGTGGCTTATTCGTCATATGAAACAAGCGCCTCGCACGGCACGTCCAATCGCGCGCGACCATGGAGGAAAGTCAATTCGATCAGCGCCGCCGCCGCGGGGACCACCGCGCCGACCTTACGCAGCAATGCGATGCCGGCCGCCATCGTGCCGCCGGTGGCGAGCAGATCGTCCACCACCACCACGCGCTGACCCGGCTCCACCGCATCGGCCTGCACCTCGATCCGATCGGTGCCGTATTCCAGGGAGTAGTTCAGTCCGACCGTCACGCCCGGCAGCTTGTTGCGCTTGCGCAGCATGATGAAGCCGCAGCCGAGTTTCAGCGCGAGCGGCGCGGCGATCAGGAAGCCGCGGCTTTCGACACCGGCAAGCAGATCGGGCTGATAGTGGCGCATCGCCCGTGCCATGCGGCCCATCGCCACCTGCCACGCATCGGCATCCCGCAGCAGGGTGGAGATGTCGTAGAACAGGATGCCGGGTTTCGGGAAAATCCGGAATGCCCCGTATGTGGTCCTTCAGATCCATGCGCGCCGGATGCCTTTCTGCCTGGGGTGACCAGTGACGGATGTAGAACGCTGGCCACGTGGCCGCAACGGACGGCCGGGTGCGCCGCCCCCTGGGTCCCCGCATTCGCGGCGATGATGCCGCATGGTTCATCGGCGCCTGCCGTGTGGTTGCGCGGGACGGCCCCCCGCAGGCACACTGCCGACCCCGGATGCAGCGGAGCACGCCATGAGCGACACGGAATTGCGCAATGCCGACATCGACACGGCACTGACCGAGGCGAAGGAAGCCTACATCGCGCGCAATCCGAAAAGCTTTGCCCGGTTTGTCGAAGCGACCGCTGTGATGCCCGGCGGCAACACGCGCACCGTGCTGCATTACGCGCCGTTCCCGATCGGCATCGCGCGCGGCGATGGCTGCCGCCTGTGGGACCTGGACGGCGCCGAATACATCGATTTCCTCGGCGAATATACGGCGGGAATCTACGGCCACTCGCACCCGGTGATCCGCGCCGCGGTGGATCGCGCGCTGGATGCCGGGATCAATTTCGGCGGCACCAATCTGATCGAGGCGAAGTTCGCGCGCGCCGTGTGCGATCGCTTCGGGCTGGAGCGCGTGCGCTTCACCAACTCCGGCACCGAGGCGAATCTGCTGGCGATCTCGGTCGGCCGCATCTTCACCAAACGCCCGAAGGTGATGGTGTTCGACGGCGGCTACCACGGCGCGGTGTTCGGCTTCGCCGGGCGGCGGCTCGCCGATCAACGCGCCGTTCGACTATGTGCTGGCGCCGTACAACGACATGGCCGGCACGCGGGCGCTGATCGATCGGCATGCATCGGATCTGGCGCTGGTGATCCTGGAACCGATGATGGGCGGCGGCGGCTGCATCGCCGCATCGCCGGAGTTCCTGGCCATGCTGCGCGAGGCAACCACGCGCGTCGGCGCGCTGCTGATCCTGGACGAGGTGATGACGTCGCGGCTGTCGCCGGGCGGCTTGCAGCAGGTGCGCGGCATCAAGCCGGACCTGACGACGTTCGGGAAATATATCGGTGGCGGCATGTCGTTCGGTGCGTTCGGCGGGCGCGCGGATATCATGGACCTGTTCGATCCGCGCCGACCGGATGCATTGCCGCACGCCGGCACGTTCAACAACAACGTGCTGACCATGTCGGCCGGTCTGGTAGGCCTGACCGAGATCTACACGCCAGCCGCGGCGAACGCGCTGAACGCGCGCGGCGATGCGCTGCGCGAACGGCTGAACGCGGTATGCCGGGGGCATGATGCGCCGATGCAGTTCACCGGAATCGGCTCGATGCTGGCGGTGCATTTCACGCGCGGGCCGGTTCGCTCGCCGGCGGACGCCGCAAAGGGCGATCAGAAACTGAAGGAGCTGTTCTTCTTCGACATGCTGGCTCAAGGCATCTGGCTGGCTCGTCGCGGCATGCTCACGCTGTGCCTGCCGATCGGCGATGCGGAATGCGACAAGCTGGTGGGGGCGGTGGAGGAGTTTCTGTCATCCCGGCGCTCGCTGCTGGCGCAGGCCGGCAGCTGAGGGGGCCTTCATCGAAGCGTCAACCTGGCGTAATAGACCGGCAACGCGGCGCCGCTACGCCGTGCGTGATTGATACCGATGGGGAAACACACCATGAAACGTCGCACCTTGCTCGCCGGCACCGCCGCCCTTGTGGCCGCCCCCGCCATCGGCCGCGCCGCCGACAAGACAAAGATCGTCTGGTGGCATGCGATGACCGCCGCTCTCGGCGACCAGGTCAACCACATCGCCGAGACGTTCAATACCAGCCAGGACGCGGTGGAGGTGCAGCCGATCTACAAGGGCGGCTATGCCGATGTGCTGACCGCGACCATCGCCGCGTCGCGCGCCGGCCAGGCGCCGCATCTCGCGCAGATCTTCGAGGTCGGCACCGGCACGATGCTGGCCGCCGGCAAGGCGGTGATGCAGACCTGGGAACTGGCCAAGCAGACCGGCGCGGCGATCGACCCGAAGACCTACATCCCATCGGTGCGCGGCTATTACAGCCTGGCAGACGGGCGGATGGCGTCGATGCCGTTCAATTCGTCCACCGCGGTGATGTGGTACAGCAAGGATGCGTTCCGCAAGGCCGGCCTGGATCCGGACAAGCCACCGGCGACATGGCAGGACGTGGTGAAGGCGGCGCAGGTCATCAAGGCGAAGGATGCGGCCGAAATCCCGGTGACCAGTTCGTGGCTCAGTTGGATACAGCTCGAGCAGTACAGCGCACTGCACAACATTCCATTCGCCAGCAAGGCCGATGGGTTCGAGGGGCTGGACACGCAGCTGGAAATCAACAGCAAGGCACACGTGAAACATGTGGATCGGCTGCTGGCGATGTCGAAGGACGGCACGTTCAAATACGCCGGTCGCGACAACCTGCCCGACCAGTTGCTGATCTCCGGCAAGGCCGGCATGCACTTCAACTCGTCGGGCGAACGCGGCGATCTGGTGAAGAGCGCCAAGTTCGATTGGGCGGAGGCGTATCTGCCGTACGATCCGGAACTGATCAAGACGCCGCTGAATTCGATCATCGGCGGCGCGAGCCTGTGGACGATGACAGCGCCTGGCCGGACACCGGCGGAATACAAGGCGGTGGCGACGTTCCTGCAATTCATCGGCAAACCGGACAACGATGCGTACTGGCATCAGCACACCGGCTATGTTCCGGTGACGCTGGCCGGCTTCGAGCTGTCGCAGAAGCAGGGGTTCTACGCGAAGAATGTCGGCGCGGACCTGCCGGTGCTGCAACTCACGCGCGGCACGGTCACCAACAATTCCAAGGGGCTGCGGCTGGGCCGCCTGGTCGAGATTCGCAACATCATCTACGAGGAAATGGAAAAGGCGTTCCAAGGCGGCCAGACGGGACAGCAGGCGATGGACAGTGCGGTGTCTCGCGGCAACAAGGTGCTGCGCGAATTCCAGAAGTCGATAAAGGCGTGAGCGGCGGCGTCTTCTCCCAACTCCCTGCCGAAAGTGGCGGGGTAGTATATACGAATGCAACACTCGCCCGCCCCGTGCCGGCTCGGGGCAGGGGTCGATAGTCGCCCCAGATGGAACGCCGCACCATCTTTGATGGCTGGTTTTTGCCGGTGGTGCTCGTGCTGCCGCAGCTTCTGCTGACCGTGTTCTTCTTTCTCTGGCCAGCCGCGGAAGCCATCTGGTGGAGCATGACGCAGCAGGATCCGTTCGGCCTGGGCTCCACCTTCGTCGGATTGGCCAACTTCACCGACCTGTTCTCCGACCCGCTCTATGTCGGCTCCATTATCCGAACGTTGGTGTTCTGCGCCGCCGTCAGTCTGCTGTCGATGAGCCTCGCGCTGCTGCTGGCGGTGTTCGCCGATCATGAGATCCGCGGCCGGGCGATCTACCGCACGCTGCTGATCTGGCCCTACGCCATCGCACCGGCGATCTCCGCCGTGCTTTGGCTGTTCATTCTCAACCCGCAGGTCGGGCTGCTCGGCCGCTGGCTGAACGCGCACGGCATGCCGTGGGACTACAACATCAACGGCGGCCAGGCGCTGCTGATGGTGATACTCGCCAGCGCATGGAAGCAGGTCAGCTACAATTTCATCTTCTTCCTGGCCGGCCTGCAATCGATCCCGCGCGCGGTGACCGAAGCGGCACGGATGGACGGCGCCAAGGGCTGGCGACGCTTCCGCACCATGACGTTCCCGCTGCTGGCGCCAACCACATTCTTCCTGATTGTGGTCAACCTGGTCTACGCCGCGTTCGATACGTTCGGCACGATCTACGCGCTGACGCACGGCGGCCCCGGCAAGGATACCGAGACGCTGGTGATCAAGGTGTATCGCGATGGCGTGGTGAATCTCGATCTCGGCTCATCGTCGGCGCAGTCGGTGGTGCTGATGGTCGGCGTGATCGCGCTGACCTCGATCCAGTTCCGCTTCATGGGCCGGCGGACCAACACATGAGTACCGCTCCCATCCCAACCCTTCCCCGCGTGGCGGATGAGGAAGTTCAGCAGCCCCTCGCCCGCAAAGCGGAGAAGGTTTGGGGTGGCGGCCGCCCCGATTGGCTGGCGCACATCGTGTTGGGCATAGGCGTGCTGCTGTTCGCGCTGCCGGTCTGGTTGGTGCTGGCGGGCTCGACCCAGGATTCCGGCGCGATCACCCGCGGCGAACTGTCACTGATGCCCCGCCTCTCCGGGCTGGCGATCTACCCGCATGTGCTGCTGAACGGTTCCATGGGCACCGAACCCGTCTGGCACATGCTGCTGGTTTCCGGTGGCATGGCACTCGGCATTGCCTGCGGCAAGATCGTGATCTCGATCCTGTCCGCCTATGCTGTGGTATTCTTCCGCTTCCCGTTTCGCCGCACGGCGTTCTGGCTGATCTTCATCACGCTGATGCTGCCGGTGGAAGTGCGCATCATCCCGACCTATGCGGTAATGTCCGACTTCGGGCTGATCAACAGCTTCACCGGGCTCACGGTGCCGTTGATCGCATCGGCCACCGCCACGCTGCTGTTCCGCCAGGTGTTCATCGCGATCCCCGACGAACTGGTCGAAGCGGCGCGCATGGATGGCGCCGGCCCGCTGCGTTTTCTGCGCGACATCCTGATACCGGTATCGGCGGCCAACATCGCGGCGCTGTTCGTCATCCTGTTCGTCTACGGCTGGAACCAATACCTATGGCCGCTGCTGGTTGCCACCGATCCTGGGCTCGACACGATTGTCATCGGCATCGTCAAGATGATCGGGGTAGAGACGCAGACCGACTGGAGCGCGGTGATGGCGACCGCCGTGCTGGCATTGCTGCCACCGATCGCGGTGGTGATCCTGATGCAGCGCTGGTTCGTCGCGGGACTGACCGAGGGTGAGAAGTAGGCCGATAGGGTTTCGCCAACGGCTGCGCACCATGGCGCAAGTTGCCGAACCATGAAATAGCAGGCGAGACTTACTGTTCTTCCCGGCCGGCGTGCGCATCGTCTTCAATACTCCGACGACCAGTTCCGGAACGAGCGCCGAGCTCGCCCGATGGAACAGCATCGCCTGCGGTCGCCCCTATGCAATCCATCGCCTGGTCTAGCCCGATGACATCGGCATAGCGCGCATCCAGGTCGGCAAGATGCAGCTCATGGATTGCGGCATCGAACTCGCCAACCGCCTCACGCACGACGAGTGGGCGATAGCCGTGCTGCATGGCATCCAGAGCGGTGGCGCGCACGCAGACACTGGTGGTGCAGCCCGCAATCAGCACCGTGTCGACGCACGCCTGCTGTAGCCTTGCGTGCAGGTCGGTGCCGAAAAATGCGGATGGAAATTTCTTGACGATCACCGGTTCGCTCGGCTGGCGCGCCAGCACGGGATCTATTTCCACCGCGACATCGTCGATTTGACAGGCGCGCAGCCACGGCACTTTCACCGCCCAGAAGCCGGCGTCGTGCATGTCGGGTTCATAGGCGATCGTGGTGAAGATGATCGGCACGCGTCCTCTGCCGAAATCCAGCAACCGCCGCGTTGCCGCCAGCGCGTCGGCAAAGTCGCCGCCCGGGAATCCGGCGGCGCCACGGGTGAACGCACAACTGAAATCGATCACGACAATAGCGCACCGCGCGCCGGCTCCGAGGCGGGCGGCGTATCCACGCGTCCGATAGAATTCGAGGATTTGCTGCAAGATTCCGGCAGAGGTCATTCGACGACACAGCGACCAACGTTACGGATGGCATCGATGGTTTCCGCCACCAGGCGCCGCAATACCTCCGCCGCATGCGGCAGGTCGCGGATCGCGCCGACGCCCTGGCCGGTCGGGAAGTTGGCGATGGACACCATGCCGTGCGCCTTGGCCGGCGCGACCAGTTGCTCCACCCAGATGCGCTGCCAGGGCATCGGCAGGATGTCTGCCTCATGACCCTTCCAGCGGTCGGTGAAGCGATTCTTCAGCACGCGACTGGTCTTGCCGGTGTAGCTGCGCGACACCACGGTGCCGTCCTCGTCCACTTCCAGGATCCGCTGCTTGTGGTTGTCATGCGCGGAGGATTCCGGTGTGGCCAAAAAGCGCGTGCCGATCCATGCGCCCTGGGCCCCGAGCGCCAGCGCGGCAGCGACGCCGGCGCCATCGATGATGCCGCCCGCGGCCAGCACCGGAACGTCGACCGAGCTGGACGACCTGCGGCACCAGCACCATCGTGGTGATAGACCCCACGTGGCCGCCCGCCTCCATGCCCTGTGCGACGATGCAATCGACGCCGATCGCGGCCAGCCGAACCGCCTGGCGCGCACTGCCGACCAATGAGATGATCTTCGTGCCGGCGGCATGGGCCTGCTCCACCAGCCATTCCGGCGTGCCTAATCCGGAGGTCAGGACCGGCACGCGTTCATCCAGCACGACAGCCACCTGCGCCTTGGCAAGCTCGAGCGTCAACGGCGGCGGCGATTCGCCATGCAGATGCGCGACTTCGGGCAGCAGATCGGCGAGGAAATCCGGGAACGGCGGGATGTTGCGATCGGCGACGTTCGCCGGGATATCGTTCGGCACCATCAGCCCGACACCGAACGGCCGGTCGGTGATGCGGCGCACCGCTCTGATCTCCTCGCGCAGCGCGTCCGGCGTGTGGAACGTTGCACCAAGCGTGCCGAGCCCACCTGCGGCCGACACTGCACCGGCCAATGGCGCAAGTGTCACACCGCCCATGCCAGCGGCGAAAATCGGCACTTCGATGTCGAACATATCGCAGATTGGCGTACGCAGCATGGACATGGCGGGGATCCCGACAACGGAACGACGGCAGCGAAGTTAACCTGCAATTTGACCCACAAGTCAATTGCGGTCCCGTTGCACCACCCACCGTTGACCGGTGGGTCAAACGTGCCTAGCGTCATGCACTCTCCATGTGGGGTCCCATGTCCGACAGCGACCTGATGCGACAACCGCTCGCGGCAATCCGTGCAGTGCAGAACCAGAAGATCGCCAGGCAGATCGCGCTCTGCGCACGCGGCAGCGCCTTCTATCGGAAGCATTGGGCGGCGGCTGGCATCGATGCCGGTGCAGTGCGCACGCTTGCCGACCTCGAACATCTGCCGCTGACACCAAAATCCGCGCTGATGGCCGATCCGGAGGCGTTCCGTCTGCATTGTCCCGATCTGCCGCTGCACGAACGCGCCTTGTGGGAGGTGAATTACACCACGGGCAGCACCGGCGATCCGACGCCGCTCTATGTCACCACGCACGACTACCAGGCCTATCTGTTTCAGGCGCGTCGCGTCGCGGAGATCTCCGGCGTCACCGACCGGGACATGCTCGCCAATCTGTTTCCGCTCACCGCGGCGCCGATGGGTGCGTTCGTGCGCTCCGCCTCCAACGCCTATGCATCGGGTGCCGCGATCGCCGGCGCACTCACCGGGGCGAAACTCGGCAGCTTCCCCGTACAGCGCTCCCTCGATGAGGCGGTGGCGATGGTCGAGCGGCATCACGCCACGATCCTCTGGGGCGTCACCAGCTACGTCCGCCGCGTGATCATGCGGGCCGCGGAGCTGCACGCCGACTTTACCAGCGTGCGCATGTGCGGCGTCACCGGGGAGGCCAGCACGCCTGCCATGCGTGAGGACATGCGCCAGCGCCTGCGCGCCCTGGGTGCGCGCGGCACGGTGATCTTCGATCGCTATGGCTCGACCGAGTTGGGCGGCCTGGCGCAATGCCGAGAAGAAGGCGACTGGCATAATCCGGCGCCGGAACTGTTGTTTCACGAGGTGGTCGATCCTGACACCGGGCGCCGACTGCCCGACGGCGAGCGCGGTGCGCTGGCCATCACCCATCTCGACCGCCGCGGCACCACGCTGATCCGTTATCTGGTCGGCGACATCGTCAGCCTGTCGCACGAACCCTGTCCGCATTGCGGACGTAGCGGCGACCGCATCGTCGGGCCGGTGATCCGCACCAAGGACCTGCTGAAGGTCAAAGGGATGCTGATCAACCCCGCGGTGCTGTTCGATGCGATTCGTGCGCGTGCCGGGCGTGGACGAATTCCAGGTGGTGCTGGACCGGCATAATCCGGCCGACCCATTCTCCATGGACGAAATGATTCTGCGTGTCTCTGCGACGACAGAGGACCGCGATGGCCTGACGCGAAGCGCTGGTGATCGCGGCGCAGGCAGCGGTTCAGGTCCGACCCCGCGTGGTGTTCGAAGCGGCGCAGGCCATTTACGATTCCGGTGTGCAGGTCAAGGCGGTGCGGCTGGTGGATCGGCGATGAGCGGCGGGCTCAACTTCGGCTTTACGCCGGAGCAGGACGCACTGCGCGACACCGTCCACCGCTTCGCCAAACGCGAACTGACGCCGGAATGGCTGCGCGAGCTTGACCGCACCGGCGCGGCGCCGCACGCCGAAATCATCCCGAAGATGGCCGCTCTCGGCTTCACCGGCATCGTCATTCCGACCGCGTTCGGCGGCGTCGGCGGCAGCTGCATCGATGCGACCGTGCTGCTGGAGGAACTGGGCCGCACGTCACTTGCCATCGCCTCGTTGCTGAATTTCGCCATCGGCTTCGGCGCGTTCGCACTGATCCGGTTCGGCACGCCGGAACAGCAACAATTCTACCTGCCGCGCATTGTCGCGGGTACGGCGTTGTTCGCCTTCGCGCTGACGGAGCCGAACGCTGGATCGGATGCCGCCTCCGTGCGCACGCGCGCGCGGCTTGACGGTGACACATTCGTCATCAACGGATCGAAGCAGTTCATCACCGGCGCGGCCGAGGCACCTTATCTGCTGGTGGTAACCCGCAGCGATCCGGATGCGGCCAAGCGACGCGGCATCAGTCTGCTGCTGGTCGATTCCAAGGCGCCGGGCATTTCCTATCGGCGGATCGAGAAGCTGGGCATGCGTGCCTGCGGCGGCCTGTACGCGATCGACTTCGATGATGTCCGGGTGCCGCGGTCGGCGTTGCTGGGACCACTGCATGGCGGCTGGGACCTGTTGAAGGCGACGATGGAACGGACGCGCATCTCGCAGGCGGCATATTGCGTCGGCGCGGCGCGCCAGGTGATCGACGACGCCATCGCCTATGCCGGCCAGCGCGAACAGTTCGGCCAGAAGATCGGCAAGTTCCAGGCGATCAGCCACCTGCTCGCCGATCTGCATGTGCAGACGGAATCGGCGCGCTGGCTGGTGTATCGCGCAGCGTGGCTGGTCGATCAGGGTGTGCGCTGTGTCGAGGAAGCATCGGTCGCCAATCTGCACGCGACCGAAACGCTGCTGAAGGTCACATCCGAAGCGATGAGGGTCTATGGCGGCTATGGATTGACCATGGATTTCGACATTCAGCGGCACATGCGCGATGCGCGGCTGTTCGTGATCGGCGACGGATCGAGTCAGATCCAGCGCGACATGATTGCGCGTTTACGCGGGTTGTAGGCGCTGCCATGTAGGCGCTGGCATCGGCTCAGCCCGCCATCCCGTTGGGCAGTGGCGGCATGGCCAGCAGACGCAGTTGCACCGCATCGCCGTCGGCGCACCGCAGCACGCGGCGGGCGAACTCGTCGAGCCGCACTTCACCTTCTGTCGCCTCACCGATCCGCACCCAGCCGCGCAGTGGTGCCGGATTGGCGCCCAAGCAGTTCCACCAGGTCACCCGCCTTCGCGCCCAACGCCGCGGCATCCGCGCCCGAGAGATCCACCACGCGCCGCCGCCCCTTGGCGCCGATGTAGGCGTCGAGCGCATCATCCGCGACCACGCGCAGATGAAACCGCCCCTGCCTGATCGCAGCACGCCGTGCCGCCGTGGCCGCCGCGTCCACCGCATCCCGCGCATCCAGCACCACGCCGTACCCCGCGGCGGCGCGCTCCGCCGACACATAGCCGTGCACGACGTCAAGGCGCACCAGCTCGGCATCGCGGTCCAGTGGATCGCCGTAGCCGCCGCCACCTGATGAACGCATCACCACCACATCGTCGCGATACACCGGATAACCGGTCACCTTGCCGGGCGTGTCGAACGTGACGGTGTCTGCATCGCGCACCACCGACAGATGATACGGCGCGCCGCCGGCGCCGCCATGCACGCCCCAGGGCGGGATCACCGCGCGATCGCTCAGCACCGAATAGCTTGCCTCCGCATCCATCACGCGGATCTGGCGCACCATGCCCACGCCACCGCGCTGCCGCCCTTCGCCGCCGCCGTCGATGCGCAACGCGCAACCTTCCACCAGCAGCGGCATTTCGTTCTCGATCGATTCGACGTTGTGGATCGACGGCAGATTGCCGAAATCGATATTGACGAAAGCATTCGGCCCGTCGCCGCCGGCAAAGCCGCCATTCCCGCCGGCCGGCGACTCGTAATAGACGTATTGCCGATTGCGTCGGCGATTCCAGCCGCCAATCGCATTCGGGAACGAACTGCCGCACAGATCGCCACTCACCAGGTCCGGGATCACCTGCGCCAGCGCGCCCATTGTCAGCGACACCGCGCGCTTGCGCACCTCGCCGTGTGCGCCCGGCCGGCGCATCGTTGCGCACGTCGAAGATCGATGCTTCCGGCGCCTTCAGCGTGATCGGGCGGAACGCACCTTCATTCACCGCGCCGCCGGGGTCGAGCGTCGCCTTCACGGCCACGAACACGCCCGCTCCGGCCACCGCAAGCGAACAGTTCACCACGCCGGGGACCTGCGGATTGGTGCCAGCGAAATCGGCGATGAGCTGATCCCCGGCCACCGTCAGTTTGATGCGCGCCAGTACCGGATCGAGCCGTCCCTGATTGTAGAACTCCAGATAGTCCTCATACAGGTAATCGCCGTCCGGCAGTTCCCGGATGCGGTCGCGCAACCGCCGCTCGGTCCGATCGAGGTTGATGCGCACCGCCTCGCGCACCTTTTCCATGCTGTATTTCGCCACCAGCCTGTGGATGCGCTGCTCCGCCACCTTGCAGGCGCCGAGTGAGGCGTGGAAATCGCCCTCACGTTCCTCGGGAACGCGCATGTTGGCCATCAGCAGCATCATGGCGGCGCGATTGACCTCGCCGCGCGAGATGATCTTGATCGGCGGGATCCGCACGCCTTCCTGATAGATGTTGCTGGACAGGCCCGAGTAGCTGCCGGGGACCATGCCGCCGACATCCACCCAATGCGCCCGCACCGCGGGGAAGAACATCAGCTTGCCGGCGTCGTCGAACACTGGACATAGCAACGTTACGTCATTGAGATGAGTGCCGCCGCGGTATGGATCGTTCAACAGGATCGCATCGCCCGGATGCAGGTCGCCGGCGAAATCCTGCAACGCACAGCGCACGCCCCAGGGCAGCGGCAGCACATGACCGGGATGGTCCCAGGATTGCGCCACCATCTCGCCGTCGGGACCGAACAACGCGCAGGAGAAGTCGTCGAACTCATAGATCACCGAGGAGTACGACGCACGGATGATCGTGGCACGCATTTCCCGCACCACGGCGATCAGGCTTTCGCAGATGACCTCAAGCGTGATCGGATCGATACCGATGGCGGTATCTGGCATGGCTCAGTCCCTTTCCAGCAGCAGTTCGCCGTGATCCAGCACGACGGCCGACCAGCGCGGCGGCACGATTGTGGTCGCGCCGCCTTCCTCGAAGACGAGCTGGGCCGGACATGCGCAGGTTCGCCGGCAGGCGCGCGCGGTCATAGACCGGCGTGTCGAGCCAGGCGCCATCGAACCACACCTGACGCGCATCCAATGCCGCCTCGGCCAGCGTGAAGTCGGTCGGCCATGGCGGCGGTTCCGGCTTGTCCACCTCGCCGCGCGCCACCAAACGAAAGTTGACGATTTCCACACTGCCGGAACTGCGATGTCCGAAGCGCCGGTCGTGCACGTCGGCAAATGCCGCCTGCATGCCGGCGACCGAGTCGATCGATGCCGGCAGTTCCACGTGCAGTTCCCACGACTGTCCAAGGTAGCGCATGCCGGCGGTGCGCGACAGTACGATGCGCGAAGCCGGCACGCCCTCCGCCAGCAGGTCGCGCCGCGCCTGCGCCTCGATCTCGGCGAACACCGCGTCAAGATCCGACCACGCGGCGGTTGCCAGATTGACCGTGCGCGTGCGCGCATAGTCGCGGCGCAGATCGGAAATCATCGAGCCGAACGCAGCGAAGTTGCCCGGCCCCACCGGCACCAGCACGCGCGTCATCTCCAACTCGTCTGCAATGGCGGTGGCATGCATCGGCCCCGCGCCGCCATAGGCCAGCAGGCTGAAGTCGCGCGGATCATATCCATTCGCGATGGAAATTTCCTTGATCGCAGAGACCATGCGCGCCACGGCAATCCGAATGATGCCACCAGCCAACGTTGGCGCGTCGAGGCCGATGCTCCGGCCCAGCCGGGTGACCGCCTGCGTCGCCAGCGCGAGATCGAGCGCGACGCGGCCGCCGGCCAGCGGTGATTCCGGTGACAACCGGTTGAGCACGAGATTGGCGTCGGTGACGGTGGGTTCAGTGCCACCCTTGCGATAGCAGGCCGGCCCTGGATCGGCGCCGGCGCTTTGCGGACCCACCATCAGGATGTCGCCGGGCGCCAGCCAGGCGATCGAACCGCCGCCGGCGCCAACCGCATTGATCTCGATCTGCGGCGTCCGGTTGGCGTAGTCACCGATGCGCTGCTGATCCGTTACCGGTATCCGCAACTGCTCGATCAGGCAGACATCGGTGCTGGTGCCGCCCATGTCGCAGGTGATCAGATTGGCGAAACCGCGTTGCTCGCCGAGCCGCACCGCGGCGGCAACACCGCCGGCCGGGCCGGACAGCACAGTCGCGACCGGCAGGCGCTTGGCCCGATCAGCGGTGGAAACGCCGCCGTTCGATGTCATGATGAACACGTCGTGGCGATACGATCGCTGCCGCAACGCGTCACTCAGCGTATCGAGATAGCGTTGCATCAGCGGACCGATATAGGCGTTCAGCACGGTGGTGCCAAAACGCTCCACCTCGCGGAACTGCGGCAGAACGTCGGATGATGTGCACACGAAGCCGCCCGGACGCGCGGCCTCGGCGCAGGCCAGCGCGAGCTGTTCGTGCGCCGGATTGGCATAGCTGTGCAGGAAGCATATCGCGACGGCGACATCGGGTCGGTCCGGAATGCCAGCCAGACATTCATCGACCTGCGCCGCGTCGATCGGTTGGCGCACGCTGCCGTCGAACAACAGGCGCTCCGTCACTTCCAGTGTGTGCGTGCGCGGCGCCAGTGGCGGCGTCTTCAACGTGCGCAGGTCATACAGCACCGGACGGTTGGTCCGGCCTATCTCCAGCACGTCGCGGAAGCCGCGCGTGACCAGCATCCAGACTTCGGCGCCCTTCTTTTCCAGGATCGCGTTGGTGCCGATGGTAACGCCGTGGCACACGCGCGCGACCGCGCCCAGGTCCCGGCAATCGAGCATATCCAGCACCGCGAGCACGCCGTCGGTCGGCGAGCCCGGCGTGGACGCCGCCTTGGCGAACGTGAAGCGTTGCGTCGCATCGTCGTAAACAACGCCGTCGGTGAAGGTTCCGCCGACGTCAATGCCGACCCATAGCATGCACAGGCTCCGTTATTGTCCCAGGTAGCTGCGGATGATTTGCGGATTGGACGCCAGGCTTGCGCCGTCCGTTTCGAATGCGATGGCGCCGTTGGCCAGCACGTAGGCCGTGCTGGCCAATGCGCCCGCCAGGCCGACATTCTGTTCCACCAGCAGCATCGCCCAGCCCGCGCTGATGCAGGGCGCGCAGTGCGTCGACCATCTCACCGATGATGCGCGGCGACAGCCCGGCCGACGGTTCATCCAGCAGCAGCATGCGCGGCTTGGCCATCAGCGCGCGCGCGATCGCCAGCATCTGCTGTTCGCCGCCGCTGAGCAGGCCGGCGCGATCCGCCTGGCGCCGGTGCAAGGTGGGAAACAGCATGAAAGCGTCGTCGACCGAGGCGCGGACCTCCGCCTTGTCGTGGCGCGTGACGGCACCCAGCAGCAGATTGTCCAGCACGGTCATCCCCGGCCAGACGAAGCGGCCTTGCGGCACCTGCACGAGGCCGCGCGTGACGATGCTGCGTGGCGGCAGACCCGCGATGGAGACGCCGTCAAATTCGATCCGGCCGCGGCGCGGCTTGACGATGCCGCTCAAGGTGCGCAGCAGCGTCGTCTTGCCCGCGCCGTTGCCGCCAAGCAGCGCCACCACCTGATCGTGGGGGACATTCGAACGAGACGTCACGGAGGATCTCCGTCGTCCCGTACCAGACCTCAAGCGCGCCGATCGACAGCATTCAATGCGGATCCCAGATACGCCTCGATCACCTCGGTATTGCGCGTCACCTCGTCGGCAGTGCCTTCGGCGATGGGACGGCCGGAGCTCATCACCGTGATGCGGTCGCAGACGTCGACCACCAGTCTGATGACATGCTCGATCATGATGATGGTAACGCCGCGATCGTCGCGGATGCGACGCAGCAGTGCGTCGAGCTGCGT
The DNA here is from genome assembly GCA_963790445.1 of uncultured Alphaproteobacteria bacterium. GTDB lineage: Bacteria > Pseudomonadota > Alphaproteobacteria > Acetobacterales > Acetobacteraceae > JAMXLO01. The sequence continues at coordinate 309,274 of CAWBON010000015.1, read as the reverse complement.
CACTCGATCCGGACTCAGACCGACCGCCGGCTCGTCCAGCAGCAGCACGCGCGGCTCACTGACCAGTGCACGGGCGATCTCGACAATGCGCTGCTGGCCGAACGACAGCTCCCCGCCGTCACGCTCGGCGAGCGCGCCGGCGCCGACATAATCCAGCGCGGCGTGGGCGGCGTCGGCCGCATCCTGCTCGTCGCGCCACACCGCGCGAAGGCCGAGTGCGGCGGCCAGCATGCCGGCACGCAGCTTCACGTGCAGGCCGGCCATGACGTTCTCCAGCACCGTCATGCCCTTGCACAGCAGGCTGGTCTGGAAGGTGCGCCTGATACCCGCGGCGGCGATCAGGTTCGCCTTCAGCCCGACGATCGAGCTGCCATGCAGCAGAATGTCGCCGGTGTCCGGCCGCGCAATCCCGGTGATGACGTTCAGCAGCGTGGTCTTGCCCGCGCCGTTCGGACCGATGATGCCGTGGATGACGCCGTCCGCGACGGTGAGATCGACGCGATCGAGCGCCACGACACCCCCGAACGCAATCGACACGCCGCGTGTCTCGAGTGCTGGCATGCTCTAGCGCGGCCGCATCAGGCCGCGTGGCACTGGTCGGCGCAGCGGTTCGCGCCAGCCCAGCCGGTTACGCAACAAGCCGGCGACGCCACCCGGCAGGAACAGCACGGTCAGCAGGATCAGGCCGCCGAATGCGATCTCCTGCAGATCCTTGAAGGCGCGCAGTCCTTCCTGCAGCCATACCATCAGCGCCGCGCCGAGTACCGCACCGGCGAGCGAGCCAAGGCCGCCAACCACCACCATGGCGAACTGGAAGACGACCTGGAACAGATCGTAGCTCTCGGGCACCACCAGGCCGAGCAGCGGCGCGAACAGTCCTCCGGCGATGCCGGCGTACAGTGCGGCCAGCGCATAGGCCAGGGTCTTGGTGCGGGTGACATCGATCGCCATCGATTCGGCGGCAGTTTCACTTTCACGGATGGCGACAAAAGCACGACCGATGCGCGAACGCAGCAAGTTGTGCGTCAGCCAGCAGATCGCCGCCGCGACCAGCAGCGAGAGGTAGTAGAACCCCAGCCCGGACGAAATCGGCAGTGGGCTGAACTCGATCGGCAACACCTTGATGCCCGATGGCCCGCCGGTGAGCGGGTCCCAATGCATGAAGGCCCAGAGTGCGAACTGAGCGAACGCGATGGTGGCAAGTGCGAGGTAAAGTCCGGAGAGCCGCAGCGCCGGCAGTGCCACGGTTACACCGACGATCATTGCCACCAAACCCGCGGCCGGCAGGGCCAGCCAGTACGGCACATGCAATGTGTCGCGCAGCAATGCCACGGCATAGGCACCGATACCGAACAGCGCGCCGTTGACGAAGGCGAGCAGTCCGGCATAGCCGACCAGCAGATTGAGGCCGACGGCAAGAATGACCTGCACGAGCATCGCGTTGCCGACGAACAAGGTATAGCGATCCGCTACCAGCGGCAGCAGCGCGGCCAGCAGTAGGCAAGCCAGCATCAGGCGCCAGAACCCGCTCATGCCGGCCATCCGCTCATGCCGGCCATCCGCTCATGCCGGCCATGTGCTCATGCCCGCCATGCGCTCATGCCCGCCGCAACCGGTAGGCGCCGAACAGGCCGGAGGGCCGCACGGTGAGCACGATCATGATGATGATGAAGGCGGAAACATCCTGCAGCGACGTGGAGATATAGCCGCCGGCCAATGATTTGATCAGGCCGACGCTGAAGCCGCCTACGATGGCTCCGGGCACGCTGCCGAGACCGCCAAGCACAGTGGCGGCGAACGCCTTGATCAGCAGGCTGAACCCCATGTCTGGCGTCAGCAGCGATAACGGCGCGATCAGCACGCCCGCCGCGCCGGCGATCGCCGCGCCGGCGCCCCAGGTCCAGGTGCGCACCTGCTCCACGCGAATGCCGGCCAGGTAGGCGGCGAGCGGGTTCTCCGCCACTGCCTGCATCATCTTGCCGGCCAGCGTCGCGCGGAAGAACACCAGGCAGGCCAACATGATGACGATCGCGGCTGCCAGTATGACGAGCTGCTGGGCCAGCACCGGTATGCCGAAGACAAAGATCGGAGCCGGGTCGATGATCGGCGGGATCGTAAGATACTCGCCGCGGCCACCCCAAAGAAACCGGCTGATGCCCTTCAACAGAAACGACAGCCCCACAGTGGCGAGCACCAGCGTGGTGTCGTGGCTGCGCGCCAGCCGGCGATAGACGAAACGGTCGGTGGCCGCACCCAGCAGGAAGCTCAGCACGACGGCGAGCAACAGCGCCACGACGTAGACCATGTGGAACTGCGTGATGAAGCTGTAGGCGAGGAAGCTGCCAATCATCAACAGCTCGCCGTGGGCGAAGTTTATGTGCCCGGTCGAGCGATAGACCACGACCAGTCCCAACGCCACCATGGCGTAGATGCCGCCGGTGGTAAGCCCGCTGGTCAGCAGGAAGGGGAACAGGGCGCGCGCTCCATCTGACTACTCTGGCTGGCTGCTCTGGGTGGCTGCTATGGCAGCGTGGTCACGCCGACCTGCTTCATCTTGCCGTCGACCATGCCGTACCAGGCGACCGTGCGATAACACTGATGGTCGGTGGGCGTGCACTTGATCGGGCCGGCATAAACGTCCGGGGAAAGCGACATGGTGGAGAGCACCGTCGCGAGTTTCGCACGCGTAAGGTCAGGCCCGACCTGCTTGAGCGCTGCAACGACGAACTGTGCGGACGCGATGCCAAGCAGGTGCCACGGGGTCAGTTCGGCGTTCGGGAAATATTTGTTGAGCAGTGGGCGGTATTTCTGCACCGCCGGGTCGTCCAGCGACTTGGTGGGTGCCAGTCCCTCAAACCGATCGGTTGCGCCGGGAATGCCGATGGCGTGCTGCATTTCCGAGACCTCGCCAAGCGGCGAACCGCCGATGACCAGCGGCTTGTAGCCAATCTTGTACATGTCGCGCATCAGCACGGTGGCTGCCTGCGGAAACAGCAGCAGCAGGACAGAGTCGGCGCCGGCGGCCTGCAGGCGCAGCGCGACCGCGGTGGTGTCCGCCACATCGGGCGCCACTTCCTCATCGGCGACTGCCTTGATGCCGCGTTTGGCCATGGCATCCAGCAGCGGCTGGTAGCGGCTTGCGGCCCAGGCGTCGTGCTGGCGAACGATGGCGATTTTCTTGCCGCCGAGTTCCAGCGCCCGCTGCAGTTGCGCCGCCGTCTCCATCCAGCCGACCTGGAAGGTCGTGAAGATGTTGGGGTTGGGCGGATCGGTGAGCTGCGGCGCGGTGGCGTCGGTGATCACCCACGGAATGTCGGCGCGCACGATTTCCGGCATGGCGGCGAGTGCCGCGTTGGAGCAGGCGCCGCCGTTGATCATGAACACCTTGTCTTCATAGATCAGCTTGCGCACCGCCGGCACCGCCGCGTCGGCCTTGCACTGATCGTCCTCGCGCACGTAGCGGATCTTGCGGCCGTTGATGCCGCCCGCAGCATTGACCTCGTTGTAGATTGTTTCAGCGCCATCGAACACGACCTTGCCGTAGTCGTACGTCGGGCCGGTCAGCACGCCAAATGCGCCGATGATGATTTCGTGGTCGGTGACCCCGGTTTCCGCCCAGGCTGGTGCAAGCGACAGGCTCGCACCGAGCACAGCGGACAGGATTGCACGCCCAAGTCTGACCATCGACCGAACTCCCCGATTGCACTGGCGGGCGCGCGCCCCGGCCCGCCCCTGTTTTTGACCCTCGGTTCAAAAGACTGCGGCGCCTCCATCGCCTCGTCAAGCAGATTTCGGCACATCAGAGATTTAATATCTTGCACGCGAGTTGACATGCCCCGGGTCCCCACCGCTACTATTTGACCGATGGTTCAACGAACGCAGCGGGCGGATATGCCGGGCCACGAGCTGAAGCCGGGCGATGTGATCGAAGTCCCTCGAAGACGCTCACCGATGCGCATTTCCTGTTTTTTGCCGGCCTGACCGGCGACAGCCACCCGATCCACTACGATGTCGAGTACGCGCGGGCGATGGGGTTCGAGAAACCGCTGGCGCACGGTCTGCTGATGGCAGCGATGACCGCTCTCGGCGCGACGCCGGCCTCGCCGAAGCTGGATGGCTTCATCTTTGTCGAGCAGGGCAGCCGGTTCCTCAAGCCAGCCTGCGTCGGCGACACGATCTATCCGCGTCTGATCGTGGAAAGCGTATGGACCGAGGGCAAGCGCAACTTCATCAGGTTCGCGACCAGCATCCGCAACCAGCGCAACGAGACGCTGTTGGAAGGCTTTCACCTATACAGCGTGCGCGCGCAGAAGGACTGACGTCGATGAGCAACGACCGCGAAGCCGTGACCGCCGGCGCATGGTCCGATCGCTATACCTACGTCCCGGCTCTGCGGGTCGGCGATACGGTGTGGCTGTCCGGCACGACCGGCACCGACGACACCGGGACGATCACTGCGCCGGGCGATATTGTCGAGCAGACGCGACAGATCTTCCGCAAGTTCGAGGCGCTGCTGAAGGCAGTTGGCGGATCCTGCGACGATATTGTGCAGACCACCGATTTCTACACCACGACGGAGAATTACAGCGCCACCGCGACCGTGCGGCGTGAGTTCTTCAAGACGGCGCGGCCGACCTCGACCGGCGTGCAGGTGGCCGGCCTGCTGCGCGAGCATGCGCTGATCGAAATCTCCGCCGTAGCGGTGCTGCGCGGCGGCGCGTCATGAGCCGGTTCTTCGAGGAATTCGACGTCGGCGCCCGCTATCCGACTTATAGCCGCACCATTACCGAGGGCGATCTGTCGCTGTTCTGTGCCCTGGTCGGCTATCATGTGCCATTGTTCATCGATGAGGAGTACGCCAGGCAGACGCGCTACGGTGGACGCATCGTTCCCAGTTCAATGATCATGTCGATCTCGACCGGCATGACGGAGAGCCTGTTCCGCACCACGATGGACGGTTTGCTGGCGGTCGATCGTGGCCGGTTCCTCGCCCCCGTGCGACCAGGGGATACCGTGCGGACGGAAGTCGAGGTGTTGGAAAAGAAACCGACGTCCAACGCGAAACGTGGCATCGTCGTGTTCCGTGATCATCTGCTCAATCAGCGGAACGAAACGGTCTACCAGATCGACAAGACGGTGTTGATCCTTCGGCAAAGCGCGACGTGAGACGCCGCACCGGGGCGCATGACAATGTCTGAGCCGGCGCGCAGGCAGCGCTGGGATCTGGGAATGAGCGTCGAGCAGCGACGGGACGAAATCCTTCGCACACTCGGCGAATACCTGCGTGAACGGCAGTTGTCGTCGCTAAAGATGCAAGACATCGCCGATCGGCTCGGCATGACCAAAGGCAATCTGTATTACTATTTCAAGAGCAAGCAGGACATCCTGTTTCATTTCCACATGAAGGCCATGGAACACAGCCTTGCGGCCCTGGATGAAGTGCGCATGATCGCGGCGCCGCCAAGTGAAAAACTTCACACGCTGCTGGTGCGTCACATCCGCAGCATCACCGATGAAGCGTATGGCGCCGTGGTGCTGACGGATTTGGACAATCTGACGAGATCGCAGCGGCGTCGATACGTCACGCTGCGCGACCGGTTCGAACAAGGCGTGCGATCCCTGATCGATGAGGGAATTGCGCAGGGCGAGTTCGTTGAACAGGATGTCAGCCTGGTCGGCTTTGCCATTCTTGGCGCGATAAACTGGGTGTCCCGGTGGTACAGGACCGTGGACCGCGTACTGCACAGGAAGTCGCAGAGGTATTTGCCGCCTTCTTCTGCCGTGGGTTGCGAGCCAGTGCCAGCGGTCATGAAGCATCACATTGATATTTTCGACGGAACGATCATCCACCCGTCGCGCTTGCCATTGTTGTCTGGTTGGCGATCGCTCACGCAACGGCACTTGCCTGCGCGCAGGCCGCAAACCCAGCCGCATGATCGGCAGTCGAGCTACCGGGACAAACTGGAATGCATCGGTTCAAGGTCGCGCAGGCAGCAGTGATGCCTGATAACTGAAGCGTTGGCCCGGTGCGACGCTGGCGATCCACTTCAGACCTGTCTGGGGATAACCGAGAAGCTCCCACTGCGGCACCCCTAGCCCCGGCGGGTAACCGGGATGCGGGATGTATGCTGGCGTATTTGTCGCCACGCCGGCAGGACACTGTGAATAGCCACGCAATTCAAATTGTGCTGGCTGGGGCAGCGGATCGACGATGAACACGTCCGCACCACCCACGAGCTTGCTGCCCTTCGCAAGGCCGACGCTTTCCTCAATTTCGGTGGGAGTGCGACCGACGACATATTTGAATGTCGTGCAATATCCCGCTGCGTAGGCAGGGTTTGGTATCAAGCCTCGCGGAGCAACCTTGATCAATGTATCCATGCCGCCTCGCCGCCACATCGAGATCGCCAAATCCTTCAACTTTGCCGCATCGAGATTTCCTGACATCGTCATTTTCCTTCAGCGTCAGAGGCCAGTTTCACACATGCAAAGTAATGATAGCATGCAAGGCTGCCGTTTGGCACATTAGGCGCACAGACTGTCCCTGACTTCAGGGGAGGCTCGCAATAGTGGCGCTACATCAAGTGCACACGCGATCCACTGGTCTGTTCGGGCATTCTGTTCTTGACGAGCATTGGCTCACCATGCTTGCTTCGCCTTCGATCCGTTCTCCGTGGCTCGCTGCGGAGGCACGGGTCGCTGACCACCGCGGGCGACGAGTGGTTGCTTTTTTGGACCGGATTCTGTGCCCAAGGTGTGAGCCAGGTCACTACACGGCGAAACAAATGACCGGCAAGGTTGATGGCGACGGCATGCCGTGTCGCTTTCGGTTGGCAACCAGGATCGGCGTCAATGTCACCATGACGTAGGCCAGTCCAACTCCACGACATGCGGTGCGCCCGGCCCAGGCCGTCGGGAGTGCCTCGCGCGTTCGTCTGGTGCTCCCACAGGGCGCAACAGAACAGGCCGAGGGATTTGGGAAGAGCTTAGCGTCAGCCTTGCGGGATCGATCGAACGCTCGATTGTCATCACTCCCCGCGGGTCGCTTCTGCGTCTTGCGCATCACCTGGACTCCGATGCCGCTGCAATCCGGTCTTCGCGTGGCCACAGGATAATAGCCCAGCGACGTTGACCGGTCAGTCCTGCCGACCGCCGCGCCGCCGCTGATGGGAGGAATCGCATGGTTGAAACATCTGATCCGAATGCCACCCAGATCGTCCTTCCGGTCGCAACCCCGACAGTGCAGGCGCTGCCGGCCCGCTACGTCGGGACGCTGCCGCCCTGGAGGTCTCAGCAGGCCTGGGCGCCGGCATGGCTCTACAGCGCGCTCAACTGGCTGAGCAAGCCGTACCTACGACGCGAGCAATGCACCCCAGCGTTTCGGGTCGTCCCTCGTCGGGTCGGATGTCGATCCGTACTCGCTACTGGGCGCCACGCGTCTTTTCATGATTTTCCGCGTCGGGAACATGTTTCGACTGACGCTGGCGACCGACGCAAATTCGACGGCGCCCATGTCGGGCGGCACGTCCTATCCGAACACTGATGACGGAATCCAACAGCTGTATCTCGCTCTCTCGGCGAGCCCAATATTTGCGTCGGTGAAGTACTGTTACGTTCCGGGACAGACCAGCACCGATCTCACCCCAAATCCGAATGTCGCCAGCATCCGAAGCGGCTACGATCCCGCTACCGGTTTGCGGTCGATCGTTTTCGGTTCCGCCGTTTCCCAGATCGTTCCGCTTGGTGACTTCATCCAGGCCCACAACGAGCAGATCTACAACGATGACCCCGTCATCGTGCCGATCATGACAGCCCTCGTCTATGACGTGACACAATACAATACTCTCGGTGCCACCACCTTCATTCTGCCGCTATACTATACCCGCGACCAGATCTCGGCAGGCAATTACAGCGTCAGTAAATTCGACACCGCAACCACAATGGCCGGCCAGACGGTTCATCACGGTCAAACCGTGGTCTTTCCGGGTGGTCCGGGATACAACGACGCAAACGCCACAGCGCTCAAGCTGGGCATCACCACGGTCGTCTCCGCCCAGGGGCGCACCTTCACGACTTATTCGTTCGGGTCCTGCAACCGTCACAACGATTTCGACGCTTGCTCCCAAGGTCGAGGCCGGAATCATGTCGCTGACCTATACGGCAGCTTCACCGGCGAGTGTCTTTGCAAATCAGCAGATCATCGGCTTTTACCGCGATGCCACCTGGACCACGTGCCTCGGCGTGCCGATCTACGACTTCGGATCGAACAATTCCAACTTCACCGCCGCTTCCGTGCCGCTCGATGCGCCGGTCACGATTTACGATCCCACGCGTCCCTTCCTCAATGGCGGCTCGCTGCAGAACGTGATGCGCAGCCTTGCAGCGGCAACCTACCTCTATTCGCCGGACCGGCTCGTGGCGTTGCTGGACACCGCGATTGCCGCCAGGAATACCGACAGCGGCGCCGGTCTGGCCGTAACGGCGGCGGCGCTCGATTTTGCCCTAAGTTCGGCACCTGCCGGCCCGATCGTGGACCATCTGGCGGTGCCGGTGCTTGTCACCGTGACAACCACACCTCCGGTTCCCGCGCCTGTCCCGGTCCTTGCGGCCAGCCGGCCGGCGGAAGTTGTCGCCCGCGCCGCCACACCTGCCGCAGCCATCCCTGGGGCCGCGGTTGCCCCACCGCGTGCCATCAGCGTCAGCGGTGCGACGGGCACCGGCCTTCAGCAGGTCATCGGCGCGGGCGCCAAGGCTCCCAGCCCGGTTCAGCTCGCCCCGGTGACCGTGCAGGCCGGACTGACCGCCGCCATTCCGCGCGAGGCCCTGGACGGGACGGGCATCGCAAGCGTGCAGATCGGGACAAACTTTCCGCAGCAGAATCTCGGATCAGGTAGCGCGTTCGAAGCCGCCGCCGGCACGGTCGCCAACCTCATGAGCCGCGCCAAACCCGCCCTCGCCCCGTACGACCTGTCGACTGCAACCGCCGGCGTCCCGTTCACCGCCGGACTGTATTATGTGTTGTCCGTAACCGGAACGAGTTTGACGGTCCGGGGTTCGGATGGATCGTCCGCTTCGGCCGTGCTCGCCGCCGCCGCCGCTCCTGATGCAAGCCACACCTTCGTGGGAGCGATGGTCTACGGCGCGACCACATCGTCGGTCCAGCTGTATCCCAAGTTGCAACTCACGCTGCCGGCGCCGGCGGTCGGCACGCAAGGCGTACTGCAAGGAAATTCGTACAGTGTTTGCCTGACTATCGGCGAGCCGAACAGTCAGTACACCATTCTGGATACGACACAAACGATTGTCGGCGCAAATATCTCTGTTGCCACCCCGGCACCGACCGACAAATCGACCCCGCAGCCAGGTGACCTGTACTTCGGCAGCTTCATTGGCGGCGCCGCTCAGATGGTCGTGTGGTCCGTGCCGGTTTTCCTGACTGTCGCCCCTTCGCAATTGCCGGGAGCAAGCTTCAACGGCACCATGACCCTCGACGCGGAAGCGAGCGGCGTTCCCGATTATCAGCTCCAGATCACCGACAGCTCGCTCTTCGTCTATTCGAATATCAACGTCGATACCGCCGCCATCGGCTCGCTGAGCCAGGCGAACGTTTTCCTTGCCAGCGCAGTGATCAATTCCGCGCCGGACGATACGACTTCGAAGGCCTTTGCGCCGTGCAGGCTTCTGATGGGCCTCGTGCGGCAGGTCCAGATGGGAACAAAGCTCAAATACGTGTTCGTGCCCGAAGACGACAGCGTGGTCATCGGCAGCACGCGCTACATGCTCAGCGTCATCAATCTCTGCGACCTCGGCTTCGATCCCAACTCGCTGCCCTATCCGCCCGTCTACTGGCCGCAAAAGCAATTCTGGCAATTCGCCAACCGCCATAACCCCTATCTCGACGTCGAATATACCGGTGCCGACCAGCAAGCCCGCATCAACCAGGCACAAGTGGATACCGCCAGGATCGGTCTCCAGACGGCAAAGGCGCAAGAGCCGATGCAGATGTATCTCGACACCAACCAAAATGAAATGACGCTGTGGCCGATCTACGCGTTCCCCTACGCGACGTCGGATCAGAGCGTGGATCTCGGCCAATTCAAGCAGATCACCAGTACCATACTGGGGATTCTCAATGCGGCCGCATCCACGACGGGTGCCCAGTCGGCGTCCGACTCCTCCAACGCGGCGCTGATCACGGTCCCGGACGCACTGCAGCAGGCAAATCCCTACACGGCCGACATCGCAACCAGCGTCGTCCCGAATCCCACGATCAACCAATCGATCGTCGCCGTGACGCCGCAGGCGGCGATTTCCGGCGCCATGGTGACGAACCTCAACCCCAGCTTTCTCGGCAACACATCGATCCAGGGGATCCAGGCGCAGCAAAGCGCTCAACTTCTCCAAAGCCAGCAGGGCGCCGCCGAACTCGCGATCACCAAAAGCCTCGCCCCGGTGCTGGGCGTCGCACAGGCCGACATCGCCACGACGGCAACCCAATCCGTGACCTTCGGCCAACGGCTGTATCAACCGATCTATGGCTTCACGGTCTATAACCCGGGAACCGGCGAGGCCTACATCATCGAGGTCATGGGTTCCGATCTAACCCCGCCGAATCAGCTTCCCGATCCGACACAGAACGCCACCTACGATCCGTACTACGTGCGAGTCGTATTTCTCAGTACGCTGACCTGCTACAACATGTCCATCATCGTTCCATCGATGGTGTACGATCAGTACGGGCACTTCGCCAAGGAAGCGACAGCTTACGAAAATCTTCTCTCCCAGACGAATGAACTCGATCTTGGTTACCTGTACTCACTCTATGACGGCACCAACAACTTCGATAGTCTGACATTCGGCCCATGGCCGCCAGCGCTCTATCCCGTGGCGTCCCAGTCGAACAACTGCCTCTATACCAACATCCCATACTCGACCGCGCAGAACAGCAGCTTCAATCCCATCAGCCTGTTCGGCAACATCGCCGCATCGCTTCTCGCCGGTAGCGCCACCGCGGCGGCACGCGACATCGCTGTCAAGAGCGAATCCGTGCTCTTCGATCCGACGTTGATCGTCTATGAGGCCCCCCCCACGCCACCCGCCTATTTCATGTGCCGGCGCCAGAACTGGAGCGCGGATTGCCATCTCATGCAGGCAACCCATCCTTCCGGCACGTCGCTTTATCTGGCGTTCGGTGCGGGGGATCTCGTGCCGTTCAGACTGGATGCTGCGTTCCAGGTGGACAAGCAATTGCCCGCCCACATGAACAAACTCACCTACACCTTTGCGGATCAGAAATACGACTCCGCCAAAACCATCTCGGTCGCAAACCAGCCATATTTTGTCGGCGTAACGACCCTCGGCGGCGTAACGAAGTACACCAACTTCTCGATCAACGCCACCGCGGGAACCGCCGATCTCCTGATCGGCTCGATCCAGCAACTCCAGTTTCCCACCGAGTGCTACGTGGTGGGCCAGGCAAGCACGACACTGATTTCCATCACCGATATCAACACGCTCGCGAATACCGGCCTCACCGACACAGGCGGCTTCGTGAACATGGACAGCCAAGGACATCTGAGCCGGCAGCAGGAATTCCAACTGATTCCCTACAACAACCTCGTCTATCTCATTCGTGCCGTCTCCAACGACGGCGCATTGGGCGTGGTGGGCGGACTCGGTGTGGTCTCCGGGCTGTTGATCGACACCTTCGTGCCCACCAAGACGGGCAATCTGGCGCTGGCCCAGGGCGCTCGCTACAAGCGCAGCGGGCTGCCGTTCTTCGGCAGCAGCTATACGCCAACGACGATGGTGGACACCCTCGATACGCTGGATTTCACCAGCATCACGGGCGATACGTTCTATGCTCCCACCATCTTCATCCCAATCTCCGAGATCGACGCCGACAAAGGCTTTGTGGCGGACCTCTCGAACTTTCTCGGCCAGCAGATCTGGACCCTGATCTATCCCGAGAGGGTTGCCCGGCCGGGCACGACGGTGGGTGGCGTGCCGCGTCCGAACGGCCTCAATCTCGATAGCGCGGGCAAGCCGATCCTCAGCGTGCAGAAGCTGCACTTCGTCTACGATCCGCTGGCGGTCATGTTCACGACGAACGATCTGACTCACAAATATCCGCTGCAACCCAAGCAGCAGATCCTGGCGATGACCAATGGCCAGATTCAGGAAGGCATCTGCTGGCGATCAGCCAATGTCGAACCCCAGCGGAACCCACCCACGAACATCTGCGCGCAGCAGATCCTGCCCCCCGGTCCCGGCATGGACCGGCCGAACATCATCTATTCGCCACAGAACCGCCCCGTCCTGACGCCGGATGCCGCGGGCTATATGGGGATGTCGGTACACAGGATCCGCTCCCTTTCCGGCGTGGTGTACAGCATCGAAGAGTTGGCGTTGGCGAACGACCAGACCGGGACAAGCTTCATCTCCGCCGTGTCCTCGGTCGCGAACATGCTGATCGGCGTGCTGTTCGATTACGACAACAACGACCTCGGGACGCTGTCACCCTACGACGGAAAGGAGTTGACCAAAGGCGTCGTGTTCATCAATGGCTACCTCGGCGCTGCCGGCTACTCGTTCTCCAGCCCGGACCATTTCGATGTGAACGACGTGCTTCCGTCGCAGGTACCGCTGCTTGAACAGATCGCCAGCGTGCTGGGTTGGGACGTGGCTTTATACGATACCGACCTCAGCCTGCCCCGCCAATTCTGGAGCATGGCCTACGACACGTTCACCGCGCCCGGGCTGCCCAACTATATCGCCAACGTTCCGCCGCCGATCGCGGATCCTGGCTTTACCAATCGTACCCGCTCTCTCGTGCTCAGCCTGCAGAACCCCGTGCGCCCCCAGCAGATCGGCCTGATGGACACGTACAGCTCGGTTGTCTCCGCCAACCTCCATCTGCAAAACGGCGTCACCGGTTCGATCTTCCTCAGCAAAAAGGCCGATCGCGACATCGCCTCGATCGGCACGACACCCACGGGAAGCATTCCGCTCTATGGCCTGCCGGCGAACAGCAAATACGACTTCTTTATTTTCTCGCGCGATCACTACGGGACGCTCAAGGACGCGCAGTTCGTGCTGGTCGATCAGGGCTACGCGATGTGCCTGGTGGACGACGGGTCGGGCACCGGGACGAAACTGGCCAAGTATTTCATCGACCAGGACGGCAACTACAACGAGCTTTACAGTTACGCCCTCTATACCCTCAGCGGCGGGATCATCGAATCGGCCAGCTTCACATTGAAGGTCGCGCTGGGAGCACCGGCCAATTTAAGCGCCACCCCGATCATTCCGGCGACGCCCAACAACGTCAATCCACAGGACCTGGTGACGCAGATCAACAAGGTCTCCAACCTGGTCTACGCGGCCTTTGGGCCGTCCAGCACCGGACAGCCGCCCGCCTACATCCCGATCCAGGCGGCCGGAGTTCCCGTGCAGGCAGCCCCGATCCTGGGACCACCCGGCTTCAACGGTTATAATCTGAACGTCGTCGGAACGAACCGCCAGCCGGTCCAGATCTCGCAGATCTACTCCGGTCTGACGACATTCCAGATCGCCGGCTCCACAACGATTGTTCCGATCACCCCGAGCACCGGCAAGGCAGTGCCGTTCTACGGTTCGCTCTCGCACGGCCTCGATGAACTCCGCGCCCCGCCGCCCCCGACGCCTGGCCTGTTCGGCGGCAATGGCCTTGGAGGTCTCATCGCGACCCCCTTCAGCATGTCGTTCCAGGGAGTCGCAGCGATTCCCGCAAGCGACGGGCGCGATCATGAAAGCGGACAACACCGTCTTCTACACATTCAATGCCGTGGCGAGCACGGTCATGGACTCCACAGGCAAATCGGCGACGGTCACGGGTGGCCAATACTTCGTCGACACCACCGATCCGCTCAATCCCATTTACGGCGTGGCGACCCTGCCGAAATTCACGCTGAACGGCAACGCCTATACGTTCAATCTAGCCACCACGCTGCCGGACGGTGTGACCTCCCGCTATACCCTCATCGTCGGAGGGCAAAGCTACCTGTTCGGACCCGACAACGCGCATGTCACTGTCGATCGGACCATCTTCACCTTTAACGCCGTGAAGGGCGGCGTCTACACCGTCTCCTACGGCGACATCGACGACCCGACCGGAAGCGAGGCGCCGACGCCGATCCCGCTCTCGCCGTTCTCGATCGCAGCGGGAGGCGGCACGGTGAAGTCGATCGACGTCTTCAACAACCCAGGCGGCCTCAGCGATATCGTGCTCGGTGTCACCGGCCGCCTTTATACCTACGACCCGGTGCATGGAACGGTGACCGTGACACAGGGTGCCACCACCACGGTCGTGCCCCTGCAGACCGGTCTGACGTTCGTCTCCAGCACCGCTTACGGCTACGTCATCGGGGTCAACGGGGCCTACACCGTCAACGGCAGCCCGATGGCCGAATACTCCGCCTGGGCGAGCGGTCACTCCCGCGACTTATCCGCTGATGACGTCCCAGCAGACCGCCCCGCAGATGTTCACGCTCGGGGGCAATTTCTACACGTTCGATCGGGACGCGAACGGCAACTATCTCACCGTTACCGGCAATACCCAGACCTATCCCGTAAACCCGTATCAATTCTCGATCAACGGCCTGGTCTATATCATCAATACGAACGTCCAGCCCAACACGGTTGTCGGTGGCGGCAACGTTTACACGATGACCGCGGGCAACAGCCAGTTCCTGCTCAACGGCGTGCAATACACCATCGCGCTCAAGCAGGGCTCGCTCAATGGTGCGACGATTTCCGGACAGTTCAACATCGTCCAGGGGAACGTCGTCGTCATCGAGAACTACGTGTACCAGCTCGACACGTTGAATGGGCAAATCGTCGGCAACGGCACGACCTATCCGCTGACGACCTCCGGATCGACGTACACGATCACGACGGCCGATCGCAGCTTCACAGTGACCACCGAGCCGAACGCCACCACCGTCACCATCGGCAACATCGCCTACCTGATCAACAACACGACCGTGGTCGGCGACGGGGTGATCTACCCGATCCTGACCTATCGAACCTTCTTCGACGGCACGACGAAATTCGTCATCGGCAACGACGGGACCGCCTCGGTCGCGCCGCCATTCTCGCTGTCGGGTTCCGCGCCGTACGTGCGGTCCACCTTCACCGATGGCGTTGTCTATACGGTCAACGACCAGGCTGCTTTTGACGGAACCACGCACTATCTGATTTCAGGCTCGCCGGCCCAGTTCAAGACGGCGGCCCTCACCTACACATTGCGAACCGACGGTGTGGCCATCGCCGCGGGTGCGACGAAGACCTATATCGTCGATACCGCCGGCGCGCCAAGTCCGAACCAGTTCACGTTCGGAACCGAGACGATCTTCTTCGGCCGCCCGGCCGACCTCGCTGCGTTCGACGGCGTGCAGTACTACGCAATAGTCGATGGCGAATTCACCGACACCACCAGGACTCTCACATTCACGCTCAGCGGAAACACCGCCGTCAATCTGGGCAACAGCTACGAGATCTTCAGCAATCTGGGGCAGGGTGCCTACTTCCAGGTGCCCGGCGGGGCGACGTATTTTGTCAACGTCGCGGTCGCCGATACCGGGACGGCGAGCGGCGACATCTATCATGTATTCCCGACTTCCGGCGGCCAGTTCTCGATCCCGCTGATCTATACCATCGCGGTCACCGGCAGCGCGGTCACGGTGAACGCCACGACCTTCACGGGCGGTGCAACCGCCACACCCAGCCTCACCGCGGTCGGCGGCTCGCTGACCGGTGGTTTCTTCCAGGATCCCGTCACCAGGATCGTCTATACGTGCGTCGTCGATGCCGGCAAGGTGAGCTTCGTCGATTCCAACAACGCGAGCTTCCCGTATCCGGCGGCCGGGACGACAGACACCTTCGTCGCCAATGTCGTCGTCGCGACCGCGGTCCCTCTGGCCGTCGACAGCGAAGCGACGCCCGCCGTCTATCCGATCGTCAACAACCAGTTCACCGCCGGTGCCGCGACCTACACTGTGAACCTGCCCGTCGCGTACCAGAATGCCGCCGCGGGGCCGTACTGGCCCATGGTCAACGGGCGCTTCATCGTGCCCATGACGGACCCGGTGTCGAATGTCGCCTACACGGTGAAGGGCGGGACGGTCACCAAGGGCTATGTGATCTCGGGCGACGACGAATTTTCCGCCGACGGCAACGTCGTCTACACCGTCAACGCGGTCAATGTCGTCCGAGCCACGAACCAGGCCACGCTAGCCGGACCGGTTGCCAGCCAGACCCTGACGTCAGGGCCCTACACGTACACGCTCAATACGACGACCTCGCTTGCCTCCATTCAGCCGGCCGGACTCACCTACAACGCCGCGACCAAACAATTCACCGTTTCGTACAACGGCCTCCCTGTGACCTATACCGTCAGTGGCGCCACGGTGATCGACAATCGCCATCCGACGAACAGCTTTCCGGCAACTCTTGCCGGTTCTCAGGTGACGTTCACGGACACCATCTCGGGCGTGACATTCACGTTCGACGACAGCGCGAATAATCCGATCACGGCGGCGTTCGCCTATACCAATCAGTTCTTCGTCGATGTGATCACCGGAATCACCTACTACATCGATCAAGCGGACCTGCGTGTCGAGGCCATTTCCTATCTTCCGGAGACCACGCAGTACGCATTTGTTCCCGCTGACGGCAACACCTACCTGATCCACTACAACGACGTCAGCGTGGTCTTTCCGGTGATTTCCGGAGCGGAGGTCAATGCCGGTGTCGCGACCGTCGGCTCGGATATATTCACGGTCCTGATCGACCAGGTCGCGCCGGCCGGCGGTGGCGCGGCCATTCCGGTCAACCGCAATTCCTTCGAGATCAACGGCAACCTCTATACCATTACCGGAACGCCGGCCGGGGCGAACTACTCGTCCTGCCAGGTCGTCGGCGATGCCGTCGCGCCGATGCCGTTCACGTCCGCGAATACGTTCAAGCTCACCGACCCGGCGGTCACCTACACGCTGCAACTCGACGAAGTCAACCTGCCGACCGCCGTGCTTGCCACGTTCGCCGTTCGCACCAGCAGCGACCTGCTCACCATCAACGACAACGTGTACATCGTCACGTACAACACCGTCAGCACTGGATCGCTGCTCGGACAGGGACAGGCTTCGATCGCCATCAGCAATTCCCGCTTCACGCTCACCAACCTGTTCGATGCAACGAAGGCGACCTTCATCTTTGCCGACCTGAATATCTACGACGCGGCATCCGTGGTCGGCCAGTTCACGGTCTATCCGGCGCCGACGTTTTTCATCGGGACCGCCACCTACACCCTGGACACGGTGAACCTTGTGGTGACAGACAACAACAAGGTGCCGTTCCCGCTGCTGCCCAATCCGATGATGTTCAGCATCAACGGCTTCAACTATGTGATCGACACGAACCGCGTGCCGCACGCCGTTGTCGGGAACAACAATGTCTCTCCGCTTGCCACCGATGTGACCGTAGAGGCCGGTCACCCGATTCCCAACTCCACGTTCACGCTCAACGGCCTGATCTACAAGTTCACCGAGGACGCGTCGCACGCACTGCTGACGATCACGGGCACCAAGACCTACATGATCGCCCAGCCCGAGCTGACCTTCACGCTGGATTCCAGCCTGGTCTTCACGCTGAGCACGACGCCACCGGCGGCGGGAGGCTATGTCGGGTCCATCGTCCCGATCGGCACCGTGAAGGCCACCGGATCGACGCTCAATCTCTACGCAGGAATTCCTGAGTCGGGAAATGCCGATTTCTTCATGTACAAGAACGTCCTCTATACGCTGGTGAAGTCGGCGACCACTTATGTTGCCGTACAAAAATCCTACACGGTTTACGCGGCAAATCCGTCCACGAACCAGCAGCAACTGGCCGTGTTCGACCTTGCCGGCACGACATATCTGGTCACCGACGGGACCACGCCAGGGGTCAGCCCGACCGCGGGCATCAATGTCGGGACCATGTGGGCGGAAACCGCGACCTCTGGGTCAGAGAGCCAGTTCGGCGTGGTTTACGGGTTCACGCCACAACCCATCAGCGTATCGCAACCGACGGCGGGAAACTTCCAGTTCCAGGTTACGGATTCGAACAACAACACCACGTTGTACGACATCGTGTACACGCGCGGCGGCAATGCCAACATGGTGGCGGTGGACGTCCCTGCCCTGCTGCCCACGTTCACGCAATCGCCTCAGTTTGAATTCATAACGTCATATCCGCTCACCTTCGAGACCGGCGGCTACAACGCCTTCACCACCGCTGTCGCCGAGACGGCCGCGCCAAGCGAAAGCTTTGCCGGGGCGTACCGGACGCCGATCATCTCCACGGACACTGCGATCGACGGCCTGATCACGACAGAGGGCGACTTCAGCCTGGAATTCTGGCACTCGCTTCCTCTGACCAGGGTCGGTTCTTATCATCCCTTTACCTATGCCGCGAGCAGCACCGGTCCGCTGGTCTATTACGTCGATGTCGACTTCCAGAGCACATCGAAGATCTACATTGGGATCAACAAGACGGTGATGAACGCCGTCGTCACACCGCCGGTGATCTCGTCGGGGTGGCGGCATTTCGCTCTCACGTACGCGCAGCCTTACGTGATGCTGTGCAACGGCGCCGGGTTCGAGGTGAAAGACGGCACGAACTACAACTTCAACCGCGACTTCAGCGTCGCGATGACCGTCTCCACGACTGACGTCACGTCGAATCAGGGGCTTCTCTACAAAGGCACCGGCTCCGATATCACCTCGCCCCAGCTCAGTATGTCGTATCGGGTCGGGATCGCGGGTGGCGCGATCACGCTGTCGGTTACGGAAGGTACGGGGTTCATCTACACGTCCATTGGGCCGGCCGTGCTGGAGACCGGCAAGTTCTACCAGGTCATCATTGTCAAGCAAGCCACCTCGCCGGCGGGAAATCCCAGCAGCTCCGATCCCTACACCAAGTCCGATCCGTACGCCGCGCCCCTTGATATCAGCGACCTGGGGCCGACCGCCGCGGCCGGAGGGTCGGCGGACACATCGAACTTTCAATTGGGCTCGAAGAACGCAACGATCACGAACTTGGCCCCGGCTGCCCCCGGCACGAATCAGACATCGAAGCTGCAAAACTTCCTGACCACTATCCAGAACCCATCCTCGCAGAGCTACACGATCACCATTTCTGTTCGAGAGGTCTATCCCGACGGCACGTACGGCGACTGGCAACCTGCAAACCCGGCGCCCGACAAACGTCCGGTCGACGACGATACCGGGTTATGGGTCAATTCGACCGGATCCGCCCACCTGCTGATCGGCACGGCTTACGACGACGGCGGGAACGCCTTGCCCATGGGCGGGCCGGCGGGCGTCGGCAACATCCGGGATGTTTACCTGTTCAATGCTGCGATCAACCCGGAGGGCATCAAGACCAGGACCGGGCTTGTCAACATTGCCGACGCGACTTCGGAAGACCTGATCTCGGCCGGCATCGTCGGCTACTGGCGGGCCGCGTACGATCCGAACGGCGTGGTCAACAACGCCTTCGACCAGACCGCGATTGCCATTTCCACGAACGCCCCGCGCGCCTATCTCGCGGCGCTGAAGGGCCGCGAGCTGGAGGCGACGAGCCTTTACATCGATGGCTACACGATGCCGCTGACGCTGGTCACCGGGAACAGCATCCCGGCCTCGATGCCGGGATACAGTGCCGGCTCCCCGCTGCTGCTCTTCAATGCCGGCGTGTACAGGCTCGAAGAGATCAGCGTGTGGCAGATGGTCCGCCAGCCCTACCAGGTCATCGACGATATGTTCGGCCGGCTGGTGGCCAGCAACGAGCCTTTCCTCGCGATCTACCTGAGCGGGTCGTTCGATGTCACGACGATCACGCCGCAAACTCCGCCGCCCCCGCCGTTTTTGCCGATGAACAGCTACATCGACAACATCGCGGTCACCAACGGCGCGTCATTGGATCTGACGTTCTCGTCGGCGTCGCTCGATCTGGCTGGCTGTCCGGCGGTCGGACGATGCGGTCCGTTGATCACGCCGAACCTCTACACGCCCCCGGGAGTTGCGTTGACGGTTTGCGATACCGTGCCGGAGCTGACAACCTATTCCGTCACGCTCAACAGCGTCACCACGTCTCTCGCCGGCGAGATCAACGAGGCTTATGTCTATATCAGGAACAACGTCCTCACCCTGTACGCGGGGAAGAAGGTCGGTGACCTCGTTCTGTCGTGGGTATCGCAGGAGCAGGGCGACGTTCAGCTCATCGGGTACGTCGAAGGTGCGCCACCCTGTCCGATGGCCAATCTGACCAACAAGCCCGCTACCACCTATCTCGAACCGACGACGGTTTACGTCGGGGCCACCTCCATCACATTCACCGCCCCGACCTCAGTCACCGTGAAATACCAGAGTGGCAATGATACTTCCAACGAGACCCAATGGGGCATCAGCGACAACACCGGCTTCGGCTTTGGACTGAACGCGCACCTTGCCCCGTTCGGCTTCGGGCTTGCGCTGAAAAAAGGCGCGGTGCTCGACGTTCAACTCATCCTCGGAACCTCGCTGGACAACGTCAGCTCGAATGGCAGCGGTTGGCAACAGAACGCCGCCAACAAATTCGACGAGTCGATCAAGTACACAGTCAAAATGCAGGGGACGTTGGCGCCCTATACCGGCGACCAGTTCATGGCGAGCCTGAATACCCTGACGACGCCGAGTGCGACGCCCGGCAACCCGAGCACGAAGACGGCGATCCTGCCGAATCCCAATCTGGGCGGCTTCACCACTTCCAACCCGCCAAGCGCGCTTCCGAAGGCGCCGACCGAAGAAAAATTCGGCGCGCGCATGTTCGTCCCTTCGCCTTATGGCCAAGCGTTCGTGACATCGCAAACCCTTGACGTCTATCAGCAGACGCTGCTCCAGACCAACACCGTCTACGGCTTCGTCCGGATCCCCGACTCTCAGACGCCCCGCGATTTCAACATCGTGTCATTCCGTATGAGCAGCAACTACATCCGGCCGGGATGCCTCGACGGAGTTGTGGGGTATGTTTACAACCCGGCAACCTTGCCCTCGGGTGCGCAGACATACGCGACGTCCACCGGTCAGATGCAGGTTCTGTACGACATGAACTTCGCACCGGGAGTCGTAGGGCATGATGCAAGCTACATGCGTGTTGTCGAGGCGTACCAGCTGAAGAAGCAGATCGACCAGCAGACATTCAATGCGCTCGCGCTCTACCAGACGGCGTACAGCACGCAGGACAGCCCCGCCGACTCCAGTCTGACCCCGGCACTCGATTTCTACAATGAATACGTGTGGTCGTCGCGTGGCGGCACCCAGGAGGTCAAGCATACCTACGCGACGTCGTACGACGAGGTATATTCCACGACGACGATCCAGAAGATCACCACCAACAACCATTTCAATGTGAAACTCTTCGTCGTCGGTGTGATGGCGGTCGACTTCACAGGCAAGCAAGGCCAGACGTCGAAGGGCACGCTCAAATACAGCTACAACGCTGCAACGGCGTCATCGTTCGATATCGCGGCCTCGTTCGACGGCATCGAGACCGACACCCAGATGCGTTACGCCTGCAACAATGACGCCCATTTCGTCATGAACTTCAATTCCACGTTCAATCCAAACAACCAGAGCGGCCTCAATCTGGTGATCGGGTCCGACGGTCTTGTCTACAACATGGTCCCGTCCGTGGCGTCGGGTGCGGGGCTGCCGATCTCCAACAATATCGACACCAGCCAGACATACATGCAGCCGCAGCCGGCCTATACGTCGGGCAATGCGGACGGATTGACGGGCGCGCTGGAACCCTATGACCGGCCGGGCAAGATCAAGACTTTTCGGACCTACGCCTTCTTCCTGCAGCCCACGCAGGAAAACGCCGATGATTTCTGGAACACGGTGATCGATCCGGTGTGGCTGGCGAACAGTCCGGACACTGACGCGGCCGCCATGCGCTCGGCTCAGGGCAACGCCTCGGTGCCATGGCGTCTGCTGCACCGCGTGACCTATTGCGAGCGGTTCCTGCCGCCCATCTCGACCGAGGCGATCGTGGTGCCCCAGATCACCCCGCTCATGGCGGTTCCAGTGCTGAACCCGCCATCCGACTTCCTGTTCGAGAACATCACGCTGCTGCCGCGTCCGGCGCATAATCCGGCCAACGACATCGAGGCGAATGTCGTTCTGGCAGCTCCCACCGCATCGGGCATCAGTGCGGGCACGGTTCCCGCGACAGGCGCGGCCGGCATGCCGGTGCTCGCCAACAATGTCATCCCGTTCGACCTGACGAAAAGTGTCACGAGCATCGTCAACTGGGGCGATACGACCAATGTCAAACTGCTGACACAGCTCATGACCTCGGCACTCGGCCTCAACACCGTGACGATGTCCGGAACTGTGCTGCCGGGATCGACCAAGGTCGCGGACGTGATGGATCCTGTCGGCGGCGGCCCGCTCTACAGCATCTACACGGACCCGAACGGCCTGACGGTGAATGTGCCGACGAAGGCCGGCATTACTGTCTATCAGGACGTGAATTCCAATCCCATCCAGTATTTCGACGGCAAGATCTATCACTCGCTGCAAGCGGACTTCGTTGCCACCGGCGATGGCACGGTGATGTACTACATCCAGCCACCATCGACGTACGACCAAAGCGCGTTCAATCTGCTCGGTGACTACGATCTCTTTGGCCACCCCGGCGATGAGTGGCGCTACTATCTCGTGTCGGGAATGAGTGCGAACATGACCTCGGAAGCGAGTGTGTCCGGCGCCGGTCCGTTCCTGTCCTCGACCGGGGCAACTCCCTATACCGGCTTTACCATCGCGCCCTCGCAGCACTCGAGCAGTGGCGCGGTCCAGGTGCCGGGATATGTCCTGGTCCAGGGGATCCTGCAGTGGCCTCAGGTCAATACCAACGCCGAGACGTTCGCCGATGTGCAGATCTACAAGGCGATGAGCCTGCTGGACACGTTCCCCATCGGTGATCCGGAGGTGCTGATCCGGTTTCTCGAGACGCAGTATCCCGACGCCCCCTTTGTCGCGAACGATACGTTCACGCCGAATCGCCCGGGAAACGACGAGATCGCTCTCGTGTTCGCGCGGAACATCGTGTCCTACTTCAATAGCCAGCAGCAGACGCTGCTGCCGGGATAGGCCGTCGCGACAGACCGGATCCGAAGCCTGATTGCGGTGATGAAATCGCACGTCCAGCGAGTGGGAGTCCCGCAACCGGCATCATCACCGTCGCGGCCGGAACTGCCCTTCTGGGCGCCCCCGGCACAGTCTGGACAGCCGTTACCATCGCCAGGAGCCGGTCAGGGGCCGCACTGGCCAGTGGCGCTGGCATCACCACAACGGCGCCACTGATCGCCGGCTGCACGGTCGGCACCTGCATCTATGGCGGCATCGACAGTAGGCAGCCGCATGGTCGACTGCGACGTGCTGATCCCGGTCAAGCATCCAATCAACGGCACCAAAGCGCAGGTGCTACGCGACACGGCAGCCTGGCTGCCACATCGGACTGCCCATGCACTCTGTGCTGCTCGCGGAGAATCCGCCGGCTGAGCCCTGTCTCGACATCGGCGACCGGTCCCACTTCGCCAACGGTGGTGGCGCCATCGTGCTGGACCTGGAATTTCCAAGGCGCGTGCAGGAAGCCCGCGACTATCTGCCGCTGAAGGTCACCGGACTTGAACTTGACGCCGTCAAGCGTCGGATCGGTGCTCTTACCAGCCTGCGGTCAGTGCCAACGGCAGCCCTGAAACACTACTTCGGCGCCTGAAGGTCGCCACCTAACGTGCTGAACGGGCGAGTTCCTGCGCATGCTGACGCGCTTGCGCCATGCCCTGTAGAATCACGTCGGCATCCTGCGCAGCCTGTTGCTGGCGCACCTGGTTGCCCTGGGTTGCGAAACCGTCGTCCTGCGGCGCCGACATCACGCTACAGGCGGCGAGGCAAACAAAAATCAAGATGGCAGCAGCAAAACGCATCGCTGGCGATCCATTCTCTCGGTTCCGTGAACAGGTCTTAGCAATCCCAGGGCCGTGATGCCACAACTAAAACGCGCCCTGTCAGCAATCCACCGCCGGCGGGCGGCGCACCATCCAGAATGCCACGCCGCCACAGACATAGAAAAAGATCGAAAGCCCGAACGCGACCTCGTAGCTGCCGGTCACGTCGAAGATCCAGCCGGCCATCCATGCTCCCGCGGCGGAGCCAATTCCGGTGCCGATGGTGATCGCGCCAAGGATCGTGCCCAGGTGCGGCCCGGGAAACAGGTCCGCGGTCTTGGCCGTGATCGCCGGCCCCCGCGCCCCCCAGGTCAGGCCAAAGAAACACGAATGCAGCCAAAGCAGCAGGTGCTGGTCGGGTGACGTAATGAACATGGCACAGGCAACGCCGATAATGGAGGTGCCGTAGGTGACTATCGCGGATATTTCCCGACCAACATGGTCGGACAGGATGCCGGTCACGATCACCCCCGGCAGCGACAGCAACGCCCCCAGCCCAAGCACCTCCGCGGCATACAGCTTGTCGAAGCCGACAGTGACGGCGAAAGCCAGTTGGTGCAGTGCGACCAGGAAGCTGCCCAGGCCGGTGAACACGTATACCAGCGATAGCAGCCAGAAATGCGGCGTGCGCATCGCCCGGCGCAGCGTCCACCCGCCAGGGATCGTCGTGTGGCCACCGGCGGCCGTTCCGCTGCGCCCACGCTCCGAACTGCGAAACAGCGCCGCCAGCGGCAGGAACGCCGCCGCCATGAACCCGCCCTGCGCCAGATATGCCCCGCGCCACCCAAGCCCCGCGATCAGCACTTGCGACAGTGGCGCGGACACCGCACGCGCAAAGCCGTTGGCCGACTGCACGATCGCCACCGCCATGCCCCGGTTGCGCACGAAACGTCGTGACAAAATCGGCACGAAAACCACCAGCCCCAGGCAGTTCGCGCCCAGCGTCATCACCACGCCGTACAACACGATCACCTGCCACAAGGCATGCGTAAAGGCACTGGCGACCAAGCCGATTGCCAGCAGAAATCCTCCCATCAGAACCAGTCGCTGCGGTCCCAGCCGATCCACCAGAATGCCGACCAGCGGCGATGTCGCGCCGGTGACCAGTTGCGATACCGAGTAGGCAATGGAGCTCTCGGCGCGGCTCCAGCCGAACGCTTCGATGAATGCGATCAGGAACACCGTGTAGGAGTGCATGCAGGCCGCGCCCACCGCGAAGGTGATGAACGCGGCGGCGAGCAGCAGACCGGACTGGCGCGCGGATGGGCTGAGGGTCGGTGGGGCGCGGAATCGCATGGCCTCGCTGCTTCGGTTCGGTGCCCCACGGCCAGCCGAGTGTGCGCGCCATGTCCGACCGCCTCAACCCCCGAAACGAAGCCCCCGTTACAACGCCCCAGCGTTACGCCGCGGCAGACAGCGACACGAGCGAATCCAGGGCGCGATCGATCCGCTCGCGATTCGCCGGATCCCCAGCGAACACCAACCCCATGTCCCCATCATTGCTGCGGAACACGCGGCCGGTCACCTTGCCGCCAGCGTTCGGCAGGTCGAGTTCGACCGCGGTACCCGACGGCAGGATCCAGGCACAGTCCAGCGCAGCACCACCGCGGGAGAGATCGCGCAACGCCACCCTGGCGTCGCGGCCTTGTGCACGCACTGTCACCATCGCGCCGTTTCCGGCCACCCGCTCATAACGCCGCCGCTCGACGGTGTCGGCGCGGCGCACCACCGTCAGGAACTGATCGACCTCGTTGCGCAGTGTTTCCGCCTCGTGGCCCATGTTGGCGGCCCCCGACAGCACGTTCCGGCTGGTGTTGCCCGCTGTGGCGGCAACCTCCACCACGTGCTCCATCGCACGCGCCGTCTGCGAGGTCGCGCCGGACACCGCCTGGACGCTGAAGGCGATCTCGCGCGTGGTCACGCTCTGCTGTTCAACGGCTGCGGAAATCGCCACCGACACCGCGTCGATGCGGCCGATGATGTCGGTGATCTCGCTCATCGCGGCCACCGCTTCGTCGGTGGCGCCGCGCATGGTGTCGATCTGGCTGCCGATGTCCGCCGTGGCCTTGGCGGTTTGCGCCGCAAGGGCTTTCACCTCGCCGGCAACCACCGCAAAACCCCTGCCTGCCTCGCCGGCGCGCGCCGCCTCGATCGTGGCATTCAGCGCCAGCAGGTTGGTCTGGCTGGCGATTTCGCTGATCAGATGCACCACGTCGCCGATGCGCGCGGTTGCATCGGAAAGGCTTTGCATCGTGCCCTGGCTTGCCTGCGCGCGCTGCACCGCCTGGCGCGCAACATCGGACGATGCCACCACCTGGCGCGATATCTCGGCAACGGTGGAAGTAAGTTCCTCGACAGCGGCGGCCACCGCAGTCAGGTCCTGCGAGGATTTGGCGGCACCATCCGCCGTCTCATGCGCTTCGACATGCACTGACTCCGTCGCGGTCGCCATCGCCTCCGACGCAAGCCGCATTCCCTCGGCCGTGCCGGCCAGCGTGGCCATGGCGCCAGAAATGGAGCTGCCGAAATTCTGCGTATGCTGTTCCATCGCCGCCTGTCGCCGTGCCCGGTCGCTTCGGGCGATGTCCTGTTCCGCCGCAAACCTGTCAGCGCTGATCATGGTCTCCTTGAAGACCTGAACCGCGGCGGCCAACGCACCGATCTCGTCACCCCGCCCCTCGCCGATGATCTCCGTCGTCATGTCATGCTCCGCCAGACGACGCATCGTACCCGTCATGGCGGTGATCGGACCGGCGATGTTGCGTCCGATCAGCCAGCTCGATCCGATCAACGCAGCGATCGCCAAAGCCAGCACCAGTGCAGAGAGTGTAGCGGTGGTCGCCAGAACCGCGGCGATGTCGCGATCCACTGCCGCGATATGGGCGAGCTGTGCCGATCCCCACCAATTGAGACCAGCCATGGCCAGCAGGCCAATCACGCCGATCAGCCCGATCATGGCGATCTGGCGGCTGATCCGAATTTGAGACAACAAAGCGCGCATCGACAATCTCCCGGATCGAATAGGGAGCGCAGGTCGACGTTAAAGATCGGTATATGTGCCGGAACGGCGCAAGCCAGCCCAGCGTCAAGCGGCGTGACGCAACGCGGCATCCAGTTTGTCCAGCAGCCAGCGCGTGCCATGCTCGCGGCTGCCCGCATCATCGTAGCCGTCGAGAAATGCGCCCTGTTCGGTGACCACCAGCCGTGTCCCGTCACCCACCGCCTGGAACTCTACCGTCGCCAGCGACACAGAGATCCGCGCATCGTCGATATGCATGTCGTACGCGTAGACAATGCGTTCATCCGGCACGATATCGAAGTAACGACTGCGGAAGTCGGAAATCCGCCCGCTCTCCCCGGAACCTTTGACCCGCTCTTCCCCGCCGACCCGAAATTCGAACACACGCTCTACCTGCGTCCAGCCGACCGGCCCGACGAACCAGCTCGCCTTGCCTTCGGGCGTAGCCCAGGCGGCGAATACCCTGGCCGGTGCGGCGTCGTACACGCGCTCGATGGCAAACGTCGCGTGCGTCACTGATCGTTCGGTCATGATCTGCTCCGTTGCGTTGGTGCTTCGGGATGTCTGGCGAGGTATTCGCCAAGCCGGTCGAGACGACGCTCCCACTGGCTGCGCCGCGCGCTGATCCAGCTCTCGGCTGTCCGCAGCGCCTTCGGTTCAAGCCGGCACGTGCGCACGCGCCCGATCTTTTCCGACCGGACCAGACCACTCGCCTGCAAAACGTGAAGATGCTGGACCACCGCCGGCAGCGACATCCCAAGCGGCCTGGCCAGTTCGCTCACCGAGGCCGGTCCCCGGCTCAATCGCTCCACCATGCCCCGACGGGCCGGATCGGCGAGAGCATGGAACATGCGATCAAGCGGGACGGATTGGTTAAGCATATGCTTAACTATAGCGCTGCGCCGCAAAGAAAGCGAGACACATTTTCTCGCTCATCGCCGAGTGCAAATTCCTCCCGCTTCCCTTGTGGGCGTAGCAGGAGGCGTCGGCGCGGTGGCGATTGCCACGCACCTCTCCCCGGCACCGCTGCCACCCCATCGCCCCACTCACCCCATCATCGCCGCACAAGCGGGCGCCCACACCGCCTTCGCGTCCGCGCTTGCGCGGCGATGACAACACAACAACGGCAGCACTCGTCCGCGATCGCCCCCAATTGAAACGAGCGATGTCAGGGCGTACCCTGACGCCCAGACAGCCGCAGGGAAACAATCGGATGATGCGCCTTCCAGCCGTACATCGCGCAATTCTACTCGGCTCCCTGCTGCTGGTGGCGGGATGCTCGTGCGGCACAGGCACAAACGTGCAAACCCTCAACACCCGACTGCAGGCGCGGCTGTCACCGCAGCTCGCGACAAACCAGGCCACCGTGCAGCAATTGCCCGACGGCTCACAGGTCGTACTCGTCGATCAATCGCTGTTTGCCGCTGGCGGGGCGCAACTCAACGATGGCGGACGGTATGTCCTGGCCAGCGTCATCGAGGGTCTGCTGGAACCGCGCCTGTTGCGGATCGAGGTTGCCGATGCACCGGGGACCTCGCCCTATCTGCAAAACGCTCGTGCCCAGGCAGTGACCCAGTATTTCGCAGACTATGGACTCGCACAAACGCTGCAACCGCCTGCCGCCCAACCAGTCGTGCCGGTTGGCGTGCCTCCCCAGGGAACCACCATCACAGTCCACCTGGCGTCGAACTGATCGCACAACACCCGCCGCATCATGCCCGGCATCGGACGAAGCGACCGCCATCAAATTCCAGTGGATCGTCTGCGGCACTCCAGCAAACGCTCGCGCGGGTTCGCCGGAATGCCGGTCAGCGCCTCTTTGCGCACGACCTCGGCGATCGCCTGCACCTGATCGACAGCGGTCTCTCCGGCAGCCGTCAGTCATAGAGTGTGGACACGCCGATCCGTAGGATGCGGACGACGCTCCGGCAGTCCTGCCTGCTCCCCCTTCAGTCTGCTCTGGCGCCCATCGACTGCACGATGATCGCCGCAAGCTTCGCGGCGGCGGCGGAGCAGTGCTGAGCCGCGTGACCGGCTGCCGTGCGGCTCAGCGGTGCTCCCGCCGCCGCCGCTCGCGGAATGCGACATAGATGCCGGACGCGATGATCACGCCGGCGCCAACCCACGTCCACAGATCGGGGAAATTGTCGAAGATCAGATAGCCAAGCGTCGACGTGCCGATCAGCTCGACATACCCAAGCGGCGCGATCACCGCGGCCGGTCCAAGCTGAAACGCACGGATGATCAGATAATGTCCAACACCGCCGAACAGACCCAGACAGCAGAACAGCATTCCGTCCCACAGGGTTCGCGGCATCACGAAGACGAACGGCAGCACCACGGTCATTGCCAGCGAACCGAACAAGGCGGCGAAGATGATACCGGTCGCCGCGTTGTCATATCGGCTGACCCAGCGCGTGCCGATCAGATACAGCGCGTATGCCACAGCCGACGCCAGCAACAGCAGCACGGCCGGATGGTGAAAGCCGCTGCCTGGCCGGATCACCAGCAGCGCACCGCCAAAACCGACCAGCACTGCGGTCCACCGCCGCCAGCCGACGCTCTCGTGCAGCAGCGGCACCGACAGCGCGGTGACGATCAGCGGCGAGGTGAAGCCGATCGCCGATGCGGTGGCCAGCGGCACCCGGCCGATCGCCATGACAAACACCATGTTGCTGACCAGCATCAGCACCGATCGGCCGATCTGCACGGTGGGTCGCCGGGTGCGCAGCAGCGTCCAGCGATACTGCGGCAGGAACACGATCAGCATGATGATCAGATGCCCGGTGAAGCGTGCCCAGACGATCTCGGCCACCGGGTAACGCGCGGTCAGCAGCTTCACCGCGGTGTTCATGAACGGGAACATCGCGGTGCCGGCGCACATCAGCAGGATGCCGCGCAGCACATCGGGCCGGCCGAGCTCAGGAGCCGAGCGGTCAGGTTGCGCCATGGTACGATCCGTTCCGGATTGGATGACGATCCGGACGCGAGCCTATCCGACCACTCCCGCAGGTCAATTCGCGCAACAAATCTGCTGTCGGCGCCCGCCCGCGGGAGAAAATTGCCGCGCCAGGCCACGCCCCTTGCCTTCCGCGCCAATTTCTTCTTTGTCGCATCGCATAAACCCGAGGGGAGGTCACCGTGTCACATCTGTCACGCCGCGCGTTCGGCGGCGCCGCGCTTGCACTGCTCGCCGCCCCGCGCGCGACACGCGCCGCACCGCCCACCGAAATAACCCCACTGAAATCAACATCGACTGGGCAACCTATAACCCGGTCAGCATCGTGCTGAAGCAGCAAGGCCTGCTCGAACAGGAATTCGCCAAGGACAAGATCGGCATCCGCTGGGTGCAATCACTTGGTTCGAACAAGGCGCTGGAGTTCCTCAATGCCGGTTCGATCGATTTCGGCTCCACCGCCGGCGCGGCGGCGCTGATCGGCAAGGTCAACGGCAACCCGATCAAGTCGATCTACGTGTTTTCGCGTCCCGAGTGGACCGCGCTGGTCACCATGCCGAACAGCCCGATCCATACTGTCGCCGACCTGAAGGGCCAGCGCGTCGCGGTAACGCGCGGCACCGATCCGGACATCTTCCTGGTGCGCGCGCTGGCCACCGCCGGCTTGACCGAACACGACGTGAAGCTGGTGCTGCTGCAGCATCCCGACGGCCGCACCGCGATGGAACGCGGCGATGTCGCGGCGTGGGCCGGCCTCGATCCGATGATGGCCGCGGCGGAAATCGAAAGCGGCGCGCGGCTGTTCTACCGCAACGCCGCGGCCAACACCTGGGGCGTGCTGAATGCGCGCGAGGAATTCGCCACCGAGAACCCCGACCTGATGCGCCGCGTGCTCGCAACCTACGAGCGTGCGCGTCGCTGGTCGGTGGAACATCCCGGCCGACCTGAAAGCGCTGATGGTCAGCGGCGATGAAGCTGCCGGACGCGGTGGTCGCGCGCCAGCTCGAACGCAACGACCTGTCCAGCGGCGCGATCGGCGACAAGCAGGCGCAGACCATCATCGAAGCCGGCAAAGCCCTGCAACAAGCCGGCGTCCTGCCGGCAGACGTCGACGTAACCGCGGTAACCAACAAGATGATCGACCCATCCTATGCCCGCGCCGCCGGCGCATGAACTCGCCCAGTGTCCTCCCCGCCCGTGCGGAAGCGGGCTCGGGGGAGCGGTCCGGGCGCACCCACCAACTCTGCGCACACGCCTCCCCCCAACCCCGTCCCACAAACGCAGGCGGAAGACTTCGCCGACCATGACGCCGGGCCCGTCCCGCCTGCGCAACTGGCTGCTCGCTCTCGCCATTCCCGTCGCGCTCGCCGTCGCATGGGAAGTCGCGGTGCGCATCGGCGTGGCCCCTGGTCGCCTGATGCCGCCGCCGTCACGCCTGGCCCACACCGCATTCGCGCTCGCCGCATCGGGCGAACT
This sequence comes from uncultured Alphaproteobacteria bacterium, assembly GCA_963790445.1. Lineage (GTDB taxonomy): Bacteria > Pseudomonadota > Alphaproteobacteria > Acetobacterales > Acetobacteraceae > JAMXLO01. The sequence continues at coordinate 277,750 of CAWBON010000015.1, read as the reverse complement.
TCAGATGCACGTCGCGGCAACCATGACCCGCGTCGTCATCGGCTTCGCCATCGGCGCAGCCGCCGGCACGCTGATCGGCATGCTGACCGGCGCCAGCGACACCGCCCGCCGCCTGCTCGATCCTTCCATCCAGGCGCTGCGCGCCATCCCCTCCATCGCCTGGGTGCCGATCTTCATCCTGTGGTTCGGCATCTTCGAAACCTCCAAGCTCGCACTCATCGCGCTCGGCGTGTTCTTCCCGGTCTACCTCGGCATGCTCTCGGCGATCCAGAGGCGTGGACCGCAAACTCGTCGAAGTCGGCCGCGTGTTCGGGTTCTCCAACATCGGCATCATGCTGCGCATCATCTGGCCCGCTGTCCTGCCAACCTGGATCGCATCGCTGCGCAGCGGTCTCGGCCTGGGCTTCATGTTCGTCGTAGCGGCTGAACTGATGGGCGCGTCCGAGGGCGTCGGCTATCTGCTGCTCGATGGCCAGCAGATGGGCCGCGCCGATTCCATCCTCGTCGCGATGATCATCTTCGCCCTGCTCGGCAAAATCTCCGACGGCGTGCTGGTCGCACTGACGCGACCGCTGTTGCGCTGGCAGGACACCGTGCGAGGACGGCTGTGACCACGCTGGCGATCGACGGCCTGAGCAAGACCTACGCCGATGGCACCGAAGCTCTGCGCGACATGCGCATCGTCGCCCAAAGCGGTGAGATCGTCGCCATCCTCGGCGGCTCCGGCTGCGGCAAGACGACGCTGCTGCGATTGACCGCGGGATTGGATCGCCCAAGCGCCGGCGCCATCGCCATCGACGGACAGACGATCGAGGGCACGCATCCGGCGATCAGCGCGGTGTTCCAGGAACCGCGCCTGCTGCCCTGGCTGTCGGTCGGTCGCAACATCGCGTTCGGCGGCCGTCGCATCGCCAGGCCCGAACGGCAGCGCCGCACCAACGACCTGCTGGAACGCATCGGCCTGCAGGGCTACGGCGCGCGCTGGCCGAAGGATCTGTCAGGCGGCCAGCAGCAACGTGTCGCGATCGCCCGCGCGCTGATCGGCCATCCGGAGATCCTGCTGCTCGACGAACCGTTCTCCGCGCTGGACAGTTTTACCCGGGCCAGCCTGCACGAGATGCTGTTGAGCCTGTGGCAGGAGATGCGGCCGACCATCCTGATGGTCACGCATGATGTAGACGAAGCGGTGTTCCTCGCCGACCGCGTGGTGGTCATGCGACCGCGCCCGGGGCGGGTGCATGAAACGATGACGATCGGGTTGCCCAGGCCGCGCAACAAGCTGACCTCGGAGTACGACATCACACGGCGCAATGTGCTGCGCGCGATCGATCGGTCGTTGGCCGCTGACCAGCCCAGCGGGCGGCGATCCAGCGCGGTGTCGCCCTGGGTGTAGCTCAGCAGACCGTTGGCGCTGCAACCCGCGGCGGAACGAGCACGATCGCCGCCCCGACCAATTGCAGAACAATGCACAGACCGAGTGCCGCGCCGTAACCACCGCCGACGTCGTGCGCCAGGCCCAGCAGCGTCGGACCAAAAGCCATCGTCGCCTGGCCGACCATCGACGTCAGCCCAACAACCAGCCCGAACGACTGCGCCGCAAACTCGCGCTGCACGATCAGCGCTGGCAAGGTGATGACGTTGCCGACCGACAGGCCAAACACCACGCTGCCGATGTACAGTGCCGCCGGCTGATCCGGCAGCACGACCATCAGGCCAAGACCGAATGCCTGAGACGTGAAACTCGCCGCTGACGCAACCCGCTGATTCAATCGGTCGATCAGCGGAGCGAATCCAAGCCGTCCGGCAGCAGCCGCGATCGCCGTAGCAGCAATGGCGTTGCCCGCGCCTTGGTCGCCCAGACGCGGCAGCAGGAATGCGACCTGATGCACGATGAAGCCGACCTGGGCGGCAAGTGCCAATGCGAACGGCAGCGAAACGGACCAGAAGTGCAGGCTGCGCAGCGCCTGCGCCTGCGTCGTAAACACCGTCCGCCGGTCCGTATCGGTGCGGTCCAAATCGGTGCGGTCTAAATCGGTGCGTGCCGCATCGCCTCGGTCGCGCACGTGGCGCAAATTGGCTGTCGAACGGCGCGCCCCTGATGCCGAGCAGCACCACCGGCAACACGATTGCCAAACCCGCCATCACGAGGATCGGCACGGCGTGCGCCATGCCCATGCGATGGATGCAGAGCACCAGCAGCGGCGCAACGGTGAAGCCACCCGCGCTGGCGCCGTTCAGTGCCAGACTGAGCGCGAGGCCGCGCCGGCGATCGAACCATTGCGCCAGTGTCGTCGCGATCGCGGTCGTTGTGGTGGCTGCCCAGCCAACCGCCATCACAAGGTCGCATAGATAGAGTTGCCACGGCGCTTGCACGCGACTCAGGCCGATCGCTCCCGCGCCAAGGATCACGGAGCCGGATGCAAGCAGCAACCGGGAACCCAGAAGTTCGATCGCCCGATGCACGCGGGTCAGCAGCACCGCGCCGGCCAGATAGTATACGGTGGTTGCCGAGGCGATCAGCGACGCCGGCCAACCGCGCATTGCATGGAGATCGGCGAAATAGACCGACTGGCCGTAGAAACCGAACCCCCAGGCAAACGTCGCGGCACAGAAGCAGGCCAGGACAACCGACCAACCCTGGCGAAATTCGCTGGTTTGCGGCGTCGTGAACGCGCACCGCGGCAACACTGCTCATGCCGCCGCCTTCGCCGCGACAGCTTCCACTTCCAACAAGAACTCCGGTCGCACCAGCGCCGGCACGATCAGCAGCATGGACGCTGGCCGCGCCGATCCAAGGAACCGCGAGCGCACAGCCGCATAAGGCCGTATATCCTCGGCCCGCAGCAGATACTGCGTCACCTTCACCAGATCGTGGACCGTCATGCCCGCACGTTCCAGCAGCGTGATGATATGCCTCCAGGCGATCTCCGACTGTCCGGCAATGTCGGCGGGCAACGTGCCGTCAACCGCAAGGCCGGGTGTCCCGGCAGTGTACAGCCAACGTTGGCCGGACGGCACCTCGATGGCGTCGCTATAGGTGCCGATCTGGCTTGCCACGCCGATATCATGGCGGATCGTCATATCTGTCGCGCTCCATCGCTGGTTGCCGGGTACGCAGAACCTGGGCCGAGGCGGGTCCGCACGCAAACGATTCCTCCTGGCGCTTTTGAAATAGAAATTCTATCCTGAAATATGTCCGCTCTACCGCCGCTCCACGCTCTGCGCGCGTTCGAAGCAACCGCACGCCACCTCAGCATGAAGGAGGCGGCCGCCGAACTCGCGGTCACGCCGGGCGCAGTCAGTCAGCTGGTCCGCGGCCTGGAACAACAACTCGGCACGGTGCTGTTCCGCCGCGGCAATCGCTCACTGATGTTGACCCAGGCCGGCCAAAGCTACTTCGCGCCGATCCGCCACGCGTTCCGCCAAATCGGCGAAGCGACGCGTCAGCTGCAAACATCCCCGCGCGCCGGCATGCTGACCGTCAGCGCACCTCCCGCCTTCGCCGCATCCTGGCTGGTGCCGCGTCTCGGCTTGTTCCGCACGCGCCATACGGACATCGAGCTCAACATTTCCACCACACGCAGCCTCGCGAATTTCGGTGCGGACGGTGTTGACGTGGCAATCCGCCACGGGCTGGGAAGTTATCCCGGCCTGCGCTGCGATCGTATCGCCACAATCGCCATGGTGCCGGTATGCAGTCCGCGGTATCTCGCGACACTGGAAAGACACCAGCCACGCCACCCCGCCGATCTGCTCGGCCTTGCGCTGCTGCATGATGCGGACCGCCAGGATTGGGCGTTGTGGTTCCACGCGCAGGGCGTCGCCGATCTCAGCCACACCGCATCGAGCGGCATCAGCTTCGACGACCAGACGCTGCTGATCCGCGCCGCCGCATCGCATCAGGGCATCGCGCTGGTGACAGAGACGCTGGCGCGACCGGAACTCGATCACGGCAGCCTGGTGCGGGTGCTGAACGTCGCCTGGCCACAGGAGTTTGCCTATTGGCTGGTCTGCCCGCGCGCCGTCGCCGATCAGCCCAAGATCGCGGCGTTTCGCGACTGGCTGTTGCTGGAAGGCCGGCGCGTCAGTGCGACCGCGCGTCCAGCCAGGCGAGCAACGCGGGGCCGAACGCCTTGAGACTCTTGTAGCGCACCGTCTCTTCCGGCAATGCGCGCACCGCTTCAGCCAGACGCGCGGCACCGTCGGGACGCGTGATCGCGGTAGCGAGCGGATAGCTGTGCACCCGAATGCCGAACAGCACCGCACCCGACTGCGGCAAGCGGGTCAGCGTCTGGCGTTCCACACGCAGGTAAAGCGTGTCCCCGGCATTCTGCGGTGTAACCGCGGCGTTGGTTGCTTCACGCCACTTCCCACCCGGCTGGTACATCGCCGGATCGTCCAGCACCGACCAATTGAGCCGCGACGCAATATGCCCCGGCTTCACCTTCGCCATAAAGCGATCCACCGGCGCGGCGAGCCGATGCGCATAGAACGGCACCGGACCATGCACCGCGGTGAGCGGGCGGCCCAGCTTCTCATGCAGCCGCCAACGACTGGGAAAGCACAGCACGGCCGCGGTGAAGCGCGGCGCCTCGCCGTCGGAGTGGATGATGCAGAGATCCTCCTGCACCAGGCGACCGGCAAGTTCCAAAGGATGGCATGGTGGATCGGCAAGATGCCACGTCTCATCGGTCAGCCGATTGACCAGCGCGTTGCCCTCCACCGCAAACCAATCGGGAAACTGCGCCGTCAGATGCGTCACCACGCGTTGCAGCACCTCGCGGCTGGCGTCCTCGGCTTCCGACAGCACGCCAAACACATCCTCATGGCGCTTCGCAAGCAGCCGGCGACGCTCCGCCATGTCATCGACGTAGCGTTCATCGAGTTCGAACCACTCCGCCGCCGGCACCGTGACCAGGCTCATCGCCATGCGATAAGGCCCGGGTTCAAACGGCAGATGGATCGCTTCAGGCGGTGGCGGACGCATGGTTCGTCATGGCAGTCCAAATTCCTGTACACGCGGGGTCGGATACACGCCGCGTCAGATCACCGCCTTCGCGCGCAACGCCGCCAACGCCGCCGCATCCAGCCCCAGCCGTTCCGCCAGCACCGCATCGGTGTGCTCCCCCAGCATCGGCGGAGGTATCCGATAATCCGGCGGCGTTTCCGACAGACGCACCGGATTGGCGATCACCTTCACCGTCTCGCCGGACCCATGCGCCATCTCGCGCACCACCCCGCGCGCCACCACGTGCGGATCGGCAAACACCTCGGACAGTTTGTTGATCGGACCGCAGCCGATCTTCAGCGCCTCCAGCTTGTCCACCCACCATGCCGTCGGATGCTGCCGCATCACCGGCGACAGCGTGTCGGTGACCAGCTGGCGGTTCTCGACACGCGCGGCATTGGTCGCGAAGCGCGCATCCTCCAGCAGATGTGTCAGCGCAAACGCCTCGCAGAAGCGCTTGAACGTCGGATCATTCCCGACCGACAGCACGATGTGACCGTCCGCGCTCGGGAACACCTGATACGGCACGATGTTCGGATGCTGGTTGCCCAGCCGCGCGGGGTTCTCGCCGGTCGCCAGATAGTTCATGCCCTGATTCGCCAGCCACGCCACATGCGTGTCCAGCATGCCGATGTCGATCTGCTGCCCCTGCCCCGTCGCATCGCGATGCCGCAGCGCCGCCAGGATACCGATGCAGCCGTACAGGCCGGCGAACAGATCGGCGACCGGCACGCCAACCTTCTGCGGCAATCCATCCGGCTCGCCGGTCAGGCTCATCACGCCGCCCATCGCCTGGATCAGCGAATCATACCCCGGCCGCGGTGCATACGGCCCCGTCTGTCCAAACCCGGTGATCGAGCAATAGATCAGCCGCGGGAACTTCGCGTGCAGCTCCTGGTACCCCAGCCCGTATTTCGCCAGCGCACCGACCTTGAAGTTCTCCACCAGGATATCGCACTGCGCGATCAGTTTCAGCGCGATCGCCTGGCCCTCGGGCTTCGCGATATCCAGCGTGACCGAACGCTTGTTGCGGTTCACCCCAACGAAATATGCGCTCTCCTTGGTCCCCGGCATGTACGGCGGCGCAAACCCGCGCGTGTCATCACCCGCGCCCGGCCGTTCGATCTTGATCACGTCGGCACCAAGATCGGCCAGCATCTGCGCGCACGTCGGCCCAGCCAGCACGCGCGTCAGGTCGAACACGCGCAGACCGCGCAATGGTCCAGTGGGCAATGGTCCAGTGCACGCAGTGGTCCAGTGGCCAGTGGTCCGCTCGGTTGCGCGCCAATCGGTTCGTTCATCACTCTCTCCAGCTTGCCGGCCAACTTGCCGAGCCGCCATTGCGGGTCCATATCGGCAGGCCGCTTATAGGTCCGTCGCCGGGGCAGGCAAACCCGACGCCGGTTCGCACGACCCGGGAGGAGACACCGGCAATGCCGGATATAGGCGTGGCGCCGCACCGCGCGCCAAGCATCGAAAGCCGTGAGTCCTGGACCGCTGCCTGCCTGACGCTGGCGATCCTGTCGATCTCGTACGGCTCGCCGCTGCTGGTCGTGGTCGGGCTGAAGCCGATCCAGGAAGCGCTTGGTACCGACCGTTCCGTGATCGCGCTGGCCGGCGCGCTGGTTTGGGTCGGCACCGGCCTTGGCGGCATCATGATGGGCTGGCTCGCCGACCGTATCGGCATCCGCTTCACCGCGTCCATTGGCGCGGTGATGATGGCACTCGGCCTCGCGGTGTCCTCCACTGGCAGTGTCTGGGCGCTGTACGTCGGGCACGGGCTGCTGATCGGATTGCTGGGCAACGGCGCGATCTATGCGCCGCTGGTGGTCTACGTCACGCGCTGGTTCGATCGCCGCCGAGGGTCTGCGCTGGCACTGATCTCATCGGGCCAGTACATCGCCGGCATCGTCTGGCCTTCGGTATTCGAACGCGGCATCACGCTGTATGGCTGGCAGACGACGATGCTGGCGTATTCCGCGGTGGTGCTCGCGGTGATCCTGCCACTGACATTGCTATGCCTGCGCCCGTCACCGGAACCGCTGGCCGCGCACGCCATGTCGGGCGATCCGCGCAAGGGTGCGACGGTACTCGGCATGAACGCCAATCTGGTGCTGGCATTGATCTGCATCGCCGCATTTTTCTGCTGCATTCCGATGGCGGTGCCGAACGGTCATCTGGTGGCGTTCTGCTCCGACCTCGGCATCGCGCCGACGCACGGCGCGGCAATGCTGTCGGTGCTGCTGGCCTGCGCTTTCCTCAGCCGTCAGTTCTGGGGAATGCTCGCCGACCGCGTCGGTGGATTGCGCGCGGTGATGGTGGGATCAGCCTGTCAGGCGGTGGCGATCACCGGGTTCCTGCTGACGCAGAACGAGATCGGGCTGTTCGCCGTATCCGCCGCGTTCGGTCTGGGCTTCTCCGGCATCATCCCATCCTACGTGGTGGCGATCCGCGAACTGTTCCCGTCATCCGAGGCCGCGTGGCGCGTGCCGACATTCTTCTTCCTCGGCATGTCCGGCATGGCGTTCGGAAGCTGGCTGGCCGGCACGCTGTACGACCATTTCGGTTTCTACGCCCCGGCGTTCGCCGTCGGCGTGTTCTTCAACGTGGCGAACCTGGCGGTGATCGGCTTCCTGGTGGCGCGCCAGTCGAGCAACAACGCCAAGGTGCTGACCGCCGCCACCGCTTGAGCTGACGGCGGCAGTCGCCTGACACCCGCGGCGCTTGTCGTTACAGACCAATTACGACCCTGCGGCGATGCCGGCCTGCACCTCAACGATCGCCTCGTTGACCAAACGCAGCGCGTTGACGCGATGTCCCGCCTTGTTGCTTTCGGCCATCTGCAACTCGGACCTGGCGTTCTGCAACGCTCCCAGCGCGTTCTGCATGCGCGGCTGCGCGGCGACCACGCAACCGCCGGCAAAGCTGCACCGCTGCAATGATCAGCACGGCAGCAATACCCACCAGGCGACGACGGTCGAACCTGGAATTCTGTATGCTCATGTTTCCCTCCCGCACGATCTTGCGATCATGCCGAAATAGCAACTGCCTGTCATCCTTCTTTTCCAGGCGTCATCCTGCTTTTCCCAGCAGTGTACCCGCCAATTTCTCGGACAGTTTCGCCATCTCGGTGTGATCCGCGTCGGGCCCGAACATCGCCAATGCCGATGCGACCATCTCCTTGCACAGCGCGGACAGCGGCGCGGGCGTGTCGGTTTCGCGTCCGACCTGCAGCGCGATCGACAGGTCCTTCGCCAGCAGGCCCATGGTGAAACCCGCGTTGAATTTGCGTGACAGCACGAACTGCTTGAACTTCTTCTGGGTCGAGTTGTTCATTCCCGTTGCCGCATTCAGCACATCCACCATCACCGCGGGATCCAGTCCGAAGCGCTGGCCGATCAGCAGCGCCTCGATGCCGATCATGAACCCACCGGCCGACACCAGGTTGTTCAACGCCTTCATCGCCTGGCCGGAGCCGACCGCGCCGGTACGCAGCACCGATGTGCCCATCGCCGACAGCACCGGCAGCACCGAATTCGATGATGGCGGAATCGCCGCCCACCATGATCGCCAGCTCGCCGGTCTTCGCGCGCGGCACGCCGCCCGACACCGGCGCGTCGATCATGTGCGAGCCGACTTCCTTCACGCGTTCGGCCAGCAACTGCGTGACCGATGGCACGCCGGAGCTCATCTCGATCACCACGGTGCCGGGCCTCATGCCGGCGATGATCGTGTCGTCCGCCTGCGCCAGCACGCGTTCGACGATCGTGCTGGTCGGCAGCATGGTGATCACCACATCCGACTCCGCGGCCAGTTGCCGCAGCGTGTCCGGTGCATCGCCGCCGATCTGCTGCACGAAGTTGTTCGCCACCTCGCGGCGCGAGTCGTTGACGTGCACGGTGAACCCGGCGCGCACCAGACAGGCCGCCATCGGCCACCCCATGTTGCCGACGCCGACGAAACCGACGCTTGGTTTGTCGGCCATCAGTCGGCACCTTTCGCGCCGTCGGCTTCCTTGAATACTTCAGTGGCGATGCGGAACGCTTCCAGGCATGCGGGAATGCCGCAATAGGCGCCGATCTGCAGCAGAATCTCCTTGATCTCGTCGCGCGTCACGCCATTGGTGAGTGCCGCGCGCAAATGCAGCCGGAACTCGGCGCCGCGGTTGAGCGCAGCCAGCATCGTCAGATTGATCATGCTGCGCGTCTTGCGCGACAGGCCGGGGCGTGTCCAGATCATGCCCCACGCAACTTCCGTGGTGATCTGCTGAAACGCCGCGTTGAAATCATCCGCGCGCGTCAGCGATCCATCGACATAGTCGCCGCCGAGTACATCGCGTCGCACCTCCAGGCCCTTCTTGAACAGCTCGCTCTGATATTCCGGACGATCGGGGATCATGGCCTTACTCCTGTGTCACTTGTGCGCCCGACGTTTGGAACACCCGACGTTTGGGGTGCCCGACGGCTGGCACGCCGACGGTAGTAACTGCCAAACCGGCCGGCAAGCAGCAGCAGACAGCCAACAGGGCGGCAAAATCATGCTTCGGGTGTGAGCTATGTCGCATGCCCGGCGGTCGTTCTACACCAACGTAACCATCCTCCACCGCACCGATCCACCGGCACAGTGGCGAGGGACCGATCATGAACGATCATTCGGCGTCGGACAGCAACGCGAACATCCTGCACCGGCTCGGGGAGATCCTGGCGGATATCAAGACGCTGTTGGACTACCTTGGTCGTCTCGACAACGGCCGGCTGCAGGCGCATTTCGATGACACCCGCTCCACCGCGACCGAGACGGTGGCGATTCGCGCAGTGCCACCTTGCCGCACCTACGCCGGCTTCCTGACGCGCCTGGGCTTCCTCGGTTCCGCCATCCGCCGGGGACAGTGGCCGCCAACCGAACCGCAGCAATCCTCGCCTGATTCGGCGTCAACGCCGCATGGCAACGACAAACCGCTGGATGACATTCCGTTCCTGATCTGGAGCCGCGATTTTCTCGCCTCGGTCGCCTCGCCCGCCACGGTGGAAACCATCGAGATCACCCGCGCCTACGTCGAGGCAAGAGCGCGCCATCGGATCTGGCTATGGCTGAAGCGGCGAATACCCGCGCGGACAGCAGCGGTTCACGGCGCCGGCGTTGGCAGCCATCTTCCGCCGCCAGGCGCGCATCCCATGCACCGGCCCGACGGTGAGCATGCCGGACGCATCCTGCATGGAGCGCGCCTCGCCACATTGGTCGTTGTCGTTGAAAGCCTGGCATTGCTTGCAACGTTCGTGGCGCTCATCGCCTCTACCTACGTGTTGTCCGGCCAAACGATCCTCAGTCAGAAGCAGACGGCGGCATCAAGCTATGCGACGTTGAAGCAACAGATCGAAGCGGCCGCCGAAGGCCTGCCCCTCCCGTTGCCCCTGCCCGTGGCCGCGCCTGATCGTCGTGTCGTGGTCGATCCGATCAGCCTGTGCATGCAGATGGCGTTGCCCGCACAGACGATTTTTGCCGCCATGGGTCCAATGGTGCCGCCGGCGCCGCTGAAGCCGGCATCCGACGTGACAGCACCGCGCGACCAGCAGGCGCCGAACGTCAAACTCGGCTATTATTGCCGCGAAGAACGCGACGCCGAAGCGTTGCTGGACGCCACCTCTACCAGCCTGGAGGCTTGGGTCAGGGTCATCACAAAGCCACGCGATCTGCCAATCCTGTCCTATTCCATCCCACTGGCCAGATTGGCCGCGGTATTCGGCGATAGCATGGAAATGCCGCCGGCCAGCGCTATCTCGGCCGTCACGCAAGCCAGCGAACAAACCGGCGAACGGACACCGACCGCTGCCGTCAATCTGCTCGAACGGTCCGGCGCGATCGCCCAATCTATCCTCAGCGCAGTCTCGCTCTATCTGATGCCATGCCTGTACGGCCTGATCGGCGCGGCCGCCGCAACCTTGCGCATGTTGCGACGGAAGATCGATGCTGCGACGCTTGGCTACACCGATCGCGGCGGCCTGAAGCAAAACCTCATTCTGGGCGTGATGTGCGGTGCGACGATCGGGCTGTTCGCCGGCTATCTTCTTGGTGCCAACCCGACGCAGGGGCTGGGGCTTTCAGCACTGGCGCTGCTGGCCGGCTACAACGTTTCGGGAGTTTTCGCCTTTCTAGACGAGTTGTCGGCGCGGCTGTTCCACCCCACCGAGACGGTACCGGGAAGCGCTGACCGACCGCGCGTCGGTGTGAAAGCCGGCAGGGAAAGATGTAGTAGGTATCCAGTTCTCTCCCGGTACCCGGCCGCCAAGTCGAATCGTGATCCGCGCACGATTCAAATACCGGGCCTATCCAATATGTCAGCCCGCAGTTTTGCGGTGTTATGGCGCATAAACAAAACCGTTTTTGTTCCGGTCTGGCTGGTGAATCACCACAGTACCATGCTGCGCGTTTGAGCCGACCGGAGCGTGTGTCGTGAAGAAATTAAGGATTTGGCTCAGCCTTGCATTCATCATCGGCGCAGTTGTGGTGGCTGCACAAGAGCCAGTTGGCGCTCATTGGCGCCCCCACAATATCCGTGTTTCCAGCTACGCCGATAAGTTCATAACAGAACTCGGTAATATGACTTGGAGACCCTGGGAAGATATCGTCGTAGGTGATTCGTCCGTACACATACAGATGGTCGGCTCCAGAGCGAATATCGGCCACTTTATCTTTCGTAAGCGCGAAGCTGGATCCTCCAATCGAGCTATGGGGACCGAGGAACAGTTTTGCCGAATTGTCCTCTTGCCCAATTATATCGTTAAATGTGAAGTTTTGCGGCATTTTATTTTTGCTGCCGGAAAACCAAAAGTTGAACCGAGTATAGACGTCTTTCGCGCGCGTATTGCCGCTATTCTGGATCGCTGGGACGACGACAAGTGCATCAGTTGGCCCTCCAAACGTAGGGCCAGCGGGACTCAGTTGAACGACTGGGATAGACAAAAATGGGCGTTGCAAACTGACGAACGCGGCGTTGCTGTCTTTCAGCGCATCTACTTGGCCGCGCATGGCGGAAAGCTGCTGTTCCATTTCCCCTCCCTGCGCATAGGAGAAGTAAGCATAGGCGCAGGTGGAACCAGCGATTACGAACGTGAAGAAAAGTTCCAACGCTCCCCTCCAACCGAACCAGCGGCGGGGTGGATTTGCATTTGGATCGGGAGCCTGCTGATTGCCCTGGGGCTGTGGTGGTCTGTAGTTCGGATTGCGCGCCATCGTTTCCCTAGTTTTCTCTTTTGCGTACTTTGCTTATCGGCATTCGCGGCGGCATGGGTAATGGGCGGCGCAATCATCTGGGTCGGATTAGACTTGCTGCGCCCGTCCGGCAGTAGGGTTCTAATTAGCGACCGCAATGGGTTGCCGCCGGGTGATGATGATCTATGCGTCCTCCAACCTAACCACCTGGACGCCGATAGCCGCCAAGCATTGCAACATGAACGAGGCCATGAATTTTCCTCGCGCCACTTTGTTTCGGATATTGACCGGAGTCTCTTCAATACCCATTTCGTGCAGCCGATCGGCGAGCTGCTCGTAGCTGACGCCGCGTTTGACCATCTCGGCCCGCAGGAGCCGCTTAGCCTTATCGGCCCATTCATCCTCAGACATTCCCATGTAATCCCTTACGATGCCAACGCCATCATAGACGTTACTTTTGTCATTGACAACGATAGAATACGCCATTACAAGCGTTACGCAGGTAACGCGAGTGATGGCAACCGTCATGTCCCAACATTTCCTCCTTTCCCGTGCGGCCAAGACCCTGACGCTGGCGCAGGTCATGCGGATGTCTAACGAGGAAGCCGAAACGGTGTTCGCGTGCATCCGCTGGGACGCCACGGAAGGCAAGCCGTCGTGCCCGAGTTGCGGCGGCGATGCGCTCTATGATGTCCGCCGTCCCACGGGTCCGGCCCGCTGGCGCTGCAAGGGCTGCAACAAGGAGTTCACCACAACATCGGGCACCCTCTTTGCGTGGCATAAGATGCCCGTACAAGCCTACCTCGCGGCTATTGCGGTGTTCTGCAACGAGGTGAAGGGCAAGAACGCCCTGGCCCTCTCCCGTGACCTGGGAACGTTGTACAAGACGGCTTTTGTGCTCGGGCATAATATCCGCGAAGCGATGGCGTCAGAGATCAAGGGCGCGCACGTAGGCGGTGACGGCGAGACCGTTGAAATCGACGGCGGGTACTTCGGCGGTTACATCAAGCCCGCGAACCTGAAAGAGAACCGGCGCGATCGTAGGCTTGCTCGCAATCAGAACGGCAAGCGCAAGGTTGTGGTGGTAGTTCGCGAGCGCGGCGGTTCCACGCTACCAGCAGTGTTCAAGTCAGAGTCGGCCGCTCTGGGTTGGATTTCCTCGCGCGTCGCGCCGGGCACCAAGGTTGTGGCGGACGAAGCCACGTCGTGGAACGATCTGCAAACCCGCTATGACCTGAGCCGCATCGACCACAGTCAGGCTTACAGTGTGGGAGGCGTTTACAGCAATGGTGCCGAGTTGTTCTTCTCGCGCATGCGGCGTGGCGAAATCGGGCCTCATCATCATGTCGCCGGGCCGTACCTCGTGCGCCACGCCCAAGAGGCAGCGTTTCGTGAAGACAACCGGCGCGTCAGCAATGGCGATCAGGTTCGCCACACGGTCGGGCTGGCGTTGTCCGCGCCGCCGTCCGTCGATTTCTGCGGTTACTGGCAAAGGCACAAGGCAGCATGAATATGAAACTCACAATAGACCATGATGTTCGCGCTGTTGCAGAGTTTATGCAGCGCAGTATCCCGACTGCGCGCCTGGCTGGCGTAGCAGCCGGGATACATGCAATGGCCCCGTTGCTATGGGGCCAGTATACGGCCGAGTCGGTTAACCCGGTGGATTTTTCGGCTGATGATCCGCAAAGACAGCCAATCGCCAGCGGATGCTGCCTTGCTGTACCGTGTGCTGGTGATGGTTCTGCGGGGGAAGCGGATGGCCCTTCGTAGAAACATCTTCTCGTCCACATCCGAGACAGCGATAGATACCAGAGTGCGGAGTAATTTCGCCGGGGTGGTGCGTACCATCAAAGGCTTCGCTGGTATTCAGTTCGATGTAGCGAGAGTACTTATACGTCGCCATGGTAGCTGGTCCTTTCTGACCGAAAAGAACCGGCTTGACCGACGCGATTCGAAATCCCTAAGTTGGGTTGCCACTATCGCGGTCCGCAGCCGGTTCTCAACGAATGCGGATCATGACGGCGCCGGGGCCCGCCAGCCCCGGCGTACCGTCACGAATGATCGAGATAGTGCACAACCAGTACGCGGAACAATTCGTGCAACCAGAATCCCTGGTTGCGCAGAAGAATCTTCTGCACGCTCCGATGGTATGCAGGTTATCCGCATTGCGCGATTCGCTCAAAGCGATAGTTGTCCGGGCCTAGCTGCCAGCAACCACTCCGCTCCAGCCCCATATCCCTGCTTACGCACCAGTCCGCGCGGCAGCATCAGATTTAGCGTCCACAAGATGCGCCTTGCCATATCAGCGCGTAGCTCACCGTCGCCAAGGTCGAGATCCTTTTCGCGTATGGCCTGCAACGCGATTGAGTCCGCTGTCACGGGTTCGCCGTTTGCTTTGCGCAATGCGTTTTGGCAACGGCGCGTCAACTCGCCGACCACGAAATGCGCCGACCGCGCGAACTTGCTTACCTCGCGCTTGGCGAGCGTAACGCTGGGCGAGAACAACCGGATCGTGGCGTCCACTTGCGCCATATCCGCCTTATGCTTGCGCATCTTGCGCTCAAGTTCCGCGATCGACGCTCTGATGTCGGCTCGCTTTTCAAGTAGCGCGGTGATGATCTGTTGGGTTTCCATAGGTTGTCTCCGTTCGCTGGTTCAACGCGAGGGAGAATTAGGAAATGCGTAGCCGGGCGCCAGGGATTGCGTTTGGTGTTTGCGCCATAACACCGCAGTCAGGAAATTTGCCCACCCGGCTCCCGTGTCCGTTTTGCCTCAATCGGGCTATTGCGATATGGGCGCGCGTCCGCACGGTCGAGGGGGTGAGTTGCAATGGAACAAGACCAGCTGTTCGAGCGGCTGTGGAATGGCGAAGCCGCGATGGAGGCGTGGACCGCGACCGTGTCGGGCGGCGCTGCCAAGGCGATCGCCGACGATGTCATTGCCATCCACACCGGTTATCTCTTCGGAAATGCGACGGCCATCCGCACCAACGACGGGCTGGTGCTGGTGGACACGGGAAGTCGGGAAACCGCTAGCCAGACACTCACCACCCTGCGTCATTGGGATAATGCCCCGGTTCACACCGTCGTCTACACCCACGGCCATATCGACCATACGTGGGGAGCAAGGCTGCTCGATCAGGAAGCCGAAGCCAGAGGGATCGCGCGGCCACGCATCATCGCTCACCGGAACGTCCTGCACCGCTTCGAGCGTTACGACGCGACCCACGGACTGAATTCCCTGGTCATGGGGCGTCAGTTCAACCAGCCCGGCTACACGTTTCCGGACAATCATCGGCGGCCCGACCAGGTTTACGATGACACGCTCCGCGTCACGGTTGGCGGCGTTCGGATTGAGCTGGCGCATGGCCGCGGCGAGACGGACGACGCTACATTTGTCTGGCTGCCCGAGAAGCGCATCCTGATCAGCGGGGATTTCGTGATCTGGGTCTTCCCCAACGCGGGCAACCCACGCAAGGTGCAGCGCTACGCGCCCGACTGGGCTGCCGCCCTACGCCGCATGCGGGGCCTCGCTCCAGCCGTACTCATCCCCGGGCACGGCCCGGTGGTCTTTGGCCAGGCGCGCGCTGCGCAGATCTTGGGCGACGGAGCGGAGTTGCTCGAAAGCCTCGTCGCTCAGACGGTGGCTTTGATGAACAACGGGGCTTCGCTCGACCAGATCCTGCACACCGTCGCAGCACCGCAAAATCTTCTGGCGAAGCCATACCTGCTGCCGAAGTATGACGACCCGGAGTTTGTCGTCAGGAACATCTGGCACCTCTATGCGGGCTGGTTCGATGGCAATCCCGCTCATCTCAAGCCCGCGCAGTCCGTCGAACTGGCCGGTGAGATCGCCGCCCTGGCGGGTGGTGCCGAGAAACTCGCCGGACGCGCAACGGCGCTGCTCGAAGCCGGACAGACACGACTGGCAGCACATCTGATCGAATTGGCGAGCAACGCGTCGCCGGAATCGGTGGCGATCCAGGCCGTGCGGGCAAACGTCTATGCGCGGTGCGCAGAGGCAGAAACATCGTTGATCGGCAAAGCGATCTTCGCTGTCTACCAACGCGAGGCGATGGCACGCTCAGCCGCATGATCGCGCAGGCCGAACTTACGTGCCCGCGCAGCTGACGCGCCAGGCAGGCAGCCTGCTGCGCCCTCACTGCTCCAGCACCGCGGACAGCCGCTTGTTCTCGACAATCGCGCCGCGCGGCACTGTTTGGATCTTGTCGAACAGCGCATTGTCACCCACACCAAGTCCTGCCTCCTGATCGACACATCCGACCGGGAAGGCTGACATTTCTGCATTGCTCACGGGTGACATCTTGGCTTTGCACCGCGCATCAGAATACGAACGCGACCTGTGTGCGCAACGACCAGGTAGCCCCGAACTCTGGCCGCACCACATTGTAGTAAGCGCCGATAAGCAGATTGACCGGAAGCTTGCCTCCAATCTTGATCAGGCGGCCGACCTGAAGGCCTACGGGCACGGTCCATGCCTTGTTGTTGGGGGCCGGCCACGCCGCCGTGACGACCGGGACGCTGCCGACAAACCAGCCTCGGCCCAGGTTGTAAACGAAGAACGGATTGAAGGTGAAGCCGGTGTATTTCGTGCCCCCAGGGCCCGAAGTGCCGCCGAGTGAGAACACGCCGTTTACCAGCGCCCCGGTAACGATCGGACCGGCCAGCTTGACGACGACAGCGGCCGGACCGAGTCCCCAGACATTGGAACCGAGGGTCGAGTTGGTACTCGTCGGCAATTGAGCGATCGGACCGACGCCCCAGACCCAGCCATCGATCGGGTTCTTCGGCGAGAGGAATGCCGAAAAACTGGTTGGGGCAAGGCCGAACGGCGGGACGCTCGGTCCGGGTTGGAAGGACGGGCTCCATACCAGCGGCAGGATCGTGCGGGTGATCACGTTCCAATCTTCGTTGATGTGAATTGGAATGACAGGCTGGATGTTGAGGATATCCTGCACGCCCTTGTGAGGTCCGACATTGAAGTTGGTGTTGCTCTGCAACGGCACGCTGATCAAGTCGCTGATCGGGTTCTGCAACTTCTTGGCAAGATCGGTGGCGGTGTCGCCGGAGGGAGCGTCGGCGCCGGTATCAGACGCCGCATCGGGCGCCGAAACCGGCGGAGCTGACCCGACCGGCTGCTGCTGGGCTTGCGCCGATCCAAATCGCACCAAAGTCGTCGCCATCAGAACCGCGAGCACCGACTTTCTGAGAACTGTCATCGCGTCCATCCATCCGGTTGATAGTTATTTCGCCGTTGTTTGGCAGTATCTCAAACTGGGGCAGCCTCCACGTTTTCATTTTTGGCGAACTGCGCCATGCTCACGTGCTGAGCCTTGAAATCGTGCTGTTGTGGACGTTATAGCGGCGCGCAATCTCCCTGATCGGCTCGCCGTTGTCGCGGCGCTTTTGAGCTTCGTTCCTCTGATGCGGGGTGAGTTTCGGCTTACGGCCCATCTTCACGCCGCGCGCCTTGGCCCGCTCGCGGCCTTCGCCAGTGCGCGCCCGGATCAGGTCGCGCTCGAACTCTGCAAGCCCGCCCAGCATCGTCAGCATCAGCCGCCCGTGTGATGTGGTGGTGTCGGCCCATGCGTCGCCTAGCGACCGGAATCCGGCCTTCTTGCCGGTGATCGCCGCCAAGGTGTTCAACAGGTCGCGGGTGGATCGCGCCAGCCGGTCGAGCCGCGTCACCATCAGCACGTCGCCGGGTTCCAACGCCTCGATCACGCGGCGAAGCTGCGCGCGGTCGGTCTTGGCTCCGCTTGCATGCACGTCGCGGAACACCTTCTTGCACCCGGCCTTGGTCAGTTGCCGCGCCTGTGCGTCAATGCTCTCGCTCTTGTCGCCCGGTGATACCCTTGCATAGCCGTATTTCATGCCACCATTATGCAGCTAGTTTACGCAGCAAAAAAGCATAATCTTTTCAGCATTCCGATTTTGCTGCAAAACTCGATTTATGCGCCGCGGAGCTATCGTCTCCCTGGACTCGGCCCATCTCCTTGTCAAAAACGGATCGCCGGCACCCGTGATAGGGTTAGCGGGACCTACTGGAGACACTGTTGCCCGAATTCTCGATCTTTACCCTCGGACTTGCCCTTCTGATCGCCTCACTGGTGGCGATCGTGTCGCGGCGACTTAGGCTACCCTACAGTGTAGGGTTGGTGATCGCAGGCATCGTCCTCGCCTTGCTGCCCAACATCGTGGAATTGCCACTAACGCGTGATTTGATATTCAACTTTTTCCTGCCGCCGCTTGTCTTCGAGGCGGCGCTGCAATTGAAATGGCAACCGTTCCGTCGCGATTTGCCGCTTACCCTCGCGCTGGCTTTTCCGGGCGTTGTCGTCGCCGGGATAGTCGTTGCGGCGGGCATGCATTTCATCGTTGGCTGGAGCTGGATCGGCGCTGGACTGTTCGGCGTCTTGATTGCCGCGACCGATCCCGTATCCGTCATTGCCGCTTTCAGGGGGATGGGGGTTGAGCGGCGCTTGAGCATGCTGGTCGAAGCCGAGAGCCTGCTGAACGATGGTGCCGCCGCCGTTGGCTTCAGCCTTCTTGTCGCTATCGCCGCCGGAGGGTCTACGGGGCCAATGGCGCTCGCTGGTTCATTGTTGTGGACTGTGGCGGGTGGTGTTGCCGTTGGCATAGCGGTCGCGGGTGCGCTGCTGCTTATTGCTTGGCGCACCGATGACCACTTGGTTGAAATCACGTTGACGACAATTGCGGCCTATGGCTCGTTCCTGCTGGCCGAGCATTTCCACATGGGGGGGTACTGGCGTCGCTTACTGCAGGGTTGATGGTCGGCAATGTCGGCTGGAATGGCGTTATCTCGGAGAGCAGCCGCGGCCATCTCTTCGCCTTTTGGGAATACGCCGCTTTCCTTGCGAACTCGATTGTGTTCATTCTGATTGGCGAGCATGAGGCGCATCAGCCCATTGCCCTTGTCGCCGGAGCAGCGGGGATTGCTATAGCCTTTGTGCTGCTGGGTCGCTCGCTTGCCGTCTATCTCTTATGCACCCTGTTTAGCCGAAGCAGACTGCGGGCGGATCGCCGCTACCAGCACGTTCTGGTCTGGGGCGGACTTCGCGGCGCTCTTGCGCTGGCCCTCGCGCTGGCGCTGCCCGGCAACATCCCGGAGCGGCAGGAGATTGTCGTCGTGTCGTTTGCCGTGGTTGCTTTTTCCATCTTCATACAGGGCCTGACCGTGCCGTGGCTCATTCGCCGGTTGGGCCTTCTGCGCGATAATGACAACGAAATTACGGCGAGCTGCAATTTGCATGATTCCTGACTTTAGCGCCGCCGCAGTTCCCCGCGGATCGCGCTACCCTCTTTGATCCTGGCCAAGCTCAGGAGACTGCGACTACGGTCCGGATGATCCGGCACGCGGGGGCGAATTCCTGGAGGGACGATATGATCAAGACAGTTATCAAAGCCGCCATATCGAACTATGCGCTAACCTTTCTTTTGATCGGCTTGATCGTCTCTGCTGTGGCAATCGCTCGGGCACCCCGCCCGGTCACCAGTGTAATCGTGGTTGACGAGCTTCTCGACTGGTATGCCTTGTTCACTATTGGCGTCATGTATATCGTCAACTTCGTCTTCCAATTGTTCTTCGGCCAGATCGCGGCGACGTTTATCGGCTGGGCTGACGGCCCCTTCCAACTCGAGGTAGGCACGGCAAGCCTGGGGTCCAGGCAATGCTGGCATAATCTTCTACATGGGCATCTTCATTCCGCTGCTCGGATTCGTGTTGCTGTGGCGGCAAGATCACGAGCGGCGTGCAAGCCGGGTTACCCGGTAGCGCGGGCACTCGGGGCAGCGAGGACGAATCCCGGCCATGGCGACGTCGACGCATAGAGAGCTCTTTGGACCCGAGCGACTATTGGCTTTCAGCGACGGCGTGTTTGCCGTTGCCATCACGCTGCTCGTCATCGACCTGAGGCTGCCACCGCTGGACGGCCGCGATGAGGTGACCCTGGACGTGCTGCTGACCATGGGTCCGAAACTGCTTATTTTCGCCTTTACCTTCATCATCATCGGCATGAGCTGGCTCGGGCATCACCGCAAGTTCAGCTACATTCGTCAGGTCGATGGTGGATTGCTGTGGCTCAACCTGTTCTACCTCCTGGCGCTGTGTCTGGTGCCCTTCGCGAGCGGCTCGCTCAGCGAACACGGCAATCGCTTCACGTTCATTCTGTATACAGCCGTGATGATGCTCGGTTCATTGCTTTCGGCCGCGCTGTCGGCCTGTGGCTTGCGAGAGCCGTTTCTTGCCAAACGAAGCTTGCCGCCTGGCGCTCGCCAGGACATGATCCTTTCACCCTTGTTTACCGCCCTTGTCTTCCTGATCTCGGCCGGAGCAGCGCTTGGCGGCCTGGTGACCATTGCGCATTGGGTCTTGCTGATGATCGTGCCGGTCTTAGCTTTCTTTGGCTCTCGCGGTCGTAAGGCCGCTTGATCGCCAGGACGGACATGTCCGAAAGTCTGGATATTTGCGGCTTGCGGCTGATTTGGGGTCAGCATCACCCTGCTATTGCAATCTGGTAAGACGGATCGTCATCCTCTTCGCTAGCGGGTTGCAAAAACCGGAGGGCGACATGCCGTATGCGAGCAATGCTGGGATTCAAATTCATTATGAAGTCGATGGCACCGGTCCAGCATTGGTGCTCCAGCACGGCTTCACGCAATGTCTGAAAGATTGGGGCGAGTGCGGCTACGTCGCGGCGCTACGGCCGAAGTACCAAGTGGTCCTAATCGACGCGCGAGGACACGGCGACAGTGAGAAGCCCCACGACGAAGCTTCCTACACACTCAATTGCCGGGCGACCGACGTTACCGCGGTCCTTGACGCCCTGGGCATTGAAAAGGCGCATTTCTGGGGCTATTCGATGGGTGGTTGGATCGGCTTCGGCCTGGCGAAATATGCGCCGCAGCGGGTCGATAGGCTGGTGATTGGGGGCCAGCACCCCTTCGCACGTGACCAGTCGGGTTTCCGACAATGGCTCCGTGAAGGAATGACCGGAGGTCGTGAGACCCTTATTAGCGCCTTTGAGAAAATGGCCGGACCGATATCAGATGTTTACGCGGCGCGTATGCGCGCAGCCGATCTCCAAGCTTGGTTAGCATCGGCGGAAGACAGGGTTGGCATAGAGGATATGTTGGGGATCATGGCGATGCCATGTTGCCTTTATGCTGGGGAAGCCGACCCCATCTTCGCACAGACAAAATTGGCGAGCGAACGCATCCCGAATGTGCGGTTCTTTTCCTTGCCCGGGCTTTCGCACCTACAGACCTTCGTCGAGAGCGACAGAGTGCTAGGGCCGGTTACGGAATTCCTTGATGCAGGCCGGTAACGCCGCGCGTCGATGATCCGGCAGGCGGGAACCGTTTTCCTAGCATTCTGCATTCTCGTAGAAAGTCACGGCGCGGCTGCAAGAACCCGATCCCGCGGCCACCAACAGTCTGCGCGATCGCGCAATGCAAACCATTTGCAAACCCAGGCCAAAGGCGAAACGCGCATGAGAATTTTTGTCACCGGTGGCTCGGGTTTTCTTGGCGCGCGCATGATCCCAAAACTCGTGCGCGATGGACACGAGGTGTTCGCGCTCGCGCGGTCTGCGTCATCCGATGAAAAGCTGCGCACTCTGGGCGCGACGCCGGTGAGGGGCGATCTTGGAAGGCCCGAGACACTTTCATTGCCCTCAATCGATGCCGTTATTCATGCGGCAGCCCATTTCCGCTTCGCGAGTCCGCGCGCACCCTATTTCCTCACAAATGTGACGGGCACGCTCGCACTTCTGAAGGCAGCAGAGAGCGTCGGCGCGAAGACCTTCGTCCATTTGAGTGCGGGTGGGGTCATCATGGACGATCGAGGTTCGACCGTCCGCAACGCTGATGGAAGCGCACCCACCTTCCCGAACAGTTTCTCGGGCTACATTGCAAGCAAGTCGCGCGGAGAGGCAGCGGTGCTCGCGGCAAACAAGCCTGGCTTTCGTACGATCGCACTTCGCCCATCTGCGATCTGGGGACCAGGGGATCCGTTCAGTCGCGAGATTCCACGCGCCATCAAGTCCGGTCAATTCGCGTTTTTTGACCACGGCGACTATCCGTTCGCCACCTGCCACGTCGACAATGTGATCGAAGCCGTGAAATGCGCGCTCGAACGCGGTGCTGGGGGACGCGCCTACTTCATCAACGACCGAGAAATCAGCACCTTTCGCGAATTCATCGCGGCGCTCGCAAGTTTACAGGAATTGTCCGTCGACGGACTCCGGTCAATTTCTTACCGCGTCGCGTTCACCATAGGACGGCTGATGGAAATTGGCGCATTGGTCATATTTTCCAGTCGGGACCCACCGCTGTCACGCACGATGGTGCGGCTGATCGGGCGGGAATTTACCACCAGCGATGCCGCCGCGCGCAGTGAGCTGGGCTATGTCGGCAGGATTTCGCGTGTCGATGGCTTGGGGACGTATAGCGCATATGCCGTCGACAAAAATCAGACGGCGTAAGGCTCTAATGAGCTTGGGGGGCGCTCAAATAAGGGCAGCATGCGCTGGGCGGACCCGAATGGATCGGTATTGTGTTGGATCGAATGCGACCGGGCTGGCGGTGCATAGGTTTTGAATTTCCAAACGTCGAACGATTCAGGCGATGCCAGCCAACTCGTGCTCGATCACCGCGCGCAACGGCGGTAAGTGATTCTGAACCGTGACCAGTACATAGGATAAGGATGTCTCCGTCACTCGCGCCCGAAACCGGCGCAACGCTTGGTGTCGCAGCCAGGACTTGACCCTCGGTCACGACTTCCAGAAAAACTCGAAAGTCTTAAATTACCCGTTGCAAAACAGCTGTGGTGGTGCGGCAGAGAAATTTTCGTTGAGGGCGTATTTTCTAATTAATATGTGAGCTAATTCACATGAGAATGCCGCAACGACGAGTATCACCCGTACTGTCGAGTCAAAGGCTGATTTAGGCGAGGATCTGCAACCACTCAGCATCCCCGGTTGTACAGTTCGGCGCCAACAGCGGACGAGAAAGGATAATAGCGTCATGGCGGATCACTGCCACAACCTGGCCAACGAGATCCAGCGGTTGATCGCGCAAATACCGCCGCCGGATATACGCTCCTCATCAGGGAGATCCTGAAAAGGCAGATCATCGGCTGCGAGCACGAACTCGGATCGGTCGAAACCAATCAATTGATCGCCTCTCTGTTCCCTCCACAGCCGCTGCATCAGGGTCTTCCGCCGCGCTGACCCGTGCGGCGAATCTCGGCCTAAATCCACAAAGGAACCCCGATCATGTCAAACGCACACGAAATTGACGCTGAGACCATGGCCTCATTGCATCGATATACGGAGGCGACGATCACTAAAGTCCTCTCGGAACGCGGCCTAATTCCTGCTCCAGTAGAGGAACTGTCTGACATCGGCGAGTTAGCGGCTAACCTGTATTGGAATTGGCAACGTTCCATCACTCATCATGTAGCAACTGCATTGCTAGCAGACGCTAAGTCTGTTCAGAGCCCGCCATTTGGTCGTCCCAGTCTCTGACCGGAAAAGAGGCTGAGTGATTTTAGTGGTTGCTGAATGGCAGCCGTGCCGGTGGGCGCGGAAGCAGCGATTTCCGTCTGGCACTGGCCCGGGCGCAATCCTGCGCTCGGGCATTGTCGGTGACTGGAGAACCCGCATTCAGTGGCCTCTGCCACTGCCGTAATTGTCAGCGCCATACCCGCGACCTGAAGAGTTATAATGACACGGGTGACTCTGGCCAGCCGGTTCACCGGCGCTTCAGCCCAAACTGCGGATCGGGCGTGATTGCCGACGTGAACGTTCTGCCGGTTCTGACGATTGTCCTGGCGGGCACACTTGACGACCCAAGCGCGATCAAGCCGACGACTGCTGTGTATTGCAGCAGCGCTCAGCCGTGGCTGGACCTCGGCGGCGAGCGGACACGAATTCCAAAGATGACCGCCTAATTGCATGGGCGGCACCCCCACCATGACGAGTCGTCGCATGACACCCCGATAACGCACCTGGACCGCTCAGAATGGGCCGAGTGGGCGGTTGAAATCTTGCATCATCGGTCGCTTTGACTGGTGGAGCAGCAGTAACCAACAATCGCGCCCGTCGACTATATTTACCCGATCGGCCACCGATTACGGCGATCCTCCACCCACACTGGCGGCCCACTCTCCCCACGCGCAGCTATATCCACGCGGCAAGCGCTCGCCAGACTCCTGGCCACCTCACGACAGCCGACCTTGCCAAACACCCCTGTGCCTCGGGCCGATCAGACGCGCCGGCGCACCGCGCCGACCGCAACCAGACCGGTCAGCAGCAGCGCCAGCGACGCCGGTTCCGGCACGGCGGTCAGGACATCAAGCCGGTTGATCCCCACGGCGCCCGATTGCGGCGGCAGGTCCGGGTTAGGCTGGTTGATCAGGAACACCGCGAAGCTGATATCCGGCACACTGGAAACCACCCCCACGAAAGGTGCCGAATCGTCCTCGGCCGACGTCGCGATCCCCGAGTAGTCGGCGGCAAACAACAAAGTGTCGGTGCTGCTGAAGACATCCACCACCCCGCTGAACGGGCCCGTGATGTAGTGGGGATCGATCTGGGTGCCGAAGCCACGCACCGGGGTGCCAAAACTGACGATGGTGCTGTCCGACTCGCTTCCCGCATCCGTCAGGAGATGATCGCCGACAGCGAAATCGCCGAAGAAATCGGTTCCCTCATCGGCTCGGGCGAGCACGCCCTGAGATGATGCGACCCCGATACTCAGTCCACCAACCGTCTCGGAGGCAGGGGTGGAGATCACGGTACCCGCGGGGCCGAAAACACCCCAATCGACCGGGATGAAACTACCCAACGAATCAAAAGTAGCCCGTGAGCTGTGACTGGACGAACGAAGCCACGGCCGTACCCGGCGTGACGACCAACGCGGCAAGCGCGACAACACAACTGGCGAGACACGATGCGAGCCGAAAGACGATACGGATCATCGTAAGGACCTCCTATTGCCAATTTGAACGTATCGATCAGTCAATAGTGCAATGCGTGCCGGCTTGCAGTTCAAGCCACATCGCTGGTCCGCACCACCGTCGGAGCAGTGCATCTCCGTTATGGTGGCATAGCCTCGCGGCCAATGACAATGCTGAAACGAATTCGGCGCCGCACGCCAAGCCACTGGCACGGACACGCCGGCTCCAACGCGGCTTGAAACGTGATCGCCCGCTGCCAGCAGGCGGGCGGCGTAATGCGCGACGTCACCGGACCCCGCGCGCAACGTCTCTGACAGGGCTCCTCGCCAAACCGGACGATCAGGTCATCGGCGGCCCGACCGCCAAAACCGTGGAGCCGCAAGCGACTGCGGATCTTCAGGCGCGCGACTTGACGACCCGTTGGACGCCGGCGGCGTCGGCTACCAAGGCCAGTTCGGCGATGCCGATGAACAATCCGGTTTCCACCACACCGATTGTCTGGCCGATGGCCCGATCCAAACCGGCCGGATCGTCGATCGGACCGAACACGCAGTCGAGGATCAGATTGCCGCTATCGGTGCGGAACGGCTGGCCGCCGGCGTCGCGCCGCAACACCGGCTCGGCGCCAAGCCGCTCGCAGCCGCTGCGCCGTCGTCTCCCAACCGAACAACACGACCTCGACCGGCACCGGCGCCATCCCACCCAGTCGTTCCGTCAATTTCCTGCGCATCAGCGACGATCACCAGCCGATCGCTCGCAACGGCGACGATCTTCTCCCGCAGCAACGCGCCGCCGAGACCCTTGATCAGATTGAGCGACCCGCGCTCGATCTCGTCGGCGCCATCGATCGTCAGATCCAGCCGGCGATGCTCGGCGAAGCTGGTAAGCGGGATACCACCAGAGCGCGCCTGCGCCGCACTGCGCTCGGACGTGGCAATCGCCAGAATGCGCAGACCTTCGCGCACCCGCCGGCTCAGCGCCGCGATGGCAAAAGACGCAGTCGAGCCGGTGCCGAGGCCGATCGACCATGCCGTCCTCGACCATGGCCGCAGCCGCTTCCGCCGCTGCACGCTTCTGCGTCCTTCTGCGCGTCACTACCCCCCGCCTGGGCCATCAGCCACGCACCGCCTGAAACACCCGCAACCAGTTGCCGGCGCAAACCTTTGCCACTTCATCCTCGGTCATCCCGCGGGCGCGCAACGCCGCGGCGATCTCCGCATGGCGCGAAAAATCCGGCATTTCCGACTTTGCCGCGCCCGCCGGCAGGTCACTGCCGATGCCGACATGGTCGATCCCCACCGCGTCGATCAGCCGGAACAGATGGCGGATCATGCCGGCCAGCTTCTCCTCCCACAGCACCGCGATCCAGGCGCCGATCACGCCGCCTGTCTCGACCACCATGCGTGCATACTCGGGACTGAGATAGCGCGGGTGATCGCCATCCGGATGGCCCGGCTCCTTCAGATTGGCGTGCGTGCACAGGATCGGCTTGCTGCCGGCGGCAACCACGCCGGCCACCGTCGCCTCGGAGCAATGCGCCACATCCACGATGATCCCCAGCCGGTTCATCCGCCGCACCGCCTCCGCGCCGAAGCGCGTCAGGCCGCCATGCACTGGCGGCGCGGTCTGAATATCGCCGGTTTCGTTCACCAGGTAGTGGGTAAGCTGGATGGATCGCACGCCCCGCGCTTCCAGTGCATCCAGCCGGTCGAGGTCGCCTTCCAGGAAGTCGCACCCCTCCACCGCCAGAACCAGCGCCGGATCACCCGTGCGAATGTCCGCCGGTTCGCGGGCGATCCGCATCCCGGTGGCCTCGAAGCTGGCCAGATACTCGTCGACACAGGCCAGGCACTCGCCGGGCTCCGGGTCGCGCACCTTCTCCAGCCGTTTCGTCGCCGGGTTGCGCCGGATCATCGGCAGATCGGCGATCGCGCAGACCACGGCGGCGGCCACGCCGCCCGGCCGCATGGTGGCAAGCACTGTCTGGTCCACCGGCCCGGTCCGGTGCGGTCGGCCGGCATGGGTGTGCATGTCGATGATCATTTTCGGTCGTCACCGGTCAGAGATTCAGCAGGGGAATAGCCGTTCCGGTTCCTTCTGACCACTGACCACCGACCGTTCAGGGCAATCGGGTAAACCACGTTAAAGGCTCGAACCGGCGCGGACTTTGTTGTTGTTGCGGGCGAGGCGAAGCAACCCCAGGCCGGTTGGCCACCGCGATCGAGATTGATCGGCTCGCTGCACCCCCGCTGCAATGCCCGCTGCAATGCCAGGCAAGCTCGGCTGTCCGCATCCTTCCGGTTGCCCTGGTACTGTCCGCCGCATTAGCCTTGCGCCGAGCCGTCCTGTTGCGCATCTTTCGACTTTGCCGGCAGTGCCGCGGGCGGACGGAGCAGGGACGATGGACGGCGGGACGGACGCGAGACGCATTACCATCCATAACCCGGAGGATTTCGCCGGGATGCGCGCCGCGGGGCGCCTGGCGGCCGAGACGCTGGACATGATCGCCGGCACGTGCGGCCGGGCGTATCGACCAGCACGCTCGATGCGGTGTGCCACGAGTTCATCACCGCGCACGGCGCGATTCCGGCGCCGCTGAACTACCGCGGCTATCCGAAGTCGATCTGCACCTCGATCAACCATGTCGTGTGCCATGGCATTCCGGGCGAGCGGAAGCTGGAGAACGGCGACATCCTGAATATCGATGTCACTGTGATCCTGGATGGCTGGCATGGCGACAGTTCACGCATGTATGTCGCCGGCAACGCGTCCACGCGCGCGCGCAACCTGATCGAGGTGACCTACGAGTCGATGATGCGCGGCGTGCAGGCGGTGAAGCCCGGCGTCACGCTGGGCGACATCGGCCACGTGATCCAGAACTACGTGGAGGCCCAGCGCTTCAGTGTGGTGCGCGATTTCTGTGGCCACGGCATCGGCCGGCGCTTCCACGAGCCGCCGAACGTGCTGCATTTCGGTCGTCCCGGCGAGGGCCCGGTGCTGCGCTCCGGCATGTTCTTCACCATCGAGCCGATGGTGAACGCCGGCCGTCCCGAGGTGAAGGTGCTGGATGACGGCTGGACCGCGGTGACCCGCGACCGCAGCCTGTCGGCACAGTTCGAGCACATGATCGGCGTCACCGACGATGGGGTTGAGATTTTCACCCTCTCGCCGGCCGGTTTCGACAAGCCGCCCTACACCGCAGCCCAAATAATACCAATTCTCCCCGTTTTGTGGGAGGCGGCTTGCGGCGCGACTCGTTCCCTTGCGGTGATCGGCCGGGAATAATCAGTCCCGCCGAAAGACCACGTGCAACATGGCCTGCCCCGCGACGCACAGTATCGGCCAGTTGCTCGATCGCTCTCGAGAAACCGATCTGCCGCTTGACCGACCACCATCGAGGTCGATGTCATGTCGCCGTGGCGCAGAGTTTCCGCCGACCCTGCGAGCCGCGAACGGACCGCGCATTGCCGTCAGTGGGCGCGCCTTCTCAGATTAAAGCCCCCCGCTAACACTCGGGATGACCGGCACGATAATTTCCGCTGCCGTTGCCGACCATCCGGACCGAGGAGGATCGCCATGAACGACCAAACGATGACGTCGCCGGCCATGAAGGTCGCCGTCGCAAGCAAGGAAAACGCCAACTACGTCGCCGGCCGCCGCGCCTTCTTCAAATACCGCGACCTCGGTGTGACCGAGGGCACCAACGGCGTCATGCGCGCCCAGGTGACCTCGGCCGAGCAGGGCATGTCCAAGCCGACCGGCTGGCACATCCACAAATGCCAGGCGCAACTCGTCTACATGCTCAGCGGCTGGATCGACCTGGAGTTCGAGGACCGGAAGGTGCGCGTCAAGGCCGGTGATTCGATCATGATCCCCGGCCACACGCCGCACAACGAAACCGGCACGTCCGACACGTTCGAGCTGCTGGAGGTCTCCATTCCGGCGGAGATGGGCACCGAACCCTGCGACGCGCCCGCCGGGCGTTAACCGCCGGGCGTTAACCGCCGCCCAACCAATTTGCCGCATGGCTGGGGCGTGACAGCCCCAACCTGCGCGCCCCTCCGTGCAAAGCCGCCGCCCGCTTCCGCCAAGGAGCCGGACCTGTTCGACCAGGCGCTGGCCGATGCGCCAAAGGCCGCCGGCGTCGAGGGCCATCGCCGGCGCCTGCGCGAACGCCTGCTGACCGCGGGACCGGAAGCGCTCGCCGATCATGAGATGCTGGAGATCGTGCTGTTCGCCCTGCCGCGGCGCGACACCAAGTCGATCGCCCGCGCGCTGATCGCGCAGTTCGGCAGTTTCGCCCGCGCCATCGCCGCGCCGGTGCAGGAGTTGCTGGCGGTCGAAGGGCTGGGCGAGGCCGGCGTGGCGACACTGAAATCGGTGCAGGCCGCGGCGCTGCGCCTGATGCGCGCGGACGTCATCGATCGGCCGGTGCTGACCAACTGGGACCGGCTGCTGGCGTATCTCAACGCCGAGTTGTCGCGCGAGCGGGTGGAGCAGTTTCGTGTGCTGTTCCTCGACAATCGTAACCGGCTGCTGGCGGACGAAGCGCAGCAGCGCGGCACGGTGAACCACACACCGGTCTATCCGCGCGAAGTGGTGAAGCGCGCGCTGGAGTTGCATGCCACCGCGCTGATCCTGGTGCATAACCATCCGAGCGGCGACCCGACACCGTCGGCCGAGGACAGCGCGATGACCCAGCTGATCAAGGCGGCTGCCGCGGCATTGTCGATCGTGCTGCACGACCACATCATCGTCGGCAACGGCCGCTGGTTCAGCTTCCGCAAGGAAGGGCTGCTGTAGGCGATCCGGCGTGTCATCCCCGCGCAAGCGCCGACCCTCGTGCAAACACCAACCCGGGACGCAATGTGCCGCCGTTCACCGCGGCCGATCGCCGGCCAGCGTGACGCGCTGCATGATGCGGCGTTGGCCGGCATAGTCATTCACCGCATAGTGCTGCGCGCAGCGATTGTCCCAGATCGCCAGCGAGCCAGCCGTCCAGCGAAACCGACAGGTGAACTCCGGCCGGATCTGATGGCGAAACAGAAATTCCAGCAGCGGCGTGCTTTCTTCTTCGGTCATGCCGGCGAAGCCCACCGTGTGCGCGCGGTTGACATAAAGCGCCTTGCGCCCGGTTTCCGGATGCGTGCGCACCACCGGATGCTCGGCGGTCAGCAGCTTGCGCGCATCGGCGCTGCCGTCGGATTTGATGCGGTCCTCGCGTGTCCGGCTGGAGTCCGCCTTGGCCGAACTGGCGACGCCCTTCAGCCCGGCAAGCAGTCGCTTCATGCCGTCCGACAGCGTCTCGTAGGCGAGATACTGGTTGGCAAAGATCGTGTCGCCGCCTGCCTCCGGCACCTCGCGCGCGACCAGCAGCGTCGCCATCGGCGGTTCTTGCAGATAGGTCGTGTCCGAATGCCAGACGCCGCCGAAGTTGACCTTCTCGTCCTCCAGCTTGGAGACGGTGATGATCTCCGGAAACCCCTCGATGCCCTTAAGGAACGGATATTCGATCGGTTTGCCGAAGCGGCGTGCCAGCGCCAGCAGCCGATCGGGCGGCAGGTCCTGGTCGCGGAAGAAGATCACCCCATGATCGAGCAGCGCCTGGCGGATTGCACCGATCGTCTCGGCGGACAGCTCGACTGCCAGGTCCACGCCATGTAGCTCGGCACCAAGTGCGCCGGCGATCAGCCTGACCTCGAAGGCTACGTTGCGCATTCTCACTCCTCCCGAACCCGGCCAAATCTAGAACCGATCCCGGCCGACTGGAATGCGGACCTGCGTTGGGAAGGCGCTTTCAGTTCCGCACCCCGAACGCGTCTGGCGGCCACAGCCACGTTCCGTGCGTCGCATTGTAGATGGCCTGCGGCGACGCCTGGCTGACATCGTTGGGATGACTGCCGTCGTGATAATGATAGCCGATGGGCGGAGGCCACTGCGCGGCCACTCCGGCAGATTCGCCGGGATTGGCAGCGCATCCTGACAACAGGATTCCGATTGCGACGAGTGACAGACTGCCATGGATCATCGTATTGCTCCTGGAACCGTCGCTGATGATTTCAGTCGTTCATTACGGTTGACGCCGGCGGCCACAGCCAGGTTCCGTGCGTCGCACTGTAGATCGCCTGTGGCGACGCCTGGCTGACACCGTTCAGGTGATTGCCATCGTGATACAAATAGCCGACGGGCCTACCAGCTTGAGCGGCCATACCGTTGGCGGAAACATCGGAATAGGCCACGCATCCCGTCAACAGAATGCCGGCAACACAGAGCGACAGACCGCCATGGCTCATCGTTTTGCTCCTGAACCGCCCGACTTGATCCGGCCCGACCTTGGCATCCGATCAGTCATGTCACGTGGCCATCGAACCAATCCTGTCAAGTAGCATCGCCGCCACCACTCCGGCCTATTCAATGCAGCCAGCCAACGCCGGAGATGCCGCCGAACACGCCAACCGCGGCGGTCAACGAGCAGACCACCAGCACCAGCCATAGATAAGGCCCGCGCAGTCGGTGCGCGGCGGCAGCGCCTTCACCGCGAGCGCGATCAGCAAGCCCAGCACCACCGGCAGCATCAACGCGTTCATCACCTGCACGCCGATATTGAGAGCGACGAGATCGGGCCACAGCGCCACCGTGATCGCGCAGCCGACGACGCACAGCGCGTACACCCCATAGAACCAGCGCGCACGCAGCGGATGCTGCTCGAGCGTGTGGCGATAGCCGGTGACCTCGCCCAATCCCCAGGCGAACGCCTGCGAGCAGACAATCGCCGCCACCATGCCGGCGCCCAGTACGCCGATGCCGAACACCAGCCGCCCCATCGTGGCGCCGAGGAACGGCGTCAGCGCCGCGCTCATGTCGCCCACGGATTGCAGCGGCGCACCATCGCGCCGATCGTCGCGGCGCAGGCGATCAGAACCGCGGCCATGACAAGCTGGGTGATCACCGCGCCGGCCAACGTGTCGCACCGCGCCATCGCGTAATGTTCCGGTCCCAGTTTCTTATCGGCGATGGCCGACTGCTGGTAGAAGATCATCCACGGCATCACCACGGAGCCGATATTGGCCGCCACCAGATACAGGTAATCCCGGTTGGCGTAAGGGATGTCGATGCTGCCGGCGAGCAACGCGTGCGGATCGGGCCGCGCGGCCCATGCGACGAAAAAGAATGCCAGCTCGCACAGTCCGATGATGATGGCAATCCGCTCCACCCGCCGGTACGACCCGGTGATCACCATCGCCAGCAGTCCGCCCGCCGCGATCGGCAGCGACGCCGCGCGCGGCACGTCGAACAGTTCGCCAATGCCGGCGACGCCGGACAGTTCGGTGAGCAGCGCGCCCACTGTCGCGATGGCCAAGGCCGGTGACGGCGATCCACGCCCACACCGGCCCGAACACCGCGCGGATCAGCTCGCCATGGCCTCGCCCCGTGAAGATGCCCAGCCGGACGGTGAGTTCCTGCACGATGTACAGGATCGGTATCAGCACAAGTTGCAGGCCAAGCAGGCGATAGCCCCATTGCACGCCCGACTGCCCGGCGGTGATGACGGACCCGACGTCGCTGTCCGCCAGCATGACGACAAGGCCCGGCCCGAATACGGCGGCGAAGCGCGCCAGCCGGCCATCGCGGCGCGATCGCTCGCGTTGGCTCACGCGGGCCGCTGCTTCGTCCACTTGCGAATCACCCTCAACCTTTCGATATCCGGGTGGCGCAGTGCGTTGCCCGTGCCATTGCCGCGTTGATTTGCCGCGCCGGTTTGGTCGAGAAAGCCGGTTCCTCGGAGAAGGGTTCCATGCACGAGCTTTATCTGCACAACAGCCTGAGCCGCCGGAAGGAGCGGTTCGTGCCGCTCGATCCCCAGCATGTGCGGATGTACGTGTGTGGCCCGACGGTCTACGACCTGGCGCATGTCGGCAATGCGCGGCCCGTGGTGGTGTACGACGTGCTGTGCGCGGCTGCTGCGGCATGCTCTATCCGCGCGTCACCTATGTGCGCAACATCACCGACGTCGACGACAAGATCAACGCGCGCGCCCAGGAACTCGGCGAGCCGATCGCCGCGCTGACCGCGCGCACCATCGCCGACTACCATGCCGATATGGCGGCACTCGGCGTGCTGCCGCCGGACGTGGAGCCGCGCGCGACGCAGCACATCGAGCGAAATGATCGCGATCATCGAGCGGCTGATCGCTCGGGCCACGCCTATGCGGCGGAAGGCCACGTGCTGTTCTCGGTGCCGAGTTTTCCGGCGTATGGACGTCTGTCCGGACGCAGTCCGGACGAATTGCTGGCCGGCGCGCGGGTCGATGTCGCGCCGTACAAGCGCGATCCGGGCGACTTCGTGCTGTGGAAACCCTCGACGCCGGATCTGCCGGGCTGGGACAGCCCGTGGGGCCGCGGCCGCCCCGGCTGGCATATCGAATGCAGCGCGATGTCTGGCGCTATCTCGGCGACGACTTCGACATCCATGGCGGCGGCACCGATCTGATCTTCCCGCACCACGAGAACGAGGTCGCGCAAAGCCTCTGCGCGTTTCCCGGCAGCCATTTCGCCCGCTACTGGGTGCACAACGGCATGCTGCTCGTGAACGGCGAAAAGATGGCGAAGAGCCTCGGCAATTTCACCACCTTGCGCGACGTGCTGGCGAAGGTGCCGGGCGAGGTGGTGCGTCTGCTGCTGCTGCGCACGCACTACCGCTCCACGCCCGATTTCTCCGATGCGGCGGTCGACGAAGCCAGGCGCGAACTCGATCGGTTCTATCGCGCGCTGGAAAGTATCCCGACATGCGCAGCGGTGGATGCCGCCGCCAGGTGTGATGGAGGCATTGTGCGACGATCTGAACACGCCGCTCGCGCTGTCGGCGATGCATGCGCTGGCCGATGCGGCGCTGGCGGGCGATTCGACGCGGCGTGCGGCTTGCGCGCGGCGGGCCATTGATGGGACTGCTGCAGGCCGATCCGGCGGCTGGTTCCGCGGCGGCGCCGACGACGTGCGGCCATCGAGGCGGCGATCGCGGAACGGCTGGCCGCACGCAAAGCGCGGACTTCGCCCGGGCCGACGCGATCCGCGCCGAGCTGGCGGCAAGGGGCATCGTGCTGGAGGACGGCCCGCAAGGAACCACCTGGCGACGGGCCGCATGATCAGGAGAACGACGATGCTGCGATCGGCTGCTTGCTGCCGGCTGGCGCTGTTGCTGTCGCGGCGCCGGCGTTCGCGCAATCGATGCCGGGCATGCAGATGGGCAGCGCCGCCAGCGGCGGGACGAGCCGGCATCCACCAAGGGCTATCGCGACGCGATGGCGAAGATGGACCAGGGGATGGCGATCCCTACACCGGCGATGCCGACCAGGATTTCGTCGCCGGCATGATCCCGCACCATCAGGGCGCGGTCGACATGGCGAAGGTGGAGCTGCAATACGGCAAGGACCCGCTGAAGACTCGCGCGACATCATCAAGGCGCAGCAGATCGCTTCATGAATCGCTGGCAGGCAAGCACGCGAGATACTGCTGCAGACTGGCAGCCGCTGGCAGTGCGCCGGTCATGCCGAAGGCGGCATGACCGCGGACTCCGCGCCATGACCGGACGCGAGGGCGGCGCCGACCTCGCGCCGATCGGCAACTCCCCGGTCGTGATCCTGGTGCGGCCGCAACTCGCCGACAATATCGGCGCCTGCGCGCGCGCCATGGCGAATGGCGGCCTGTTCCATCTGCGCCTGGTCGCGCCGCGCGACGGCTGGCCGCAGGAGAAGGCGTGGCGCAACTCCTCCGGCGCCGACCGGATCCTCGACGCGCGACGCTGCACGCCAGCGTCGCCGACGCGGTGGCCGATCTGCACCACGTGTTCGCCACCTGCCCGCGCCCGCGCCACATCATCAAGCCGGTGCTGACTGCGCGCGGCGCCGCGGCCGAACTGCGGGAAATCTGCGCGCGCGATCTGCGCGCCGGCGTGCTGTTCGGCCCGGAGCGCGCGGGGCTCGACAACGACGACATGGCGCAGGCGGACGCGCTGGTCCGCTATCCGCTCAATCCCGGCGTTCATGTCGCTGAACCTGGCGCAGGCGGTGATGGTCCTGGCCTACGAATGGTGGACCGCCGCCGAAGCCACGCCGCCGCGCGACGCTGATGACCAACGAGACGCAGGTCGCGACCAAGGCGGAGCTGGAGAATTTCCTCGCGCACCTGGTCGATCAGCTCGATGCCTGCGGCTTCCTGCGCAACCCGCCGAAGCGGCCCGGGCATGGTGCGCAACATCCGCCACTTCTTCCAGCGCGGCGAAGTGACCGAGCAGGAACTGCGCACGCTGCACGGCATCGTCACCGAACTGGCGATCGGCCGGCGCCAGCTGGGACGGATCGAGCGCGAGTAGGCCGAGAACTCCCTCAGAACGCTCCCCGCTTCGCCGCGACCCGGCCTGCAGACGCGGCACGTGCGTATACGCCCATGCCGCGAAGCAGCGTCAGGCGCATGCCGCGGGCAGTGAGTTGGCCCGCATCACCGCGCACACTCGATCACCACGGTGCCGATCTTGTCGCCGCGCTCCACCGCCTCATGCGCCGCCGCGGCTTCATACAGCGGAAACCGCGCGGCGACCGACAGCATGCGCTGCCCGGTCGCGATCCATCGCCCAATGTCGCTCTGCGCCCGCTTGCGCGCCGGATGTGGCGAGCCGGGCAGCGACATCGGATACAGCGAGACGTTGCGCTGCATCAGCTCGCCGATCGGCACGCGCGGCGTGCGGTCGCCGTTCGACGCATAGATCGCGACGCTGCCGTTGGCGCGCACGCAACCCAGCGTCGCCGCGAGGTTGCCGCCGAAATCCACGTCCACCACATGGTCGACGCCCGCGCCGCCGGTGATGTCGCGCACCCGCGCCGCCACGTCCTCACTGCGATAGTTGATCACGGCATCGGCGCCGCCGGCGCGCGCGCGTTCCGCCTTCGCATCGGTACTGACCGTCGCGATCACCGTCGCACCGGCCCATTTGGCGAGCTGCACCGCATAATGCCCGACCGCGCCCGCCGCACCGGTCACCAGCAGCGTGCGCCCCTGCACCGGGCCGGCAACGAACACGCAGTAATGCGCGGTCATGCCCGGAACCCCGAGGGTCGCACCTTCCGCGAAAGACACATGCTCCGGCAGCGGCGTCACCAGATCGGCGTTCAGCGCGATGTATTCCGCCGCGGTGCCCATCCAGCGACCGTTGCGCTGGCCGTTGTATAGCCAGACGCGCTGGCCCAGCCAGCTCTCTGGCACCATGGCGCCGACACGATCCACCACGCCGGCACCATCGCTGCTGGTGACGACACGCGGATACTCCATCGCCGGCGCGGGACCGCGCCGACGATTGGCATCCGACGGGTTCACGCCCGCCGCCTCCAGCTTCACGCGGACTTCGTAGCTGCCAGGCTCAGGCGTCGGCAGTTCACCGCAGACCAGGACCTCGCTTGCCGGCCCTTGCCGGTCGTACCAGACGGCGCGCATTTCCGGGATTCCTCATGACGGCCATCGCCATCATACCGCGGGTAGCTGTTAATTCCAGACATACAAGGTGTTGTGTTCCACGAGAAAGAGACAGCTTTCTGTACGATGGTGACCGAGTTAGGATAAAAAAAGTGAACTCTGGTCTTAATAGTTGCATTTTTCGCAAAACTCCTTGATATTGGGCAAATCGAAGCGCCGGGCCAGTCTGCTGCGGCATCAGGAGTTGGGAACATGGGGTCTGGAAATTCGTCCCGGAGCGTGGCCGCCGCCGTCATCATGGCAGCGCTGACTATCGGC
Source organism: uncultured Alphaproteobacteria bacterium (assembly GCA_963790445.1). GTDB lineage: Bacteria > Pseudomonadota > Alphaproteobacteria > Acetobacterales > Acetobacteraceae > JAMXLO01. The sequence continues at coordinate 240,748 of CAWBON010000015.1, read as the reverse complement.
CATGCCCACGCTGGCAATCTGGTGACCAATGGCGGGTTCGAAGCCGGGACCACTGGTTTCACGAGCGCCTATGGCTACGTTGCCCCGAGCCCACAGAGCAGCTGCTATCCGGAGGGCATCTACAGCGTCGGTTCGAATCCAAATGATTGCCACAATCTTTGGACGTCGTTCGGTCCGCATAGCGGCGACCAGATGATGATTGTGAACGGCGCCGTAACCGCCAACGTCAACGTATGGCAGCAGAGTGGCATCACCGTTGCGCCGAACACCACTTACGACGTCTCGGCCTGGGTTGCGTCGAGTTATCCGACGAGCCCAGCTGAACTTGCGTTCAGTATCGACGGACTTCAGATCGGCAGCACGTTCACTGCCAGCTCGACCACTGGTTTATGGCAGGAAATCTCCATGACCTGGAACTCTGGTTCCAATACCACGGCAGCTTTGGGGATCTTCGACCAGAACATCGCGGCATCCGGCAACGACTTCGCACTCGACGACATCAGCCTGACGCCCGTTCCGGAGCCTGGTTCGGTGCTGATACTTGGCGCGGGACTGGTTGGCCTGAGCTTGGGACGCCGCCGCCGGACAGTGATATAGCGCTGGCGAGCGATACCGCCAGACACGTAGCAAAGCTGTCGGGATAGACTTCGGCATCATCAACCCCCGCCGGGTGCGGTGACCCTCTGCACGCTGCGCCCACCCGGACCGACTGTTCCCATAACCGCTCGTCCACCAGTTTCTTTGGCAAATGCTGGCGTTCGAGGCATTCCGGATGTACCTGATGACGTCACAGCACAACGACGTCACAGCACAGCGCGAACCGGAAGGGTGCCCATGAGCGAAACTCGCAAGCCGATACTGACCGGCGGCTGTCAGTGCGGCGCCGTCCGCTATGCACTGTTCGCCATGCCCGACCGTGCGGGAATCTGCCATTGCCGCATGTGCCAGAAGGCGGTGGGAGGACCATTCAAGGCGTGGGCGAACGTGCGCATGCAGGACCTCACATGGACGCGCGGCACGCCGAGTACGTTCCGCAGTTCATCGGCCGCGGAGCGTGGCTTCTGTGAGCGCTGCGGGACGCCGCTCACCTTCGGCTATACCCAGCGGCCTGGCACGATCAGCGTGACTATCGGCAGCCTCGACACGCCGGAGGCAGTGGCGTTGACGCAGGTGGACGGCATCGAAAGTCGCTGGGCCAGCTTCGATCCGGCCATGCTCGCCGCGTTGCCCGCGCGCCGATCCGGTGAGGCCGGTGCACCCGAGGATCTGTCGCGCATCACCAACTTCCAGCACCCCGACCACGATACACCGTCGGACTGGCAACCGGCCGGAGTGTCCGCGTAGGCATTCCTCCCCTACCCCCTCCGCAAGAGCAGGCGGCGGAATTTGCAACGCCGCTGCCAGACATGATGCTCGTGGCTTGGCGGAGAACGAAACTCACACCGGCGCATCGCCCTTCAGCATGATCCGGTACAGATACCGCACCTGGCCCATGTCGTAATCACCGTTCGCCTTGTGCAGCAGGCAGCGGTTGTCCCACATCACCATGTCGCCCGGCCGCCACTGGTGGCGGTACTCGTATTGCGGCTGCGTCGCGTGCGCCAGCAGTTCGTCCAGCAAGTGCCATCGCCGCTGGCTCCTCCATCCCGACAATCCCCTCGATCCGGATCGGATTGAGGTAGATCGATTTGCGCCCGCTCTCCGGATGCGTGCGCACCAGCGGATGCAGCACGCCATCCGGCACCGCGGCACGCGCCGCATCGCTCAGCGCCATCAGCTTTCGTTCGCTGTGACGGCTCTGATACACGTGCACGGCGCGCATGCCATCGATCCGGTTCCGCATCGTCTCCGGCAGATCCGTCGTATGCGCGATGCATGTTGACGAACTGCGTGTCGCCACCGCGTATCCGGCAGCGTCACGGCATGCAGCACCGTTGCCTTCGGCGGTTCGACGGCATTCGAGTGATCGGTGTGATAGCCCTCGCCGGGAATGTAGCGCTTGCCGTCGGGATAGAAATCCTGGTTGGAGATGTAATGGATCTGCGGACACTCCGGCAACGCGAAGCGCGTGTTGTGCTGCGGGAACACCTCGCCGAACAATCTGCACGGCATCCAGCAATTGCTGCGGCGACAGATGCTGGTCGCGCAACACCAACACCGAGTGTCGCACGAACGCCTGGTTCAAACGCGCGCGCAGCGCCGCATCCACCGGGCGCGCCAGGTCAACCCCATGCACCTCGGCGCCGGTATGTTCGGACAGCGGGGTGATCGCGCAATCCTCAGTGATCGGCATGGAACAATCCCTTGCAGCCACACGCGGCAGATTGCTCAGGAAGCCGCGCGAGCGCAACCTGCGGCTTCAACCGAACGCCACAGGAAAGGAACCGGCCATGGCCAGCGGTCCGCAATCCAAGTCGGGCGGCACGCACGTCTACACCCGACATGGATTTCACCAAATTCTTCGCCGAGATGAAGCTGCCCGCATTGCCGGACATGGAATCGTTCCTGTCTGCGAGCCGCAAGAACCTCGAGACCCTGTCGGCGGCCAATCGCGTTGCGCTGGAAGGCGCGCAGGCGGTGGCGCGGCGCCACATGGAGATCGTGCAGAGCAGCATGGCCGAAATGAGCGAGGCGATGCAGGCGCTGGCCGCGACCGACACGCCGCAGGCCAAGGCGGCCAAGCAAGCCGAGCTGCTGAAGCACGCCTACCAGCACGCGGTGGCGCACATGAAGGAACTCAGCGACCTGATCCAGCATTCCAACGCCGAAGCGCTGGGGCTGCTGAACAGACGCTTCGCCGAAGCGATGGACGAAATGAAGGCGCTGGCCGAGAAGAAATCGTAGTGGGATCTCTGTCATTGCCGGGAGCACCGCGACGAAGCAGGCTCGATCGGCCTATTCCGCCCCAGATAAGGCGAGATTGCTTTGTCGCTGCACTCCCGCGATGACAGCCGGCGGTTCGACCGGCGACCTTCGCCTATGCGTCTCGCGATGACAGCGGGGCGTCTCGCGATGACGGCGGGGCGTTCGACCGGAACCGTCGTCGCTGCGCTTCTCGACAGCAGGCGGCTAGACCGGAAACCTGATCCGCGCGCGCAGGCCGCCCAGTGGACTGTCCTCCAGCATAATCTCGCCGCCTTGTGCGCGGACGATGTCTCGGGCGATCGTCAGACCGAGGCCGGTGCCGCCGGTGCTGTCGCTCTCGAACGGACGGAACACGCTTTCGCGCCGATCGGGCGGAATGCCGGGACCGTCGTCGTCCACCGTCACGAACACCATGCGGCCTTGCGGCATCGCCGCCAGGATCACGCGATGGGCGTGGCGGCGCGCGTTATCCACCAGGTTGGTGATCGCGCGGCGCACCGCATTGGCACGCAGCGACAGCATGAGTGTCGCCGGCACATCGACCTCTACCGCGGCGCCGGCCCGCCGAGCGCCGGCGGCCACTTCTTCGAGCACCGCGGACAGATCGACCGGTTCGGCCTGTTCTGCACCCTCGCCGCGCGCGAATGCGAGGTAGCCGCTGATCATCCGTTCCATCTCCTCGACGTCAGCGGTCATCTCGGCGACGTCCTGATGCAGCTCCGCGCGCGGGGGCATCATTTCCAGCGCAAGCCGCAGGCGGGTCAGCGGCGTGCGCAGGTCATGCGACACGCCGGCCAACATCTCGGTGCGCTGCACCAGGAAGCGGCGCACGCGTTCCTGCATCCGGTTGAAGGCTGTTGCCGCGCGGCGCACCTCTGTCGCGCCTTCGGGCTTGATCGGCCCGATGTCGCGACCCATGCCGAACGCCTCTGCCGCGGCGGAGAGGCGCCTGATCGCCCGCACCTGATTGCGCATGAACAACGCGGCGATGGAGAACAGCAGACCCGCGGTGCCGACCAGCCAGACCAGGAAGATGTATACCGTGCCGGCATACAGCCGCTTGCGCGGCACGGCGATCGACACGACCCGGTCCGGCAATTGCAGATGGACCAGCACCGCGTTTGGGTCGGTGATCCAATCGGCGGTGAACGGCACGCCGAATTTCTCCCTCAGCGCCGCGGCCAGATCGTCGTCCATCGGACCGATGATGTTGACGTCGGGTGCATTGGGCAGCACGGCTCCGGCCTGCACCTGGATCAACAGATCGAACTGGCGATACGCGTTGCGCAGAATCCACTGGCGGTTCACCTCGCCGGGAAAGTGGTGCATCAGTTCCAGCGTGTCGCTGATTTCGCCGACGACGGTCGCGGACAGCCGGCGCGACACCAGGTCGAGATGACTGCCGTAGAAGATCTGCAGCGCCACCGCCTGGAGCAGCACCAGCGGCAGCAGGATCATCAGCAGGTTACGCCCGAGCAAGGAGCGCGGCAGCACGCGCTTGACCAGTCCGTTGAACCGAAGCCGCGTGACCACCGTCAGTTGCCTGGCTTCAGTACGTAGCCGCGGCCACGCACCGTGTGCAGGAAGCGTGGCTCGCGCGGATCGGCTTCGATCTTGCGGCGCAGGCGCGTGACCTGCACATCGATCGCGCGTTCGCCGGCATCGTCCATGCTGAGTGCCGCGGCGATGTCCTCACGCGACAGCACCTCGTTGGGCTTGCGGGCGAGAGCAGTCAGCAGCGCCATTTCGCCGCCGGTCAGCCTGATGGGGCCGGACGCGATGCGCAGTTCGCCGCGCTCTGCGTCGAATTCGGCCGCGCCGAGTTGCACGGGGCCGGCCGGTACGCTGGCGGCCGGTGACGGCGTGCGCCGCAGCATGGCGCGGATGCGCAGCAAAAGCTCGCGGGGTTCGAACGGCTTGCCGAGGTAGTCGTCGGCGCCGGCCTCGAAACCTGCGATACGGTCTTCCGGTGCGCCGCGCGCGGTCAGCAGCAACACCGGAACCTCATGGCCCTGCTCGCGGCGCAGCGCTTCGGTGAGCGCCAGGCCGCTTTCGCCCGGCATCATGATGTCGAGCACCATCATGTCCGGATTGATGGATCGCAGCTTGGCGCGCGCATCGCCGGCGGTCTCGGCGGTGGTGACGCGGAAACCCTCGCCCGTCAGATAGCGTGACAGCAGCGAGCGCAGCCTGGCGTCATCGTCCACGACCAGGATGTGAGCGTCTTCCGTCATTCCTCAGCCTCTGTGGCATCGGTGTTATCGACATAGCGCCGCGCCGACTCGTCCATGATGCCGCGCATTACCTGGCGAAATCCATCCACCGCGGTGGCGCCGGCCCCAAGATAGGCGGCGCTGAGCCGTTCGCGCTGGCTTTCGAACAGCCGTCGTTCCAGCGTCGCGCCGGACGGCGTCAGGCTGAGCAGCCGTTGCCGGCGGTCGGTACGGCCGGGCGCCTGCGATACATAGTCGAACCCCATCAGCACGGTCAGCACGCGCGCCAGCGACTGCTTGGTGATGCGCAGGATGCCAAGCAGGTCCGACACGGTGATGCCTGGGTTGCGGCCGATGAAATGCAGCGCGCGGTGGTGGGCTCGGCCCAGGCCAAGCTCGTCCAGGATCACGTCGGCGGCGTTGGTGAAGTCGCGATAGGCGAAGAACATCAAATCCTGCGCCATGCGCATTTCCGCCTCACGCGGGAACAGGCGATCGATCGGCAGCCGCCTGCCTGGGTTCGACGCGGGAGCCGCCCGGCTGTTCGCGAAGCTCGATCTTCGGTTCGGACATGGCAGGCATTCCTCGAGAGGAGGGTCTTATTATGGCAGCAATATTGACTTATCTGAGGCTGGATTATACGGTGGGACAGGCTGGAGCAATATTATTACGGAGGGTACGGCCATGGCGTTACTTCCTTTCGACGACCGGGACGGCTGGATCTGGTGGGACGGCGCCCTGGTGCCTTGGCGCGATGCCAAGCTGCATGTTTTGACCCATGGGCTGCACTATGCCAGCGCCGTCTTCGAAGGCGAACGGGCCTATGCTGGAAATATCTTCCGGTTGCGCGATCATACCGACCGGTTGATCAACTCGGCCAGGATTTTAGGGTTCGAGATACCGTATTCGGCGGCGGCAGATCGACGCGGCGTGCAAGCGAGGTTCTGGCGGCGAATGGCCTGACCGAGGCTTATGTGCGCCCGATCGCGTGGCGCGGGTCCGAGATGCTGGCGGTGTCGGCGCAGGACACCAAGATCCATCTGGCGATCGCCGCGTGGCCCTGGCCGAGTTATTTCGGCGACGACCGGATGGGCGGGATCAGGCTCGGCCTGGCGGAGTGGAAGCGGCCGTCGCCGGAAACCGCGCCGACCATGGCGAAGGCGACCGGGTTGTACATGATCGGCACGATGTCGAAGCATAAGGCGGAGGCGGAGGGGTTTGCCGATGCGCTGATGCTGGACTGGCGCGGATTGGTGGCCGAGGCGACGGGGGCGAATATCTTCTTCGTCATGGACGGAGAGATTCATACGCCTGTACCGGAGGGGTTTCTGGATGGCATCACCCGGCGGTCCGTTATGAGCCTGGCGCGGCAGCAACAGATGAAGGTGGTGGAGCGGCCGATCGAGTTTTCCGAGGTTGCCGGCGCGAGCGAGGTATTCCTGGCGGGGACGGCGGCTGAGGTTACGCCCGTGTGCGAAATTGCCGGGCGTCGGTTTACGCCGACGCGGATCACGGAGACGCTGCTGAAGGGGTATGACGCGCTGGTTCGGCAGTCGCCGGAGGATGTGGCTCGGGTGGTGGCTGGGTAGGCGGAAGGGAGCGCTGTTCGGGGGGACAGCGGCCGTTGGGTTAGGGTGCGGATGCGGCGACACAGCAGGCAAGTCGAACACGGCGCGGCGCGTGGCGAAAGTTCGCTGGCGGTGTCAGTGAAATCAGCCGCTTATCGGTCTCGTGCCGAACATTCGCCGCCAGCTGCGGTAGTTTCGAAGGTCAGTAGTACTGAGTTTCGCCGAGTCGGATTCGTGGCACTTCACGCGAGGTGGTGCCAATGGGCGCGCGTCGCGGTTGACCGGGTCAGGGACCTGGCGGTGCGGCGGAACGGCCAGCCAGTCGCGCACGCCAGCCGGTTGCCGGCGCCGGATCGACGGTCCTCGGACGATCATTTGCGCCGGGCTTTTCTGGTGGAATGGGCCGTTCGGGGCGCATCGGCGGGATCGGGACCCGATGGGCGCTGGGCGGAGTGGCTTCGCGGGCCGCCGCAATCTGGGCTGCCGCCTCGTGACGGTTGTCCAGGTCGCGGAGTGCGGCATCGAACGAGCGTGACTCGGTGATCGCCTTGCCGCGCAGGCGCAGCACCTTGTCATCGGACGTTCCGGGCACAGCGGCGCGGGCATACAGGTCCAATGTGGCGAAGTGCGCGGCGACGGCGCGGGCGGCGAGCACAGCCTCGACCGGGTTGCGCGGCTGCAGGAAGAAGAACAGTTCGCGCGCAGCCTCCCATTTTTCGGCGGCAATCTCCGGGCTGTCCGCGACGTTGGGCGGCAGCGTGGCGGCCAGTGTCCGCAACAGGCACCGGATGGAGAGGTCGGAAAGCTGGCTGGCCGGTTCGCTGGCGCCGGCGTTTGCCACTTCGAAGTCCTTTGCCTGCATGCCCATGAATGCGGTCCCTTATGAAGCGATGGAGCCGGCATGATACACCGCAAACGTGAACAAATAGTGAACAGACGGGCGATATTCCTTCATCAATTACCATCTTTCTTTACTCTACCTTCACCTTATTCTTCCTATAAATTCCTATTACCACACTTTTACTCAATCTTCACCTTGTAATACTTAACCTATTTCTGCGCGGTAGTTTCTTCTATTTATAGATTGTCAGCTTGTAGATTACTTACCAATACTGCTGTTCTTACTGCGCGACTATCAATGTTAGCTTATCAAGAGCCTTTTGCCTTGACGCGAATGCTCTGTTGGTGTGACCGCTGCTTACAATCTGCTGTTCGTAGAGGCTGTGCTGTATCGTTATAGTACCGTGATGCCCTGGCGCGATCTACCTGAGCGCTTCTGCTACTTGACAAAGATCCACCTGCTGTTCAGCCGTTGAGCCAAAAGCTGTGTATGGAGCGAGTGTTTCAGTATCTCTCCACAAACAATAACAACTAATACACAATAATAAACAACACAATCTCGCGCACTCAATAACATAACAACAACACTCAAAAAAAATAATAAAAAACAAACAATTAAACACTCACACAACAAAATAAACAACAAAATACACACAATAATCAACACAATAAACAAAACACTCAAATTATAAATAAACAACAAACAAACACACAAAATTACAAAAAATAAACAAATAATACACACAATAACAAACAATACAATAATCAACAACAAAATATTATACAACAATACACAAATACATAAAACACTAATAAAATCTAACAAAAAAACAATAATAACACCACAAAACAAACAATAATCAACACACAACAATAAACAAAAAATTTATACAACACAACATATAATCAAAAAATTATTCAACAAAATAAAACAATTTAACACTATCACTAAACACTACAAAAAAAACACACACAAATTAATAAACACCATCATTTATAACTGGCGGACCAGCCGTTGCCATATCGAGGGCGGCGGCGGCGCGAGCGGTGTGCCGCCGCCCACCTTCACCGTGATGTCGGACGGCATGGCGGCGTCGCGCCGGGCAATCCAATATCGCAGCTCGCGCCACGGCATGTCGGACGCGCTGACGTTCCCCCTGATCTGGGTGACCTGCGCGGAGCATTCGTGGCTGTCGCTGAAGTAACCGCCGGATACGGTTCGGACGTTGTTCACGAACGTGCTGTCGAAGTGGAATTGGTCGCGCAGGATGTCCGACACCCTGCTAAGTGCCGCATCGCTGTTGCAGGCGGGTGCGGCGGCCAGGTGCGCGTAGAGTGCTGTGGCGGCAAGCAGGGCGAAGGCGACGAGACAGACCGGCAGAACCGTCCGCTGCGTCACGTTCGCCTGCCTCCGCGCCCGGTTGATCGGCGGCCGGCTATTTGGCTGGGGCGAACACCGGCACGCCTTCGACGCGGTCTTCCAGTGCGGCCTGGCCCTCTGTCGGCAACGCGACGTAGTGGTTCAGCGCTTCCTGGATGTTGTCCTGCCAAACTTCGCGCGGCAGTTCGTAGAGCAACTCGACGCTGTAGCCGTTGGGGTCGCGGATGTAGAGGCTGTGGGTCATGCCGTGTTCGACGCGACGTTCGAATTTCACGCCTTTGGATTGCAGGTAGGCGAGTTGATGCAGCCAGGCTTCGCGGTCGGGCAGGGCGATGGCGATGTGGCCGATCGCGCTGGTCAGCGTGCCGTCGGCAGCGGGCGCGGGCAGGTCGGGAAATTCCATCAGGGCGATGTCGTGGTGGGTGAGTTGGCCGTCGTGGTTGGCGCTGTAGAACTGCATGGGCCGCGCCGGGCCGCGGTCGCCGCGCGGCTTGATCTGGCCGACCTGCTTCAGGCCGACTATTTCTGTCCAGAAACGATGGGATTCGGCCATGTTCCGGACGTTGATGACGAGGTGGTTGATGCCGATGGGAGCCACCGGGTCGGTCTGCATGGGATGCTCCTGCGGAGTTGGGGCGGGCAGGCTAGCGCATGGGAGGGTTGCGGGGAAGGCGGTGAGCTGGCGGGCGTTGGCACGGATTGGTGGGTCAGGTTTGAATGTCTGGGGAGGGTGGAATTCGGACCTTCGTCGTGCTCTCGCCTTTCTCCAGCGGGCGTTGCCCGACCTATGGCATCAGTTTGCTTTCAAACTTGCGCTCGAACGTGTGCTGCGCGTACGGCGGGTAGCGCACACCGGGGTCAATCATGGTGCTGTGATACATCACGCCGCGTGCGTTGGTGAACGCCTCGAAACCCCACCTGCCGTGGTACTTGCCCATCCCCGAGTTGCCCACACCGCCGAAGGGAAGTTCGGGGATAAGCGGGTGGATCGCGCAGTCATTGATCGCTGCGTCGCCCGACTCGGTGGCCTCCAGGATGCGCTCGGCCACGTCGGGGTCCTCGGCGAACAGGTATAGTCCGAGCGGGCGAGGCCGGGAGTTGACCCACTCGATCACCGCCTCGATCGATTCGATTTCGAGCACTGGCAGGATCGGACCGAACACCTCTTCCTGCATGATCGGCGAGTCGAGCGGGACGTCGACCAGGACGGTCGGCGCGATGTAGCATTCGGTGGCGTCAGTCTGGCCGCCGACGGCCACCTTGCCGCTGCCGAGCAGGCCCACGAGGCGGTCAAAGTTTTTGCGGTTGATCACCCGCCCATAGTCCGGGCTGAGCTTTGGGTCGTCGCCGTAGAAGTTGCGGATCGCCTCGGCCAGGTGCCGCACGAACGCGTCTTTGACTCGGGCCACACCAGTACGTGGTCGGGCGCGGTGCAGATGTGGCCCGAGTTGAGGTAGCGCCCGTAGGCAATGCGTTGCGCCGCTACCTTGAGGTTGGCTGTAGAATGGACGATCGTGGGGTTCTTGCCGCCGAGTTCCAGCACGCATGGCGTCAGGTTCTTTGCCGCCGCCTGGTGAATGATCTTGCCGACCTGCGGGCTGCCGGTGAAGAAGATGAAGTCCCACTTCTGCGCCAGCAGGGCGGTGGTTTCCGCAACGGCGCCCTCGACGACCGCAACGGCTCGGGATCGAAATACTTTGGCACCAGGCGCGCCGCAGCCGCCGAGCATGCGACCGCCAACTCCGACGGCTTCAGCACGGCGGTGTTGCCACCCGCGAACGCCGCCACCAGCGGCGCAAACAACAGCATGAACGGCTCGTTCCAGGCACCGATGATGAGCGTTACACCCAGTGGATCGCGACGAACCCGAACGTGGCCCGGTTCCAGCACCAGGGGCGTAGTACGCGCTCGGGCTTCATCCAGGCATCGAGGTGCTCGAGTGCGTAGTCGGCCTCCTTTACGTTGTACGCGACGTCCATCAGGTCAGCGTCAACGATATTGCGACGCAGGTCCTGCCATAGCGCATTACACAGTTCGTCGTGGTTTTCGATGAACAGGGCCCTGAGCGCGTTGAGCTGCGCCTTGCGCCACGCGACCGGGCGAGTAGCGCCGGACAGGAAAAATGCTCGCTGCCGAGCAACGAGCGCGGCGTAATCGAGGTTGGGCATTGCATTCTCCATTGCTTGTCGGGTGTCAGGTCGGCGAACCGCGGATTGCGTGACGACCGGCTTAGAAGATTAAGGTGACCTGCGATCCGCCACTGCCAAGTCGAGCCATATTGCGGCCGCAGCGCATTGTAATAGGCGCCGAGCGAGATATTGACCGGCAGTTTGCCGCCGATCTTGATGACCCGGCCGACATTCGCACCGACCGGCAGCGTCCACGCGTGGTCGCCGGTGGTGAGCCAGTTCGCGGTGATGATGGGCGAGGTGCCGACATACCATCCCCCGCCGAAATTGTAGTTCATGAACGGCTGCGTCAGGAACATGTTGTATCTTGTGCCGCCGCGCCCGGGAGGTGCCGCCGAACGACCACACGTTGTTGGCCAGGATGCCGGCGACCACGGGCCCCTTCATGTAGACCAGCACGGCGGTCGGGCCGCCGCCCCAGACCTGCGAGCCGAGGGTCTTGTCGCTGATCGTCGGGATCTGGATCACCGGCCCGACGCCCCACAGCCAGCCGTTGGCGGGGTTGTTCGGCGACAGGAACGCCGAGAACGTGGTCGGGCCGGTGCCGAACGGCACGGTGTTGGCCGGCTGCAAACGATGGCTGCCAGATCAGTGGCAGGATGGTGCGCGTGATGATGTTCCAATCCGCGTTGATGTGGATCGGAATCACCGGCTGGATATTGAGGATATCCTGCGTGCCGTTGTGCGGGCCGGTGTTGAAGTTGGTGTTGTTCTGGAACGGGAAGCTGTAGAGGTCGCCGATCGGGTTCTGCAACTTCTTGGCCAGCGCCGACGCGCTGTCGCTGCTGGCGTCGCTGTCGCTACCGTCGGTTCCCGGATCCCCGATGTTGACGACGGGCGCGGGGTTGGGCGGAGCCGGCATTGGCGCCGCCGACTGGGCGCGAGCGCCGACCGAGAAGGCCGAGAACGCAAGTAAGGCTGCACTTAGCGTTATCAGACGTGACATTGCGTGCGTCTCCAAAGGCCGCGAAAGCCGTTAGTAACCCTGCACCTTCCCAATGCGTGGCGGCTTTACTGGAGCCGCGACACCATAGATGACGGTGAAGCCCGACCCACCGCCCCAGGTCGAGGTCGGAGGAGACGGATCCGGCCTGGCTGCCGCTTCGAGACTGTTCCAGTTGTTCGCGACCCAGACGTTGCCCGCCGGGTCAATGGACACGTCGGTCACCATCTGGATGCTGCCGCTCTGGAAAATGTGGATCACGTCGCCGGCCTTCGTGCCGGCGGGATGACCCTTGGTGTTGTCGCCGGCCAGCAGCGCCGCGGAACGACCCCACATGTTGCCGACCCAGACGTCGTCATTGCCGTCCACGTTGATGCCCCAGGGGATGCTCTCGGCAGGACCAGTGAAACCTTGCGGCGCCGGCTGGGTGCCATCCGGACGGATCATGTTGACCTGGCCGGTGATGCGGGCCGGAGGACCCATGATGTACTTGACCATGGCCTCGGTGATTATCTTGAACTGCTCCATGATGGACGCGCCGGCGGGAAGTTTCGGGAGCGGCATCTTCAAGTCCATATTGTTTGCCACCCAGACATTTTCCTTCGAGTCCAGGGCAAGGGCGCGGACGCCGATCCCGGCATGGAAGGTCTCCACCTTGGACGGATCATTCACGGGAAATCGCACGACCGTGTCCGACGAGGAGTTCGCGACCCAGACGCGATTCTGGGAGTCGATGACGATATCGAAGGGAGACGCAAGCCCCGCGGGCTTTACGATCTTGCCCTCCTTGATTTGTCCGCCGGGGAAATAAAGCAGCTGATCGTCGGAGCCGTCGGCAATCCAAACGTCGCCGTTCGGGGCAACGCCGATGCCCATCAGGCCGAGGAATTTTTCCTTGAACGGGAAATCGGCTTCCGTGGCGACCGGCTTGCCGTCGAAGTCCATGACCAGGATCTTCCCGTTGAAGCTGCTGATCCAGACGCGGTCTTTCGTCACGGCGGTGCCCCAGCCGACACCGTCGATACCCATGCCGGTGAAGCCGGTGATCGGCGGAGAAAGCGCTGTCCCGTTGGGCGTGAATTTGATCACGCCACCACCGGTGCTTTTGTTGACGCCGGACTGCGAACCCGGCAGCCAGTTCTGACCGCTCCAGAGATTGCCGTCCGCGTCAAACATGAAACGCCCATTGGCGTAGTCGCCACCGCCCGAGAACGCCAACGAGAGGGCGAAGTCTTCCGGGACGTAGACGAGATACGGTGCGAAGGGTGCCTTGCGCCGCCCGTCGGGCGCCGGCAGCGGATAGGCTTCATCGAAAAGCGCGTAAAGTTCCTTCGATGCGACCCACGGCGCGCGGGCGATGCCGGCCATCGCTTTGAGCGTGTTCTTCGGTGCCACTCCACCGGGTGGTGTCGCCGCCTTGAGAAAACGGGCGCGCCAATCGTCGTTGGCGACCGTGAAGTAAGCGGTGATGAGCGAGCCGAGCGTGTCCAGGTTCGCCATCGTCGTGGTCATCGAGCTGTTGAGCGGATCGAGCAGCACCTTGCCCATCCCCCGGTCGCGGGATCGACCAGGTTCGGTACGTTCCCTGCGGCGATCCGAAGTCCAAGTGGATTCCCTGAGATCGATTCCCCGTCGATGAACCGCGCAGCGGTGAACGCGGACGCTACCGTGGTGAGTTCGTTGACGACTACCGTGGCCGGTGGGGTGCCGCCGAGCACTGCCAGCAGGTCGAGCGTCGGATTGTTGCCGCCGACCTGGTTGACCGCGGGGGTTCCGCCGCTGGCGACCAGATACAAGATGGCGTCGTTGCCAACCGACTGATCGACGGAAATCGCGAAGTGGCCATCAGCGCCGGTCTTCGTCTGTCCGAGTTGCATCGGCGCATTCGCACTCGCCGCCCACAGGGTCACGGTGGACTGTGCGACCGGGCCACCGCCCGCCTGGACCTGTCCTTCAACATGGACCGCGGCTTCAGCCGGGCCAGCGACCCAACCTAGCAATGCCCCCGCGATCAGCAGCGTGATTATTCCGCCTTTGCGCGTGCACGCAAGCATCTATGTCCTCCTTGGAGATAGCTTCACCAAATCGACCACTTCTATCGTCTGTGAACTATGCGATTTCGGCAATGGACCGCTCAGGGTCGAGAGCCGCCATTCAAACTTCGGCACTACGCGAATGCGAACTCGGGTGAGCATCAGAAAGCAGGCCCTGCACGAAGCGCCTACAGACCTGTCCATGAAAATCCCTGCGCAATCCGAGCAATCGGTGCCGAAGACTTGCCGCCTTCGCCCTCATGCCTCCAGGAAGTGGCCGAACGCGCGCAGCGGACGCACGTCGTCGCAGACGATCTTGGTGATTGCGAGCATCGGCACCGCCAGGATCGCGCCGGGAACGCCCCACATCCAGTACCAGAAGATCAGCGCCAGGATCACCGCGACCGGATTGATGGTGAAGCGGCGCGCCATGAGCATGGGCGTTACCATTTCGCCCTCGATCACGTGAATGAGGAAATACAGGCCGACCGGCAGCAGCGCCCACCAGGTCACGCCGAGTGACAGCACGCTGACCATCAGGAAGATCCCCAGGCCGAGCAGCGCGCCCAGGATCGGCACGAAGTTGAGCACGAAGGCGATGACGCCCCATAGCAGCGGATTGGCTACGCCGCAGCCCCACATGACAGCGAGCGTCAGCAGACCGACCACGGCGTTGATCAGAGTCACGGTGATCAGGTAGACCGAGATGTCGCGCTCGATGTGCATCGAGATCTGCACGGCCTGACGCTTGTCGTCGAAGTGCGGCAGGATTTCGACGAAGCGGCGCAGGAAGGTCTCGCCGGCCACCAGCAGGTAGAACAGCACGATCAGCGTGGTGAACAGACCGGCGGCGACGGTTTCGGTGCCGGTGAACAGCGCGCCCAGGACATTGACCGAATGCAGCGGCGCCGCCTGCGGTAGCGTCGTGACGCCGCCGCCGGTGAAGCCCTGCAATTGGCCCAGCATCCATTCCAGCGTGGCGATCGGGCGCGCGAGGAAGGCCAGCTTCTGCTGCACCTTCGGGATCGCATCGGGCAGCTTGCCCGCCCAGGCAGCCGCGGGGCCGGCGATGCCGCTGACGAGAGCGGCGAGAGTGACCACGAGCAGAATGAGCGCCAACAGGGCGCCGATGCCGCGCGGGATGCCGAACCGGTCGGTGATCCGTACCAGCGGCTGGAGCAGCAGCTTCAGCACGATGGCGAGGACCACGGGCAGCACGATGGCCGAGGCGACGTAGAGCGCGGTCAGCAGCCCGAGCAGGAACAGGCCGCCCAGGAATATCGTGCGCGGCTCGGTGGGGAGGGGCATTTCCTCGCGTTCCTCGCGGATCACGGGAATGGCGGTGGACTCGACGTCGACCGATTCGTCGACGGCGATTGCGATGCCGGTCGTGTCGGTATCCGGGTCCGCGTCCGCCGTCTGACCTTCCATGCCGGCACTCCCTTCAGGCTATCGAGCAGGCTATTGCGGCCATCGGCGGGAAAGCCGAGGCAACTGGCAGGCTATCGAGGCCATCGGCGGGGAGGCCGAGGCAACTGGCCGATGCGTCAGGCGATGGGCGCGTTGGTCCTGGCGTGCCAGGTTGCTGCATCGCCGCGGCGGCGGCCGGGTCGTTCTGACAGGTAATGCGAACGCGCCTGTCGGGCGATCAAATGGTGGGGTTCCTGGTGCGGTATCCGAGCGTCCGGCGTAACTCGTTCGCGATCAGGGATGGCTATCGAGATCGCGCGGTGGGCTATTGGCGCCCGCGGATTTGCGAGCAACCGGTATCGCACGGTGTCTGTGTTCCGTTCGCGCGCGGCTGACAGCCACACGCTTTTGCACTGCGGCTGTCGTTGCCATTTCCGTGATAACGGGGATCGAGGATCGTTGCGCCGATGCTGATCCGCCCGGATTCCCGCTTTCGCGCGAATGACAACATTCGCGGGACCGGCAGTGGACGGGTAGCAACGAACGAATGATTGGGACTGCGCGACGGCATTACGCAATCGGCGCGTTGGTCTCGCGCGCCAGCTTATGTTTCATCGCCGCGGCGAAGGCGGGATAATCCTGACAGGTCAGCGCGAAGGCGCCGGGACCGCCGATCACCTCCTGGGTATAGGACTGCAGCAGGTCGGGTTCCTCGTGGAGGATGCACAGGCCGTTGATGGTGATGCCGGCGGCTGCCATGCGGTCGCGGATCGGGCCGGGGGCGATGCCGGCGTTGGATCGGCCATCGCCGATGACATCGACCACCTGGCGGGCGGGGGTGTCGGGCAGGTGGCTGAGCAGGGTCAGCGACGCGAGCAGCGCCTCGCCGATCGCGGTCTCCCCGGCCTTGACGATGCGGGGCATGTTTTCAACCGCGTCGGCGAAGGCGCGGGCATCGGCCGCGGAGGCGATCAGCGTCCAGTCGGTGATGACCTCCTGCGCGCCGGTGCCGGACCACAACAGCAGCGAACAGATGCTGGCCTTGGCGGGGCCGCCGATCAGGGCAGCGATGATGGCGGGTTCCCGCAGGGCCGCGGCCATGCCGCCGGCGATCAGGCCGAACTCGTCGTAGGTGACGCTGGCGGAGCCGTCCACCGCGAGGACCAGGGCAAGATCGACTGCATTCATGGCTCGGATTGAAGCCCATCGGCGGGCGTGGCGCACGCACACTCTTGAGCGAGCGACGATTGCGGCAGAGTATTGGCCCCGGACCAAGAGGAGACCAGGGATGCCGGAGAGCCCCGCCGACAAGACGATGCTGAGCCAATCGCAGACCCGCATGCCGCTGAACGGCCTGAAGGTGCTGGACCTGACCCTGGCGCGCGCCGGACCCACCTGCGTGCGGCACCTGGCGGACTGGGGCGCCGATGTGATCAAGATCGAGCCGCCGGCGACCGATGGCGAGGACGTGGCCGGCAACCGCCACGGCTTCGACTTCCAGAACCTGCACCGCAACAAGCGCGCGATGACGCTGAACCTGAAGTCGCCGGAGGGCCACGCGGCGTTCATGCGCCTGGTGAAGGGCGCGGACATCATCGTCGAGAACATGCGCGCCCAGGTGAAGCATCGGCTGAAGGTGTCGTACGACGATGTGAAGGAGGTGAACCCGCGCATCGTCTACGGCAGCATTTCCGGGTTCGGCCAGACCGGGCCGTACGGCCTGCGCGCCGGCGTCGATCAGATCGCCCAGGGCATGGGCGGGCTGATGTCGATCACCGGATTGCCGGGCCAGGGACCGGTGCGCGTCGGCATTCCGATCGACGACCTGACCGCCGGCAACCTGCTGGCGCTGGGCATCATGATGGCGATCTTCGACCGCGAGCGCACCGGCGTCGGGCGCTGGGTGACCACCTCGCTGCTGGAGGCGCAGATCTTCATGCTGGACTTCCAGGCGTCGCGCTGGCTGATCGCGAAGGAGGTCGCGCCGCAGGCCGGCAACGACCATCCGACCGGCATTCCGACGGGCGTGTTTCCGACGTCCGATGGGCACATCAACATCGCCGCGAGTTCCAGCCGCGTGTTCGGACGGTTCTGCGATGCGATCGGGCAGCCGGACTGGAAGAGCAAGCCGGAGTGGAAGGACCAGAAGGCGCGGAGCGGACAGCGCAAGGAGATCAACGCGGCGATCAGCGAGATCACGGCGACGAAGCCGTCCGAATACTGGATCGAGTTGCTGGAGGGTGCTGGCGTGCCGTGCGGGCCGATCTACTCGATCGACCAGGTGTTCGCCGATCCGCAGGTGCAGCATCTGCAGATGGCGACGCCGATGCATTCGCCGGTGGTGGGTGACGTGGACGTGGTGGCTTCGGCGATCAGCATCACCGGATTCTCCAAGGCGATCCGCAAGGCGACGCCGGAGATCAGCGAGTGCACCGACGAGGTGCTGGCGTCGGTGGGGTATTCGACCGACGAGATCGCCGATATGCGCAAGAAGGGAGCCATCTGATGAACGACATGCCAGGTGGCGGCGTCACCCGCGAATACGCCGGCGGCAAGATGCTGGCGGCGAAGGATGACGGCATCGGGCTGGTCACCTTCAACCAGCCCGAGAAGCGCAACGCCATGTCGCTGGAGATGTGGACCGGGCTGGGCGAGATCCTGGACGAATTCCGCGAGGATGAGTTCGGTGCGGGTGGTGATCCTGAGCGGGGCGGGTCACAAGGCATTCGTCTCGGGCGCGGATATCAGCCAGTTCGAGAAGAACCGGTCGAATGCGAATGCGCAGCAGGAATACGACCGGCTGGCGGGCGTGGGGCGGGCGAAATATGCCGCGTTTCCCGAAGCCGATCATTGCGCGGATTCGTGGGTTCTGCCTGGGCGGCGGGCTGGCGA
Source organism: uncultured Alphaproteobacteria bacterium (assembly GCA_963790445.1). Classification (GTDB taxonomy): domain Bacteria; phylum Pseudomonadota; class Alphaproteobacteria; order Acetobacterales; family Acetobacteraceae; genus JAMXLO01. Next base: position 222,414 of record CAWBON010000015.1, on the reverse strand, counting down.
TCGCGATGCAGGCCGATCTGCGGATTGCAGCGGTGGACAGCGAGTTCGGCATTCCGGCGGCTAAGCTCTCGATCGCCTATGCGCCGGATTCGGTGAAGCGGCTGATCGATCTGGTGGGGCCGGCGCATGCCCGGATGATCCTGTATACCGGCGCGGCGGATCGATGCGGTGGAGGCGCAGCGGATCGGGCTGATCAACAAGATGGTGGAGGATGAAGAGCTGAACGACGAGGTGCTGGATATCGCGCGGACCATTGCGGACAACGCGCCGCTGTCGGTGGCGGCTTCGAAGCTGACGATCAGCGAGATGCTGAAGGACGAGAGCAAGCGCGATATGGCGGCGATCGCGCGGATGTCGGAGGTGTGCTTCAACAGCGCGGACTATAAGGAAGGCCGCACGGCGTTCATGGAGAAGCGGGCGCCGAAGTGGGTGGGGCGGTAGGTATCGCTGGGCGATGCATTGCGCAGCGCACTCGGTCCGCTGCGGTCGCGTGAGTGCGCAGCGATCTTCGCGATGCGAGGGTCGACGGTCACCGCATCCTGATCAGACATGGCCAGAGCGCGGTGCGGGCCCTGGCGCAGGATTACGCGACGATCGGCTGCCTCGCTTGATCGCAGTGATGCCGATCGGCAGACCGAACGGGCATGGTGCCTACTTGATCCCGGCGCGAAGCGGATGGGCCGTGCTACGATATGGGCGCGGGAGCGGTTACAGCACCGAACATGGCCCGCATTTCTGTCGGCACGACCGGCAAGGTCTACGGGCAGCCAGGCGCGGAAAAGCTGCAGACGAGCCGATGACCACCGGACGTCATGGGCAACATCCCGGACTGGTGCACGCCATCGGACGATCCGACCGCCGAGGTGCATGGCCCACAGCCGTTCTGCTATCAGACACCACATGCGGTCGATCGCGCCAGGATGGACAAGGCGCTGTTTGCAGTGCTGAAGCCCGACGGATCCTGGTCATTGCCGATCATGCAGCTCGGCCGGAAGACGGTGCGACCGTCGGCAAGACCTATCACCGGATCGCCGAAAGCACATTACGGTCTGAGATCGAAGCCGCGGGGTTCAAATTCGTCGCCGATGCGGGTTTCCTGCGGCATCCGGAGGACGCGCGAACCGCCATCGTCTTCCATAATCCCACGCCGGTGGATGAGTTCGTGCTGAAGTTTCAGAAGCCGCAGTGACACGGAGCCGTCGTGGCCAGCGAATGCCGGCCATCCATGTCGCTATCCCTTGATCCTGCCGATCGCCGCGCTGCATTGCCCCATGCAGCACTTCGCTGTCGCTGGAATAGGCGAGCAGCAGGGCGCCGGCCGCCTTCCATTGCTGCGCCTGTTCGTAGCTGGAGCATAGCATCGCGCAGGTCTTGCCGTGCTTCTTTGCTGCGGCGAGCACGAGGTCGCGCTTTTCGTCCAGCACGCGCGCCTGGTCGGGCGTGCCGAACACGCCGAGGTCCTGCGCGAGATCTGCCGGGCCGATGGTGAGTGCGTCGATGCCGTCCATCGCGGCGATCGCATCGAGATCGGCGAACGCGGCGGCGGTTTCGAACATCACCGTGACGAACACCTGGCGGTTGGCGAAGGCGCGCCGCTCGGCGGCGCTGCCTGACATGTCGTAGTCGGTGCCCGGGCTGTGTCCGGCATTGCCGCGCAGGCCGCGCGGCGCGTAGCGCGAGGCGGCGACGATTTCGGCGGCATGGGCGGCGTTCTCGACCTGCGGGCAGTGCAGGTTCCACACGCCGCCATCGAGCAGACGGGTGATCCATTCGCGGTTGGCTTTCGGTGGGCGCACGGCGATGGGGAAGTTCAGCGCGCGCGACAGCAGCGCCATGTGCGCGATGGTCTCCATCGAGGCGGCGGTGTGCTCCATGTCGACGCGGGCGAAGTCCAGGCCGGCAGACTTCAGCAGTGGCAGGATGGCGGGATTGCGCACGAGGTTGACCCAGGTGCCGATCTGCAGTTCGCCGCGTTCGAGGGCGGCGCGCAGGGGATTGGCTTGCATGTCTCGGTCCTCACTTTTCTGACGGTTTGGCGGCGGCGCCTGGGTTGCGGGTGGCGGGCCGGGGATGATCGCGATTGGCGACACTGTCGGGTATTTCGCGGCGGATTGCCATTGGGATGGCGGACATGGAAAGCCAGTTAAGTCGGATCGGAACTTGATGGTGTCCAGATTACCGCTGGAAGTGTCCGCACTTGTCGCTTGGTCTGACGCACGCCACAGTGCGCCTCGCCAGACGAAGGGGCGACCATGACCAACCAGATCGCGTTGCAAATCGCCGAGAGTGTTGCGTTCGCGGATGACCACGCATTCGGCGATGTTGGGGCGTATGAACGTTTGTCCGGGCGCGCGCACTTCATGGTCGATCCGCGCGCCGCCGCGCAATCCGACCGTTGTGGATCTCGACAAGGCACCGGTGGACGATCGCGGCCTGGTACACTTCGCTGCCGACTTCATGATCCTGCGGCCGCGCGAAATGGAACGCGGCAACCGGCGGGTGTTCTATGACTACGGCAACCGCGGTCACAAGCGGGCGCTGCAATTCTTCAACGACGCGCAGCACAGCAATATGCCGATCACGCTGGCGCATGCCGGCAACGGGTTCTTCATGCGCCGAGGCTATGCGGTGGCGTGGCTCGCGTGGGAAGGCGACATGCTGCCGGGCGACGGACGCATGGTGCTGGACGTGCCGGTGGCCACCGACAACGGCACGCCGATCACCGGGCGCATCCGGGTCGAGTACATCGCGGAGGCGCCTGGCGTCACTTGCTTTCCGCTGAGCGGCCGGATCGCGGCGCACAGCTATGCCACCGCGTCGATGGATACGCGCGACGCGGTGCTGACGCGGCGGCGCTATCCGTACGACACGCCGCAGGTGATCCCGCCCGACCAATGGCGTTTCGCCAGCGTGGAAGCCGGCATGTCGGCGGCGAGACGCAATCGCTGGAGCACGCCGTGGTGCCGTCCGCCGCGCCACATCCATCTGCCCGGCGGGTTTCCGGCCCGGCTGGCTCTATGAACTTGTCTATACGGCGAAGGATCCGCTGGTGCACGGGCCTCGGCCATGTCGCGGTGCGCGATTTCATCAGCTTCCTGAAATACGACCGCTCCGATGGCAATCCGCTGCGTGGCGTGGAGAAGGCGTACGCATGGGGCCGTTCGCAGACCGGTCGATGCCTGCGCGATTTCGTCTACCGCGGGTTCAACGCCGATGCGCAGGGACGGCGTGTGTTCGACGGCGTGATGCCGCATGTTGCCGGCGCGGGACGCAAATGGCTGAACCATCGGTTCGCCAGCCCGATCGTGTCCGGTGGCCAGACGTACGAAGATCACTTCAACATCGCAGACAGCTTCCCGTTTTCGTATGCGTGGAGCACCGATCATCTGACCGGGAAGCAGGACGCGATATTGAAGCGACCCGATACCGATCCGCTGGTGATCCACACGCAGACAGCGACGGAATACTGGGTGCGGCGAGGCTCCCTGGCGCATACCGACACGCAGGGCAACGATCTGCAGCAGCCGGATACGGTGCGCGTGCAATGCTGGTCCAGCTCGCAGCATTTCGCCGATCCGCTGTTGCGGGCGCCGGTGCGCGGCATCGGCGCAGAATTTTTCCAACAACGTGGCGACGTCGATGTTCTTCCGCGCCAATCTGGATGCGATGGATCGCTGGGCGACCGAGGGCGTTGCGCCGCCGCCGAGCCGGGTGCCGATGCGCGCCGACGGAACGCTGCTGAGCGTCGACGAATGGCGCCGGCAATTTCCTGCGATCCCTGGGGTCGCGATGCCGCGCGCGACCGAACCCGCTGCCGCTGCTGGATTTCGGACCGGATGTGGAGCGCGGCATCCTGAAGGAGCCGCCGGATGCTGGTGCCTGGCAAGCACTACACGGTGCAGGTTCCGTCGGTGGATCGCGACGGCAACGATGTGCCTGGCGTGCGTGCGCCGATGGTGGCGGCACCGCTTGGCACGTACACCGGCTGGAACCTGCGCGTGCGCGGGCACGGGCACTGGGGCGCAGTTGCGCTTTGAGGGCAGCTACATCCCATTTGCCGAATCACCGGAGGAGCGGCAGATGACCGGCGATCCGCGGCTGTCGATCCTGGAGCGCTATCCCGACAAGGCGGCCTATGTTGCGGCGATCACCGCTGCGGCGCGCGAACTCGTGGCGCAGGGATTGATGCTGGAGGAGGATGTCGCGCGTTGTGCGGCGGCCGCCGGCGATTGGGGACGGCCGCGGCATGATGTGGCGCTGGACTGACGTGCGGCGGTGCGCCACGCCCCTGCCGCTTCCCGTAAGAGAAGGGAAAAGGCTATTGCGCCACCGGCCAATGTGGCACTCGCAATGATGGCGATGACCGCGAGAGGAATTCGCAATGCTTGATACCGGCTACCTTTCCGGCCCGCAGCGCCGCGCCGCCCCAACGTGATCGCGCAGCGCCATGTGGTGGTGTCGGGGCACTACTACGCCTCGCTGGCCGGCTTGCAGATCCTGGAAGCCGGCGGCAACGCGATCGATGCGGGCGTGGCGACCGGACTGGCGATCGACGTGACTGGAAAGTCAGTTCGTCGGCTTTGGCGGCGTGGCGCCGATCATGATCCATCTCGCGGACAGCAATGCAACGCATGTGATCAACGGCGTCGGGGTTTGGCCGAAGGCGGCGAACCTTGAACACTTCCATCGCAATTTCGGCGGCCGCATCCCGGACGGCTGCTGCAAACGGTGGTTCCGGCCGCGCCCGCCAACTGGATCGCCGCGCTGGAACGCTTCGGCACCATGTCGTTCGGCGATGTTGCCGCGGCGGCGATCCGTTTCGCGCGCGAGGGGTTTCCGACGTATCCGTTCTTTGCCGAGATCCTGACGGCGAAGCAGGCCGAGATTCGGCAGTATCCGAGCACTGCCGCGATCTTTCTGCCGAACGGCCGCGTGCCGGAGGTTGGCGAGATCTTCGTGCAGGCCGATCTGGGCCGCACGCTGCAATACATGGCGGATCAAGAGGCGGCGCACGCGCGCGGCGATCGGATCGCGGGGCTGCGCGCGGCGCACGATGCGTTCTATTGCGGCGACATCGCCAGCGCGATCGTGCGGCACCAGCGGGAGAATGGCGGCTGGCTGGCGGCGGACGACCTGGCGGAATTTCGCAGCCGCGTCGAGCAGCCATGTCGCATCCGCTTCGGCGAATTCGATGTGTATGGCTGCGGCGCCTGGTCGCAGGGTCCGATGGTGCTGGAGGCGCTGAATATTCTGCAGGGCCTCGATCTGAAGGCGATGCGGCATAATTCGGCGGCCTATGTTCACGCCGTGACCGAGGCGCTGAAACTCGCAGCGGCGGATCGCGAAGTGTATTTCGGCGATCCGGATTTCGTTGATGTGCCGGTCGGCACATCTGTTGTCGCCGGATACGCGGCGCGCCGGCGCGCCTTGTTCAATCCGGCGAAGGCGTGGCCCGGCATGCCGCCGGCGGGCGAAGTCGGCGGTGTTTCCATTCCGCCATGGCGCCCGGACCCATCCGCCGGTGCGCCGCTGGCGATTGCCGACACCAAGCCTGAAACATCGTTCCTCTGTGTCGCGGATCGCCACGGCAATGTGTTCGCTGCAACGCCGAGTGATCCGACGATTGGCGGCGCTGTGGTGCCGGGCACCGGCATCGTGCCGTCGCTGTGGGGTTCGCGCGGTTACACCGGGTTCGATCATCCTGCGCGGGTCGGCCCTGGGCGTCGGCCGCGCATGTCGGCCAATCCGGCGATCGCGATCAAGCCTGGCGAATTGGTTATGCCGTTCGGATCGCCCGGCAGCGAAGTGCTCGGCCAGGCGATGGTGCAGGTGTTCCTCAACCAGGTGGTGTTCGGGATGGATCCGCAATCGGCCTGCGAGGCGCCGCGCTTTGCCAGTTACTCGTGGCCGGAATCGACGCTGCCGCATGCGTATCGGCCGGGGCATCTGTGCGTTGAGGCAGGACATCGGGTCGGCGACGGGCGAGGCGCTGACAGCACTGGGGCATCGCGTTGAATGGTGGCCGGAGCGGAAGTATCTCGCGGGTTCGGTGTGCACCATCCAGTCCGATACGCGCAGCGGGGTGAAATGGGCCGGCGCCGATCCGCGTCGCACGGCGTATGCTGTGGGATGGTAGGGCCACGCCGGTGCGAGATTGCCGTGTTGCCTTGCACCTGACACGCAACGCAGCTCGCATTTTCTTGTCATGGCCGGGATTGCCGCGACCTTGGTCGTGACATGGTACCGCTGCCGATGCGTCGGGACACGCGCGGCCATGACGACCGCCCCTGGTCCGATCGGCTTGTTGAAGACGCGTCGCCTGTGGCCGCTTGCATTGGCGCAGTCGTGCGGCGCGCTGAACGACAATCTGGTGAAGAACGCGATGGTGGTGCTGGCGATCTTCCAGCTTGGCGTTGGCGGCGCGGGGCTGTCGGCGCTGGCGGGTGCGTTGTTCATTGCGCCGTACATTCTGCTGTCGGCGACTGCGGGAAAGCTTGCCGACCGATTTCCCAAGCCGCGCGTGATCGTGGTCTGCAAACTGGCCGAGGTGTTGTTGATGATCGGCGCCGCGGTGGCGTTCCTGACTGAGAGTGTTGCTGCGTTGCTGGCCGTGCTGGCGGGTCTTGGTGTGCAGGCCGCGCTGTTCGGGCCGGTGAAGTATGGTCTGCTACCGGAACATCTGGCCGAGGATGAACTGGTTGCGGGGAACGGGGTGATCGAGGCGACGACGTTTCTGTCGATTGTCTGCGGTACCGTTGCTGGTGGCGCTCTGGTGCTGCTGCATCACGGCACTGCCGCGGTCAGCGCCGCGGGCATTGGGCTGGCGCTGCTGGGGGTGTTCGCCGCCGTCGGGATTCCCCCCGCGCCGGCTGCCGATCCTGCGCTGCGGATCACAGCCAATCTGTTCGCTGAGAGTTGGCGCGTGGTGCGTCAGGCCTCGGCGATTCGTCCGATCTGGCTTTGCATTCTCGGGCTGTCCTGGTTCTGGACCGTGGGCGCCACGCTGATGACCGAATTCCCGGTGGTGGCGCGCGATACGCTGCATTCCGACGGCAGCGTGCTGACGTTGCTGCTGTCGGTGTTCGCCATCGGCGTCGGTGTCGGTTCAGTGCAATGCGCGCGCTTGCTGAAAGGCGACGTTTCGCCGCGACTGGTGCCGTTTGCCGCACTTGGCATCTCGGTGTTCTGCTGGGATTTCGCGGCTTCGGCCAGCGCCGCGGGAGGTCTGGCCAATGCGGCTGCCGCGCTGTCTTCGTTCGCCGGCTGGCGGATGATCGTCGGATCTCTTCCTGTTGGCCGCGTGCGGCGGGGTGTTTTCGGTGCCGCTTTACGCCATCATCCAGGATGCCGCGGCGGCGTGCCGAGCGTTCGCGCATGATCGGCGCGAACAACATCATGAATGCGCTGTTCATGGTGGCTGGCGCGGGCGTCGCTGCCGCGTTTGCCGCGGGCGGGCATGGGTGCACCTGGCGTCCTGCGCATCACTGCCGTCGCCAATCTTTTTGTCGCTGTCTGGATCGCCCTGATCCTGACGCGGAAGGTTTCTCGCGGCGGCCACGGAACTGGATATGGCGTCGTTCCACGGGAGCGCTGGGTGCTGTCCGTGGCGTGCGTGCCGCTGCCGGCGGGCGGGACGCTGGGTTATCCGGCGGTGGCGGTGGCGGCGCGGTCGGCACGGTTGCGGATGACAAGGGCGGCGTAGGGCATCGTGTGTGACGCAAGGCAGCCAGCCCGGTCTGGCGTGGCCGGTCTGGCGTGGGGCGGCGCGGCGTGCTGAATTGCGGCGATGCCAGGGAGCGAGAAATTTGATGGACGGAACGGTCAAGCCGGCGGCCAAGGGCAAGGGTCTGGCGAAATCTCCTGGCGCGTTGGCCGGGCTGAAAGTGGTCGACCTGACGCGCGTACTCGGCGGCCCTTACTGCACGATGATCCTGTCGGATCACGGCGCCGATGTCATCAAGGTCGAACCGCCGCAGGGCGACGAGGTGCGCGACTGGGGACCTCCGTTTCATGAGGACGATGCCAGCTACTTCATCGGCATCAACCGCAACAAGCGCGCCATCGCGCTGGACATCGGCAAGCCGGACGGCAAGCAGGTGCTGCTGCGCCTGCTGGAAGGCGCCGATCTCCTGATCGAGAACTTCAAGCCTGGCTCGATGGAAAAATGGGGCATCGGCTATGACGATCTGTCGCAGCGGTTTCCGCGTTTGATCCATTGCCGGATCTCCGGCTTCGGTCCGGATGGGCCGCTGGGTGGATTGCCCGGCTACGATGCGATCCTGCAGGCGATGACCGGCCTGATGAGCGTCAACGGCGATGCGACGACCGGGCCGCATGCGACTTGGCACTGCCATCGTCGATATGGGCACTGGGCTGTATTCGACGATCGGCATCCTGATGGCGCTGCATGAACGCGAGCGTTCGGGCCACGGCCAGTACCTCGACATGACGCTGTACGATTGCGGCATGGCGTTGCTGCATCCGCAGGCGGCGAACTTCTTCCTGAACGGCAAGCGGCCGGCCGGGCACCGGCAATCCGCATCCCAATCTTGTGCCGTACGACAAGTTCCCCACCAGGACATGCGACATCTTCATCGCCAGCGGCAACAACGGCCAGTTCCGCAAGCTGGCGGAAATCATCGGCCGGCCGGAACTGGCGGATGATCCGCGGTTTGCCGACAACGGCAAGCGCAACGTCAATCGCGTCGCGCTGACCGAGGCGTTGGCCGCGGCATTCGCCGAGCATGACGGCAATGAACTGGCGCTGCGGCTGATCCGCGGCGGCGTTCCCGCGGGGCCGGTGCTGCCGGTGGATGAAGCGACGGCCGCGCCGCACACCGCGCACCGGGAGATGGTGACGGAGCTCGATTGGTACCGCGGCATCGGCACGCCGATCAAACTGTCGCGCACGCCGGGCGGCACGCGTCGGCCGCCGCCGAAATTCGCGCAGGATGGCGCCGACGTGCTGGCGCAGCACGGCTATAGCGCGAACGAGATCGCGGCGCTGGAGCGGGACGGCGTGCTGCACACCAAACGCCGAAAATAGCGGCGCAAGGGCCACTCGCGCAGCGAGTCAACGATCGATGCCACGCAACCGCCTTGCCGGCGCGCGAGATGCTGAAGCTGCCCGGCGAGACGACGATCGCCTGGGCGGTGTTCGATGCGGAGTGGTATCTGGCGACGTATCCCGACGTGCGCGCCGAGTTCGGCGACGCCGATGCGGCGGCGGTGACTGGCATTCTATCTGGATCACGGCCAGGCGCGGGGCCATTCGCCGAACATCTATTTCGACGAAGCATGGCACCTGAAGACCCATGCGGGTGCCGCGGCGGCGGTGCGCGACGGCCATGCGCAGTCGGGCTTCGATGCCTATTGCCGCGCCGGATTTCGCCTTCGCTCGCCGCACTGGTTGTTCAACGAGGCGCTGTATCGCCAGCTGTCATCCCGATCTGCGCGACGAGGTGCTGCAGGCGGACGGCAACGTCAACGGGTATGACCACTATCTGAAGCATGGCAGCCGGGAGGGTCGGATCGGCCATCTGTTGTTCGATCCGGCGGTGTATCTCGCGCAGCTTGACCAGGCCGAGACGCTCAGGCAGCGGCGGCTGGGCCGTTTTCGCACTATCTGCGACGCATCGCGGCGCGCAGGCCGGAAGATCCGGACGTCGCTGTATTTCGATCCGGTCTGGTACCTGCAGCAGTATCCCAGCTGTTGCGAAGGCGATCGAGCAAGGCGAATGGCAATGCGCACTGCATCACTATCTGTGCAACGACACGCCCTCGGCATTCGATCCGTTGCCGGAATTCTCCGAGACGTACTACCTGACGCGCTATCCGGATATCGCCGGCGGCGGTGGAGGCGAAGGAGCGGCGCAACGGCTACGATCATTTCCTCAGCCATGGCGTGCTGGAACAGCGTTCACCGAACCGGTGGATCGATCTGCAGTACTACCTGACCACGCATGCCTCGGTGCGCGCCGATCTTGAGCAGGGCCGGGCGCGCGACGCGTTGGCGCATTATCTGGCGATCGGCCGAGCCATGGGATTGCAACCGGCGCCGCCGCCCGAGGAGCAGATTACCGAACAACAGGCGAATGCCTTGTTCCGCCGCAAGGCAGACAACCTGCTGCCGACGGCGGGACGCGTGCCGCTCGACTTCACCTGCGCCGGCATGGCTTCGGTCAGCGTCATCCTGGTATTGCATGACCGGTTTCCGCAAACACTGATGGTGCTGGCGGCGCTTCGCGCACAGTACGCCGGCGACATCGAGCTGGTGCTGATCGATACCGGGTCCAGCGATGAGACGCGACATATCGGCCGCTATGTGCATGGCGCCAGGGTGATGCACTTCGACGCGATATTGGCCATGTCCGTGCTCGCAACGCCGCGCTGCATTGCGCGACCGCGGATGCGGTGCTGTTCCTGGGCAACGAGATCGAGCTGGCGCCGGGAGCGATCGCGGCGGCGCTGCATCGGCTTGCCTCGGATGCGCGTATCGGCGCGGTGGGCGGCAAGATCATCCGCGGCGCACGGCAGATTGCAGGAGGCTGGCCGGATCATCTGGCGGGACGGGAGATTCGGTGGGCTATCTGGAAGGCGCCTCGCCACTCGCGCCGGAAGCGAATTTCGTCCGCGACGTGGATTACTGCTCCAGCGAGTTCCTGCTGGTTCGCGGCGCGTTGCTGCGCCAGCTTGAGGGCTTCGACGATGCGCTGGCAGCGGGTGGCTACGAAGATGCCGATCTCTGCGTGCGTATTGCCGAAGCAGGCCATCGGGTGGTGTACGATCCGGCAGTCGTGGTCTATCAGCACGGCGATGGACGCGCCGGCGGTGGTCCCGGCAAGGCAGCTGCGATCGATGGTTCGCGGCAGGCGTTCTTCCGGAAGCACATCAACCATCTGCGGTTTCGCTACATTGCCGATCGCCGTGTCCAGGTGTTCGCCCGCTCGACCGATACCGGCAAACGCGTGCTGTTCATCGACGATACGATCCCGCTGCGCATGCTCGGCTCGGGCTTTGTGCGATCGAACGACATCATGCATGTGATGGCATCGCTTGGCTTCCGCATCACCGTATATCCGGTCAATTCATCCCGCTTCGGACTGGCGAGCATCTACGCCGACATGCCGGATACCGCCGAGGTGATGCACGACCGCGGATTGGACGGCCTGGCGGATTTTCTGTCGGCGCGGCAGGGCTATTACGACGCCATCTGGATCGCACGCACGCACAATCTGGATCGGATCAGGCCGATACTGGAGCGCACGACAACGGGCAGCGGCAGGCCGCCGCGCATCGTGCTGGATACCGAGGCGATCGCCAGCATGCGCGACGCTGTGCGTGCCACGGTATCGGGCGATGCTCCGGTCGATCTCGATGCGGCGATCATGCGGGAATTCGCCAATGCGCATTTCTGTCAGAGCATCATCGCGGTCAGTCCGGATGAGGCGCAGAAGCTGCGCGACCTGGGGTTTTCCGATGTCGCGGTGATTGGCCATCTGCGCGAGCCTCGACCGACGCCGCGCGGTTTCGCCGAGCGGGCGGGGCTGCTGTTCGTCGGCGCGATGCATCAGCTGGACAGTCCGAATTACGATGGCCTGATGTGGTTCGTTCGGGAGGTGCTGCCTCTGATCGAACAGGAGCTTGGGTGGGAGACGCGGCTGACCGTGGCGGGTTATATCGACCCGGAGGTTTCGCTGGAGCAGTTCCGCGAGCATCCGCGCATTACGCTGCGAGGGACGGTGTCGGACCTCGCAGCATTGTATGACGCCGGTCGGATTTTCGTTGCGCCTACGCGCTATGCTGCTGGTGTGCCTTATAAGGTTCACGAGGCGGCCTCATGCGGGATCCCCGTGGTGGCGACGGAGTTGCTGCGACGGCAGCTTGGCTGGGTTGGTGGGCGCGATCTGGTGTCGGTCGATGCCGGCGATCCGGCGGCTTTCGCGCGACGCTGTTGTGCGGTTGTACCGAGATGCGGGGTTGTGGCAGACGCTGCGGGACAATGCGTTGGAGCGGGTTCGCACGGAAAACGGTCGGGCATTGTACCAGGCAGGGATTCGACGGGTGCTGGGGGATTGAGCCCTACGGGTCGCGGCGGAATTTTGGCGGCTGACGTGATCGTGCACACACCTTCCCTGCCTCCTCCACACGGGAGGGGGAGAAACTGTGTTCGTTGTTTAATCGGCATGTTTTGGCAGAATTCTCCGCAGCGGCCTCGCGGCGGCGTGTGGCACTCAGTCGTGATCGGAGCGCACGGTTCGTGAACACGGGTCATAGGGATTTTGTAGCGGGTGCGTCTTAATATTGTGCTGGACGAAATTTGCTTAGAAATCAGCGCCAGCCGGACCGTCGGAGCACCATGAAGGTACTGTTCACGACAAGCGAGTTTGCCGATTTTGCGAAAGCCGGCGGACTTGGCGACGTATCAGCAGGCCTACCTCGCGCATTGAAGCTTCGTGGCATGGATGCTCGCGTGCTGATGCCAGCGTATCCGGAGGTGCTCGCCAAGGCCAGCGACATCACGATCGTTGCGCATCTGCCAGGCTGCGGCGGGATCGATCCCTGCTGCATCGGTGAAGCGCGCACGGTGGACGGCCTGGTCTTGTACCTGGTGCTGGAGCCATCACTGTATCAACGCACCGGGACGCCCTTATGCCGCGCCCGAGGGGATCGACTGGCCGGACAACGATGTCCGCTTTGCGCGGCTGTCACTGGCGGCGGCGGAAATTGCCTGCGGCCGCGCCGGCATGAACTGGCAGCCGGACGTGCTGCACGTCAACGATTGGCCGGGCGGATTGGCGCCCGCCTATCTGCGCTGGCGCGGCGTTCACGTGCCCGACGATCCTGACCATCCACAACATCGCCTACCAGGGGGTGTTCGACGCAGGATCGCATGAAGCTGCTGGGCATTCCCGACTACGCGTTCCACATCAACGGCGTCGAGTTCCATAACCGGGTCTCGTTCCTGAAGGCCGGGCTGTTCTATGCGGACCACGTGTCCACGGTCAGCCCGACGTATGCGCGGGAGATCACCACGGAAAAATTCGGCGCCGGGCTGCATGGGTTGACGCAGCGGGATCGCGGCAGAGGGCCGGCTGTCGGGCATCGTCAACGGGATCGACGAGAGCTGGGATCCGAGCCGCGATCCGCATCTGCCGCATCATTTCGAGGCCGAAGACCTGTCGGGCAAGCAGCACATCGCCGACCTGGTGCGCACCGGCCTGTGCCTGACGCCGTCCGACGGGCCGCTGTTCGGGGTGGTTTCCCGGCTGGTGCACCAGAAGGGGCTGGATATCATTGCCGACACCGCCCGGGACATCGTTCGCGCGGGCGGGCAGATCGCCATCCTCGGGCTGGGCGATCCGGAGACCGAGCACATGCTGAGCCTGTTGGCGCGCAGCCATCGCGACAACATCGGCCTGCTGGTCGGCTTCAACGAACCGATGGCGCGGCGGATCGTGGCGGCGAGCGATTTCTGCCTGATGCCGTCGCGGTTCGAGCCTTGCGGGCTGACCCAGATGCAGGCGCAGCGTTACGGTTCGCTGCCGATCGCGCACGCGACCGGTGGGCTGGCCGACACGATCGACGATGGCGAGACGGGCTTCCTGTTTTCCGACCTGACGGGCGAGGGGCTGTTCTCGGCTTGCCAGCGCGCGTTCGACGCGTTTGACGATGCCGACGTGCTGGGCGAGATGCGGCAGGCGGCCATGGCGCGCAGCTTCCATTGGTCGGGCGCCGCGGCGGAATACGAAGCACTGTATCGGCGTCTGCTGGGCCAGTCGGCTCCGCGCCCGGTCGCGCGCACGACAAAGCCTCGGCTGTCGGCGCGACGCGATGCGGCGGAGTTGCAAGCGGCGGCATAACGGGTCTGCCGGTCCGGTCATTTCCGGGTTAGCATCCCCCCGATATTGGGGAGGAAATGGCCATGAGCACGACGACGCAGCCTGCCGCGAGCAGTCCTTATCTGCCGGTCCGCGATGACTGGCTGGCGCGGCGGACCGAGCCGATCCTGGAGCCGGCGCTGCCGATCGTCGATCCGCACCATCATCTGTGGGAGCGGCCAGGCTGGCGCTACATGCTGGACGACCTGCTGGCCGACACCAACAGCGGCCACAACATCGTCGCCACCGTGTTCGTGCAATGCCGGTCGATGCATCGCGCCGGCGGGCCGGAAGAGATGCGGCCGGTTGGCGAGACCGAATTCGTCAACGGCGTGGCGGCGATGAGTGCATCCGGCGGATACGGCAAGACCAAGGTCTGTGCCGGCATTGTCGGGCACGCGGATTTGCGGCTGGGCGCGCGGGTACAGGCGGTGCTGGAGGCGCATATCCGCGCCGGCGGCGGACGGTTCCGTGGCATCCGCCACATCACCGCGTTCGATGCCGACAAGACGCTGATGAACCCGGCGTATGCGCCGCCGCCCGGGCTGATGGCCGATGCGACATTCCGCGAGGGATTTTCACGGCTGGCACCGCTGAACCTGACGTTCGATGCGTGGCTGTATCATCCGCAGATCGATGAACTGACCGCATTGGCGCAGGCGTTTCCCGATACGCGCATTGTGCTGAACCATGTTGGTGGGCCGTTGGCGATCGGCGTGTACGCGGGGAAGCGCGACGAGGTTTTTGCGAAGTGGTCGGCGTCTGTGCGCGCGTTGGCGAAGTGCCCGAACGTGTTCGTCAAGCTGGGCGGCATGGCGATGCGGATCAACGGTTTCGACTTCCATGAGAAGGCCGATCCGCCGGCGTCGGAGACGCTGGCCGCGGCGTGGCGGCCTTATGTCGAGACCTGCATCGAGGCGTTCGGTGCGTCGCGCGGCATGTTCGAGAGCAACTTCCCGGTGGACAAGGGTTCGTATGCCTACGCGCCGTTCTGGAACGCCTGCAAGATCCTGGCGCGCGGGGCGGGTGCGGCGGAGAAGACCGATCTGTTCAGCGCTACCGCCGCGCGATTCTACCGGCTGGAGATTTGATGATGCAGACCCTGAAGATCGGCGACGTGACCATCACCAGCATCATCGAGCGTGACGGACCCTGGCGGCAACCGGAGGACATGTTTCCGGCGTACGATGCGGTTATCGGTCGGCGCTACCTGGCGGAGATGGATCCGGTGGTTTATGACGCCGCATCCAACCGGATGGTCATCACGTATCAGACTTTCGTGGTGCGCACGCCGCATCACACGATCCTGGTGGATACCTGCACCGGTGAGGACAAGGGCTATCCGGCACCGATGGATTTCCCCAAGCAGCCCTGGCTGGACGGGTTCCGCGCGGCGGGGCTGAAGTTCGATGACGTCGACTATGTGTTCTGCACGCATCTGCACATCGATCACTGCGGCTGGAACACGGTGCTGCGGAATGGACGCTGGGTGCCGACGTTCCCGAAGGCGAAATACATCTTCCATAAGCGCGAATATGCGGCGTGGGAGGAAGCAACGAAGCGCGGCGATCAACCGCCTGGCGATGTCTGGCGGTTCAACTGCGAACCTGTGGTTGCGGCGGGGCAGGCGCTGCTGGTGGATGACGACTATACGCTGGATGATACGGTTTGGCTGACGCCGACTCCGGGACATTCGCCTTGCCATTGCTGCGTGAACATCAGGTCGGGCGGGCAGCGCGCGTCGGTGACCGGCGACATGATGCACCACGCGCTGCAATGCCGTGAGCCGGACTGGTCGACGATCTTCGACTGGGATGCGAAGGAGGCTGCGGCGTCACGTCGGAAATTCCTGAGTGAGGTGGCGGATACCAGCATGCTGATCCTGCCGATCCATTTTCCGTCGCCGACCGTGGGGCGCGTGACCGCGGATGGCGAGCGGTTCCGCTACACGTTCGTGCGTTGATTGACGCCGTCGTGCGCGGTTGTTTGGTGTCGCGGCAGCGGTGTCGTGGCAGCGCTTGGCCCGAGGCGGGTGAGGATGAGCGACGTGGGCCCCCGGCTTCCCTCAAGGGAGGGGGATGATGTTGGGGCGAAGGGAGGCAGCGGCGCTGGCTACGTCTCGCGCGCTCAGTACCATTTCGGCAAATCCAGCACGCGTTCGGCGAGGTAGCTCAGGATAAGGTGCGGGCTGACCGGCGCGATGCGCGGGATCAGCGATTCACGCAGGTAGCGTTCGACGTGATACTCCTGCGCGTAGCCCATTCCGCCGTGCGTCATCACCGCCTGTTCGGCGGCGCGGTAGCCTGCTTCGCCGGCGAGGTACTTCGCGGCATTGGCTTCGCCGCCGCAGGGTTGGCGCTGGTCGTATAGCCACGCTGCCTTCATCACCATCAGGTTGGCTGCCTCCAGTTCCGCCCAGCACTTCGCCAGCGGGTGCTGGATCGCCTGGTTCTGACCAATCGGCCGGCCGAACACGACGCGTTCGCGGGCATAGCGCGTGGCCTTGGCGATGGCGGCCCGGCCGATGCCGATCGCCTCGGCGGCGACCAGGATACGTTCGGGGTTCAGGCCGTGCAGCAGGGTGCGGAACCCCTCGCCTTCCTCGCCGATGCGGTCCTGCTCGGGCACTTCCATGTCCTCGAAGAACACCATGTTCGAAGTCGACGGCGTGGCGGCCCATCTTGTGGATCAACCGCACTTCCGCATGCGCGCGATCCAGCGTGGTGTAGAATAGCGTCAAGCCATGGCTGCGGCGCTTCACCTGATCGAGCGGCGTAGTGCGCGCCAGCAGCAGTATCTTGTTGGCGACCTGCGCGGTGGAGGTCCAGATCTTGGTGCCGTTGATGACGTAGCGATCGCCGCGGCGATCGGCACGCGTGGTGATCTGGGTGGTGTTGAGGCCGGCGTTGGGCTCCGTGACGCCGAAGCACGCCTTGTCCTGGCCGGCGATGACCGGGGGCAGCATGCGGCGCTGCTGTGCGTCGGTGCCGAACACCACCACCGGGTTCAGGCCGAAGATGTTGAGGTGGATGGCCGATGCGCCGGACATGCAGGCACCGGACTCGGCGACCGCCTGCATCAGTATCGCGGCTTCCGTGATGCCGAGACCGGCCCCGCCATAGGCTTCCGGCATGGCGATGCCGAGCCAGTTGCCATCTGCCATGGCGGCGAAGAAGGCGTCGGGAAAAGTCGCCGTCCGGTCACGCTCCAGCCAGTACGCATCGTCGAAGCGGGCGCAGATCTTCAGCACCTGTTCGCGGATCTGCTGCTGTTCTGCGGTGAGGGCGAAGTCCATGGGCGGGCCTTTCAGACGCGGGCTGGGTGGGCCATATTTGTCCCACGCAACAGCCGGCGCTGAATACCCCTGAGAGTGCCCTTACGCATTTGCGCTGGCGATGCGTTCCGATTTTTGGCCGGAGTGATCATGTATAGCCAGGCGCTGAATACTCAAGAGACCGTGGCCGACACCGGCGAGGAGCCGACCGCTTCCAGGCGCGTATCGACGCGGAGGAGCGGATCGAACCGAATGATCCGATGCCGGAGGCGTATCGCCGCACGCTGGTTCGCCAGATCAGTCAGCATGCCCATTCGGAAATTGTCGGCATGCTGCCGGAGGGGAATTGGATCACCCGCGCGCCGACGTTGCGGCGCAAAGCGGCGCTGCTGGCGAAGGTGCAGGATGAGGGCGGGCACGGGCTTTACCTGTACGCGGCGGCGGAGACGTTGGGCATCAGCCGCGAGGAACTGGTGGAGCAACTGCTGACCGGGCGGGCGAAGTACTCGTCGATCTTCAACTATCCGACGCTGAGCTGGGCGGACATCGGCGCGGTCGGCTGGCTGGTGGATGGCGCGGCCATCATGAACCAGATCCCGCTGTGTCGCTGCTCTTACGGACCGTATGCGCGGGCGATGATCCGCATCTGCAAGGAGGAAAGTTTCCACCAGCGTCAGGGCTTCGAGATCATGACGACGCTGGCGCGTGGTTCCGAAGAGCAGCGCGCGATGGCGCAGGACGCGCTGAATCGCTGGTGGTGGCCGAGTTTGATGATGTTCGGGCCGCCGGATACGCAGTCGCAGCATTCGGATGCGTCGATGCGGTGGAAGATCAAGCGTTTCACCAACGACGCACTGCGCCAGAAGTTCGTCGATGCCACGGTGCCGCAGGGACACCACATCGGACTGACGTTTCCCGATCCGGAGCTTCGTCTTGACGACGCGATCGGTCATTGGACGTTCGGCCCGATCGATTGGGACGAGTTTCGCCGTGTGCTTGCCGGCGACGGGCCGTGCAATCGCGAACGGCTCGCCTGTCGGCGTCGTGCACATGACGAGGGTGCGTGGGTGCGTGAGGCTGCGCTGGCGTACGCGGCGAAGCGGCGGTCGGACGCTCAGCGGCAGGCGGCCTGACGATGGCGGAGCATGCAACACCGCTGTGGGAAGTGTTCATTCGTGCCCGTACCGGGCTGGCGCACAAGCATGTCGGATCGGTGCATGCGGCGGATGCCACGATGGCGTTGCAGTCGGCGCGTGATGTCTACACGCGGCGGGGCGAGGGCTTGTCCATCTGGGTGGTGCCGTCGGCTGCGATAACGGCATCCGATCCGGCCGACAAGGGCATGCTGTTCGAGCCTACGGCATCGAAGATCTATCGGCATCCAACGTTCTATAACGTGCCCGACGAAGTCGGCAACATGTGACACTCTGGACATGCCTCGGCGGCGCGGTGCAGGCTGTCGCGAAAGCGTGCCGAACCAACGGTGTCTGCCATCAGGGATGAAACACGATGAACGCTCCCGTCAGTGTTGATCCGCACGAAGACGCTTACTCGATCCCGCTCGACAAGATCGACGTGAGCCAGCCACGGCTGTACCAGGACGATATCTGGGAGCCGTATTTCGAACGCCTGCGCCAGGAGGACCCGGTGCACTGGTGTGAGAACGGCATGTATGGCTCGTACTGGTCGGTCACCAAGTACCGCGACATCATGCAGGTGGATACCAGCCAGCAGATTTATTCATCGGACGCGATGTTCGGCGGCATCGTGCTGCGCGATTTGCCGATGGATTTTCGGCGGCCGAGTTTTATTTCGATGGATCAGCCGAAGCATGACGAACAGCGCCGGGTCGTGTCGCCGATCGTGGCGCCGATGAATTTGCAGCGGCTGTCGGGCACGATCCGCGAACGCACAGCGCGTGTGCTGGATGGGTTGCCGCGTGGCGAGACGTTCGACTGGGTGGATCGCGTGTCGATCGAACTTACCACGCAGATGCTTGCGACGTTGTTCGACTTTCCGTTCGAGGAACGGCGTACGCTGACCTATTGGTCCAATGTCGCTACGGTCAATACGCGGGCCGGGACCGAGATCGATTCGGAGGCGAAGCGCGACGCGGTGCTGCAAAAGGCGCTGGAATACTTCACCGCGCTTTGGCACGAGCGGGCGAAGCGGCCACCCGGGCCCGACTTGATTTCCATGCTGGCGCACGCGGATGCGACGCGTGACCTGCCGTCACGGCCGCACGAATTCATGGGCACGCTGCTGCTGCTGCTGGTTGGCGGCAATGATACGACACGGAATTCCATGTCGGGCGGGGTGTGGGCGTTGGACAAGCACCCGGACCAGTATCGCAAGCTGATGGACAATCCCGGATTGGTGCCGAGCCTGGTGCCGGAGATCATCCGTTGGCAGACACCCGTGCTGCACATGCGGCGCACCGCACTGCGGGATACCGAACTTGGTGGCAAGCATATACGCAAGGGCGACAAGGTTGCGATGTGGTATGTTTCCGGCAATCGCGATGAAGAGGCGATCGAGAACGCCAACAAATTCATCATCGATCGCGCACGGCCGCGCCAGCATCTGTCGTTCGGCTTCGGCATTCATCGCTGCGTCGGCAACCGGCTTGCCGAGATGCAACTGGCGATTCTATGGGAGGAGATCCTGCAGCGCTTCCCGATGATCGAAGTGATGGCGGAGCCGAAGCGGATGTACTCCAATATCCTGCACGGCATCGTCGCGCTGCCGGTGCGGATACCCGTGACATAAAGTGCGTGGCTTCGGCGGTATCGCATCTGATCCATGGCCACCACGTCCATCACCGTCGACGGGTCCGCGCTGGTCTGGCATTTGCTGGGCCGAGCGGACGATGCGCTGGTGCTTGGACATCGGCTGTCGGAATGGACCGGCCACGCGCCTGCGCTTGAGGAAGAATTGGCGCTTGCGAATATCGCGCTCGATCTGATCGGCCAGGCTCGTGCGATCTATAGCTATGCCGGCACGCTTAGCGGCCATACCGAGGACCAGCTTGCTTATCTGCGCGATGTCCCTGCCTGGCGCAATTGCCTTCTGGTCGAACTGCCGAATGGCGACTTCGCCGTGACTATCGCGCGCCTGTTGCTGTTCTCTGCGTTCGCTGATCCGCTCTGGCGTGCCGCGACCGCATCGACCGACGCGATGATTGCCGCCGTCGCCGCCAAGGCGGAGAAGGAGACCGCTTATCACGTGCGACACGCAGCGGAATGGCTGATCCGCCTCGGTGACGGCACTGCGGAAAGCCATCGTCGGGCACAAATGCGCTCGATGATCTGTGGCCGTACACCGGCGAATTGTTCGCCGTCGCCGAGCCGACGCCGCACTGATCGCCGGCGGGACGATCCCTGATCCCGCATCGCTGCGCGCCACCTGGAACGCCACGGTCGATGCCACCCTGTCGCGCGCGACGCTGGTGCGGCCGGAGGATGGCTGGATGCAGTCGGGCGGCCGCGCGGGACAGCATACGGAGCACCTGGGTCATCTGCTGGCCGAGATGCAATACCTCCAGCGCAGTTATCCAGGCGCCACATGGTAGATCGCCACCTTGCGCGATCGCGCACTGGCCGCATTGGAGACGGTCACCGATCCGGAAATCCCGGTGCTGACCATTACCGATCTTGGCATCCTGCGCGATGTGTCGGTGCACGGCGATACGGTGGAAGTCACCATCACGCCCACCTACTCCGGCTGCCCGGCGATGAACATGATCACGCTGGAGATCGAAACAGCCCTGGCGCGCGCCGGCATCAAGTCGACGCATCCACACCATTCTGTCGCCCGCGTGGACCACGGACTGGCTGACTGATGCCGGGCGTCGGAAGCTTGCCGCGTACGGCATCGCGCCACCGGAGCACACGCGCGTCTCGCCGCGCCTTGTTTGGCGAGGCGCATCCAGACGTGCCCGCTCTGCGGCAGCGCAGATACCGAGCTGATCAGCGAGTTCGGTTCCACGGCGTGCAAGTCGCTGCACCGCTGCCGCGCCTGCCGCGAACCATTCGACGCGTTCAAGTGCCACTGAACGAAAGGGCGGGAACCATGGCGAGACAAGCGATCACGACCGACAAGGCACCAAAGCCCGGCGGACATTTCGCCCAGGCGATTGCCGTGGAAGCGAGTGGGCGGCTGGTGTTCATCTCCGGCATGGTCGCGCAACGGCCCGACGGAACGATTGCCGGCATCGGCGATATCGAGGCGCAGACGCGACAGGTGTGCGAGAACGTCAAGGCAGCGGTGGAAGCCGCGGGCGGCACGCTGGCGAATGTCTGCCGCGTGGATGTCTATGTGCGCAACATGGAGAATCTGGCGCCGATCCATAAGGTGCGGCGCGAGTATTTTCCCTCGCCTCCACCGGCGTCGACACTGGTGGAGGTCAGCAAGTTCACCCATCCCGACTACCTGATCGAGATGAACGCGATCGCCGTGGTGTGACGCTTCGGCCGGGGCCGAAGCAACGTAGGTGGCAGTGGCGCGGTGGACGCAGCATATCGGGAACTGTGCATCGACGATGGAGCTTCCCGATGCTCGCCAATCCAACTCTGTGACTCGCTGCTCGACCCGCGTGAACAGCATTTCCTCATCCCGAGTTGCCATGCCGGCCTGTCGCTGTTCCTGCGGCATTTACCGCCGCCCGTGGGAACGCCCGTGCGGGGGGCGGTGCTGTATGTGCATGGCGCGACGTTTCCGTCCGCGCTGTCGATCGCGCATCGCTTCGATGGCCGATCCTGGCGCGACGATTTGTGTGCGGCTGGATTCCATGTGTGGGGCCTGGATTTCCATGGCTACGGTCAGTCCGATCCGTATCCCGCGATGGCTGAATGCCGGATGGACGCGAACCGCTTTGCAGGGTCGAGGATGCCAGCCAGCAAATGGAACTGGCTGCGCGGTTTATCTGCGAGCAGCATGGATTGCCGCGGATTTCGTTGGTGGCACATTCGTGGGGGACACAGGTCGCCGGTCGTTTCGCCGGTGCGTTGCCCGACGCTGGTCGAACGGCTGGTGCTGTTCGGTGCCATCGCGCGTCGTGACGGACCAGAGCCAGCCTCGTGTTTTCCGGCTTGGCGGCTGGTTTCGGTGCAGGATCAATGGGACCGCTTCACCGCGGAGGTGCCGGACGGCGAGCTGCCCGTCCTGTCGCGCCGCCATTTCGCCGAATGGGGCGAGCTCTATCTGGACAGTGATGCAGCCAGTCGCACGCGAACGCCAGCCAGCGTCAAGATACCGAGCGGGCCGTGGCATGACATCGGCCGCGCATGGGTTGGCGATCTCGGTTACGATCCATCGCGTGTACAGGCTCCGGTTGCGATCATTCGCGGCGAATGGGACACGATGTGCAACGATGCCGACGCGGCGTGGCTGTTCGCGGCGTTCACCGCTTCACCAATTCGGCGCGATGTGAAGATCAGCCGCGCGACGCATCTGATGCACCTGGAGGCGGGGCGTCACGCGCTGTACCGCGAGACACAGAATTTTCTCGCCGGCGGCGATGTGCCAGCCTGCGTGAACTGAGCAGACAGGAGGACGCGATGTTCGCTGTCATCTTCGAAGTCCAACCGAAGCCGGATAAATGGGACCAGTACCTGGCTTTGGCGAAACAGTTGCGGCCGGAGCTGGAGCAGATCGCCGGCTTCATCGACAACGAGCGCTACCGGAGCAAGCGTACCGAGGGTCGCTTGCTGTCGCTGTCGATCTGGGCGGATGAGAAATCGGTAATCCGCTGGCGGACCCATGCGATGCATCACGGCGTGCAGGAGAAGGGCCGCTTCGAGGTGTTCCAGGACTACCACCTGCGCGTCGGCGAAGTTACCGCGGATACGCGCATCCCAGCCGGGCAGTCGCTGCGGGAGCAACGCTTCGATGCGACGGAGGTGGGCGCTTCAAAGGTCGTGAGTATAGTGGAACTGGATCCCGGCCCGGGCGCGATGCCGAGCAGTGCAGTGACGTTGCATTTGCCGGAAGTCGGTCGCGACGGGGTGTACGATGCGGAGGTGTATGAGAGCATCACCACACCGGGAAAGCAGCTTATGCTGGTGTCATGGCGTGACGCAGATGCTGCCGATGCCTGGCGGTTGCCTGATGCCGGTCAGATCCGGCATCGGCGGGTGCGCGTGATCCGCGACTACGGCATGGCAGACCGGCGTGAGGCGCCCCAGTTCTACCCCGACGTGGCGCGACGCGGCGAGCACGGCTAACATGCCGCCGACGAGCCTGGACGAGGGAGAGAGAGCATGAGTGTCCTACGTGGCAACAACGGGCCGCGCTACAAGCATAGCGCGGACGATGCAGCGCCATACGACACGATCACGGTCGACAAGCTGACGCCGATCATCGGCGCGGAAATCGGCGGCGTGGATCTGTCGCAGCCACTCGGCAATCAGGCGTTCGAGGAGATCCATCGGGCGCTGGCGGAGAACCTGGTGATCTTCTTCCGTGACCAGCATATCACCGATGAGCAGCATCTGGAATTCGGCCGCAAGTTCGGCAAGCTGCATATCCATCCCGCGGCTCCGCACGAACCCGGCCACCCGGAGTTGATGATCATCCACGCCGACAAGGATTCACCGCGCGCCAACGGTGAAGGCTGGCACAGCGATGTTTCATGCGATGTGGAGCCGCCGATGGGCAGCATCCTGTACATCCGGAAGTGCCCACCGCGCGGTGGCGATACGCTGTTCGCGTCGATGTACGCTGCGTACGAGGCGTTGTCGGATCGGATGAAGCGTTACCTGGAAGGCATGACCGCTGTGCATGACGGGGAAGATTCGTATCGCGGCACCTACGCGAATTTTGGTGTCGCCGACAAGTCCAGCTATCCGCGCGCGGAGCATCCGGTGATCCGCACGCATCCGGTGACCGGGAAGAAGGCGCTGTACGTGAATCGCGGGTTCACCAAGCGGCTTGTTGGCGTGCCGCGCGACGAGGGCGCGGCGATGCTGGGGTATCTTTGGGATCATGCGGAAAGTCCACTGTTCCAGTGCCGTTTTCGCTGGCAGGAAAACTCCATTGCGTTCTGGGACAATCGCTGCGTGCAGCATCGCGCCATGTGGGACTACTGGCCGCATACCCGCTCTGGCCATCGCGTGACGGTGCAGGGCGATCGGCCGGTGTGACGATGGCAAATGCAGCGACATCGCCGCTTGGCACCTATCTTGAACATCTGGGCAAGGGCGAACTGGCGTACCAGTTCAGCCCAGAAGCCAATGCGGCGGTGTTCTATCCGCGCGTGATCTGTCCATTCACCGGCAGCGACCGTCTGGAGTGGCGGGTCAGCAAGGGCATGGGCACCGTGCACGCGACCACCGTGGTATTCCCGCAGCAGGGCGCACCGTACAATGTTGCCCTGATCGATGTCGACGAAGGCTTCCGCATGATGAGCCGTGTCGAGGACATTGCACCGCTGGACGTGCGGATCGGCATGCGCGTGAAGTTTCGCGTGCACCAGGCGGAGGGCGATGAACCCCCCTGCCCGGTGTTCACGCCGGCGGACGGCACGCCATGAAAGGCCTTGTGCGCGGCAGCGCGGTGATTGTCGGTGCCGCGGAATCGGACATCGGCGCGGTGGCCGCCAACATGAGTCCGCTCGATCTGATGGCGCAGGGCGTGCATCGCGCACTGGCCGATTGCGGATTGAAGCTGAAGGACGTCGATGGCCTGTTCTGCGCGACGACGCAGGCACGCACCTCCGCTATGTCACTATGCGAGTATCTACGCCTGCCATCGGCCTACACCGATTCCACCATCGTCGGCGGCTCGTCTTTCGAAGTGCATGTGGCGCATGCGCAGGCTGCGCTGGCCGCGGGGTTGTGTTCGGTCGCGGTCATCACCTATGGCAGCACGCAACGCACCGTGGGACGACGAGCGGCGTCGCAGCGCGAATACAATCCGTACGAGACGCCGTTCCGACCGTTCCTGCCATCGAGCGCCTATGCGCTTGCGGCGTCGCGCCACATGCATGAGTTTGGCACCACACGCGAGCAACTCGCAGAGGTGGCGGTGGCGGCGCGCGAATGGGCGCTGTTGAATCCGGTCGCGTGGGAGAAGAAGCCGCTGACCATTGCCGACGTGCTATCGGCGCGGCCGGTCAGCTATCCGTTCACTGTTCGCGACTGCTGCCTGATCACCGATGGCGGCGGCGCCATCATCATGATGTCGGCCGATCGCGCACGCGGCCTGGCGAAACCACCGGTCTATGTATTGGGCTGTGGCCAGGCAATCACGCATGCGTCGATCTCCTCGATGCCGGACCTTACGCTGACGGGTGCGCGCGAATCAGGTGCCGCTGCCTATCGCATGGCGCGCTTGCGTGAAACCGACATCGACGTGCTTGAGCTGTATGACGCCTTCACGATCAACACGATCCTGTTCCTGGAGGATCTGGGTTTCTGCCCCAAGGGCGAAGGTGGGCGTTTCGTCAGCGGCGGGCGCATCGGACCGAAGGGCAGCCTGCCGGTGAACACCAACGGCGGCGGACTGTCCTATTGCCATCCGGGCATGTACGGGCTGTTCCTGCTGATCGAAGCGGTTCGCCAGTTGCGCGGCGAATGCGGCGCGCGGCAGGTGACGCAGGCGGAGACAGCGCTGGTGCATGGCAATGGCGGCGTGCTGTCGGCGCAGGCGACAGTCATCCTGGGAACACAGGCGGCGCTGTAGTGCGTCGCCGGTCGGGGTCAGTTGGCGATCTCGTATTTCGTGAACGTGCAGGCATCGACGTTGCGGCGTATCACGCTGGTCCCATCGGCATACACGGTCTTGGAATCGAACCGGCAATGGCCGGTGATGTTATCCAGATAGAGTTCGACATAGTGGTTCGGACGCAGCCTGGTGCCCTCCAGCACGCATAGAACCCGTGCGCGCGGCACTTGTGGTTGGCCTATGGGGTGGTTGGCCTATCGGGTGACAACTCCCGCTGTGTTTATCCAATCGGCCGAACGTCGGACGCCGCCGAAGGTGAACACATGCAGACCGTCGATCAACGTACTCGGCTGCTCGCCGGCAACCAGTTCCCCGATCAGTGAGTCCGGACCGGCTTCCACCATGATGCGTGCAAACGCCGTATGCCCGCGGGCGAGCTTACGCAACGAAGCGCCGATGCCGCAGCGGACAGCGAACTTTGCCAATGTGGCGACGCTCGCGGGTCCGGCAATGCCGACGTGAACCGGGCATGTGATGGCCTGAGCACGCAGCGACGCAATCCAGCGCAGGATCGCGCCGGCCTCGAAGCCGAACTGAGTGACCAGCGACACATCCAGTCCACGCTGGGTAGCGAGTGCCACCTTGGCCAGCAATGCGGCATCCAGCACGCGCGAGTCGATTGCGGGGTGGCCCTCGGGATAGCCGGCGAGTGCGACATGACCGATGTTCTGCCGCTCCACCACGCCGGTCGCCAGCAGATCGAGACTGGCGTGGAACGGACCGGCCGGGCTGTCGTCGCCGGCGACGAGCAGAATGCGGTCGACGCCTGCTTCGACGGTTGCGCGATGCAGAAAATCACAGGCCTGGGCGAAGCTTGCGAGACGCCGCACCGCGACGTGCGGGACCGGCACGAACCCCGCGCGTTGCAGCCGGACACAGGCGGCGACGATATCATCATGTGTCACGCTGGGCGGATGGTTCACGAATACTGTCCTGCCCGGGTCAAGCAGCCTGCGCAAAGCCTCGCCGGCGAGTTCATCACGTGGCGAGATCTCGATCGAACACGCGCCGATCAACTCTGCCATGCGTCGGCGCTGCGCGGTCGATGGCGCGTGCGCATCCATCAGCCGGAATCCCGCTTGCGGGAGATCACGTAGGATTCATCCCAGAACCACAGGCCGCCCTGGTCGCGCAGCACCGCCTTGGTCGCTTCCAGATAGGCGCCGCTGCTGATCGCCTCGGACAGGCGCTGATCCTCGATCTGCGCGACATAGACGGCGGCGTTCCAGGCAGCGAACAGCGTCGATGTGCCGATGGTTTCGCTGATTTCACTCGGCAAGGTATGCATATCGTAACGGAACAACGAGCGCGCATCGGCATAGGCACCGAAATTGAGATCGCGTCCGGCGCTGCCGAGTTCTGCCTTGGTCGCACGCAGCAGAGCATGACGGTCGGTGATGAACGGATTTTCGCCAGGCCAGATGCGCTGGATGATCTCCAGCCCGGGATCGTTGCCGTGTGAATGGATCGCGATCAGGCGGCCGCCCGGCGCGAGCGCGCGCGCCAGTGGAGCGACCACGCGGCGCGCCTTGAAGTCGAGCGGCGCGCGGGCGCGATAGGGTTGCGACGCGATCACCAGGTCGTACTCCGCCTCGGTGAAGCCACGACGCGGGCGCACCTGATCGAGCAGGAACTTGTGGTCCTCGCGATAGATCACCAGCACGACGGGTTTCTCGTACACCGGGTTGCCACTGCTGCGGCCCATGCGCGCGCGCCAGTGTTCGGCGAGGAACGGGCCAAGGTCGGTGATCTGCGATTCGAAGTCGTGCGCGGTGTTGCCGGTCAATGACAGTTCATGCCAGACCAGACTGGTTGCGGACGTTACGGAGTTGGGCTTCAGCCACGGTGCCTCGGCGTAGTACATGTTGGTCATCACCAGCACGGTCGCCGGATGTTCGAACAGGCGGTCCGGCATTTTCTCCATGACCAGACGTACATCCTCGAGGCTTATCTCTTTGCCGACGATGTAGAATGGCATCGTCGGAAAGCGGTGGTGCATGGCGCGCATCGTGCGTGCGAGTACCGTACCGTCGCCCATGCCGGCGTCGAACAGTCGCAATGCCGGCGGGCGTGGGTGGAGGTTGGCAAGCTCCATGCCGACGCGTTGGGCGATCACCCATTTCTCGCTGCACGTGGTGACGAACAGCAGGTATTTCTGGCGGTTGTCGTAGAAGCGAAAGTTATGGGCGGTGCCGGAAGCAGGCTCCGGCAAGAGCGCCGGCAGCGACGGCGGGCGCGCACCATTGACCGGGCGTTGCGGCTGGTTCGCGATGAAGGCGTGCACGCGATCCACCGTATCGGTGGTGACGCGGCCACCGAGGCGCAAGCGGCTGACCAGCTTGCCGTCGTTCACCGCCAGCCGCCCGAATGTGGACTCCGCCATCCGGGCACGGCGGCAGAACTCGGCTATGTCGCGCAGGAGCGTTTCGCTCAACGGACGACCTCCGGGTGGTTTGCCGGCAAGTGAGCGGGGCGGCGCGTCGGGCGTCAACCACAATCTTGCCCACTCAGAAAGTGGGCAGCCCAGTGGGCATCATCCAGCCGACTGACGAGCCGTTTCGATAGCGGACCATACGCGTGCGCTGGTCGCCGGCATGTCGAGGCCACTGACCCCGAGCGGCGCCAGCGCATCCAGCACCGCATTCATCACTGCCGGCAATGCGCCGACGGTACCGGCCTCACCCGCGCCCTTGGCGCCGAGTGGATTGAGCGCGGTGGGAACCGCATTGCTGACGACGGCGACATCGCAGGTGGTGTCGGCGCGCGGCATCGCGTAGTCCATGAAACTGCCCGACAGCAATTGGCCTGAGGTCGGATCGTAGACCACCTGTTCCATCAGCACCTGGCCGAGACCCTGCGCGATACCGCCATGGATCTGGCCCTTCAGTCCCAGCGGATTGATCACCGTGCCGACATCATCGGATACCGCGTAACGCAGCAGAGCGACCGCGCCGGTTTGCGGATCGATCTCCACTTCGCAGATGTGGCAGCCGTTGGGGAAGGTATCCTGCTTTGGCGTGAAGGTTCCGGTCTCGTATAGCCCGGGCTCCAGCCCAGGCGGCAAGCGCGCAGGCTGGAATGCTGCCATTGCCACCTGCTGTATCGTCAGCGCGCGATCCGTGCCGACAACCGTGAATCGGCCGTCGGCGAATTCGATGTCGGCCTCGGCTGCTTCCATGAGATGCGCGGCGATCTTCGTAGCCTTGGCGATCACCTTGCCGGCAGCGACGGTCAATGCGGTGCCGCCGATCACGGTGGAGCGCGAACCCATGGTGCCGATCCCGAACGCGACGCGATCGGTGTCGCCATCGATATACTGCACCTGGTGCGGGTCGAGCCCGAGCTTCTCGTTGACGATCTGCTTGAACATCGTCTCGTGGCCCTGACCCTGATTCTTGCTGCCCATCAGCACCATTGCCGAACCACCGGGGTTGAAGCGTATCTCGGCGAATTCCAGGCCGGGCGAAGCCGCACGTTCGATCGCGTTGACGACGCCGATGCCGCGCAGCTTGCCTTGCGTGCGGGATGCATCGGCTCGTGCCGCGAAGCCGGCGTAATCGGCGAGCTGCAATGCCGCGTCCATGCCACGTTCGAACGCACCGCAATCGTAGTTCACGCCGAATGCATTGCGGTACGGCATCGCGCTCTCCGGCACCAGATTCATCCGGCGCAGGGTGACGCGATCGAAGCCGAGTTCACGCGCGGCCTCATCGATCAGACGTTCGATGACATAGGTCGCTTCGGGCCGCCCGGCGCCACGATATGGTGCGGTCGGGTTGCTGTTGGAGAACGCGACCGAGACATGGGTATAGGCTGCGGGAATCGCATAGACCCCGCTGAGCGTTGCAACATTGCTGAAGGTGGACAGCAGATTGCGCTCTGCTGAGATGTAGGCGCCGACATTGCAGATCGTATTCGCGCGCAAACCGAGGAAGCGACCCTTGGCGTCAAGCGCCAGTTCCGCTTCGGTGATGTTGTCGCGCGCATGTTCGTCTGCCTGGATCGCCTCGCTGCGTGTGCTCGACCATTTCACTGCCCGGTTAAGTCGCCGCGACGCCCACAGTACCAAGCGATGCTCGGCGTATTGCCAACCCTTGGTGCCGAAGCCGCCGCCGACATCACCCGCGATGACGCGGATCTTGCTCTCCGGTATCCTGAAGATGTTGCGTGCAAGCGCGTCACGCACGCGGTGCGGGTATTGCACGTCGGCGTACAGCGTGTAGCGCTCGTCGCCCGCATCGTAACTGCCGATCGCGCCACGCGGTTCCATATACTGCGCGTAGACACGACTGATGACGAAGCGGCGGCGCACGACGTGGGCTGCACCTGCGATCGCTGCGTCGGTCGCTGCCCGATTGCCGGCTTCATAGATGTGCGACAGGTTGTCCGGGCAGTCCGGCCATACGGCGGACGCGCCGGGTGACAGCAATTGTGCCGTGTCGGTGACCGACGGCAGCGATGCGTATTCGATGTTGACGCATTCGGCCGCATCGCGTGCCGTATTTGCCGTTTCGGCGATGACCATCGCGACCGGGTCGCCGACGTAGCGCACATGTCCGCGCGCCAGTCCTGGATGCGGCGAGTAGAACAGCGGCGCGCCATCGGGACGTTTGCGCGGCAGGGTGACGCGCATCGTGCCCAGCCCATCGGCAGCGAGGTCGGCTTCGGTGAACACCGCCAGCACACCCGGCAACGCCAGCGCCGGCGCCGCATCGATCGATACTATACGCGCGTGGGCGTGCGGGCTGCGCAGGATGATCGCATGCGCCTGACCGGGCAGGTTCACATCGTTGATGAAGTGGCCCTGCCCACGCAGCAGTCGAGGGTCTTCAAAGCGGGTGACCGGTTGGCCGATGCCGTATTTCGCCATTGGTTGCAGTTCAGCTCGCCGAGAAGTCGATAAGCTGCCGCACCATCGCGCCTGACTTCAGGGTCGCGAAGCCCTGGTTGATGTCGGCAAGCTTGATGTGGCCGGAGATCATGTGGTCCAGCTTCAGCTTGCCCTGAACATAGAGTTCCAGCAGGCGCGGCATATCGACGCGGAACCGGTTGCCGCCCATCGAGGTGCCCTGGATCTTGCGATCGCGCAGGAAGTCGGCGCCGTGCAGTTCGATCTTGGTGCCGAAGCGGGATCATGCCGATGATCGTCGCGGTGCCACCCGGCCGCAGCATGCGGAACGACTGTTCGGCGGTTGTCTTGGTGCCGATCGCCTCGAACGAATACGGCACGCCGCCGCCGGTCATCTCCTTCACCATCTCCACCGGATCGGCGTTCGAGGCGTTGATCGTGTCGGTCGCACCCATCGCGTCGCGCGACCTCCAGCTTCGACGCCACCGTGTCGATCGCGATGATGCGTGATGCGCCGGCCATCGCCGCGCCGTTCACCGCGGACAGGCCGATGCCGCCGCAGCCGATCACCGCGACGGTCGATCCTGGTTCCACCTTGGCGGCATGGAACACCGCACCGACGCCGGTCATCACGCCGCAACCGACCAGCGCGCAGCGATCCAGCGGCACGTCGTCGCGCACCTTCACCACGGCATGCTCGTGCACCAGCATGTACTCGGCGAAGGCGGAGAGGTTGAACGCCTGATTGAGCACCTCGCCCTTCCAGGTCAGGCGTCGCGCGGCGCCGGGCAGCAGCTTCACCTCGGTGTTTTCGCAAAGGTTGGGATGGCCGGTCATGCATTGCGCGCATTCGCCGCAGAACACCGACAGGCAGGTGATGACGTGGTCGCCAGGTTTCACATAGGTGACGTCGTCGCCGACCGCTTCGACGACGCCGGCTGCCTCGTGACCCAGCACACAGGGCGTGGGGAACGGATACAGGCCTTCCATGAAATGCAGGTCGGAATGGCAGAGGCCGGCGAAGGCGGTGCGCACCAGCACTTCGCGACGCTTCAGCGGGGCGTGCTGCACATCCTCGATGGTCAGCGGTTGATGCGGCTCGTGGAAAACGGCTGCCTTCATGGTGCCCTCCTGCGGCTTGTTGGGCGAATGCTAGGCCGGAGGAGGATGAGAGGAAAGATGATCGCCGCCGCGGCGGATTTGTCCGCCTTGCCGCCAGGGCATGGTTGTTTGTCCTCGCCCGCCTTCGTGATGGCGTGGTCAGTTGCGAAATAATCGGCGTCGTGCAGCACGTAGGTCGCAAAGTTCCGGCCGTGGAACGGCGAATTGCCGGCGTGCGTCGCCACGGTGCCGAAGACGGCAGGTGCTGCCCCAGGCGGTGACGATTTTCTCGCGCAATTCTGCAGATCGTGCTGACGCAGATCGGCATCCGCGTTTTTCCTAGCCGCGATCAGGCAAGACGTGGATGCCGACCCCGGCCTTTACTCGGGCCGGCTCTGCGTCGGCTTGACGGAAGCGTAGCGGTCTCCGGGTCGGTACCAGGTTCGCCCGGCGTTACTTGTTGCCGCCACCGGGCGTTGCGCTACCGGCCGCGGCGGTCGGCGCGGACATTCCACCAGCCGCATTCGAACCACCCATGCCGGCACCGCCGGCACTGTACGGGCGCCCTTGATTGGCGGCCTGCAGGCTCTGGCCGTTCAGTTGATCGGCCATATGGTCACGCGCACTGGCCGCGCCACTGGAACGGGAATACCGCGAGTGATTGTTGCGCGCTGCTGGCGGAGCGCGCTGCGTCGGAGCGTGCCATTCCAGCCCGCGAATCCGTCCCGTTCGAACCCGACATTGCTCGGTTGGACGTCGGAGGCGTTATGGTTCGCGTTCGTGTTGCTCATGCCCGACGCGCCAGTCTGCGCCTGGACCGCGCCGTTGCCGGACGTGCTGCCCGACGCATTGGCATTCTGCGTCGCTGAGCCGTTCTGTGTCGCGGAGCCGTTCTGCGTCATGGAGCCAGTCGGGCTGCTGTTCGAGGTGTTCATCCCGTTGGCGGACGACGAGCCGTTCTGCATGCCCGAGCCGTTTGCGGCGCCATTCATCTGGCTGGTCGCTGGAGAATTGTCGGTGCCCGATTGCGTCCCGTGCCGGCCGCCATGACCGGCGCCGCGAGCAATCCCAACGCGCACGCCGAGACGAGCAGTCCTGCTTTCACCATTGATCGAATTCCTTCCTGCTGGATTGCCGGCGGTTGAATGACTCCGGCGATCAGGCAGTGACGTGGGGCGAGCAAGCGGCCGTCGCCCATCCCGGTTGCGTGATCATCCGATCACAAAACCATCTGGGTCTGCGTTACTTTCGCGACCAGCCGGCCTTCGGCATTGGTCAGCCGCGTTTCCCACACCTGCGTCCGCCTGCCACGATGCAACGGCGTTGCCTCGGCGATCAGGCGGGCGCCCAGCGACGATGCGGCGAAGAAGTTGGTCTTGCTCTCGATCGTGGTGGTGCCCTGACCGTCCCGCAAATTGGCCACCGTGCCGAGTGCGCCGATCGTATCGGCGAATGCCATGATGGCGCCGCCGTGAAGGATGTCGTTGGCGGTGCACAGGTCCTGCCGCACGGTAATCTCGGCTACCACCCGTTCAGGCGTCGCGACGGTGACGGTGATGCCCAGCCAGCGCGGAAACGGCGGCAACGTCCTGTTGCAGTCGCGCGGCCAGATCCATGTCCGTGCTCCTGTTCTACGTGCCGGCGCTGGCTTGCCCATTAGCCTGTCTTGCCCGTCGGCGCAGCCTCGTTCAATACCGTACGGCAGCAGAGAGGACCGACATGCCATGACCAGTCATTCAGAGTCGATTATCCGCGAGGTCATGGCCAGCGAAGTCTATCGCAAGGCGGTTGCGACGCTGACCGCGGAGCATGACCGCACCGTGGAGGATATCATTGCGCTGACCCAGGTTGCGGCACCGTCGTTCCAGGAAGCAACGCGCGCCGGGGCGTTCCTGGCGATGGCGGAGGCGCATGGGCTGCGAGAATCTGGCAGATCGATGCGGAGGGCAATGTCACCGGGCTGCGTCCGGGCGCCGGCAATGGGCCGCTGATCTGCATCGCCGCACATCTGGACACGGTGTTTCCCGCCGGCACCGACCTGACTGTACGGCGCGAGGGCACGCGCCTGTTTGCACCCGGCGTGGGCGACGATACGCGGTCGCTGGCGGTGCTGCTGGCGTGGCTGCGCGCGATGGATGCCGCCGGCGCACGCACGCGTGCCGACCTGCTGTTCGTTGCCGATGTGGGCGAGGAAGGGCCGGGCGATCTGCGCGGCATGCGGCATCTGTTTCAGCAGGGGCCGTACAAGGATCGCATCAGCGCGTTCGTCACCGTGGACAGCCCGGACATGGAGCGCATCGCGGTGGGTGGCGTCGGCTCGAAGCGCTATCGCGTCACGTTCCGGGGTCCCGGCGGCCACAGCTATGGCGCGTTCGGCTCGGTGAACCCGATGTTCGCCATGGCGGATGCGATCGCCCGACTTGGGCGCATCGAGGTGCCGGCGCGCCCGAAAACCACCTACAGCGCCAGCGTCACCGGCGGCGGCACGTCGATCAACTCGATCCCCAACAGCGTTTGGACCGAGTTCGATCTGCGATCCGAGGCGCCGGAAGAACTGGCGAAGCTCGAGGCGACGCTTCCTGGACCTGATCGGCCGGTCGGTCGAGGCGGAGAATGCCGCGCGGTCGACACGGAACGGGTCGATCGAGGCGGAGATCCGGAAGATCGGCGACCGGCCCGCGGGGCGCACCGACGAGACGTGCGACATCGTGGGACTGGCGCATGCAGCGATCAGTGCGCATGGATTTCGTCCGGAGTTCGAGTCCTCCTCGACCGATGCGAATATCCCGATGAGTCTGGGGATTCCGGCGATCAAGATCGGCTCTGGGGGAACGGGCGGGCGGGCGCATTCGCTGGAGGAGTGGATCGATGTGGCGCCCGAGCCGTCGATCCGCGGCATGGCGGCGGGGCTTACGACCGTGCTGGCGCTGGCTGGACTGGTTTAGGCGTCGGGGCGTTAGGGCGTGGTACTGACTGGGAATTTCAACCTGTCATGCTGAGGAGCGGAGCGGCGCGACAATCTCGGCCCAGTAGGGATGCTCAACCTTGACCGAATTGCCGCGTCGCTGCGCTTCTCGCAATGACAATTACGCGCTACCGCAAAGCGGCAACAACGCGCCGCGCAGCGCGTCGGACGCGCGATACAGGGGCACCTGGCCACGCAATAGGATCTGCGTGCTGCGGCGGTACGCGGCCTTCCTGACTTCCAGGCCGGACGCAGCCGACCGCGCATCGATTGTCGCTTCCAGGACGCCGGCGGGATTTTCGATGCCGACATCGACCTCGCCGAATGCCGCGCCCGCCGATGGCAGGCCGCGCGCTACACCATGCGCGACGGAACCGGGGATCAGCGCGGCCGCGGCCAGGCAACAGCCGCCGGATACCGCCATCGAGCGATGACCGGCCTGCGGCGTGAAATAGCGCACCGCGATGTGGCCGGTGCCCTGCGGCGGCCCGACGATGCAGATCTTCGGGATGGTCTCGCTCTGCGCCAATTCATCCGCGGTCATCGGCCGGCCGCCGGCGCCCTTCAGCGCCATGCGCAAGCCGGCTGCCACCCACACCGTGCGCAGCGCTGCCATGAAGCCGCGATCGGCTTCCAGCGTGTTCGATGTTCTCGTGCGCGGTCTTGCCGAAATCCGCGGCGCGGGCGATCACCATCGGCACCGCCACGTCGACGCAGGACACCGCGTAGCCGGCGATATCATCCACCGCATGGCCGGTCGGCAGCAGGCTTCCGGTCTTCGCGCCGACCGGATTGGCGAGGAACAGGTCAACGCCGGGGAAACTGCCGTCCACGCCGGGGATCTCGGCTGCAACAAACCCGCCGTCGGCGCCGAGCCGCATGCGCGCGCCCGCGGTCACGCCGGTATTGGTGTTGAAGATATCGATCTCGAACGCGCCGCCGCCGCGGGCGGTTCGACCTGGCCGGTGTCCAGCGCCCACAACGGCAGCGCGGCGGTCATGTTGCCGCAATTCACGCTCCAGTCCACCGCCGCCTTGTCGGCCGCGAGCTGAGCGAACGTGCTGACGATGCGGCGGCCATTGCCGGTGGCTTCCAGCCCGGCGAAGAACACTTTGTTGCCGGTTGGCACGATCCGCCCGAGACCGGTGATCTGCTTGTTGCCGGCGCGCGTGCCGTCCAGCGGCAGGCCCATCAGGTGGCGCAGCAGTTCCTCGCGCAGCTGTTGCGTCGCGCGGCGCCCAATGTTCGCCGATCACCAGGCCGGTCGAGGTGCCGCCACGCACATGGTGGACGGGAAACTCGATGCAGCCGCCGCGCAGCAGCGGCGGCGGATCGAGTGGGTTCACCTGCCGGTCGCTCTGCATGGCCGCGGCCCCGCGTTGTTGCGGCGCTTCAGCTATCGTGGTGCGGCGGGGAAGTCCATCGCCGCGGTGCGGCGGGGAGTCATCGCCGCGGTGCGGCGGGGACGTGCATCGCCGCGGTGCGGCGGGGAGTGCATCGCCCGCGTCGCCGGGCACTTCGACCAGGGTCCCGTGCGCGCGCCGGGAGGCGGGTGACTTCGACTGATCGAGCCCCGCATCGGCGGAGTCCAGCAGTCCATCATGCGTCAGCGCCACTGCGATCTTGCGCCTGGCGCTCGCCTCGAGCTGGTGCACACGCTCGCGCGTCACGCCAAGTTGGGCTGCAATGCTTTCCTGATGCGTGGCGGCCTTCTTCGTCGGCCATGCAGCGTGCGAGGAATACCTTTCGCTCGCGCTCGCCCAGGATCTGTTCGGCCAGGACCAGGATGCGGCGGCGCAGCTTGGCGTGATCGAGGCGATGGATCGGTCGCGTCCTCGGGCGACGCAGCCTGGGGGGCAAGCCCGGTCCTCAATGGATCTGCGTTTCGGTGTCCGGAGCGTCGAAGCGCACCGCGTCGCCGCGGGCGAGATTGAGGCATTGCGCCACCTCGTTGCCCGACAGGCCGATCCGCGCGCCGACCCGTGTGCAGAGTTCGCTGTCGCTGGCGGCAATGCCCTCGCGATGGCAGGACCGCCGCGCCTCGGCGAACAGCCTGCCGGTGGTGCGGAAAAGCTGGCGGTGCGCCGACGAAGCCGGGGGGCGCACCGGGAAGGCGTGACGCCGTATGTAGTCCTGGATGTAGTGACGGATCCACCGGATCGCAGTAGGCGGACAGCCGGGTCTCGAAGCGATCCGGATCGAAGCCCGCGATCGCCGCATGCATGCCGAGCTGTCCGGCGCCGACCAGATCGGTCATCTCGAGGTCGGGACGGCGGAACTGCCGGGCGACCGCGACGACCAGCTTGCTGTGGCTCTCCACAGCTCCGACAGGGCTTGCTGGCGAGCCTTCTCGTTATGGCTCGCGCGGCATGTCCAGAAGTAGGTGCCGCTCCCGCTCTACCGTCAGGTTGGGACGGCGAAGCAAGGAACGGATGGCAGGGGTTTCTGCGTGAGGCTGTCACAGTCATCGCATCCTCACCAGGATTTCGGTCCCCCGACCAGTTGCTCCCTGTGATCAATGAATGAATTCGTAACGAGAGTATTCCGCTGACTCTGTTGTCAATGTTAAATATATGCGCCTTGCCGATTTATCACGAAGTCTTCAACAATCGCCTCGTTGAGGTAACAGAATCGTGAGGCCAAAGACAAGGTAATCCACCGTTATTCGGCCGTTAATAGCTTGCGGAGGCCGACAAAGAATTTCTGACTGGTTTCATTGCACTGCTTGATATGCTACCCAGCCGGCGCAAAGGCCGGGGCCTGGGCGGTCGGTTGTCATGGTGCGGCTTCGGTGGTCCGATGGGCCCATGCACACGCCAGACCCGATCACCGAAGAACTGTTCCGCAACGCCATCGCCGCGCTCGGCGACGAGATGGTGCTGACGATCTACCGCACCGCCTATTCCGGCGTGCTGAAGAACATCATGGATTACAGCGCCGCGCTGTGCGACGCGCAGGGCCGGCTGGCGGCGCAGGGTCTCGCCCTGCCGGGGCATCTCTGTTCGATCCCGGTGGCGCTGCAGGCGGTGCTGCGCCATTTCGGCGACGACATCGCCGAGGGCGACATCCTGATCAACAACGATCCGTATGACGGCGGCATGCATCTGCCGGATATCTTCATCTTCAAGCCGCTGTTCGCGCCTGGCGGTCCATGGCGGCAGGCCGATCGCCTATGCCGCGACGATCTGCCACCACACCGATGTCGGCGGACGGGTGCCCGGCTCGAATGCCTCCGACAGCACCGAGATTTATGCCGAGGGGCTGCGCATTCCGCCGCTGAAGCTTTACGAGCGGGGCAAACCGAACACCACGCTGTTCCGCATGATCGATCGCAACGTGCGCGTGCCTGGGCGGGTGCTCGGCGACATCCGCAGCCAGCTTGCGGCCTGCGAGATCGCCGCGCGCGGCATGGCCGATCTGGTGGCGCGCTATGGCGCCGATGGCGTCGTCGCGCTGATGGCCGCGACGATGGATTATTCCGAGCGGCTGACGCGGCATTGCCTGGCCGAACTGCCGGATGGCGAGGCGACGTTCACCGACTGGATCGATGACGACCAGATCGACGTCGGCGTGCCGATCCCGCTGGTCTGCACGGTGCGCAAGCACGGCGATACGATGGAGGTCGACTGGACCGGCAGCGCGCCGCAGGTGAAAGGCGCGATCAACAACACCTGGAGCTACACCGCGGCGATGAGCTTCACCGCGGTGAAGTCGGTGCTGTCGATCAACATGCCGAACAACGACGGCGTGTTCCGCCCGATCAAGGTGATCGCGCCGCCGGGCACGATCACGCAACGGCAAGCTGCCGGCGG
Organism: uncultured Alphaproteobacteria bacterium; assembly: GCA_963790445.1. Taxonomy (GTDB): domain Bacteria; phylum Pseudomonadota; class Alphaproteobacteria; order Acetobacterales; family Acetobacteraceae; genus JAMXLO01. The sequence goes on along the minus strand of CAWBON010000015.1, from coordinate 183,809 downwards.
CGTGTGCGGCGCGCGGGCTGACCGGGTTCCGCGGCGTCGATTGCTGCTTTGGCGCGCTGGCGCAACTTTATCCCGATCGGGTGTACGCGGCGTCGGACGGCGGCAACACCGGCATCACCATCGGCGGCTACGACAAGGAACTGCAACCGTTCATCTATGTGGATTTCCTGTCCGGGTGCTGGGGCGGCGCGGCCTTGGGCGGACGGGCTTGATGGCAACACCTGCATGTTCGCCAACATGGCGAGTTTTTCGGTCGAGGTGATCGAGGCGGAAAACCCGCTGGAGGTGCTGGACTACGAGTTCGTGCCCGACACCGGCGGCGCGGGCAAATTCCGCGGCGGCATGTCGCAGCGCAAGACCTGGCGGATGCTGGCGGACGAAGGGATTCTGCAGGTGCGCGCCGATCGCCAGACGCATCGGCCGTACGGGCTGCACGGCGGCGGTCCGGGGGCGGCGGGACGCAACGTGCTCGATCCCGGCTTGCCGACCGAGGAAAAGCTGCACGCCAAGCTGACGATGACGTTGCGCAAGGGCCAGGTGTTCCGCCACGAACTGCCGGGCGCGGGCGGCTGGGGCGATGCGCTGACGCGCGATCTGGCGCTGGTGGCGAAGGATCTGCGCGATGGCCTGGTGACGATCGAGGCCGCGGCGCGCGATTACGGCGTGGTGGCGCACGGCGATCCGCCGGTGATCGACGAGGCGGCGACCGAGACGCTGCGCGCGAAGCTGCGCGCGACACGCAAGCCGTTGCCGGACGTGGCGTGGCATCCGGCGGAGGCCGCGGAATGATGCTGGCATGACGCTTCGCATCGGCATCGATATCGGCGGCACCTTCACCGACCTTGTCGCCATCGCGGCGGACGGCCGCGTGCTCACGCACAAGACCGCATCCACGCCGCACGATTACGGCGAAGGCATCATCGAAGGCCTGCGCGCGCTGCTGGCCGCCGAAGGTGGTGGCGGTCAGCGAGGTGCTGCACGGCACGACGGTCGGCTCCAACACCGTGCTGGAAGGCAAGGGCGCGCGCACCGCGCTGATCACCACGCGCGGCTTCCGCGACATCCTGGAAATCCGCGACCTGCGCATGCCGGTGCTGTACGACCTGCACTGGACGAAACCGCCGCGCGCTGGTGGAACGTCGGCTGCGGCTGGAGGTCACCGAAAAGCTGCGGCCGGATGGTTCGGTCGCGATGCCGCTCGATCGCGCGAGCGTCGATGCCGCGATCGACATGCTGCGCGCGCGAACAGGTGGAAAGCGTCGCGATCTGCCTGCTGCACTGCTACGCCAATCCGGCGCACGAACGCGCGGTGGCCGATGCGGTGCGCGCGGCGCTGCCGGATGTCGCGATTTCGGTCAGCCACGAGATCCTGCCGGAGATCAAGGAATATCCGCGCACCAGCACGACGGTGATCAATGCCTATGTGCAGCCGGTGGTGCGCGCCTATGTCACCGCGCTTGCCGCGCGGCTGCGCGCTCTCGGCATCGATGCGCCACTGCAACTCATGCAGTCGAATGGCGGCCTTGGCGTCCGCCGAATTCGCCGCCGCTGGCGCCGGCGCACATCATCGAAAGCGGGCCGGCCGCCGGCGTGGTCGGCGGCGCGGCGCTGGCGATCAAGCTGGAAGAGCCGCGCATCATCACGTTCGACATGGGCGGCACCACGGCGAAGGCGGGCCTGGTCGAGAACGGCGAGGTCATGCGATCGGAGGCATCTGGAGGTCGGCGGCGGCGTGATGGCGGGATCGCGCCTGCTGGTCGGCGCGGGCTATCTGCTGAAGCTGCCGGCGATCGACCTGGCCGAGGTGGGTGCCGGCGGCGGATCGATCTGCCGGCTGGATGCGGCGGGGGCGCCGAAGGTCGGGCCGGACAGCGCCGGCGCCGATCCTGGACCGGTTTGCTACGGCCGCGGCGGCACCGAGCCGACCATCACCGATTGCAATCTGGTGCTCGGCTATCTCGATCCGGCGGGCCTGGTCGGCGGAGCGCTGAAGCTGGACGTGGATGCCGCGCGTGCGGCGATTGCGCGCGCGTCTGGCGGAGCCGTTGCGCTGCTCGGTGGAGGAAGCGGCGTTCGGCATGCTGCGGCTGGCATCGGCGTCGATGATGCGCGCGATCCGCGCCGTGTCGGTGGAGCGTGGACGCGACCCGCGGCAGTTCGCGCTGCTGGCGTTCGGCGGCAACGGCCCGCTGTTCGCCGCGGCGATCGCCGCGGAGCTTGGCATCGCACGCGTGATCGTGCCGCCGCTGCCGGGCGTGTTCAGCGCCTTTGGCCTGCTGGTCGCGGATGCCGAGCATCATGCGACGCGCAGCCTGCGCACGCGGCTGGACGCAGGCCGATCCGGCGCAGATCGCGGCGGTGCTGGATGAGTTGGTCGCGGCGGGCGCGGATCGCCTGGCGCGCGACGGGTTTCCGCCGCAGCGGCAGACGTTCCGCCGTGCGCGCGCTTGCCGCGATACGTCGGCCAGTCGAGCGAAATCGAGGTGCGGCTGCCCGATGGCGATGCCCTGCCGCACTCTCGCGGCGCTGTTCGGCGAGGAACACGAACGGACCTACGGGTTCCGCGCGCCGCCGGAGGAACCGGTGGAACTGATCGGCCTGTCCGTCATCGCGCGCGGCATGCCGGAACGGCCGCGGCTGCCGGATCGGATTCCGCCTGCGCGAATCGCGCGTTCCCGCAAGCCGGCGGGCATGGTTTCCGGATGTCGGCTGGGTCGACACGCCGGTGGTGGATCGTGCACGACTGGCGGCGACGCCGCGCAGCGGTCCGCTCATTGTGCAGGAATACGACGCGACCTGCCTGGTGCCGCGCGGCGCGGATGCCTCGGTGGATGCGTTTGGCAATATCCGGCTGACGCTTGGCGCCTGATACCACGCGCCATCCACGGGTTCATCGATCACGGCAAGGAAAGTCGGCGGCGGCGGCCTTCGTCGGCATTCAAAAGGCTGGGCGACTGGGCGTGTAAGCGCTGCCAATCATGGTGCGTATCGCTGCGTCCCACCCATGCTGCGCCACGACGTGCACTGTGGTGTACGCCGCGGCCATTCCCGAGCAACAAGGATCTGGTCCGGTCCAACAGCCGCTCCGCCATGTCGCGCCATGCCAGGGACGGGTCGGTCGGCACGGGGCTGGCTCGCGGAACGGCAGAGGCGTCGAGCACATTGCGCAGCACGGTGGCCAGGCTCGCAGCATTCGGCTCGCACAGCGTTGCGAGCTGCTCGTTGCCAAGTTGCTCGACCAGGCCGCCGACGCGCGTCGATACAACGAAGCGTCCAGCCGCGATGGCCGCCGGTGCAACACCGCTCTGGCTCGCTTCCCTGTAGGGCAGCACGAGCACATCGGCCCAGGCGAACAGCGCACCGATTTCACCTTCCGGCACCCAGCGGTTCTCTACCGTCACGCCTGCGCAGCACACGCAAGGACGCGAGATCCGCGCTCTCTGGCCCGCTGCCCACGACACGCAGCGTCCACTCGCACGGTACGGCCAGTTGATGCATGGCGGACGCCAGCAGATCGAGGCCCTTGTATTGCAGCAGCCGTCCGAAGCAGAGCAGTCGCGGCGCTCCGCCATGCGCAAGCGGCGGCGACGGCATGGGACCGAACATGAATGGCGGATGCCGCAGGACAAACAACCTGTCGGCATCGACCAAGCGCTGCTCGCCAAGCCGCGCGGCGACGTGTTCACTGAGCGCGACCACCGCATCGGCCTTTCGCGCCAGCCTGCGCTGCAACATCATCAGCAGCGGCATCATGTCGCCGGGATGGGCATCGGCATCGTGCACCACCACGATGGCCGGCACACCGATGAGCCGCAGTGCCGCCAGCAACAGCAGGTCCAACGGTCCCGGCATCGCGCAAATCGCGACATCGAACTGGAGTGCGGCAAGCCGTCGGGCAAGCCGAGGCACTGTCAGCGGCGCCTGCGCAAGACGCCAGGCAAGACCCGCGGCACTGTCGTATGTGCGGACGGGCAGGTCGCAATGCGGCGGCGTGGGGCTTTGCAGGATTTCGGCGCCGGTGGACAGCGACAACAGGACCTGCGTACCGGGGATCATCCGCAGCCCATCCACCAGCGACGCCGCGAATCGAGGACCCGCGCCGCGACGCCCCCATTGCCAGACCAGGACCCTCATGCCGCCATGTCCGACCGCACGGGCAGTCCCATTGCGCGCACCGCATCCGCCAATGGTTCGACGCCAAGCTTCGCGATGACCGACTGTCTGGCACGCGCACCGAGCGCGCCACGCCTTGCGGCGTCATTGGCCAGGTGGCGCAACTGTGCGACGGCGTGCCGCTGATCCGGCTCTGCCCAGACTGCGCCAGTCATATCGTAAACGTGACGAGGATCGCGCGCCGGGACGAGACGAAAACCCACCAGCGCGGCGCTGGTGCGGTCCATGAAGTCCATGTTGCCCGACCAGCCGGTGGCGATCACCGCCTTGCCGAGTTGCATCGCCTCGGCTGGCACCAGGCCAAGGCCTTCGGCGCGATGCAGCGACAGGACGATGTCGCAGACGGCGATCAGCGCGGCGTGGTCCGCGGCGGACAGCACGCTGGTATCGATGCGGATATTGGCAGCCGCCGCGGCTGCCGCACGCAATGCGGCGAAGTCGCGCGGGAAGTGATCCGGGTTGCCCACCTTGAGCAGCAACTGCCGGTCCTTGCGGTTGCCGAAGGCCGCGCGGAAGGCAGCAATGGCTGCCAGCGGGTTCTTCCGCTCGAACGAGGAGGCGAGGTTGAAGGACATCAGCACGATGACGGCGGTGTCCGGCAGACCGAAAGCAGAGCGATCCAGCACCGTGCGTCGCATCGGCAACGCACCAATCGGCGGGGGCACCACGCGCACGCGGCCCGGCGCGATCGTCTCGATTGCCGCGGCGGTGAAACGCGACGGCACCCATATTTCGTGCACGAACTGCAACCCGGCGTGCCAGTCCGGCGGCACGCTGGGCAATTCCCACGCCCAGTAGCCGATGATACGCCTGCCCCGCACCAGCGCACGCGGCAGGCGCAGCAATGCACCGGGCAGCATCGGGGCGTTGACGTGCACGACGAGCGGCACGCCGGGCGGCGGCATTGGATCACCCGGCGCTGCCAGATCGAGCGGCCAGACATCGACGCCGATCGACCGCAGAGCCCGCAGCATCAGTCGCGCGCCTTCGCCCAGGCCGGTGGCCTGCGTGAGATCGCCGGCCACTGCCACGCCATGCAGAGCCGGGGGCGGTTCACGGTCGGGCCGCGGAGCAATGCACGACAATGCGCCGGTCAGCAGCCGTCTGCGTGGGCGTGCGGGCAGCAGGCGCCAGGCTCGATGTGCGGGATTAAGCGCGAATGCATTCGGGTGCATGCGCGCACCCTGTCCGCCAATGCTTAATACCGACTAAATGCGGTCGTTCAAATGGCAGGCACTGCGATGGCCGGGCGCGATTTCGCGCAGACGCGGCGACTGCCTCGGCGCATCGCGGCATCGCATGCGGGCAGCGGGGATGGAAGTGACAGCCGGATGGCGGGTTGAGTGGGCTGGGGATTTCGCCCTTGACGGCGGTGAAACGCCGCTTTCGGGCCTCGATGCGGGGTACCTCCGCGAGCAGGCCCTGGGTGTAGGGATGGTTTGGCCGGGCGAATACCTCTTCCGCCGCCGCGCTTTCCACGATACGGCCGAGATACATGATCAACACGCGGTCGGAGAGATGCTCCACCACGCCGAGGTCGTGGCTGATGAACAGGTAGGTCAGGTCGAGTTCTCGGCGCAGGTCCATGAACAGGTTGAGGATCTGTGCCTGGATGGATACGTCGAGCGCGGCCACCGCTTCGTCGCAAACCAGGAACTCCGGCTGCACGGCGAGCGCCCGGGCGATGCCGATGCGTTGGCGCTGGCCGCCGGAAAACTGGTGCGGATAGCGGCGCTTGAACGATGGGTCGAGACCGGCGCGACGCAGTTGTGCGTCGAGGTAAGTGTCGAAATCGGCACGCTTTACCATGCCGTGCACCAACGGCGCCTCGCCGACGATGTCGGCCACGCGCAGGCGAGGATTGAGCGAGGCATAGGGGTCCTGGAAGATCATCTGGACTTTCAGCTTCGCATCGCGGGCGCGTTCCGGTGGCAGCGTGGCGATGTCCTGGCCCTTGAACAACACCTGTCCGTCCGACGGCGGCATGATGCCGGCGACCATGCGGCCGAGGGTCGATTTGCCGCAGCCGGATTCACCGACCAGACCGACGACCTCGCCGCGCGCGACGACGAAATCGACGTGGTCGACCGCCTGCACCACCTCGTTTTTCGGCGTGCCGCCGATGCGGCGCGTCCAGGAGCGCGCAAGGCGGGCAGCAGCGTCGTAGGTCGGGCCGAAGCGTTTGGAGACGCCGCGCAGTTCGATGATCGGCGTCGATGTCATGGGGCTTCGCCCCTCCCTCCGAGCATCTGCCATCGGGGGACGGGGAGAATGGCGCGAGGCTGGTTCATGCGGGGACCGCGATCAGCGGATGGAAGCAGCGCGTTGTCTGGCCAGGCACTGGTTGCGACGGTGGCGGTTCCTGTTCGCATGCGGTGTCGGCGCGCGGGCAGCGGGTGCGAAAGGCGCAACCGGGCGGCAGGCTGAGCAGGCTGGGCGTGGTGCCGGGGATCTGGCGCAGTTTCTCACCGCGCTTGTTGCGGCTGGGCACGCTGCCGATCAGGCCGTGCGTATAGGGATGCACCGGGATGGTCCAGCACGGCTTCGGCTGTGCCTGTCTCGACGATGCGGCCGGCGTACATCACGGCGATGTCGTCAGCCAGGCCGGCGATGACCGAAAGATCGTGCGTGATCCAGATCAGCGCGGTGCCATACGTGGTGGCCAGATTCTGAACCTCTGCAAGAATCTGGGCCTGGATGGTGACGTCCAGCGCCGTTGTCGGTTCGTCTGCGATCAGCAGGTCCGGATGGTGCAGCAGCGCGATCGCGATCGCCACGCGCTGGCGCATGCCGCCGGAGAATTGGTGCGGATAGGATGCCAGACGTTCATCGGGGCTGGGGATGCCGACCATGCCGAGTGCATCGCGCGACCGGATGCGTGCGTCGGCGTGCGAGACTTTCGTGTGCGCCTGCACCGCCTCGATCATCTGCGTATCGATGCGCAGGACGGGGTTCAGCGTCATCATCGGGTCCTGGAAGATCATTGCGATGCGGTTGCCGCGCAGCTTGCGCATCTCCCGTTCGCTGAGCTTCGCGAGGTCCTGGCCTTGGTAGAGAATGGCGCCGCCGGCGATACGTCCCGGTGGATCCACCAGGCCGATGATGGAGAAGCCGGTGACCGTCTTGCCGGATCCGGACTCGCCGACAAGCCCGAGCACCTGACCGCGCGCGACGGAGAACGACACATCGTCGACCGCCTTCACCACGCCGGCGCGCGTGAAGAAATGCGTGCGCAGGTTACGCACTTCGAGAGTTGCCGCGGTCACCGCTTCAATCGTGGGTTCAGTACGTCGCGCAACTGATCACCGACGAGGTTGATGGAGACGATTGTCACCAGCAGTGCGATTCCCGGGTAGAAGCTGATCCAGTATTTGCCGGACAGCATGTACTGGTAGCCGTTGGCGATGAGCAGTCCGAGCGAGGGCTCGGTGATCGGCACGCCGAGGCCGAGGAAGGACAGCGTGGCTTCCAGTGCGATGGCTCGGGCGATCTGCTGTGTGCCGATGACGATCAGCGGCGGCAGGCAGTTCGGCAGGAGGTGGCGGAAGACGATGCGCCATCTGGGCAGCGCGAGGCATTCGGCGGCCTCGATGTATTCGCGCCGGCGTTCTACCAGGGCGGAGGCGCGAACGGTGCGTGTGTAGTACGCCCATTCGACGATGACCAGTGCGAGCACGACGTTCATCACGCCCTTGCCGAGCATGGCGAGGATCATCAGTGCGACGAGGATGGAGGGGAAGGAAAGCTGGAGGTCGACGAGACGCATGATGGCGGCATCGGTGCGGCCGCCGGCGTAGGCGGCGAACAAGCCGAGTGCGGTGCCGAAGATGGAGGCGATCAGGGCCGAACCGACGCCGACACCGAGAGAGATGCGCAGGCCGTAGAGAATGCCGGAGAACATGTCGCGGCCCTGGTCGTCGGTGCCGAGTATGTAGGTGTAGCCGGCGCCGGACGCAGAGCCGGGCGGGAGGCGCCCATCCATGATGTCGAGCTGCGCCAGGTCGTATGGATTCTGCGGCGTGATGACTGATGCGAAGATGGCGGCGAGGGCGATCAGGACGAACACGACGAGGCCGATGAGGGCGACGCGCGATGCGGCGAATTCGGAGACGAAGCGGCGGAAGGGCGTTTCTTCGCGCGCGATGGGGGCAGCGGTGGTGCTCATGGGGTCACGCCGCCGTGGGCGGCGTGGACAGAGCCGGTCGTGATGGATCGGTGGGCGCTTTCACGGCCGGGCTTGTCCGGGCCATCCGTTGCAGCACTGTGTGCCTTGCTCACCGCTTTGCCTCCAGGCGCACGCGCGGGTCGAGCACGGTGTAGAGCAGGTCGACCACCAGATTGATGGTCACGAACAGCACCACGATCATCATCAGGTAGGCAACGATCACCGGCCGATCGAGCACGTTGATTGAATCGATGATCAGCTTGCCCATGCCGGGCCACGCGAACACGCTTTCGGTCACGACGGCGAAGGCGATAGTGGACCCCAGCTCGAGGCCGATCACCGTCACCACGGGGATCAGGATGTTCTTCAGCACATGCACGAAGATCACGCGCGCCTGTGTCAGCCCCTTGGCGCGGGCGAACTTGACGAAATCCATCGGCAGCGTCTCGCGCACGCCGGCGCGCGTCAGTCGCAGCACCAGCGAAATATTGAACAGCGACAGGTTGAGCGCCGGCAGGGCCAGGTGACGCAATCCGTCCAGCGTGAGGAATGACCACTGGATGCCGAACAGTTCTGCCGTCGCACCGCGTCCGGTACTCGGCAACCAGCCAAGCTGCACCGCGAACACCATGATCAGCATCAAGCCGACCCAGAACGTCGGAAGCGAGAAGCCAAGGATGCTGCCGGCCATGATGATGCGCGCCACGGCGCCTTCCGGATACAGGCCGGCGTATAGTCCGAGCGGAATTCCCAGGATCACCGACATCAGCACCGCGGTGACCGCGAGTTCCATCGTTGCCGGCATGCGTTCGGCGATCAGCCGCAGAGCGGGCTCGTTGAAAACGAAGCTGCGGCCGAGGTCGCCGTGCAGGGCATCGACGAGGAACAGGACGTATTGTTTCCATAGCGGCTGATCGAGCCCGAGCGCGGCGATGACGCGGGCACGCTCTGCCTGGTCGGCCTCGGGCGAGATCAGAATGTCGACCGGGTTGCCGATGACGTGCACGCCGATGAACACGATCACCGACATGGCGAGCAGCACGAACAGCGCCTGGATCAGTCGCCGGATCAGCCAGGTTGTCATTGGTCTCCCGAGCCCATGGCGCGTTGTATCATTCCCACCCCGGCTTCTCCAGGATCACCAGGCGTAGGTTCGTTGGATTAATTCGTTGCACCGGTGGCGATGCTCCGATTGGCGATGCTCCGGTCGGCCGATGTGGCGCGGTTGGCCGCTTGCGCCGACCCGTATAAGCTGCACCACATGGATGCACCAAACAATGGCGGCCCGCGCTTCAGCACCGCAGAATTGCTATCTCGGCTCGTGTCGTATGACACGACGAGCCGCAATTCCAACCTGGAGCTGATCGGCTTCGTGCGCGACTATCTAGATGCGCACGGCATTGGTTACCGTGTCAGCACTGATGCGACCGGTCAGAAGGCCAACGTCCACGCCGTCATCGGACCGCAGGAAGCGGGCGGTGTTGCACTGTCGGGACATGTCGATACCGTGCCGGTGGATGGCCAGGCGTGGAGTGCCGATCCTTTCACGCTGCGGCGCGCCGATGGGAAGCTATACGCGCGCGGATCCGCGGACATGAAGGGCTTCGTCTCCGCATGTCTCGCGGCGGTGCCCGATTTCGCGTCGAAAAAACTCGCGCGTCCGTTACATCTGTTCATCAGCTACGACGAGGAAGTTGGTTGCCAGGGCGCGCAACGTCTGATCCAGGACCTCGATGCATCCGGCCTGAAGCCGGCGATGTGCGTGGTCGGCGAGCCGACCGGGATGCAGCCGATCCTGGCGCACAAGGGCAAGCTGAACCTTCGCGTGCGCGTGCGTGGCCTGACTGGCCATTCCAGCGAACCGGGCAAGGGAGTGAATGCCATTCACGCGGCCGGCGAGGCGATCGCCTATGTTGCTTCCGAAGCGCGCCGGCTATCCGCGGAAGGGCCATTTCAGGACGGCTTCGATCCGCCGCACACGACAATCCACATCGGCACCGTCCAGGGCGGCACAATCCTAAACATCATCCCGGAACGCTGCGAATTCATCATGGAATGGCGCACGATCCCCGGCGATGACGCAGTCCGCCATGTCGAACGCCTGAAGGCATTCGTTGCCAGGGATATCGAACCGGCGATGCACGCGGTAAGCCGCAACACCGGATTCGACTACGAGGTGCTGACCCTCATGCCGGGACTGTCGCTTGATCCCGACCATCCATTGACGGCGATCGTCAAGCAACTCACCGGCTCGAACAGTACCGGCAAGGTGAGCTATGGCACGGAAGGCGGATATTATCAGAACAGCGGCATTCCGACGATCATCTGCGGTCCCGGTCACATCGCGCAGGCGCACCAGCCAGACGAGTGGATCGCACAGGACCAGCTTGACGCGTGCGACACGTTCATCCGCCGCCTGGCGGATCGGTTGCTGACCTAAGCCGGGCGCGCACGGCGCATGTCCCCGATCACCCAGCCGCCACTGCCGTTGTTCGAGGTGCATCTGACCGCGCCTGATATCAGTCGATGGGTCGCCGGCAACACCGGTATCGCCGGATTCACTACGCGCGCCTCCGGCAAGCCGGGTCCGCACGTGGCAATCCTCGGCGTTGCGCATGGCAATGAGATCGCCGGCGCCATCGTGCTCGACCGATTGCTGCAACAGGGTCTTGCGCCGGCGCGCGGCAAATTGACATTCGGTTTCACCAATATCGCCGCGTATGACCGGTTCGATCCACGGCAGCCGACCGCATCGCGCTTCGTCGATGAGGATATCAATCGCGTTTGGGATCCGGCCGTGCTGGATGGCCAGCGAAGTTCGATCGAACTCGAGCGCGCGCGCGAAATCCGACCGCTGATCGACACGGTCGATATGCTGTTCGACCTGCATTCGATGCTGTGGCCGTCTGATCCGCTGATCCTGTGCGGTACGTCAGCGAAGGGACGACGCCTCGCATTCGGGGCCGCAGTGCCGGAGCTGGTGGTGGCGGATCATGGCCATGCCGCTGGCCGACGGCTGATCGATTATCCCCGATTTGCGGATGCTGCCACGGCGTGCGCGGCCAGCCTGTTGGAAGCTGGCCAGCATTGGGATGATGCGACGGTCGACACGATGCTTGCCAGCATTGCGGGATTGCTGCGGCATCTTGACACGGTCGCAGACCACCCGGCGCTGCCGCCACCAACGGTGTCCGCCACGCAACGCTTTGCCGAGGTCACCATGGCGGTGACGGCGGCGAGCAACAACTTCGCGTTCGTACAGCCCTATCGTGGTGGCGATATCATTCCACGCCGCAACACGCTGATCGCACTGGACGGCGAGACGGAGATTCGCACGCCACACGACGATTGCGTGCTCATCATGCCGAGTTTGCGGCCGAGCCGCGGGCATACCGCCGTGCGACTGGCCCGGTTCGTTGCGGTATGAGGAGATCGATCAGTACTTGACCGTAACGGAGATCAACCCTCCGGGTCCCCTCTCCTTCCGCCGATAATCTCCACCGTCCGTAACCGCTGCCGACCGGGACCGCCGCATACTGGAACTGGAACGCGACCTGAAGACGGCGCGGGACATGCTCGCGTTCGATCGCCAGCAAAGGGGCTCGTGAGATGGCTACATACCCACTCGGGCGCGGCAAGACCGGCCCCCGTCTCCCCCAAACCGATGCGGAGCGCGCGTTCATCGCCATCCTGCAATCACTTGTGAGTGACTTTTCGTGAAGTCCATGTTATGTGTCGATCATCGGAGCCGGGGGGAAACCGATGTCCAGCACGACAGGATCGCCGCCGTTGGCACGGCCATTGCGCCTCAAACATCTGGTGTTCGCGGCAATCGCAGTGATGGCAGGCTACGTGCTCTACCATAACGAGAGCTTTCTGCTCAATGCGACGGCTCCCGTCTGGAAGCATTATGAACCGTTCAAGTGGTGGCTGCTGCCACACGGACTCGCGGGTGCCTGCGCTTTGGTGCTGGCGCCGATGCAGTTCGCCGAGGGCTTCCGCCGCCGTCACACGACGGTGCATCGAACCATGGGCACGCTGTACGTGATCGGCGTGTTCATTCTGGCTCCGCTGGGCCTGTATATCCAATACCAGGACGAGGCCCAGGGCGCGGCCCGGTCCTTCACCATCGAGACCATGATCCAGTCCTCGACGCTGATGATCACGGCAGGGTTCGGTATTTACTTCGCACTGAAGCGGCAATTCACCTATCACCGGCAATGGATGATTTGCAGCTACGCCGTGGCACTGACGTTTCTTGAGATACGGGTGATCTTGGGGATCTTCGGGCTGGATGACCCGTTTGACTGGCACATCCTGGAAACCGTGGTCTGGAGTTGCACTGCCTCGTCGGTTCTCATCGGGGATATCGCCAATCAACTGTATGAAGGTCATTTGGCGCGACGCAGAGCCGCCCCTGCACGTCCGCAGAATGTCGCGGTCGCTGCCGAATAGGTGCACATCGAATGGCTAGCGCCGGCGTGCATCTTCGATCACGCGGCGACTCGCACTATCGGGCAGCCGTAGTCTGCGCCTGCGGTTGGGCTGGCTGCTGGGGCTGTGCCGCCGGTTGCTGCTGCTGTTGTTGGGCTTGCCGCTGTTGAGAATACTGTTGCTGTTCCGTAGAATACGCTCGATGCGCCTTGTACAACCGGCGTGAAAATCAATGACACCGCGACAGGTGAGTTGATCTGCACCTTGGCCGACAGCGATGCCGTTGCCATGGTACGGTTTCACGCCGCCTGCGCCCAGCAGGGGCGCTAGTGCGATGATCACCCCGTTCTATCTCACCAATACCCGAACGGGAGATCAGTCACGCGGTCGGATCATCCGTGCGAAGAATGCCCTGACCCGCGCATCGGCTTCCGGGTCCGGCGGTAGCTCCGTCTCCGTCGCGGATCGCTTGCCCGGCTTCTTGGCAGTGACGATGGCCACCTCGATTTTGGCCTGCGCAACCGTCTTGCGGCGTTTGCGCGCCGGTCGGTGACGATGTTGGATGGTGGTTTGGTGACCATGGGACTAAGCCTTCAGCAATCCGGACTGCCGCGCACGGCTAATGAGATAAGTGATGAACGACGCACATGCGCCGAACATGAATACTGCCTCTGCCATGCCGACCCGTGTGGCATCATCACTCTCTAGAAATGGATGTCTGATGCCTTTCTCGTCACTGCTGTAGCCATAGAGCTTCAAGAGGGCATCTCGAAATGCCGGATGTATCGCAATCTGTGAATTCAAAGCAGCCAGTGCATCACTAAATTTCTTATTCGGTGCGATCACCCGAACGATGGATTCGACTGCGTGTATGGCCTCTCGGATTGCGTCCGTGGCCTGCCCACTATTGGACGATGGTTGGACCATCAGGTGGAATATCTAGCAAGTCATATGCTAGCATGTTCAGCCGACTAATAGAGTGGATGTCCATAACAACCTTTGGAACCTCTTGTGCCATGATTGGGAGTCTGAGCATAAACTGGAGAAAACCGAACAATTTGTTAAACGAAAGGGCATTCCGTCCAGAGAGTATCGCCGGTTTATAAAAGATGACAATATCGGACACAGTGTCACTGAACTTATCCAGTGGAAGTATAGAACAATGACGAGTGTATCTGTGATAATATTGCACGCCAATGGCCTACAATCGAGTTGCGCTGAGCATGATACCGACTGTTGTGATCTATTTTATCGTATAGCCAATTCCAAATATCGAGCCGGAACTCGCTAGACACTTGGCCGAGCGCGAGCGGCTGTGGCAGTGGCTCTAGCCCATGCGCTTGCGAAAAGGCGCGGCCAATTCCGCCAGTCGGCGGATGAGACGCCATCGGCATTATCCTCAGATGTTTGCAAACCTACCGTCCGCGAAGCCAATAGCCGCGATGAAGGTCATCTCGTTCTGCGCCCATTTTTGAGCATCGCAAGGATCGGCGGGGTGGACCATGATGTACAGCACCACGCGGCCACTGCGACGGTCAGGATGGACTGGATGTACGGGCGCATCGCTTTCGCTGCTGAACCACCAGAGAATGGCAGGTTTCGGCCAGATATCAATTCGGAGCGACAGCGGGATATGCTGGGTGCATCGCACCGCACAGCAGCGCATGCGTGCGCTGATCTGGCGGTTCTACGACGATCTCAAGGCGTATCGCGCCAAACCCACCGCGCAGCGCCGTGGCGAACTGCGTGCCCGCTTCGATCGCATCTTCCATCGGCGCACCGGCTTCGTCACGCTCGATCGCCTGCTCGTGCGGCAGCACGCCAAAAAGCCGGAGTTGCTGATGGTGCTCGATCGGCCGGAGATACCGCTCCACACCAATGGCTCCGAGCGCGACATCCGTCTCCATGTCACCAAGCGCAAGGTCAGTGGTGGTACTCGCAGTCTCGCTGGCCGCGACTGCCGCGACGCATTCCTCGGATTGATGCGCACCCTGCCAAACTTGGCTTCGCATTCTGGGACTACCTTGGCGATCGCCTCAGCATTCCCGGCCAGCCGATCGTGCCTTATCTGCCAGACCTTGTCCGCTGTCGCGGCCAACCCGCCTGAATGCCAAACGCCACAGGTTTTGCCCCTGTTACTTTAACGGCAATCAACCCTCCGGCTCCCCCGGTATCGGCGTTTTGCCAAAGCCCGTGATGATCGACGTCACCTCGTCGATCGCCGCCTGCGCCGCGGCTGAGTCGGTGCCCTTGGCAACGATCGACACGCCGTTGCCGCTGGGCCGATAGAACGGGTAGCTGCCGATATCGATATCGGGGAACTTCGCCTGCACCGCGCCCAGCGGCGCGGCGATGATGCCCTCCGGCAGGCCGACGACATGCACCGCGCGCGAAACCACCGGCGTGCCACCGTGCAGCCGCGGCGCCAGCCATTCGAACATCGACTGCATGACGCGAGGCACGCCTGCCATCACATAGACATTGCCGATCTGGAAACCCGGCGCCACCGACATCGCATTGTCGATCAACGTCGCACCGCGCGGCATGGTCGCCATGCGCTGGCGGGCCGCGTTGAAATCACCCGGTTTGTAGCTGCGCTCCATCCGCGCCCACGCTTCGGGATGCGGCTCCCATGGCACGCCGAATGCTGCGGCAATGCATTCGCTGGTGATGTCGTCATGCGTCGGCCCGATGCCGCCCGTGGTGAACACATAGTCGAATTTCGCCCGCACTTCATTGACGGTGCCGATGATGGTGTCAGGCACATCGGGGATCACCCGCACCTCGCGCAGCGGAATGCCGCGATCACCCAGGCCCTTCGCGATGAACCGGATGTTGGCATCCTGGGTGCGGCCCGACAGCACCTCGTTGCCGATCACCAGCAGGCAGGCGGTGGGATTCTTATCGGGCATGGGTGCATCCCTCAGAGGAAATCGCGCAATAACGGGATCAGCGGCTTATCGGCCGGCGGCATCGGATAATCGGCAAGCTTCTGCGGCCGCACCCAGGCCAGCGTCTGACCTTCGCGCGGCATCGGCACACCCTTCCAGCGGCGGCAGAGATACAGCGGCATCATCAGATGGAACCGTTCATACGCGTGCGAGGCGAAGGCGAACGGCGCGAGGCAGGCGGCGGAGACGTCGATCCCCAACTCCTCCTTCAGTTCGCGGATCAGCGCGGCTTCCGGCGTCTCGCCGGCATGCAGCTTGCCGCCGGGGAATTCCCACAGCCCGGCCATCTTCTTGCCCTCCGGCCGACGCGCCAGCAGCACGCGGCCATCGGTATCGATCAGCGCGCAGGCAGCGACCAGCAGCAGCGGCGTGGTGCCCGGTTCGGCGGTCGCATCGGCTTCCGCGTGGCCGAAGATATCGTCCCGCGTGGCCGCGAAACGCCACACCGGATAGTCTCCGCCGCGCGCGACGAAATAGTCGATGGCATCGTCGGTCTGGCGGAAGCCGATGCGTCGCAGCACAGCCGCGGACGCCGGGTTGTCGGTGACGACACCGGCCTCCAGCCGATCCAGGTTGAGATTGGCAAGCGCCCAGCGTGCCAGGCGCCCGGCCGCTTCGGTGGCGACGCCATGCCCCCAGAAGCGCCGGCCGACCCAATAGCCCAGCCGGCCACAGCGCGCCTTGGCATCGACGTGCAGGCCGACGATGCCCACCAGAACCTCGTGCTCACCCTCGCGTCCGGTGATCGCCAAGGTGTAGGCGTTGCCCTGGGACAGTTCATGCCGGGTGGACAGGATCCATTCGTCCGCCAGGCTGCGAGGATAGGGAAACGGCACGACCGCGAGGTTGCGCGCAATCTCCCAGTCATTGACCAGCCGGTGCATCGCCTCTGCGTCTTCCGGGATGAGCGGGCGCAGAATCAGCCGTTCGGTCGCCAGCGGCGGGAACGTGTCGGGCGGCGCCAGCGGATCGAGCAGTGCAGCTTCGGCGTGCCGACGCCGCGATTGCCCACGGACCGGAGGGCGGGCTGGCTTCGCTCGCGGTGGTTTTGCATCACGGATGCTGGTCATGGCTGGATTGTCACATCGAGTCGCGGGTGGCCTGTGGGTCGAAGTGCAGCGAAAGTGACGCAGCCGGCCCTGTCTGCGCAAGGTCCCTGCCAGGGTAGTCCATGGGTCATCGCATTTGGCCGGTCGCAGGCCGCATTGGAACGCCACGGCGTTGCCAAATCGTATCCCTGGTGCTCTGGACGCGACCGGCGCGACGCGCGAGGGTCCGATCAGGAAACGGGAGGAGAGCGCGGTCATGCAAATCGGCATTCATCTGCCCCATATCGGCCGCAAAGCAGGACCGGACGCGATCCGGCGCGCCGCCGTGCAAGCGGAGGAACTGGGTTTCGCCGATGTCTGGGTGAGCGAGCACATCATCATCCCGAAGGACGCGAATTATCCGCCGTCGCCGCATTTCCTGGATCCGGTACTGACGCTGACCTGGGCGGCGGCCTGCACGCAACGCGTGAAGCTCGGTACCAGCGTGCTGGTGCTGCCGATGCGGCATCCGCTGCCGTTGGCGAAGGAACTGGCGTCGCTGCAGAACCTGTCGCGGGGTCGACTGATCCTGGGTGCCGGCGTCGGTTGGATGGAGGCGGAATTCAATGCTCTCGGCGTGCCGTTCCGCGAGCGCGGGCGGCGGATGGACGAGGGCATCGCCATGATGAAGGCGGTGTGGAGTGAAGATCCGGTGACATTTCCCACGCGCTGGATTCCCGCCGAGATCAAGCAGATGCGCATGCAGCCGTTGCCGTGCGCGCCGATCCCGATCTGGATCGGCGGTTCGTCCGATGCAGCGATCGCGCGGGCACTGAGACTGGATGGCTGGCACGGCAGCCGTGTCGCACCGGATCAGGCACCGGCGATGGTTCAGCGCCTGCGCGCGGGGCGATCGGATGGCGGGTTCACCATATCGGTGCGCATTGCTTACGACGGCAAGGAGGTTGGTGTGTTGCGCGGCGCGCTGGATGCCTACAAGGCGGCTGGTGTGCAACATGTGCTGGTGGCGCCGGAGGAGCGCGGCATCGAGGAGTACCTCGGCGCGGTGGAGCGTGTGGCGCGATGCGTCGAGGGGCTGTGACCAGCGATCGACACGTCGCCAGCATCATTGTTGGCACTACGTCAGGTTACCGGGGTCAGGTTACCGGGGTCAGGTTACCGGGCCTGTGCACAAGAATGTCGCCTCGCGGGAGGGCGTTGGGGAGGCGGCGCGACGCCCATCGTCGGCCGGTGTGCGCAACCCCTCGCCCTGCTCCGCCGGCCAGTACGAAATTCGTGATGACAGCGTGACTTCACGCAGAAGAGGCTGAACGATGATCGATCCAAACACCGACCGCGTGCTGATAACCGGCGCTGCTGGTGCCATCGGCACCGCACTGCGGAACGGGCTGCGCGAGAGGTGGCGGCATCTGCGGCTGACCGACGCGAAGCCGATCGCCAACGCCACACCGAACGAAGAATGCATCGTTGCCGACATCAGCGACCGTGCTGCAATCGAGCGCATGATGGATGGCGTCGCGGCCGTCGTGCATCTTGCCGGCCTCGGCGGCGACTACACGCTGGAGGATCTGTTCCGCGTCAACGCGCGCGGCTTGTTCGACGTGTTCGAAGCTGCGCGCCTCGCTGGGGTGCAGCGCATTGTGTTCGCATCCAGCAACCACGCGTTCGGCTGTTATCCGATCACCGAACCTGTCTCCCCTGCCCTGCCACCGCGCCCCGACAGCCTGTACGGCACGTTCAAGGCGTGGGGCGAAACCATGCTGCGGTGCTATTTCGATCGTCACGGCATCCGTTCGGTGTCGTTGCGCATCGGCACTTATCGGACGCTGCCGATCGATCAGCGCTCGCTTGCCACCTGGCTGTCGCCTGCCGATGTGGCGCAACTGGTGGACCTTGGGCTGCGCCATCCCGATCCGGGCTGCCTGGTGGTGAACGGCTATTCCAACAACACGCGCATCAAAACCCATGACCCGAACTGGGAGTTTCTCGGCTACCGGCCGCGGGACAATGCCGAGGACCAAGTGGGAATGCTGCGTGGGAAGGGTGTCGACGTCGATGGACCGTGGGAGTGGCCCGAGCATGGCGGATCGCACGCCCGCGCGCCGGAGCGGCGACCGCGCTGAGGTTGGACGCACGCCCGCTTTGCCGGCAACATGGCGCGAACAAGCAGCGATACGCAGGGGGCCGGGATGGGCAGCATGATCAACGCGATGGCAAAACGGGCATGCGCCGCCGCGGTGCTGGTGCTGGCTGCCACGCTGGCCGGACAGGCGCAGACGGCTGGAACGGCTCGCGCACCGGTTGCTGAACCAAGGCTGGACTTCGCCGGCTCGGTCACCTGGTACGGCATGGTCCCGATCATGCTCGCCGTCGACAAGGGCTACTTCAAGGAACAGGGACTGGACGTACGGTATCAGGTCATCCTGGCGTCCGGCGATCGGCTGGCTTCGATCACCGCCGGGTCCACCGCGTTCAGCAACCTGGGCCGCACCGCGATCATTCCGGCGATGGCACGCGGCGACACCAGCTTCTACTTCTTTGCCAACATCGACGACTTCACCGGGCAACGAGGGATGCTGGGCGCGTCCGGGATTCGCTTCGTTCAAGGATCTGCGCGGCAAGAAGGTTGCCGCCAACACGTCGGCCGAGATCACCATGAACGGCCTGCTGGAAACCCAGGGCATGACCGAGAAGGACGTGCAGTTCGCCAACCTGCCGCCCAACGAGATGGCTCCGGCCTTGTCGAAAGCCGATGTTGATGCGGCCTGCGTCTGGCAGCCGTTTCTCGACGGTCTGAAAAAGGCCGTGCCTGACGGCAAACTGCTCGGCACCGACATGGACACGCCGAATTATCAGAAATTCAAGTCGATGGCGTCGCCCGACATCATGATCATCTCGCGCAAGCTGGTGGACGAACATCCGGACCAAGCACGAAAGTTGGCAGTCGCCGTATTCCGCGGCGTGGACTTCACGCTGGCCAAGCCGCAAGAGGCCGCGAAGACCGTGGCGCATTATTTCCATCAGTCGCCAGAACAGGTGCTGGCGGCCATGAAGTCGTTCAAATACTACGGCCTGAAGGGCTGGCAGGCGCATACCAAGCTGCACGCCGAACAGATGCAGTCGCTGGCGCAGTGGCTGTACGACAACAAGAAAATCCCTACGCTGCCGGACGTGTCGAAGTGGGAGAACACCAGCTTCATGACGCCGCAATAGGACCGTGAACGGCGACGCACAGGTCGCAATTCGCGCTGATGCGGTGCAGCGTCGACGATCGCGCGCGCATGTCTCCGCCAGCCTGCTGATCAAGATCGCATCGGTCTGCTGCTTCGTGCTCGCGTGGCAACTCGCGACCACCACGGGCGTGATCTCGCCGCTGTTCCTGCCGTCGCCTGGCCAGATCGTTGCCCAGGCACAGGACCTGATCGCCAGCGGCGATCTGTGGAGCTCGGTACTGATTTCATCGGAGCGGGTGTTCGCCGGCTTCGCACTCGCCGCACTGGTCGCCGTGCCGTTGGGCGTGGTGATGGCGGTGTGGTGGCCCGCGAAAGCCATCGTCGATCCATTCGTGTCGTTGCTGCGCCCATTGCCGTCGATCACCTGGATTCCGCTCACCATCCTGTGGCTCGGCATCGGCGAGGAGCAGAAGGTCGCAATCGTGTTTCTGGGTTCGTGGATCTACATGCTGTTCTACACGCTGGCATCCGTGCAGCGCGTCGATCCGCTGCTGGTCCGTGCGGCGCGCAATCTCGGCGCGCGCGATTTCGCAGTGATGTGGCAGGTGATCCTGCCGGCAGCGCTGCCCGGCATCATATCGGGATTGAAGGTCACGCTGGCGATCGCCTGGTCGTGCGTACTGTCAGCCGAACTGGTGGCGGCGCAATCGGGTTTGGGCGCGCTGATCTGGCAGGGCAAGGACTGGGGCAATCTACCGCTGGTCCTGGTCGGCATGGTCGCCATTTCGATCACGGTGCTGATCGCCGACGCGATTGCCGAACGGATCGAGCGCGTGCTGGTGCCGTGGGAGCGGCATCGCCGCGGCTGATGCCGACGATACTCAGCGCCGAGAATGTGACCAGAACTTTCTCGATCGGCCGCGGGCCGGACGTTGTGGCGGTGCATGACTTCTCCCTGCAGGTGGATGAAGGCGAGTTCGTTTGCCTGCTCGGCTCGTCCGGCTGCGGCAAGACCACGATGCTGAACATGTTCGCCGGCTTCATCCAGCCGACGCAGGGGCGGGTGCTGCTGCGCGGCCATCCGATCACGCGCATCGAGCCGCGCTGCGGCGTGGTGTTCCAATCCTATGCGTTGTTTCCCTGGAAGACCGTGCAAGGCAACGTCGAGTTCGGTCTGCGCATGCAGCGTGTGCCCGCTGCCGAACGCCGTCGGCGTGCCGCGCGGTTTATCGAGTTGGTGAAGCTGCAAGGGTTCGAGCGGCACTATCCGGTGGAACTATCGGGCGGGATGCAGCAGCGCGTTACCCTGGCGCGCATTCTTGCGGCTGATCCCGAGGTGCTGCTGATGGATGAGCCATTCGCCGCGTTGGATGCGATGACGCGGCAGGACATGCAGGAGGAATTGCTGCGCATCCAGGAGGCAAGTCGGAAAACCGTGGTGTTCATCACCCATAGCATCGACGAGGCGCTGATTCTCGCGGACCGTATTGTGGTGATGTCGGCGCGGCCGGGCCGGGTGAAGTCGATCCTGGAGAATACTTTGCCGCGACCGCGCCATGTGTCGATCCAGCTTTCGCCCGACTTTGCCGCGTTGAAGGCGGAGATCTGGACTCTGGTGGAGAGTGAGGTGCGCACGTGATCGCGGCGGGGTGTCATTGCGCGGGCCATGGGCGCCGTGCGATGGACGCACGATCGGCCACCCCGTACGGACACCGCGCGTTACGGAGACGAGAGACATGAAATTCGGCCTGTTGAGCCAGATCCAGGTGCCCAAGCCGTGGGGCGAGGACACCGAACGCAACGTCTACTGGCAGAACCTCGACCATGTGGTTGCGGCGGAGCATGCGGGGTTCAGCCACTTCTGGCTCACCGAGCAGCATTTCTTCGCCGAGATCGGCCATTGCGCCTCTCCCGAGATGTTCCTGGCCGCACTGTCGCAGCGCACGCAGACCATACGGCTCGGTTTCGCCGTGATCCTGATGCCGTGCCACAACCCGTTCATGATCGCCGAGCGCGTCGCCACGCTGGATGTGCTGTCGAATGGCCGTTGCGAATTCGGCGCGGGACGTGGCACCGCCGCCTACGTCGTGGAAGGGCTCGGCTTCAACGCCGATGCCGAGTACGGCCGCGAAGTCGGGCGCGAGGCGTTGGAGGCCGTGGTGCAAATGCTCGAGCAGGAACATTTCCCCGGCTACAAGAGCGCGCATTTCGACCTGCCGGCACGCCAGGTGGTTCCTCGACCAATCCAGCGCCCGCATCCGCCGCTGTGGTTCGCCGCTTCCAACCTGGAGACTTTCGAACGTGCCGGCGCAGCGGGTGTCGGCGTACTCGGCGTCACCCGCTACACACACGCGGAGATCACGCCGTACGTGGCGGCGTATCGCACGGCCATCAAGCACGCCACGCCGATCGGGCGCTTCGTCAACGACCACGTCGGGGTTTTCGCGATCGGATGCGTACATGACGATGACCGGATCGGCCGCGACGTGGGATGCGCGGCCGCGCGGTTCTATTACGGCGACAACGACGCCGAATTGAACCATGTGCGATTTGGTTCATCGGAAGGCGTGGCGCGGATCAAGGCGCGCATGGCGGGCTACAGCAACGACGATCTGCTGGACAGCGGCATGGCGATCGGCGGCAACGCGGACAGTGTGTGTCGGCAGGTGGAGCGCTGGGCGGAAACCGGCATCGACCAGATGATCTTCATGTTCCAGATCGGCCGCACGACGCATGACCAGATCATGCGCTCGATCGAGATCGTCGGGGAGAAGGTGATCCCCCGGTTCGCGGATTAGCCCCGACCGTCATTTCCGCGAACACGGGAATGACGCTGGGCAGGACTGAAAGAGACGGCGACATACCATGTCCAGGCACGATTTTCCGGCGG
Organism: uncultured Alphaproteobacteria bacterium; assembly: GCA_963790445.1. Taxonomy (GTDB): domain Bacteria; phylum Pseudomonadota; class Alphaproteobacteria; order Acetobacterales; family Acetobacteraceae; genus JAMXLO01. Next base: position 160,974 of record CAWBON010000015.1, on the reverse strand, counting down.
ATGAATTTTTCGCACGTCAGGCCCGCGCGCGCGATGCGATCGGCGCGGCCGGGTTGGACTGGCTGCTAGTCATCCATCCGATGTCGCTGCATTGGCTGATCGGCACCGAGGCCAAGAGCTACCAGGCGTTCCAATGCCTGCCGGTATCGGCGACGGCTGGGCCACTGATCATGTTCACCCGGCTTTCCGAGCGGTGCGAGTTCATCGAGGATTCACTGGCGGATGAAGTAGTCGCCTGGGGCGGCGGCGAACCGGAGGACCCGATCGACGCATTCCGCGTTCTCGCCGACCGGCTTGGGCTGCGCGGCGCGCGCGTGGGGCTGGAATTGCCGTTGTACTACCTGCATCCACATCAGTATATGCGATTGAAGGACATGCTCGGCGAGGCACTGGTGGCCGACCCGGCGAACCTGATCGATGACCTGAAGCAGGTGAAGTCACCGCGCGAGATCGCGCTGGTTCGCCGATCCGCGCGCATTGCCGACGCCGCGATGGCGGCATGCGTCGGCGGCGTGGCGGAGGGACGGACGGAACTGGAAGTCGCTGCCGCAGTCTATCAGAGTCTGTTATCCCAGGGCAGTTCGTTGCCTTCCAGCGCGATCAACCTGGTCACCGGCGAACGCTGCGGTTTCGCGCACGGCGCGCCCACCTTGCGACGGCTGCGGCGGGGCGATCCCGGCAACGTGGAATTCGGCGCGGCGTACAAGCGGTATACCAAGACGATCGGGCGACAGTTCAATCTCGGACCACCATCGCAGCGCATGCGCGATATTTTCGACGTTGTACGCGCCGCATTCGATGCCTGCCTGGCGGAAATCCGCAGCGGCGTTCCGGCTATTGTTCCTCATGAAGCGGCAAAGCGCGTCATCGCGCGGGCCGGCATGGATCGCTACCGGCTGCACACCACAGGTTATTCCATCGGCGCCGGCGTGCCGCCATCGTGGGGCGAGCCGCTCAACATGTTCGGCGGCAGTTCGGATGTGTTGCGTGCCGGCATGGTCGTCTCGATCGAACCACCGGTGTTCATCGCCGAGGAACGCATCGGTGCGCGCATCATCGACAACGTGCTGGTCACCGAGACCGGCGCTGAGCTGCTGTCCGAGTATCCGCGCGATATGATCATCGTCGATTAAGGAGACGGTCGGGTAGGGAGACGGTCGGGTAGGGAGACGGTCGGGCGGGCGGCTGATGCGCTGGAGGGTTATGGCGAGCAGACCGAAACGCCGGGACGATGGCGGGAATTCGTGCCGGCGGCGACACTGGAGTAGAGCCGATGGTCGGCGGGTGCGCACCCCACCCACTTCCACCAGGGGAGGGGACGGATGTTGCACAGTGTATGTTCGTCATATGTTAGCTATGCGTCGCTTATGTTAGCGCCGCCCACGTGGCGTACGGGCGGAACAGCGAAGCGCATTCCCAGGGAACGCAAACAGATGAGCGGCGGCGGGATCGATCGGGACACGGACATACTGGGGCTGGTCGATGTGCAGCCGACGTTCATGCCGGGCGGCGAACTCGCGGTGGCGGAGGGCGATGCGGTCGTGCCGGTCATCAACCGTCTGCTGGGACGGTTCGATCATGCGTTTGCCACGCAGGACTGGCATCCGGCGGGCCACAGTTCGTTTGCCAGTGCGCATCCGGGGCATCGGCCGTACGACACGATCGCCATGCCGTACGGCCAACAGGTGCTGTGGCCGGATCACGCGTTGCAAGGCACGCCCAATGCGGCACTCCATCGTGACCTGGATATGGCCAAGGTGGAGGTGATCATCCGCAAGGGCTTTCATCCCGCCATCGACAGCTACTCGACATTCTTCGAAAACGACCGACGCACCGCGACCGGCCTGGACGGCTGGCTGCGCCAGCGCGGATTCCGCCGGCTGTTCCTGGCTGGACTGGCGACCGATTTCTGTGTTGCGTGGTCGGCGGAGGATGCCGTGCGCTAGGTTACGAGGTGGTGATGATCGAGGATGCGTGCCGAGGCATCGGCATCCCGCTAGGCAAGCGGCGGACGCACCACGATGGAGCAGGCGCGCGAACGACTGCTCGCGATTGGCGTGCGCATCATCACCAGCAGCGAGCTCATTGCGTGACGACATGGCTGGTCACCGGCGGCGCCGGCTTCATCGGCTCGCATCTTTGCGAGGCACTGCTGGCGCGCGGCGACACGGTGCGCGTGCTGGACGATCTGTCGACCGGCAAGCTGGAAAACCTGCCGCCGAACGTCGAGCTGATCGAAGGTGACGTGGCCGACCCGGAAATCGTGCGTGACGCGGTGGATGGCGTTGCCGGATGCTTTCATCTTGCCGCCATCGCCTCGGTCGAGCGCGGCATCACCGACTGGCTCGGGACGCATCGCGCCAACCTGACCGGCGCCATCACCGTGTTCGATGCCATCCGCCGCCTGCCGGTGAAGGTTCCGGTGGTCTACGCATCGTCTGCCGCGGTGTACGGCAACGCCGCGACCATGCCGATCACCGAGCAGACGGAACGCCGTCCGTTCTCGGCCTATGGCGCGGACAAATATGGCTGCGAACTGCACGCCCGCGTCGCCAGCCACGTGCACGGCATTCCCACGGTCGGGCTGCGATTCTTCAACGTCTATGGTCCGCGCCAGGATCCGCTGTCGCCGTATTCCGGCGTGATCTCGATCTTCTGCGAGCGCATCAGTCGCGGCGCGCCTATCGACATCAACGGCGACGGCGGCCAGACGCGCGATTTCGTCTATGTCGCCGATGTGGTCCGCGCGCTGCTCGCGGCGATGCACCTGCGGCCGACGGATGCGCCGGTATTCAACGTCTGCACGGGCAATCCGATCTCGGTGCTGGACCTGGCACGCACGATCGCCGAACTGGCCGGCAGGCGGCTCGATGTCAACCACAGGCCGCCGCGCGGCGGCGACATTCGGCATTCCACCGGTTCGCCAGCCCTGTCGCGCGCCATGCTTTGCGCTGCCCGAGCCGGTGACACTGCGCGTCGGGCTCGGCAAGGTGCTGGACTGGCTGGGCGGCTCCCGCTAACCCAGGCGCAGTGACCGGGGAGAGCAATCCGGGTGCCGCTCAAGAGCGTCGCGGAAGCCTTGCTGTTGCCGCCCATGTCGCTGCTGCTGGTCGCCCTGGTCGGGCTGCTGATCGAGCGGCGCTTCAGGCGGATCGGCCGCTTCCTGCCATGGACCGGGCTGCTGGGCCTGCTGGTGCTGGCCATGCCATTGGTGGGCGGTTCGCTGATTGTCGCGCTGGAGCGGAACCTGCCGCTTACGCCGCCACCGGACGCGCCGCCACAGGCCATCGTCATCCTCGGCGGCGACGTCCTGCGCGGCGGCACCCATACCCTGATCCTGCATCTCGGCCCTCTGTCGCTCGAACGGGTGCGCGCCGGCGCGGCGCTGTTTCGGCTCACCAGATTGCCGATCCTGGTCTCCGGCGGCGCTCTGCGCGAAGGCGAGCCACCGATCGCCGTGCGTCATGGCGGACAGCCTGGTTCACGACTTCCAGGTGCCAGTCCGATGGGACGAGACAGTGTCGCCGCGACACCTGGGAAAATGCCCATATGAGCGCGGCGATCCTGCGCGAGCAGGGCATCAAATCGATCTATCGTGGTGACGCAGGCCTGGCACATGCGCCGGGCCATCATGGCCTTCGCGGATACCGGCATCACGGTGACCGCCGCGCCGCCGCGGCTCGATCGGCTGCCGACGCCGCTGGCCGCGGACTTCCTGCCGGATATCGCCGGCTGGCGGGCCAGCTTTTACGCAATGCATGAATGGATCGGCTGTGCCTATTACGCGCTCCGCTGAGCCTGACGTGCTTCACCGATCTCGATGACCTGCCGGTCGATGCGGCGGCGCTGTTCGATGCGCGGATGACGATCTGTTCGGCAGCCTGGCGCTGGTATCGGGCGGTGCTTGCGGCCGGGATGCCGGATGCGGCCGATGCCAGGTTCGTGCTTTGCCGCGCAGCCGATGGGACAGCAGCCGCGCTGTTTCCGATGCGGTCGGTCGATCGCGGCCGGTGCTTCGAAAGCCTGACCACGCTGTATACCTGCCGCTATCATCCGCTGGTCGCCGGCTGGATTGGACACCAGCTGCTGTCGCGGACGCGTTCCTGCACTTCGCGCGCTATTGCCGCGCCTGGCCAACCACGCGCATCGATGCGTTGGCGGCGGACTGGCGCCATCTCGGGCATCTGCATCGATGCCGCGCGCAGCGGCCGGGCTGGCGGTGCGCCGGTTCGATCATTTCGGCAACTGGCACGAGCCGGTGCGTGGCCTGACCTGGCAGGATTACCTCGCCGCCCGGCCCGGGCCAGCTGCGCGAGACGATCCGGCGCAAACTGCGGCGGAGCGAACGCGATGCCGAGTGCCACTTCGAGTTGGTCACCGGAGGAGACCGGCTGGAACCGGGGATCGCGGCTTTTGAATCGGTCTATCGCCGAAGCTGGAAGGAGCCGGAGCCGTTTCCGGACTTCAATGCGACGTTGATGCGCGAGGCCGCGTCGTGCGGCATGCTTCGGCTGGGCGTGCTGCATATCGGCGACGACCGCCGTCGCGGCGCAGCTCTGGGTGGTGGAGCGCGACCGGCCACGCGTGCTGAAACTGGCGCATGACGAGGCATTCAAGCCGGCTTCGCCGGGAACGGTGCTGACGGCGCTGATGCTGCGCGGACTGCTCGATGACGAGCACGTGGCGGAGATCGATTTCGGCCGGGGCGATGATCCGTACAAGGCGGGTTGGGCCGGCGTGCGACGGCAGCGCATCGGCCTGGTGCTGGCCAATCCGCGACATCCACGTGGCCTCGCATTTCTTGGTCGGCATGCGATGGGCCGGGCCAGGGCGATGCTCCGGGGCGCCGGGCGGAGCTGTGACCGCCGACATGCGCATCCTGTACAGCCATCGCATCCAGTCCCGCGACGGGCAGAGCGTGCATGTGGAGGAACTGATCGGTGCGCTGCGGCAACTCGGGCACGAAGTGCTGGTGGTCGGGCCGGGCTTTTACGACAAGGCAGATTTCGGCGGCGAAAGCGGGCTGGTGTCGATGATCCGCTCTCGCCTGCCGCGCGCGGTGGGGGAACTGGCCGAGCTTGGCCTACAACCTGCCGGCCTATTGGCGGCTGCGCATGGCATGCCGTCGGTTTCAGCCGGATCTGATCTATGAGCGGTATAACCTCTATCACCTGGCGGGCACGCTGCTGGCGCGGCGGCACCGGCGTCGCGCTGTTCCTGGAGGTGAATGCGCCGCTGGCAGATGAACGTAGCCAACATGGCGGGTTGGGACTGCCGCGACTGGCACATCGGCTGGAGCGCTTTGTCTGGCGGTCGGCGGATCGCGTTCTGGCGGTGACCGGCGTGCTGAAGGACATGATTGCCGCGAATGGGGTCCCAAAGGCGCGGATCGAGGTGGTGCCGAACGGCATCGAGCCGACGCGCTTTGCCAACCTGCCGGAACCGGAACGCGGTGACGATGCCGTCGTGCTTGGTTTCGTCGGGTTCGTGCGCGACTGGCATGGGCTGGATGCGGTGATCTCCGCCATGGCAGCGGATACATCCGGCCCTCTGATCAGGTTGGAGGTAGTCGGTGACGGCCCGGCGCTGGCGTCGCTGCAACAACAGGCGGCGGCACTCGGCATCGCCGATCGCGTGCACTTCGCCGGGTTGGTCGGACATGAGGCGATACCGGAGATGGTCGCGCGCTTCGACATCGCATTGCAGCCGCGGGTTGTGGCGTATGCCTCGCCGCTGAAACTGTTCGAGTACATGGCGGCCGGCAAGGCGATCGTGGCGCCGGACCAGCCGAACATCCGCGAGGTATTGTCCGACGGGGAAACCGCGCTGCTGTTCGATCCGGCCGAGACAGGCGCGATGTGGCGCGCGATCAGCCGGCTCGCCGCGGATGCCACGTTGCGCGGGACATTGGGGTCCGGCGCGCGCGCGGAAATCGGCCGGCGCGACTATACGTGGCGGGGCAACGCCGAGAGGATCATTCGCTGGGCAGCAGCTCCTTGAGTTCGCCCAACCAGGGTTCGTAGCGGCGCCAACGCTCCAGCCCGGATTTGTTGATCGGCTGGCGCACCTGCCACGAACTCGCGGTCCTCACGACGCGGTCGTTCAGTTCGGGACGCAGACAGGCATCGTCCCATTGGAGACCGCAGAACGCGATCAACTGCCGGGTGCCGGCTTCCGGGTCGCCGACCAGCGTCTCGTAATCCACTTCCAGGAAGCGGTCCGGCGGCAGCACCGCCCGCCAATGCTGCATCAGGCGCTGATACTCGCGATAGAAATGCACGAGGTTGAGTCTCTCGGCGGCGAAGACCATCGGCGTCTGGAACCGCTTGGTATAGATCGACAGGCAGACGTCCACCGGGTTGCGTCGGCAATGGATGATGGTTGCGTTCGGAAACAGCGTATGGATCAGGCCCGCCCAATAGAAGTTGAACGGCATCTTGTCGGTGATGCGTGCCGCTTCCACTGAAATGCCGTTGAGCAGCGCGCGATAGTTCGCGGCGATCCCAACCGCACCGTCCGGCGACAGGGGGTTGATCTTGCCGCCTTCCCAGGCAACGCCCTGCTCCATCCAGAACGTGAGTTCTCCGCCGCCTGCGACCGTCGGATGGCTGGAGATGATCTGTTCGACCAGCGTTGTGCCCGACCGCGGCATACCCAGAATGAGCACCGGCCGACGATCGTCGACCCGCAGATCGCAATTCGCGGCAAAGGCGTCCGTGGTGAATGTCGCGATCATGCGATCGATGCGCTGCGCCAGGTGCCGCCGATCGAACTGCAGTTGCGGGCTGCGAATGCGATTGGCCGCATCGAAATTCCGCATCGCCTCACCGTAGTCGCGGAGATCGTCCATCGCCTTCCCCAAGGCGAAATGCAGCATCACGCGCTCGGGGTCGGATAGCATCCTGTCTTGCGACAGTGCGACCATGCGATCGACCAGCGCGGCATCGTCCTGGGTTATTTTCTTCGCGGCGACCAGGCTCAGGTAGGTGACGATCTGGCGCGGGTTGACCGCCAGCGCCTGGTCGAAAAAGCCAACTGCCGTGTCGAAACCACCGTTGCTGGAATCGATGAAGCCAAGCAGTTCGAACGCTTTGGCGCAGGTGGGGTCGAGCGCCACCGTGCGGCGGAACACCTCCTTGGCCGCGGCGAAATCCTCCTGGAGCAGCAACACGCGCCCCTCGTTCAGCCGACCGGTGGTGGTGCCGGGCGACGCTGCGGCGGCGGCACGGTAGCTCTCGATAGCCTCGGGGATCTTGCCCTGGTCGGTGAGCAGCTCCCCCATCCGGTCGTGCGCCTCGACCAGATTGGGGGCATGGACGGTGGCGGCGCGGTAGCTGTCGATTGCCGCATGTGCATGGCCCTGAAGATCGTAGGCGATCGCCAGGTTGAAATGTGCCTGCACGTAGCCTGGCTCCAGCAGGGTCGCCTGGCGGAAAGCGGCGGCGGCCTGGGGCAGGTAGCGGCAATTCAGGCAGGCAAGGCCGAGACCGTAATGCGCCTTGGGATTGTTGGGTTCGAGCCGCAGGGCTTTATCGAACAGCGGAATTGCCGCCGCGGATTGGTCCTGCACGACCAGGCGCGCGGCGCGGTCCATCAGCACTCCGGCCGGCGATGGATGCTGTCGGCTGGCAGCGGCCGGTGTCGGCCGCTGCCCCTGCGCCTGGTTTGGTGCGCGAGTACCCAGGGCTTGTCGGAGCGCCGGGCGCCAGGGGGCCTGAAGGTCAGTGTAGTTACTGGCCGGCATCGCCCCGGGGGCGGCAGCTCCGGGGGCGGCAGCTCTGGGGGCGGCAACTCCGGGGGCGGCAGATGAATCGTGCGGGGTGCGTGGGGTCGCCGCGGGCGCGAGCGGCTGGCCGCAGCATTGCTTGAACTTGCGACCACTGCCGCATGGGCAAGGAGCGTTACGCGCGGGGGTTGGGGCGGACATTGGCCTCGGCTGCGGTTGTCGCTGGACAGACTATTCTGTCGCGTGCCGGTTGTGCAGAGACTTCATAAGGGTAGGTTGGGTTGTCGGGGAATTTTACAGATTCGCTTTCGACCATGCGTAGGACCCGCTTAAGTCATTGAAAACATGCGCTGGCATACAGATTGCTTCCAGATGATCGGTTGCGGTTCGCTCGCGCCGTTCACTCCGGCGGGCAACGTGAAAGAGGTTAGTCGATGCGCAAGTTCCTGCTGTCGAGTGTTGCCCTTCTGGCATCCTTTGGCGCCGCCAATGCGGGCGTTGTTGTTCTGGCCAGTGCGACTGGCACCGCGTCGTCGTCCACCGCAGCTCCTGCGGGAACGGGCGCCCCGACACCATTTGGTCCAGGCGGGGCTGTGGGCGGTTTGACCACCGGCCTCATCCCGTTCGTCGTTACCACGCCCGGCACGGTCAACATCACGGTCAGCGACGCGGCCCTGACCCTGGTGGGCGATGTTTTCCAGGTGGCGCTCAACGGTGCTTTCCTCGGCCAAACGCCACCGGAGCCGTTGGGTGGCTCGACGAACAGCGTCGGCGTATTCCATGTCGCTTTGACGGCAGGCGCATACACCCTTGGCATCGAAGACATACTGTTGTCCTACATGGGCAATCCCAGCCCGTTCGGCGGAACCAACCCCATCACCGGCGACCCGGATGTCTCGCCCGATTTCAGCCCGGCTGGCCTTTCCTTCTCGATAACGGAGGACACCGGACCAGCGGTGCCGGAACCGATGACCCTAGCGACGCTGGGCGTTGGATTGGTGGGCCTTGGCGCTGCCAAGTGGCGCCGGCAGAAGTGAGCGGATCAACCCAGATCGCCGAAAAGGGGAGCATCTGCTTCCCTTTTTTTGTCTGAGCACGATCATGGCTGTCCGCAGGAGCTAGGCACCGACAAAGTGTGCCTCGGCGCAGAGCGGGACTTCGCAGCCGCGTCCCACGAAGACTGCATCGTCCGGTGACAGTCGCAGTTTGCGTGTCGGCCTTCCTAGCCGATCGCACGTGCTGAAACGCGCACCGGCAGATTCTTCGCGGGTGGCGCGCGGAGGCGATTATGCGCCCGATCCGAGTTATGGGGTGTGCAACCCCTGCTCCCAGCCGCCTCCCGCACGGGGAGCGGGACTGGATGCAGATGCCTTGACGATCCGTCATCGCGCCCGCTCGGTCGATGACCAAGCGCCCGGAGGCGAACTTGGCGCCTGTGCCAAGCATCGAATGATCAGCGATGCTCACGGTATTCAAGGCTTTAGTGGAGGCGACGCTCGCGCCAACAACCAGCTGCTTCCGGACTATGAGACGCAGGAGCAAGCCGGATCTGTCAGATTGAATTTCTCACGCGACGCGATTCAACCGTCGGCGGGCGCCTTGCGCCCTTTGCCGGCGACACCTGACTCTCTGACAGCGCCGGCACAACTCCGTCGGTGCCGCGGGCCGGATGGGCCTTTTGGCCGCTCAGGAAGCGTCGCGTCCCGAGATCTTACCTTTCATCTTGCGGCGCCGGACGATGAACATCCCGCCGAGACCGATGCTCAGCAACAGCACCGACGCAGGTTCCGGAACCTGCGAGACGGCATTCGCCGTCAAGTCGTAGCTGTACGTGTTGCCCAGGCCGCCGAACGTGGTGTCGTCGTCGGTCTGGAAGGTGAGCAGGGCACTATAGCTTGCGGGCACGCCTCCGGCGTCGAAGTCGAGAAACACAAACTCACTGTCGCCCTTGGTGAGCACGGTGGGGGTGAACCCTCCCGTCGGGCTGTTGATTCCGGCCAAGGTGAAGTCGGTCGGATCAGCCCCCGTGATCGAGAAGGATTCGATGCTCAGGTCCGTCAAGAGGGCATCCCCACCATCGGAGTCCGGCGTGAGGTTGGCGATCTTGAGCATTTCCTGGAAGCTGCCGGTCTTCGATACGGTGCCCCAGTCGATCGTGCTGGTAGTGGCCGCGCCGGCATTCGCAGCCGGCGTGTTGTTGCTGACGTGGAAGCTCTGGTACTCCGGCCCAACGGTATTGCCGATCAAGGTGGGCGTCACCGTCTGCGCGCTGTTCGTGCTGTCACTGCTGCCATTGGTGAACCCGATGGTGACAGTGGCGGCAGAACTGGTGCCACGCGCCGCCTGCGAGGAGTAGGTAAAGGTGAACGCGTTGGACGTTGTCGGTGGGCTGGACGTGGAGTCGGCGATGCTGAACGTGGTTGGCGTGTTGGGCGTGCCGGGCGACCAGTTTGCACCGACCGGCGCACTGATGCTGCCGTTCAGGTTGCTTGCCGCACCCAGTCCGGACAGGTTGCCGTCGCCGACGTTGGCCACCGTCACGCTCGCGGTGGCGGTGGTGCCGCCGACCCGGGCAAAGACCGGTGAAACGCTGGACACGGTGTTGACCGGGGCGACACCCTCGCCGGCCAGTGTCGTGGTTGCTGCATCGGCTGCATTGCTGCCGCTCGCGTTGCCGTTGCTGAAGCTGGTCGTGACGACGGCCGTGACCGTTCCTGCTCCTACCGCACCACGCAGAGTGGGGGCAAACTGGAATGTGACTGCGGTTGACGACGTGTCGCCGAGGCTGAGCGGGTTAGGGTTAGGCGACGGTCCGGAGAACTCCGCATCGCCGACGGGACCGCCCACCGTTCCGTTCAGGTTGGTGACACTCGTCGGCAGAGAGGTGTCGAGGTTGCCGTTGCCATTGTTGGTCACGGTGAACGACAGGTTACCAGTCGTCCCCACCAGCACATAGGTTGGGCCTGTTGCCGCCGACTGTGTGCTCTGGATCGGCGCCACGCCAACTCCCGTCACGACAGCAGTATTGGTGTGCGCCTGGTTGAGGTTGTCAGCGCTGCCATTGCTGAAGGTGCCGGTGACCGTGCCCGAGTCGGTGCCGCGCGTCGTGGGCGAGTACACGTAGGTTATCTTCGCGGACGAGGCATCCGTCAGGCTGACTGTCGTGGGATTCGGGCTCGGGCCAGCGAATTCGGTGCTGCCAACAGGCGGGCCACCGACGCTGCCGTTCAGGTTGCTGATGCTGCCGAGGCCGGACAGGTTGCCATCGCCGCTATTGGTCACCGTGACTGTGGCCGTGTGGGAGGTGCCGACCAAGGTGAAGCCGGCGGTGCCGCCCGTCATGCCTTCGACCGGCGCCACGCCCTGGCCGCTGAGCGTGGTGGTTACCGTCTGCGACAGGTTGTTGCCGCTACTGTTGCCGTTGCTGTAGGTGGTGACGATCGCCGTTGAGGCCGTGCCGCGCGCCGTCGGGTTGAAGGTGTAGCTGGTGCTGGTCGTCGTGCCGTCATTCAGGCTCAGGCTGGTCCCGGAACCCTGAAACACCGAGCTGCCCGATGCGCCAACTGTGCCGTTCAGATTGCTGATGGACTTGGAAACGGTAGTGTCCAGATTGCCGTCGCCGCTGTTCAGCACATTGATCGTCGCGGTGCCGGTTTGCACGCCGACCAGGGCGAACCCGACATTGCCGGTATTCGGCGTGCTTCCGGGATTGCCGCTGTTCGTGACACTGGTGTTCTGGATCGGCGCCACGCCAGTGCCAGCGATTGTGACACTGGCGCTGTTGCTGGCGTTGCTGCCAGTGGCATCACCGTTGCTGAAACTGGCACTCACCGAGGTCGAGGTCACACCAATTTGGGTTGGCGTGAAGACGTATGTGAACGCGGTGCTGGAGGTGTCTCCGAGGCTGACGCCACCGCCTGAGCCGTTAAACAGGCCGCTAGAGCCGCCAACCGTGCCGTTCAGGTTGCTGACGCTACCAAGTCCGGACAGGTTGCCGTGACCTTTATTGTTGACCGTAACGGTCGCCGTCGCTGAATTGACGTGAACCAGCACGTCACCCGCACTGGCAGCCGCGACGCCTTCAATCGGCGCAACAGTGGTGCCCAGGAGCGTGACGGTCGAAGTCTGTGAGCTGCCCTTGCCGATGTTGTTGGCCACCGTGACCTTGACGGACCCAGCCGCCATCGCGGTTTCACCGGTGGAGCCGGCCGAGGTGCCCCCGGTGAAGCCATAAGCGTTGCTGGTCACGGTTTCCGGCGGGAGGCCACCAACGTTGACGTTCGCGGCCTTCGCGGTGCCGGTATAGGGCGGGTTCGCGACCGCCTTGTTAAAGGTCACCGTGTACGACAGCGTGCCGCCCGCGGTGTAGGTGGCGGTCACCGTCTGACTCTGCGAGCTCGCGGTGTTGGGCAGCGCGAAGAATGTCAACGTGCAGGATGACGCGCTGCTCGTGTTGGTACACGAACTGCCGGTTTCCGAGGGCGCCGACGACAGGGTGACCAGCGGTCCGGCCACGGCAGGCCCCGCTTCGAATGCCAGGAGCGCTACCAGTGAGGTCGCGGATACCAACGACGCCTTCATAGCTTCGCCCCGTCTGTTTCGTTTCTATCGCGCGGCACGCACCACCACGTCGGCGGACCAAGCTCCATCCACCCCGATGTCGCGTGACACCTCGAGCCGATCGGAACGATGCATGTTTCGTGCCAAGATCGAAACTGCTTGGATTCCAACGACTTGCGAAACGGCCGGCTCGGCCTGAACACACAAGTGTAAATTATGCCGACTCTGCCCTTTATGGTTGAACCGCGGATGTCCCGTCGGATTGATCGCTGCGGTGTTTTAATGGCTGCGCGACAATCCGCGCCTGCCCGAACAAAGTGCGGATTCGATCGAGATGGCGCCTAAGCGGCGCGGCGCCGATTTCTGCCCAATAGAGGCGATTTTTCGCGTTTGACAGGGTGCGCTTGTAACGGTCTTCGCCGGCCAGGAAGTCGTAGCGCGCCGCCCCGTTTGCTGCAGCCAGCCGGATCGCCTGGTGATGGCAGGTCAGCCCAGGCTTCTGATGGCGATCCGCAGATCCGTAATCGAAGCCACTCTGATAGGCCAATACATGTCCGCGGAAATAATAGTTGTAAAGAAATCCGACAGGGCGCCCGTTTCGGGTGACACACAACAGCTCGATTTCGCCACGCCCGAAACCTCGCTCGATCAGCGTCCGGTGGAACCGACCGAACCAGGGATCGGCGAACGAGCCGGGACGGCCGCGTCGGTTCCATGTCGCCTGATGGAGTTCGGCAAGCCGGCACAGGTAGTCGTGGGCCTCGGCGACCGAACTCGCCTGCTGCACTGCAACATCGCCCTCGGCGGCATAGGCGCGATCCGAACGACGAAGCTGATAGCGCGCGTTGGCGCTCAGCGCGGACAGGAAGTCGGTGTCGTCGCGGCGCAGCTGGTCCAGATCGATATAGGGTGCGGGCAGGGTCCGGCGGATCCAATGTCCGCCGCCGGCGCCCAAAGCCGCTGTAAGGGTGTCTTCGCCGATGCCGCTCAGCACCAGGCGCCGGGCACGCCACGCCCGGCGTGGCCCGATAGGTTCCCGCCGCGCCGCATCCAGGCAGGCTGCCGCCAAGCCGGGGGGTGCATCGTCCGCTACCAGGACACCGTTGTATTCGATAAACACTGCATCGAGCTGGGGAGCGCCGGCTTCGCCGAGCCAGAGTATCTCGCGCCCCGTGCGGCTGCGCCGGCGGTTGAACAGCGCCATCGCGACCAGCCGGCCGTCCTCCCTGGCCTCCAGCAGCACCGGATCGTCGAAACGCTCCGCGGCCAGGCAACCCATCCAGGTCCAGCTCTGGAAAAACGAACAGTTGGAACGAGCCTCGAGCTGCCGCCAACGCTCCCCCAGGGCGTCCCAGTCGGTTACCCGGGACAGCGCGATCGCGGTCATGCCGCGGCCGGCAGCACGATCCCATCGAACAGTGCGGCGTAGGCCGCAAGCATCGCCTGCTGATCGAAATCGATCTCGGCTTTCGCCCGATTGGCGGCGCCCACCCTGGCACGCAATGACGCGTCCCGCCCCAGCGCCACGATCGCCTGAGCCAGCGCCGCGGGATCGAGGGCGGTGACGAAATCCCGGTTCTCCACCGCCACCATTGCCGCAACATCGCCAACGTCGGTGGCGGCGATCGGCAGGCGCGCTGCCATCGCCTCGATTACCGACAGCGGCATCTGCTCGGTGTCGGATGACAGCGCGAAGATGTCAAAGTCGCGATACAGTGGCGCGGGATCATCGCTGTGACCGGTGAACCGGACGCGTGCGCCGATGCCAAGCTCGCTGGCGAGCTGCTCGAGGCCTGCACGCTCTGGCCCATCGCCTATGATCACCAGCCGTGCCGGCATGACGTCGACAACGCGACGAAAAGCGCGCAGCAGCCGAGGTAGGTTCTTCTCCTGTCGCAAAGCGGCGACGGTGCCGATGACCGGTCCATCGGGCGTCACTTCGCGCACGTCCTGACCGGCAAATCGCGCCAGATCGATACCGTTGGGCACGTAATGCACGCGGCGCGAATCAAGCCGCCAAATCTGGGTGGCGATGCGCCATAACGTGCGCGAAGGCAGCACGACGGTGCTGCGCGCCAGTATGAGCCGTCGGGTCAGCACCCGGCGACGAATTTGCGTGGCGCGTTCCTCGGGCCCGAAGCCGTCCTCGACGTGAATATGACTTGCAAGACGGGGAATGTTGGCCATCGCCCACTCTATCGAGCCCCAGTTGTAGGTCACCAGGGCAGCCGGACCGAACGCGCGCAACAGACGGCGGAAGTGTCGGACATTGCGGATCGTTGAGCCTTTGGCGACGTGGATCTGCTCGCATCGGATATCCAGCCCGGGTGTCAGCCGCTTCGCGCAGGCATAGTCGCCATCCATCGCAACGACGATGTGCCGGTAGCGGCGACCGAAGGAATTGGCCAGTGTCGCGAAGCGCATCTGCGCGCCACCGATCGCGAAGGTCGCGAACACGTGCACCAGCAGCGGCGCTACCCGGTCACTCATCGCATCGCATGCGCCGTCGCGCAATCACTTGTGCTGGTCGGCACTTGTGCCGCTTGGCACTTGTGCCGGTTGGACAGTTCCGGTGTAAAGGCGCCCAAGATTTTGTCCGGCGCGGTGATTTGCATGAGATATCGACACGTGTGGCGGCGGCCGGGCATCACGGCGTGGATTGTCATCGCGTTGCTGACGGCCAGTGCGACGACGTCCGAAGCGCAGCAGCGTGCTCGAGGTCGGACCAGGTCAACGGTTGGCGTTGCCAAGCCAGGCCGCCGCCATGGCAAAGCCGGGCGATGTCATCCGCATTGCGCCGGGAGAATATACCGATTGCGCCATCTGGCGCGCCAGCCGGCTGACCATCGAAGGCACCGGAGCGGGTGCTGTGCTCGCCAATAAATCCTGTGCCGGCAAGGGGATTTTCATTATTCAGGGCAACGACACGACGGTTCGCAACCTGACTTTCGCGCATGCGGCGGTGCCGGACCACAATGGCGCGGGCATCCGCGTCGAGGGCCGCAATCTGACGGTGGAACACAGCCGATTCATCGATAACGAGAACGGCATCCTCGCCGGGGTGATCGCCAACAGCACGATCCGCATCATAGACAGCGAATTCCGCGGCAACGGCAAGTGCGATCCGACTCTGTGCCCACGGCATTTACGTCAATGCGATCGACAAGCTGGACGTCGAACACTCGCGATTCGTCGACCAACACGTCGGCCATCATATCAAATCGCGCGCACTCAGCACGGTATTGATCGACAATGATATCGCCGATGGGCCGGATGGGGATTCCAGCTATCTGGTGGATATCTCCAATGGTGGTGATCTGCTGATGCAGGGCAACCGACTGGAGAAGGGGCCGAAGAGCAGCAACACGGGGACGGCGGTGTCGATCGGGGCCGAGGGAGTGACCCACCCGACGCATGCACTGATCATCCGAAATAACAGCTTCACCAGCGATCTGCCGGAAACGACTGTGTTCGTGCGCAACCTGACGACGACGCCCGCCGTGCTGTCCAGCAATCACCTGCATGGCCGCGTTACGCCACTTGTCGGTCCCGGTACCGTCAGTCCCTGACGGCGCCGGGGCCGGCAAGGCGAGCGACGAGGTCCCCCAGCGCGGGCTGGGATTCTACAAACCCTGCGACGCTGCTCGCTTCGCGCCGGGGGTCGGGATTGCCGAGCCCCGTTCTATCGCGAGCCGGGGTGACGACAAGCAACACCGGAGAGAAGCGCGATCCGACAATGCTGCTCCAGGCCTGTTGCACGCGCGCGGTCAGGCCACCCTGCGCCGGCTTCCCTTGCATCCAGACGCTGGTCGCCGCGGCGCGAAGCGGATGGGTCGCTTCGACCAGTCGCCAAGCACCTGGCGGGGTGTTCGGCGCCGGCAACGTGCGCGACACGACGTCATCCGCACCAATGACGCCGGTGAGGCGTCGCTGTTCGGCATTGACCCGGGCCACGGTACTGCGTGGCGAAAACACTTCAATAGCGAGCGTAACCGCACCGAGCGGGCAATCGAAGCGCTGCACGATCATGCGGCCTGGTGCATCGATGCCCTCGGTCAGCGGTGCCGGTTGCGACGAACATCCGCCCGCCGGAACCAGTGTCGGCAGGTCAGACATCATATCGGGTGCGGCGGCGCGATCGAACTGGCCGGCAATCGCGGGGCCGATCGCGGCCAGCAACACCAGGCCGGCCGCGCCCAGCAACGCCGGGCGCGTATGATTGGCATGAGGCATGACCGGCGCACGTGGCTTCGTCGGGACGAACTGATCCTCGCGAAACGGCAGACCAAGCGCGATCAGGATCAGGATGACGACGGAGAAGAAGATCCAGCCATACAGCACATGATCGGTCTCCGCCGCCTCCGCGCTGCCAAGGTAATGCCCAAGTGCCACTATGCCGAGAGCACGAATGCCGTTGGCGATGATCGGCACGACGATTGATACGGCGATGAACACCGTCCGCCGCAGTGCACTGCGGTACATGATCAGCGCATAGAGGCAACCGAAGGCGATGGCGGCGATCAGGAATCGCAGTCCGGCACAGGCCTCGGCGATCAGAAAGGTGCCTTCGGGAATCTCGATCGTATAGCCGGTTATGTATGCGGGGATGTGCAGCAGCGGAAGGCCGTGGCGCACGAAGATGGTGGTGACATCCTGCAGTTTCGGTGTGATGAACGCGCCGAACGGCACCAGGAAATACAGGTAAAGCAGCGGCCCGGAGAGCCGCCACCACAGACGCGGCCCGAGCACGGTGAAGAACAGCAACTCGGCGAAGGTCATGGCAACGAGCTGGCGCCCTTCCATGATGCCGAGGCGCTCGGCCACGAGCCAGGCGAGTGCCAGCAGGATACCGGCAAGGGCAGCGAGCGGCAGCGGATCAGCGACAGCATCGCGCAGTACCTCGCGACGATCCCACAGCAGATACGCGACGATCGGCAGCACGAGAAAGCAGTGGTTGTAAGCGGTTGAAGTGTCCCATGTGTAGACGGCCGCGGCGATCTCGGCATGGAACAGCAAGCCGAGCGCGAGCACGCCTACCCCGATCGCGATGGCGGGGCCGCTGCGCCATACATCCGTCAAGCCGGCCGATGCGAGGGTACGGACGTTCATACTGGCAGATCCGAATGGGTTGGCTCGGGTCGAGTCATTCCTGGTCCTGGCGAGGCGACGCCGAATAGCCGGTCGAGCGGACGCAACGTGGCGGACCACTGGTGCGAGGCCTCGACGGCACGCCGCGCGGCGGCTCCCATCATCGCATGTTGGCCGTCGAGCACCTCACAGATTTTTCGCATCGTGTCATCGACCGTGCTCGCCAGCAGGATGTCCTGGCCGGGGTTGGCACAAACACCCTCGAATGCCTCTGGCGTGGCGACAACCGGTCTGGCCATCGCCATTGCCTCGAGAATCTTGTTCTGGATGCCGCGGGCGATCCGCAGGGGCGCTACCACAACATCGGCTGCGGCGAGGTATGGCCTGGTGTCGGCGACACGGCCCGTCACCTGGACGCCGGGCAGTGCAGCAAGCTCACGCACCGGGTTCGCTGGACTGGAACCGACGATCCAGAAGCGCGCGGCCGGCACACGCTGACGCAGCGTCGGCAGCACCTCGCGCGCAAACCACTGCACCGCGTCGATATTCGGCCGGTAATCCATTCGTCCGGTGAATACCAGGTCCGCCCCCGCGGCGGCGAACGGCGGTTGCAGTCGCAGTTCCGGCGAGAAGTATTCAAGATCGACGCCATTGGCGATCCAGCCGGTCCGCTGGATGCATTCCGGCGCAAGAGTGACGAAACGCTGCCATTCATGCTCGGAGACGAACAGGCTGTGATCGAAGCGCGCGGCAGCGAGGCGTTCGAAGGCAAGCAGTGTGCGGCCTTCCCGCGCCCAGACGGCACGCGCTGGAAAGCGCGCGGTGGCGGCATAGGCGGTCCATTTTTCTAAATCAACGTCCACCATGTCGAGAATTCGCCGGGCGCCCTCCACGTGGATGAACATAGCCTGCCATGGCGGAAGAAAATACGAAGACATTTTCGATCGCATGGTTGGCAAGCTTCGCATCGACCCATTGCTGCAGCCGCCGATCGTGGAAGTAGCCCAGCGAAAGCGGCTGGCCAGGACGCAGCCGCATCAGCGCCTTGAGCCGCTGCATACGGGGTTCGATTGGAAAACAGGCCAGATCGGCGCAGAGCGAACGCAACTGGGCAAGATGTGGCTGATCGGCCGGATCGTCGATGAAACATCCCAGGTGGATGCGATGGCTGCGCGCGAGATGACGAAAGATGTGCCAGGCGCGGATCTTGTCGCCCTTGTCCGGTGGATAGGGGACGCGATGCGACAGGAACAGCAGGTCACGCATGATGGTCAGCCAAGCCCACGTACGATCCGTGGACCGAGCAGATTTGCCACCGGCAGCGGCAGGCGTTTCCAGGCTGCAATGAACAGCCGGTATTTTGGGTTAAGCGGGTTATGATCGGGGATGGCGGCACCGGGGGCCAGACTGTAGCGATAATGCAGTGCCTCGGGGGTGAAGCCCCAGTTGTGCTTGAAGGCGAACGCTCCGGTGCCGAGTTTGCTGCGGCCGAAGTCGAATAAACGGCAACCCCGTTCGGCGGCGCGTCGCATCACTTCCCAATACATGAAATCGTTTCCCGCCCGATGGCGCGCTCCTGCTGTACCGCCACCGTAGTAGGGCAGCACCTCATCGCGGAAGTAGAAATTCAGCACGGAGGCAATCGGCTGCCCCGCGTCCAGCACAGTAATAATGTCGCTACAAGCAGCGAACGTCTCGCTGAGCTTCGCGAAATAGCGTCGGGAGAATACCGGCGTTCCGAGGTTACGCACGCTTTCGGCATAGACACGATGCAGCACCGCCGCATCCCGGTGGCACACGGAGGTCAGGCCGTTCTGTATCCCCTTGCGAACCATGGCGCGTTGCTTGCGCGGAATTGCCTGCATGTTCCGGTCATTGTCGCCGACAATTGGTTTGCGGAACGTTACATAAAGGTCGGGCCGTACCACCCAGTCACTGTCTACGGGTGCGCGGTCGCGCAACTCGACCGAGGAGGCACCGAGGCGTTCGCGCAAGCCATTGGCATGCGCCTCGAGCGCCGCGGCAGTCGCGCGATCCGTGGTCAGGGGGCCGCCATAAACGCAGAACGGCGTCGAAATCAGCGAGTTGCCGAACAGCGCTGACCTGACATGAGCCAGCGGCAGCACGCCGGTGATAGCACCATCCTGCTCAGCCAGCGTGTAATGGCATCGATGGCCGAACTCGGCCTCGATCACGCGCGACCAGGCGGCGAGATGGAAAAAGCTCCCGGCCGGCATTGCTGAAACGAACGCGTCCCAGGCGGGCGCGCTGGCGTCATCGAGCGGTCGCAGTCTGATCGACATGCATGAAACCGCGGATCACGCCGGCAGCGGCACGACGGCGCGCTGATGCGCCACAACGGCGGGCGTTCGGTCTGCCAACTGATCCGCGAAGGCGAGATCCATCCGGCCCCAGGCAAAGTCACGCAACAGGCGCTCCAGCCTGCCCGCCATGCGCGAAAGATTGGTGTAGTGCCGGAACCGCGACTTCCAACCACAATCGGCAACACGCGGCTGACCGGGATCGATCTCCCACGGGTGGAAATAGAAGATGCCAGGCCGTTGCTCCCGCTGATTCACCAGGTTGAGACAACGACGGTACACAGCATCGGGCAGCAGCCGGAAATAGCCGCCGCCGGAGCATGGCCAGTTGCGGCCCAATGCCCGGACGGTAGTCATCGGGATTTCCCAGAGCGCGCCACCGTCGGGACGAAAAGGTACACGTGGTGCTTCTGGCATGCCGTACAGATCGTGGCTGATCGGGTTGACGCTGGAGCTGTAGGTATAGCCGGCATCCTCCAGCACCCCGAAGGCCCACTGATTTCGGGCGCCGATGGAGAACGTCGCCGCGCGATAACCGCGAACCGGCACGCCGCCGATATCTTCCAGCAGACTGCGCGTGCGCCTGACGTCGGCACTGAAGTTGGCGGGCGTCTGGAGATCGGCCCGGGTGTGGTCGTAGCCGTGACTGGCCAGTTCGTGCCCCGCCGCGACGATGCGACGGACCATGGCCGGATGGCGTTCGGCGATCCAACCAAGGGTGAAGAAGGTGGCGGTCACCCCGGCATCGGCAAAGAGCTTCAGAATGATGTCGACGTTGTTTTCCACGCGCGGGGCGATGCCGTCCCATTCGCCGCGGTCGATGCAGCTGGCGAACGCCTGCACCTGGAAATAGTCCTCGACATCGACTGTCATCGCATTACGAATGGCGCCGCTCATCGATCCGCCACCACGCTCAGGAGGTCGAGCACGCGGCGGAACACCTTCTCCTGGCGTTCCGCGCTCTGTTCCAATGCCTCGATCCGCCGCACCAGGGCGTCGGCGTTCGGCGCAGATTGGATAGCCGCGACAGAAGTCACCGCAGCCGGTCGCGGTGCGGCGAGGCCGCCGCCGAGATCCTGGCTTAGTTCGCTGGCTGTGGCCTCGACCATCGGGCCGGTAATGGTGTGGGTCTCCTCGATCGCGCCGTATAGCAGGACGCGGGAGCAAAGCGTGTTGATCCGCCGCGGGATGCCGTCGGTGTTGCGGTACACGTAGGTGAAGGCAGCATCCTCCCAGAGCGGATCGCCGGTCCAGCCGACGCGCTTCAGGCGATGCTCGATATAGGACCGGGTTTCCGCCTCGGTGAGTGGCCCCAGATGGTAGGAGGCGAGAATGCGCTGGCGGAGCTGTTCGAGGTCGGGATTCGCCATGGTCGCACGGAACTGCGGCTGACCGAGCAGGATAGTCTGCACCGAGGCGCGGCCTTCCACCGTGAAGTTGGACAGCATGCGCAGTTCTTCCAGCGCCGCCATGGGCAGGTTCTGCACCTCGTCAACGACCAGCAGGCATCGCCTACCGGCCGCGCGCTGATCTTTCGCCATACGCTCGAAGCGACGCAGCAATGTTGCCTTGTCTGCCCCGCCATCGTCCGGTACGCCGAAATTCGCGACGGCGAGACGCAGCAGGTCGTCACCGGAAACCCGCGTCGTGACGATGCGCGCCATCACGTAGCTGTTCCGGTCGAGTTGCGACCAGAGTTGCTCCACGAGGGTGGTTTTCCCGGCGCCGACTTCGCCGGTGATGACGATGAATCCCTCCTCCTGCGCCAGGCCATAGACCAGGTGCGCGATTGCGCGGCTATGCCCGCTCGAGCCGAAATAGAATCGGCTGTCAGGGGTTAGCTGGAAGGGAATGCCGGAGAGTTTATAGTATTTTTGGTACACGGCTGCTGCTTCAGAATTGCTTGTTGAGACCGACAATGAACAGATTCTGGTAGATACTTTGACCGGGCAATCGCTGACATCCGGTTAAAGTACGAATAACGCACATCGCCTGACAGTGTCTCGGTGAACAGATATTGCAGCGACACGCTGGCGGCAACCGTATTGAAGGTGCCGGTGGCGGCCACCTGGGTCGAGCTGTAGGACGCGGTGCTGCTCATGGTCAGGGCCTCGCTGAACTGGTGCTCCCAGGTCACTATACCGGTTGCTGCTGTCGTGTTTGTCCCCACCGGGGCGGTTGGAATGGCCAACGGGCTAACGACCACGTCACCGGGCGCGAGGGCAACCGTCGTCTGCTTGGTGGCCTGCAGGGAAAACGAAGATCTGGTCACGGTCCAGCACGGTGCTCGCGGTGACGGTCAGCGCTCTGGTGCGAAACAGGCCGGCCTGCGCTCCCAGTGCGTTGTTGCCGATGAACAGCGGTGCCCCGGTCTGACTGTCGACGGCGTTGCCGTTGGTATCGAGATCGGCCAGGTCGAGTTGGCTCTGGATGGCCTGCAGATCGCTCTGCAAACCGGTGGTGTACCGCGCGCTGATCCTGGTACGGGCCGTGAGCGCGTAGTAGCCGCTGAACTGGACGCGAATCGATCCCGTCGCTGTGGCCATAGCCAATGGTGATCTGGCTGTCCGGATTCGGCGTAAGCGTGGTGCCGATGCCCCAGACCATGTCGTCGATACGGGTTGGGGGAATTCCGCCGAAGCGGAGGCTTTCGTAGCCGAGTTCGCCGTAGATATTGATGGCCCGGTTCACATCGTAGCCGAGCCGGTTGGTGAAGATATCCTGCGATGAGTCGCGATTGACGCCGGTCCCGTTGCCCTGGGTCACATTCGCCAGCACGAGGTCACGGAATGGGGCAAACCGCTCGCCAGTTTCGAACTGAGCAACGCCCTGGTTCGTCACGTTCTGCTGGTTACCGCTGCCGGACTGAAAGAACAGCGGGAAAGCATCGTTGCCGGCATTGGAAAAGCTGGACTGATTGAACTCGTAGCCAATCTTGGCCGTCCCGGTGTCGCCGAACCGGTGCAGCAGGTAAGGCGAGATCGAGAAGCTGTTGACCTGCGTCTGGTTCTGCTTTGACAGGCCGGTTTGATCGACGCCACCAATACCTGACGAGGTCGCCTGCTGGGCGATGTTGCCCGACGCACCGAAACCCGGGCTGTTTGGCGTCCCCCCGGCCACCGCACGCACATCGACAAAGAACTCATCCGGCACGAGGGTAAACAGACCGGTGCCGAGCAACTGCTGGGTGACGCCATCCTCTTGCGGTGTGCGGAGGTCCTCCCGCAATTCCGGTCCATAGTCGAACTTGACCTGGGCATTGGGCACATCGCCGAGAAGCGAGAAACCCGGGGTGAGCAGGGTGACAAGATCCCAGCGGCGGTCGGTCGCGGTTTGCAGCACGTTGTCGGTGTACATTTCCTGCGCGCTGATGCGCGGCACGAAGGACCAGCCGCCACTTCCGGCAGCGCTTGCGCCAAAGCCCGACTGCAACTGAAGCTGGTGGCGCAGATCAGCGTCGGTCGGCGGCGGTACATCGGATTCGATCGACGGATTGGACGGATCGGAGGCTGGAAACGCCATGGCGCATCGGGGTCCGAGCAGGCAGCCGATGACGACGGCATAAGTCAGCCGTGCAGGGGAACGGAGCGGGACATTCGCGACACCCATCAGTCCCCTGCCCCGTCGCGCGCTGGAAATCAGGACGAATAGTAGTTGGAGTAGGCCCCAAAAGTATAGCGCGTGGACACCTGCACCTTGTTCAGCAGCAGCATTATCAGCGGACACGCCTGGATGAGATCCAGCGAAGCCTCCACTTCATCGCGCTGTGTCCGTTCGGCTTCCACGACGAACAGTATCTGGCCTACCACTGGGGCGAGCGAGGCCGGATCGCTGGTCGACAGGCAAGGAGGAGCGTCCAGGATCAGCAGCCGGTCCGAGTAGCGCCGACCGAGGCTTTGGATCAGGTGTGTCATGTCGCGGCTGGCGAAGAGTTCGGAACTGCGACTGCGTTCCTGACCGACTGGTAGAATGGTCAGATGCTCGATCGCGGTTCTCAGCAGGACGTCGCCAGGATCGAGGTTCGGCTTGGCGGCGAGGTCGAGAAGGCCGGGTGCATCGGCAAGACCGAGCGCCTGGCACACCGAATCGCGCTTGGAATCGCTATCGATCAGCAGGACGTGGTGATCGCCCTGCATCGCGATGCTACAGGCCAGGTTGAGCGCGGTGAAGCTTTTGCCCTCACCTGGCCTCGCACTGGTCACCATCAGCAGGTTGGACAGGCCCGCTTCCGCGGTGGGGGCAAACGCGGCGCGCAGCAACTGGCGCTGCGCCAGGCGAAATTCCTCGGAAATCCGCGTGCGCCCGTGGGTCCAGTCGAACAGTCCGCCACGTTCCAGCGCAGCCATATCGACGATCGGGCGATCCGTGACCTGCCGCTGTTCATCCGCTTCCGGGACCAGGTAGGGCGGCATGTCGGGCGCCAATACATCGGCGGACGCGGCCACCGACGGCGGCACATGAGTATCGCGGGATAAACCGGCCGGGGAGACCGGCGGCGGCGTGGGGCGGACGCGATCCGGTTCCAGCAGATGCGCGGCGGAACCTTCCAGCACGCCTGCCTGCAATAGCCGCTCAGCCGCCCGTTCGACCAGATGCATTGACTTGGATCCAGTCATTTAGATCAGAGCCGCGGCGCGCAGGATATGAAGCATCAAGCCCCCGTAAATGACGACCAGACCCGTGACTGCGGCACTGAAGCGCGCACCGACCAGGAAGCGCTGCATGAACGGCGGCCGGCCGAGGGTCGAGATGCCGCCAAGCACCGGCAGCCCGAGGCCGCGCAAGTCATCTGCAGTTGAAAACGAGCGATCGAGCTGCCCCAACAGGATGGTGACACCGATCCCACCACCAAGCCCCGCAAACAGCACACCCGAGACGAGCAGGAGCCGATTTGGCGCCGCGGGCAGACGCGGCACTTCAGGCGGATCGACGATCTGCAACTTGACCTTGTCCGCCTGTGTATCGGCTGCCTGGGCAAGGTTGGCCGACTGGAGACGACCCAGCAGTTCCTCGTAGTTCTTGCGCAGCACGCCGTAGTCACGATCCATGTTCTGGTATTCGGCCAGCAGACCAGGCTGCTCACGCTGCAGTTTCTCCAACTTGTCCTGGAGTTGGGCGGCGACGGTCTTCTGCCGCTCCAAAGAAGTCACCGACGTGTCGGCGTCGACCAGCTTCACCTTGAGCTGTTCGTAGACCGGGTTGGGCAGCGAGCGCTTTACGGCATTGTCGCCAGCCTGCGCAGCCGCAGTGGCCGTGCCACCGCCGGCCGGCGCAGCGCCTTCTGGCGATGATTTCAGCGATTCGATCAGCTTCTTCTGGGCGATCACGTCAGGATGTTGATCGGTGTCCTTGAGGAGCAGCAGCTTCAGTTGCTCCTCCGCCTCCTGCAGCCGGCTCTTGCCTCGGATGGGCTGACCCGCGCCATTGCCAGGCGCCGCGGCCATCTTCGACCACCAGCATTGCCGGCGTGTTGGCTACCTCCTGGCGGAGCGTATCCCGCTTGCTGATTTCGTCCTGCAGCCTGCCGTCGAGGTCCCTGACCGCGGTGCGCGCGGTCTCGGCAGCCGACGTGTACGGCTTATCGGGGCTGAGGTCGGCGGGCAGCACATCGGCGTATTTCGCGCGGAAATCGGCGCGACGCTTTTCGGCGGCACGCAATTGCTGCTCGTACGAGGAAATCTGGTGTTCGAGGAAGCGCCTGGCGTTCTCCATATCAGTCGCGGTTGCTGCCCGTCGCGCTCTCGACAAAGATCGTCAGCAGGGTCTGCACCACGTCGTGCGCCAGCTTGGCGCTCGGGTTGCGGTAGGTGATGGTGAACAGGTTCTTGGTTTGCGGCTTGACCTGGATGTCGACGCCAAGCTGCTGGATCAGTCGCTCGCGATCGGATGGGCCTGACGACGGCGAGGTCGAGATCGGTCTTCGAGATGAGCTTCTCGAGATTTGGCCGGCTGAGCAGCGTGCGCTGGAGAACATCGAGCTCGCTGGTTGGCGAGGAGTCCGCAGCCAGGCCTTTCAACAGGGGGGTCAGGATCGCATCGGCATCCACATACAGCCGTGCGGTCGATTCGAACTGGTTCGGCACGAGGTAAACGCCGACCCAGCCGAGGCCGCAGATCAGCCACGCGATGATAACGCCGACCCAGCGCCGGCGCCACGCGGCCCGCAGGTAGGTTTCCGCCAGAAGCCGAAGGGATTCCATAGCGCTCGTTTCCCTCAGAACCAGGATTGCGGGATGATCAGGGTATCGCCGGGCTGCATTTCGATGTTCTGGCTGATGTCGCCGTCCTTGATCAGGTCGTTCAGCTTGACATTGATCGTCGTCTGCTTGCCGTCAGGATCGCGCCGAATGATTTCGGCACGGTTACCGGCGGCATACTTTGTCAGACCCTTGGTGGCGATCATGACGTCGAGCAGGGTCATGTGGTCCCGGTAGGGGATGGCGGCGGGTTCGGTTGCCTCGCCGATCACCTTGATCTGGCGATCTGACGGCCCGACGAACGACCGCACGATCACCGTCACGTTCGGATCCTGAACGTATTTCTTCAGCCGGCCCTCGATTTCGCGGGCGAGCTGGGTCGGTGTTTTGCCGGAGGCGGTGATATCCTCGATCAGCGGCACCGAAATCCTGCCGTCGGGACGCACCGAAACGCCGGGCTCGCTGAGATCGGGATTGCGGTAGACGAACACGCTGAGCGAATCCCCTGCCCCGATCACGTACTGATCGTTCGGCGTGCGTCTGGTGGGCTGCATGTTGTCAGGCGTCCTGGCTGCCACGGTCGGGCACCACGGTTGGGCCCCGCCGGACGAACAGCCCGCGACAGACAGCGCCGCCATCAGCAGCGCAACGAGCGACAGCAACGCGGCAGTGGTAAATCACGACATCTCCGAAACCATTAACCCGCGAAACTGGCCGGCCTGGTAGGCGCGGAAGGATTCGAACCCCCTCCTCTGCCATGTAACAGCAGCGCTCTACCACTGAGCTACGCGCCTCGATCCGGTGACCGCAAGCCCGAAATCGGCTGTGGTGGCCGCTCTCCAGTTTGTGATAACTCTTCATACCATCGCGAACCGCTCTCAGACAATCGAGCGTATCGCGAAATCAGCTGTTGACGCCACACGTTTAAGTTGCAAAAATATTGAGTGACCCTTAGATAGCCGCTCAGAGCTTGCTACCACCCCTTCGATTTCGGACGCAAAAAGGTTCGTGGTTTCAACCATGAGGGATTTACGATCGCATGCATGAAACGCTTCGGTAAGTAGCCTACCACATATAAAATTGTGGACAGGCCGGCTTGTTCCGATGCATGTCGGAGGAATGAACAGATTCGGCGGGCGGCCCGGCTCACGCCATAGTGTGGCGGTTTCTGGTGCCGGTGGCTTGCACGGGATGTCGTCCGCCGCGGTTCGGCGACGCACTCCGGGGGGAGACTGAACTGATCATGACTCGGGTCCTTGGGCGCTTCGTGTCACTCGAGATGGCCGTGCTTGGCCTGTGCGAGTTGGCACTGTCGTTCCTGGTCATTTACGCGATGCTGGTGGTTCCCGGGGTGGTTCCCATTCTGGCCAATGCGCCGCACATCGATGGTTCACCATCGGTCGCATTCGACTGCACCTACCTTGCCGCCGTCCTGGCTCTTACCATCGTGGTAACAGCCGCCACGATCGGCCTCTATCGTCCGGAAGTCTGCATCGAACGGCGGCGCCTGCTGGTCAATACCAGCGTGGCGAGCATCCTCGCGTTTCCTGCCGTGCTGATGGTGAGTGGCAGCTTCAATATCGGATTGTCGCGTTATGCCGTGCTTTGGCTGACCAAAGTGCTGCTTGTCTGGCTCGTCTGCATGGTCGCGAGCCGCCTTATCTTCAACCACGTCATGCGCGACCGATGGTTCGTACGGGCGTATTCTGGTTCTCGGTTCCGGGCCCAGCGGCCTGCGTCTGCGACAGTTGGCAACAATCGGTCGCGGCCGACTGTTCGAAACGGTGCTGGCGACGCCAGACAACGCGGAAGCCCCGATGGACGCGTCGCTATCGCCGGACGCCCTGCGTCGCCAACGCATCTGGGGTATCGTCATCGCCAGCGATCCCGACGATAACCGACGATGCCATGCTGCCGACCCGGCACCTGCTGGACTGCAAGCTGCGCGGCATTCCGGTGTTCGATGAGGCCGGGTTCTGCGAACAACACCTCGGCCGCATCGATCTCGACAGCGTCCGCGCGGACTGGCTGCTGTACGCCGACGGGTTCACCAACGGACGGATGGCCAAGGCCGTCAAACGTGGCTTCGATATCGGTGTCAGCCTGGTGCTGCTGCTCGTGACGCTCCCGTTGATGCTGCTGACCGCCATGCTGATCCGGATCGATAGCCGCGGCCCGGTCTTGTACCGCCAGCGCCGCGTCGGACTGCACGGCAAGGTCTTCACGCTGTTCAAGTTCCGCAGCATGGCGGTGGACGCCGAAGCGGGTGGCGACCCGCGCTGGGCGACACAGCAGGACCCGCGCATCACCCGCGTCGGCAGCTTCATCCGTCCGATGCGGATCGATGAGTTGCCGCAACTGATCAACGTGCTGCGCGGCGAGATGAGCATGATCGGCCCGCGGCCGGAACGGCCGCATTTCGTCGAGCAACTTGACCAGAATGCATTCCGTTCTATCGCGAGCGCAGCTACGTCAAGCCGGGCATCACCGGCTGGGCGCAGGTGAATTTCCCTTACGGCGCCTCGGTCGAGGATGCCCGCCAGAAACTCGCATACGACCTGTACTACGTGAAGAACCGCGGCCTGTTGCTGGACCTGCTGATCCTGCTCGCCACCGTGCGCGTCATCCTGTTCCGTGAAGGCGCTCGCTGACTATCGCGGCGTCCGCAATGCCGGCTTGCCGCGGCCACGCGTGACGGCTGCGCAGAATGAGCCACTCTGTGTCAGCCCTGATGCTGCTGCACGCCGGTTGCGCGGCACTTGTATGCCGGCCTTGCGACCCTTATTCTGTGCGGCAGAGGCAGAGCCGAGCCGGGCCTTTGGCTCGGCCGGGCGCCTGCCTGGTCACTGCGTGCCTGGGCAGCAACGGTCGCCCTGGGCTGGGGCGGCATCCATTTGGCGGACCGTGCCGGCTGGCTTGGAGCTTGCTCGCTCGGCGGCCTGGTACGGCTTTCTGCTGCATCTCTATCGCCGCTCGGTCACCGTGCACCGGCAGCTCATGCAGGCGTTCACCACCATGGGGCTGCTCGGTCTGTGCTGGTGGGCGGGCTGCCGCTGATCGATTTGCTGTCCGAAGAGTCGCCGGCGTCTCTGTGGTCGATCAGTATTGCGATTCCGCTCGGCTTCGCCGTCTGCAACCTTCTGCTGATCGAGAACCTCTATTTCAACACGCCGTCCGACGCCCGCTGGCACATCAATCTGCTCTGTGTGGCGCTGGCGGGCTGTTTCTCTACGACCTCGTGCTCTACGCGGACGCACTGCTGTTCCGCCGGATCTCGATGCCGCTGTTCGAGGGCCGCGCCAGTGCGACTGCTCTTGCCGCGCCATTGATCGCGCTGGCAGCGGCGCGCAACCGCCGCTGGGCGATCGATATCCACGTCTCGCGCGACGTGGTGTTCCACAGCGCCACGCTGGTGATCAGCGGCATTTTCCTGCTCGGCCTCGCTGCCACCGGCGAGATCTTCCGCCGCAGTGGCGCCGAATGGGGCTACGTCGCCGAGGTTTCGCTGATCTTCGCCGGCGTGCTGGTGGTAGCGGTCCTGCTGACCTCGGGCTCGGCGCGCTCGCGCATCCGCTCGATCGTGGTCGATAACTTCTTCAGCCATCGCTATGACTATCGGCGAGAGTGGATGACGCTGCATCGACACTCTGACCGCACCGGCCGCCCATACCAGCCTGCCGGTGCGGGCGATCCGCGCGGTAGCAGAAGTCGTCGACAGCCCGGCTGGCGCCCTGTTCGTGCGTGCGCCGGAGGAAGTGGCATTCCAGTGGGCCGGCTCCTGGAACATGCCCGCCGTCACGCAGCCGATTCCGCCCGGCCACCTGCTGGTCCGGAATTCCGCGACGGCGACTGGATCGTCGAGCTGGACCAGATACCGCCGGTACACCGAATGGCTGGGCGAACTGGCGCGCACATGGCTCGCCGTGCCGCTCAACCATCAGGGCAGCCTGATCGGTTTCGTCGTGCTGGCTCGCTCGCGCGCGCAGTTCAAGCTGGACCGCGAGGTGTTCGATCTGCTACGGATCATCGGACGCGAGGTGGCCAGTAGGGTCGCCGAACAACTGGCGGCGCAGGTACTGTCACAGACGCAGCAATTGCGCGAGTACAGTCAGCGCTTTGCGTTCGTCATTCACGACATAAAGAATGTTTCTGGCCAGCTTTCGATGCTGCTTACCAATGCCGAAGTCCACGCCGACAACCCGGAATTCCAGCGGGACATGCTGGCAACCGTGCGTGCTTCGGTCGGCAAGATCACGCGTCTGCTGACGCGGCTGCAGGCTGATCGACAGGAGCGCAACCATGCGCTTATCACACCGGTCCAACGGCTGAAGGATATCAGTGGAGATCACCAGCCAGGTCAGCAGAGACGCCGGTCGCATTGTCCGATGACGGAGACAGTGCCGGTGTGGCGATGGATCCGGAAGCATTCGATGCCGTGGTCCAGCATCTGCTGAACAACGCGATCGAGGCATCCGGCAACGCGCAGCCCGGTCCGCGTGACTGGTCCGCCACGAGGCGCTGAGCGTGGTGGTCGATATCATCGACGACGGCCCGGGAATGACACCCGAGTTCATTCGCGACGAATTGTTCCGCCCCTTCGCCACGACGAAGGGCGGCGGACACGGCATCGGCGCGTATCAGGCGCGCGAACTGCTGCGCGAGGCCGGCGGCGATCTGCTGGTGCTGAGCCGCAAGCCGGGCGGCACGACGATGCGCCTGCTGCTCCCCTCGGTCCGCCTGGCCGTCGCCGACGTCGCGACGCTGCCGGCCTGAGGCACCGCCATGGCCGTCAAAGCCAAAGCTGCTGATCGTCGAGGATGATGAGGGGCTTCGCTCGCAGTATCGCTGGGCGTTCCCGTCATGCGAGGTGGTGATGGCCAACGCCCGCCCATCGGCCGTCGCGATCATGCAAAAGGAGCGTCCGCCGGTCGTCATCATGGACCTTGGACTGCCGCCTGATCCGGATGGCGTCTCCGAAGGGTTCGCCACGCTCGAAGAGGTGCTGCACATCGCACCGGAGACCAAGGTCATCGTCGTCACCGGCAACGGCGAGCGCAAGAACGCACTGAAAGCGGTCAGCTCCGGCGCCTATGACTTCTGCGAGAAGCCGGTCGAAATCGAGGTGCTGCGCACGATCATCGAGCGCGGGCTCAACCTGCATCGGCTGGAGGACGAGAACCGGCGGCTCGCGGCGATGCCGGCGCGCTCGCCGATCGAACGGATCATCACTGCCAACGAGGCGATGCTGAAGATCTGCCGCGACGTCGAGAAGCTCGCCGCGACCCATGTGCCGGTGCTGCTGCTGGGCGAAAGCGGCACCGGCAAGGAAGCGCTGGCCCAGGCGCTGCATGATCTGGGGCCGCGCGCCAAGCAGCCATTCGTCGCCATCAACTGCGGTGCGATTCCGGAGAACCTGCTGGAATGCGAGCTGTTCGGCTACGAGCGTGGCGCCTTCACCGGCGCGGTCAAGCAGACCATCGGCAAGATCGAGAGCGCCCATCACGGCACGCTGTTCCTCGACGAGATCGGCGACCTGCCGCACCCGCTGCAGGTCAAGCTGCTGCGCTTCCTGCAGGATCAGATCGTCGAGCGGATCGGCGGCCGGCAACGCATCCAGGTTGACGTTCGCATCGTCTCGGCCACCAATTCGAGCCTTCAGGAGCGGGTCGACGAAGGCTCGTTCCGCGGCGACCTGTTCTATCGCATGAACGCGGTGACCGTCCGCATTCCGCCGCTGCGCGACCGCGGCGGCGACGCCTTGCTGCTCGCGAATTATTTCCTGGGTCGCTTCAATCGTGAATTCGGCCGCAACCTCCGCGGCTTCACCGAAGCCGCGACCGCCGCGCTATCGATGCCACGCTTGGCCAGGCAACGTGCGCGAACTGGAAAACCGCATGAAACGAGCGGTCGTGATGGCGGAACGGCGGATGATCGACGCGCCGGATCTGGAACTGGCACCGCACTTCGGATACGGTGGTGCCGCTCGATCTGCGGGCAGCGCGTCTCAGGGCCGAACGCGAGGTCCTGCATCTGGCGCTGGCCCGCAGCAACGGCACACTTTCCGTGGCGGCCAAGCTGCTCGGCATCAGCCGGCCAACGCTGTACGGGCTGATGGAAGTCCACGGCATAGAAATCGATCCTGGCAAGACCGTCGACGCGGGTGCGGAGGCAGACGAGCCCAGGCTTGATACGGAATGAGGTCAAATCGCATGCGCTATCAGCATCTGGGTTGGCTCCTGGTGTGCGGCTGGATCGGCGTTCTGCCGGCGACGGCGCACGCCGACGACCTTGCCGATGCGCGCAAGGCGATGCAGAAGGGCGACCTGCGCGCCGCACAGATCGATCTTCGGAATGCCGTGCGATCCGATCCACAGAACGCCGAGGCGCATTTCTGGCTCGGCAAGGTGAGCCTTGATCTGGGCGATCCGGTGGCGGCGGAACGCGAGGCGCGCGCGGCGCGCGATCGTGGCTTCGACCCCCATCAGGCGGTGCCGCTGTTGGCCCAGGCAATGCTGGCGCAGCAGAAGTACAAGGACCTGCTGAACGATCTGCAGCCGGACGGCAAGGACGCCGTGCTGGACGCATCGATCCTGGTGGCGCGCGGCTATGCGCAGATCGCCCTGCAAGACGATGATGCGGCGCAGGCTTCCTTCGCGCTTGCCGAGACAGACCGCGCCGAACGCGGTGGAACCATTGCTGGCAAGCGCCAGGCTGCTAGCCTCGCGTGGCGACATCGATGGCGCACTGGCGAAGATCGATCGCGCGATCAATGCGCAGCCGAAATCGGCCGAGGCGTTGCTGGCGAAGGCCGAAATATTGCGCACGAAGGGAGACATGAAGGGCGCGCTTGCGGTGCTTGATCAGATGCTGACCGATCAGCCCGGCAACATGAAGGCGCTGCTCGATCGCGCCGGACTGCTGATCGCCACCAACCAACCCGACAAGGCGAAGGCCGATCTCGATGCCGTCTGAAGGCGACACCAGGCAACGTGCAGGCGATCTATCTACAGGCAGTGCTGCAGGCGCAGACCAAGGACTTCAAGGCTGCTGATGCGACGCTGGAAAAAATCAACGCCTACATCGGCGCGGATCCCGCGCGGCTATTTCCTGCAGGCAATCGTCAAGGAGCAGCTTGGGCAGTCTGCCCAGGCCGAGGAAGCGATACGCCGGTATATCGCGCGCGTCGCCGAACGATCTGGCCGCCTACAAGGTGCTGGCCCGGCTGGAATTCGCCAAGCGCCGCCCGGATCTTGCCGCGGACACGCTTGGCCAAGGTCGTCGAGTCCGGTCATGCCGACGCCGAGACCTACGACCTGCTTGGCCGCGCCTATGCCGCGACAGGCCGCGGCGACGACGCAGTGAAGGCGTTCCAGAAGGCGGAAAGCTGGCGCCGAACGATGTCGGTCTGCAGACGCGGCTGGCGAGCGCCCGCATGGGCATGGGCGAAGCCGAATCGGCGATGGGCGATCTGGAACACACGTTGCAACTGGCGCCGACGGCGCCACAGGTTGGCGAAGCGCTGTTCTTTGCCGCACTGGCAACCGGCGATCTCGACAAGGCCAAGGACGCGATCGAACAAGGTGCGCGCCGCACAGGGCGATACGCCGGTGGTCGAGAATCTCGAGGGCCTGCTGAAACTGGCGCAGCTCGATTCGCCGGGGCAACGCGCCACGTTCCGCGACATTCTGAAGAACCATCCTGATTTCGTGCCGGCCCAGATCAATCTGGCACGCGTTGCGGCGATGCAGGGCAAGCCGACGGATGCAGAGCAGATCCTGACGCGATCCTGGACAAGAATCCTGCGCTCGGAACCCGCGCTGACCATGCTCGCGTCGCAGTATGTGCAGACCAACCGGATGCCGCAGGCGATCGCCCTGGTCGAGAAGGCGCACGATGCGCAACCCGGCCAACACGCGCCTGACTGCCAGCCTGGGCGATCTCTATATCCGCTCCGGCAAGCCAGCCGAAGCGCTTGACCTGGTCAACAAGGACAAGCCGTCCGACAGCAATATCGACATGCTGCAACCTGAAGGCCGCAGCGCAGATCGCACTCGACCAAAAGGACCAGGCCCGCGACACCTACGCGCCAGATCCTGAAGCTCGACCCGACAGTCGCTTGCCGGCGCGGCGGGCAACTGGAAAGTCTGCTGCTGCAGGCCGGCGACTATGAACATGCGCGGAACACCATCAAGGAAGGGCTGGCGGCCACCCCGCGCAACTATCAGCTCTACCAGGACTACGTGATGGTCGACCTGAAGGCGAGCGGGGTTGATGCCGCCGTGGCAACCGCCAAGCAGCTCCAGG
The DNA here is from genome assembly GCA_963790445.1 of uncultured Alphaproteobacteria bacterium. Classification (GTDB taxonomy): domain Bacteria; phylum Pseudomonadota; class Alphaproteobacteria; order Acetobacterales; family Acetobacteraceae; genus JAMXLO01. The sequence continues at coordinate 126,778 of CAWBON010000015.1, read as the reverse complement.
ATCAGGACCACGATTTCCAGCCGGCTCGCGCGCTGATCGGCGATGTCTATATGGCAGCGAATCGCCCGGCGGATGCAGTCAAGGCCTATCAGGACGCAATGACGGCGGCACCGTCAGAGATGCTGGTCGGGCGGTTGACCGGGGCCTTGTTGCGCAGCGGCCAGGGCGATGCGGCGATCAAGGTGCTGAGCGATTGGATCGCACAGCATCCGAATGATATGGTATCCACCCAGCAGCTCGCCGATCTGGATATCGCGGCAAAGCACTTCGACGATGCGGTGAAGAACCTGCAACTTGTGCTGGCCACGAAGCCGCATGACCCGGTGGCGCTTAACAATCTCGCCTGGGTTTATCAGCAGCAGGGCGACAAGCGTGCCGAAGCAACCGCGCATCAGGCCTACATCCTGTCGCCCGGAGGCCAGACCGCCGATACACTCGGCTGGATCCTGGTTTCCAGTCGGCGACGCGGCGAAGGGCGTAACGCTGTTGCGTCAAGCCGCGGCCCAGGCGGGAAGCGATCCTCGGATCCTGTATCACTATGCCGTTGCCTTGAACGACACCGGCCAGAAGGACGAGGCGGTCAAGCTGCTGAACGCGGTCGTGGCGAACAAGGCGCAATTCACGGAGAAGGCGGACGCACAAAAGCTGCTCGATCAGCTCGGCAAGACCTGAGGCGCGGACTGGACGGCGTGGTGGCATTCTTGCATTCGGACAGGTGAGGCGTGCGGTCGGCTGCGCTATTCTTTGAACTGATCATGCTGGTACCCATCGCCTTGGTGAAGCCGTTCGTCGGCGTCATCTTGTGGTCATGGATATCGTTCGGGAATCCGCACCGCGAGGTTTACGGCGGCATCGCACTCGCGATGCCATGGGCGATGATGATTTTCGTCGCCACCATGGTTGGATGCCTGGTCGCGCGTGAGCCAAAGCGCTTTCCCTGGAATGGGGTGACTGTGTGCATCGCGCTATTCCTGGTGCATGATTACAATCACCACCTGCTTCGCGCTCGCCCCCATGGCTGATGTGCTGGCAAAGTACGAAGCCGGTCTTCAAGGTCTTTCTGTTCCTGCTCGTCACAGCCGCGCTTCTCACCAGCAAGGAGCGCATCCATGCACTGGTATGGATAATGGTACTGTCGCTTGCCATATATGGGATCAAGGGCGGCGTGTTCACTCTGGAGGTGGCGGTTCCAACAAGGTTTGGGGGCCACCAAGTTCGATGATCTTCGACAACAACCAGCTCGCCGTCGGCCTTCTTGTGTGCATTCCGTTGATGAATTACCTGCGACTGGAGTCCCGGCATGCCGTGATTCGGGTCGGGCTTCACGCTGACGATGGCACTGACACTGTTCGCTGTGGTCGGCAGTTATTCGCGAGGCGCATTACTCGCATTGGGAGCAGTGAGCTTCTATCTCTGGTGCAAGAGCCCAGGCAAGATCGTTTCAGGCATCGTCATCCTTATTATGGTCGCGAGTGCCATCGCCTTCATGCCGGCAGAGTTGGATCGAACGAATGCACTCGATCCAGGATTACCAGGCAGGACGCGTCCGCGATGGACAGTTTCGCAAATATGGAATGTAGCCTGGGTAATCGCCAAGGCGCGTCCATTGATTGGCGGTGGATTTTTTGCCACATATTCGCAGCCAATCGTCGATCGGTTTTTACCTGGAGCCGAAGAGCGGGCGGTTCACAGTATCTGGCTCGAGGTACTCGCCGAGCATGGCTTCCCGACCTTTTTTGCCTGGGTCGGCATTACCGCCTCTGCCGCCATTTATGCGCGACGTGTCATCAAACGGGCCACGGGCGTTCCTGGGCTCGAATGGTGCGTCAATCTGGCGAAGATGTCGCAGGTTTCGATGATCGCCTATCTCGTTGGCGGCAGCTTTCTGTCATTATGCTACTGGGATTATTATTTCACCCTGCTTGTCGTAGTTGCTGCCGTGCATGAGCACGTAAAGGCGGCACTGCGCCAGAGTGTTTCGCCTCGACGGTTTGAAGTCGCCGCGATGCCGTCTCAACTGGCTCTGTCGCGATGATGCGACGCACTACTTCTTGCGCACAACGATGGATCACATCGCCGTCCAATGTCGCTGGAAGAATCCCGCCATGCGAAGGAAATAACCGATGCTAGGCGCCCTGTTTGGGCTGATCATGCTCGGCGTCGGTTGGTTGGTAATTTGGTCCTGTGTCGACCATTCCAAGCCAAGCGAGACCTGGTGGCCCTTCGCAATGCGAACGAGAAGCTCGGTCACGTCTGCACCGACCGAGACCTGGCGGCGAGACGGTTCGCAGGGCGGAACACAGCCGGTCCAGACCGTTCGGCAGGATCCCAATCGGCGATGGCAGCGATCCGACTTCTGACGTTCTCGACGCTGTACCCCAACGACATGCAGCCCAACCACGGTATCTTCGTGGAAAACCGCCTGCGTCATTTGGTGGCAAGCGGCGTGATCGCCAGCACTGTCGTGGCACCGGTGCCGTGGTTTCCGAGCCCGTCGCAGCGCTTCGGCGACTGGGCAAAGTATGCGTCTGTGGCGCCAACATGAAATCCGCCATGGCATCGTGGTGCATCACCCACGTTATCCGGTGGTCCCCCGGTTCGGCATGTCGATCGCGCCTTACCTGCTGTACTGGGCTGCATTACGGTCCATTCAACGCTTGCCTGTCGAAGTCCAGGGTGTTGACGCAATCGATGCGCATTACGTCTATCCGGACGGTGTCGCCGCCGTCTGGCTTGGTCAACGGCTGGGCATTCCCGTTGTTATCACGGCACGCGGCACCGACGTCAGCCTGATCCCACAATACGCTCTCCCGCGTCGCCTGATCCGCCGAGCCATCGATGGGGCTGCCGCGCTGATCGGCGTGAGTGCCGCGATCAAGGCTGCGCTGGTCGATCTCGGCGCGTCGCCTGATAAGGTAACTGTACTGCGCAATGGCGTTGATACGACGCTGTTCCGCCCGGTGGATCGCGATATGGCACGCGCGGCACTCGGACTTGTCCGCCCGACGCTTATTTCGGTTGGTCTGCTGATCGACCGCAAGGGGCATCACCGGGTCATCGAAGCGATGACGCAATTACCGGAGATGGATCTTATCATCGTCGGTGAAGGGCCAGAGCGCGGGCGTCTGTCCGCGTTGATCGAACGGCTCGGGCTGACGAGCCGTGTCAGGTTACTGGGTGCACGGCCGCATGCCGAACTGCCGATGCTGTACGGTGCGGCAGATGCTCTCGTGCTGGCCTCCAGCCGCGAAGGTTGGGCCAACGTTCTGCTGGAAGCCATGGCGTGCGGCACGCCAGTCGTCGCCAGCAATATCTGGGGCAATCCCGAAGTTGTGCAGGCTCCCGAAGCCGGCGTTATCGCCCAGGAGAACACGCCGGATGGGATCGCTTCAGCGGTATGCGGCATGTTCGCAAATCTTCCCGCACGGGCGACGACCCGCGCGTATGCGGAGCGGTTCAGTTGGGACGAGACCACTGCAGGTCAGATTGCCTTGTTTGGGTCGGTGGTTCGCCAGATGAGTAACAGTGCAGTGCTGCATCAATAACCAGCGAGGCAGATGATCACGGTCGTGTATGGTGCAACCAACGCTGAACATGACATCGTCCCGACCAACGTGCCCCATGGCCGGAGCGGTGCGGCGACGAACGCCGCCGAAAGAGGCTAGATCGTATCGTGCTGTTCAACTCCTACGAATTCCTGTTTCTGTTCTTCCCCGCGGCCTTGCTGCTGCATTCTCTCGCGGACCGTATAAGCGAGCGCGCGCGAGTCGTCGCCATCATCGCCGTTTCGTTCATCTTTTACGCTGCCTGGGACGTACGGTTCCTGGCGCTGCTCGCAACCTCGATCCTGGTCAATTACGGCGTTGGAAACGCTCTTGAACTGGCGGTTGAACAGCAAAAGGAGGTACGGGCGGCCCGGTGGCTTTTTTTCGGCGTGACCTTCAATCTCATCGTGCTTTGCTATTTCAAGTATGCAAACTTTCTGATCACGAATCTTGCTGCGGTAACCGGGACAGGCTTCACATTGTCTCACATCATTCTGCCGCTCGGTATCTCCTTCTTTACCTTCGAACAGATCGGCTATCTGATCGACATCAAGAGAGGCCATCTATATCGCGCAGACCTCCTGCGCTATGCACTCTTCGTATCGTTCTTTCCACGGTTGGTTGCCGGACCAATCCTTCGCTACAGTGAAATCCTGCCGCAGCTAACGCCGTCCGCACGACGCCGCCTGGAAGCAAGCGACCTCACAATAGGCCTTTCCATCTTCGTTGTCGGTCTGTGCAAAAAGACCGTGCTGGCTGACGGCATCGCGCCTTATGCCAATCCCATTTTTGCGGCCGCGGCGAGTGGCAGACCGCTTGACCTGTTCGCAGCCTGGGGCGGCACGCTCGCATACACCTTTCAGCTTTATTTTGATTTCTCAGGGTATTCAGACATGGCGATTGGCGCCGCACGGTGCTTTCACATCCAGTTCCCGATGAATTTCAATTCACCCTACAAGGCGACCAGTATCATCGAATTCTGGCGACGCTGGCATATGACGCTGTCGCGCTTCCTCCGCGATTACCTCTACATATCGCTTGGCGGTAACCGGCACGGGACGGCACGCCGTTACCTCAATCTGATGCTTACCATGCTGCTTGGCGGACTTTGGCACGGCGCGAATTGGACCTTCGTAGCGTGGGGTGGCCTACACGGGCTCTACCTCTCGATCGACCATGGTTGGGCGACGATTGCACAAAAGAGCAAATTGGCGATGCGCTTCCGCGGCTCCCGACTGGGTGAGGCCATGGGATGGCTACTGACCTTCATTGCCGTCGTCGTCGCCTGGACCTTTTTCAGATCACCGAACTTCACAGCGGCATTGGACATGTTACGTGGCATGGCTGGACAGGCAGGAGCCGTACTTCCACAGGGTCTATCCCCAGCCCTGCGGGATTTTCAGCCTCTCTTGCGGGCCCTCGGCATTCACTTCGCCGAAGGATCCGGTACTCAATTGGTACAGGCATGGCTGTGGATCGGCGCGCTCGGGCTCATTGCATTCCTTCTACCCAACACGCAGCAGATATTCCGCCGCTTCGATCCGGTACTGGAAGAAGTGCAGCCAGCTTTTAACCGGCGTCGACTGGAATGGATGCCCTCGCCGGGGTGGGCGGTAGCAATTGGCACCGTGGCATTCATCAGCATCATCTCGATCACCCGCTTCAGCGAGTTTCTCTATTGGCAGTTTTAGAGACCCTCCCTGTTACATCGGCGTTGCGGCGCGGTTATCTGACGATAGCAGCATTGACGATCGCCGTGCTGGCGCTCTGCACGGTGCTGCTGACGGTATTGGTTGATCCGTACCGAATGTACGGCACACCTTCAATTCCAGGGCTCACCGAGTTGAAGCCACTGGCCTACCGACACTCTGCCTTCGTGAAGGAATACCTGCTTGAACGAATGAGACCGCGCACGCTGCTACTCGGTAACTCGCGAGTCGAGATTGGCCTCGACCCTGAGAGCCCGCTATGGCCACAAGACGATCGGCCGGTGTTCAACGCGGCCGAGAGCGGGCGTGACCTGGCTATTGCCTTGATTCGACTCCGCCATGCGATGGAAACCGCACCGCCGCGGCTCGTGGTCGTTGCAGTGGATTTTCCGGATTTTCTTGAGCCCGGTGACATTCGAAGCAGGGGAGTGCCAGAAAGTGAGGCGACACGGCTGCCGCTCGGCCGAAATGGTCACCCGAACCCTCAGCGAAATATCCAGCTTTGGCAGGACCGTCTTGCCACAACGCTGACGATCAATGCAGTCGTTGATAGTTTCTCAACCATGCTCGATCAGGACCCGGGACGTGCGGTTACGATGACCAAGGCAGGGTTCAATCCCCATCACGAGTTCGGCGTTATCGCACGGCGCGAGGGGTATCACGCCCTCTTCGCGCAGAAATACAATGCCTATGCCGCACAATATGCCGCGTATGCGCCGCCGGATTTCGATCAGCCGCTGCGGCATGCAAATTTCAGGTATATCGATGCAATGGTACGGCTTGCCGTGACGCATCGTGCGCGTTTGATCCTGTACATAAATCCCTATCACTGCTCGCTGCTGGAATTGTGGCACGAGGACGGGTTGTGGCCAGGTTTCGAGGCATGGAAGCGAGCTCTCGTGTCGGTGGTTGATAGCGCGGCTGGCTCGGGACGGGAGCTGGTCACTATTCTGGATTTTTCCGGATATTCGCAATTCGCGTTGGAGCCCTTTCCCGCGGCCGACGACCATAAGACTGCAATGCGTTGGTATTGGGAGCCTGGCCACTATAAGAGTGCACTCGGTGAGAAACTCATCACCCGAATGGTGGGTAACAGCGAGACATTTGGACAGGTGCTGACGGCCGCGACAATCGACCAGGCCCTGCAAAATATCGCAGCCGGGGCCTCCGCCGGGAAGTCGTGCAGATGACGACACATAGAGTAAGCACATTGAGCCACGCGGTTGGGGTCGTTCCGAGGCTGATGGACTCTATGTTGAAGTGGCAAACGGCGTACGAGCAGCCAGCAGCTCGGTCGGGAGGAAGGCATGCAACGCAGAACACTGCTTCTCGGTAGTTCGGCAGCCCTCGGGCTTGCCGGCTGTTCGACTGCCAGCGGCGCACCCGCTGGCTTGGCGACTGACACTGCCACACCGTCGGTAGATCCTGGCGCTGGCGCATTGTCCGCGGTGGTTGAATACAAGGGCGATACGTATCGCTACGACGAAGCGACCGGAACCGACCTCGGCGACTACACCGATCCGCGTAAGCGCTTCGTGCAGGGTTGCATACGCGTCACGCACGACGAGTTGCCGCTGACGGTATTCTTCCGCGCCGATCGCGGCACGAACAGAGCCGAAGCGGTATTTGAACTCGGACGGCTTTGGTCGAAAGCCCCGCCCGCCAATCTGGATGCCTACAAGGTGACCATCTTGCGCGGGGGCAGGACTGTCCATACCGTCGATGTGCCGAGGCATTACTGGTTCTCGCGCTGGCGGTGGCAATCTTCGCCCCGCCCCGTCACGACCAGAGTAACCGACCTGATGTCCAGTGGCTTACTGCCGCACTACGACAACAACGTGAATAACGGAACGGCCCGACCCACCCGTCAGGAGTCGTACCAGATCATGGAATTGGCCGGCATCTACCGCGCCATGCCCGCGACCGGTGAACGCGGCGATATTGGACCGGTTACGGAGTGGCAGGGTGAGTATATCTGCACCGAGCGAAAGTCGGCTCTGGCAACAGTGTTAGCGCAGGGTGAGGGTGCGGGAACCTTGCCCTGGTGTTTCCGCGACGAGAACACCGGCGCGCCGCTCGACGCCATCCACTACGCAAATGCCGATCTCTATTCGCGCGAAACCGGCAACCCATTCATCCCCCAAGCCAAGACGGGTATCCAACTCGACAGCGCTCACGAGCCAGCCGTCGCGTATGTACCCTTTCTGCTGACAGGCGATCCCTATCACCTGGAGACCATGCAGTTCCAGGTGACGTTCAACCTGCTGGAGAGACCAGCGCAATATCGATATTTCACGGGACAGGTGCGCGCCCATGCCTGGTCGCTACGAACGCTTGGCCAGGCGGCGATGGTCATCCCCGATACGACCCCCCGATGGCTGCTACCGCGCAGCTATTTTCGCACGCTGCTTGGCAAGCAGCACGACTGGATGACCGCCAAGTTCGTCAACAGTACGGCCAGTCCAACAACAACCGTGTTCAGAACCAATGAGGAATCCTTTGGGTCCAGAGCCGATGGGCCACTAGATGCCGGCACTATGACCTCGCCATGGCAGGACGAATTCGAGGCATTCATCCTCGGCTGGCTGGTACTGATGGGCCATGCTGACTGGGCGCCGATCCACCGCTGGAAGATCGGGTCATGCGTTGCACGCACCGACGGGAAGAGCGGCTGGAATCGCGGGCGCTGCACGCCGTATCGCATGGCGCTTCGCGCGCACGAAAACTCGCCGTGGGCACGGTCCTGGGCGGAGGCCTGGGATTTGAATGTCACCCTCCAGAGCTGGCAGGTTCCTGATCCCAATCATCTGGAGCTTGTAACGTCCGGGCAGATTACTTACCCCTCCTACACGCGCGGCGCACTTGCCATTGCAAACCGACTGGGCGTCCCCGAGGCAAAGCCCTGCTTCGAGTGGCTAGACCAGGAAATCAGGAGCCACCTCCGCGGCAACTTTGCGTTGGACTACAAATGGTCCGTTGTCTAAAATCCGGTCTGATTCGCTCGTTCGGAAGAAGACAATGTCATTCCCGCCTGAAGCCTTCATCATCGGCGCCCAGCGAGCGGGGACGACAAGTCTGTCAGCAATCCTGGGCCAGCATCCGAAGATCGTGCTGTCGACTCCCAAGGAGCCGGACTTTTTTTCGGTCAACTGGGAAAGCGGCCTTGATTGGTACCGCTCCTGTTTTCGCCGGCTTGACGCGATCTTAATCGACGCCTCGGTAAGTTACTCCATGGTCAGATCCAACACGCTGTTGAGCGATCGGCCGGATGTGGTCCCGAGCAGAATCCACGAGGTCAGCCCGCAGGCCAGGTTCGTCTATATGGTGCGTGACCCAGCCGAACGATGCTATTCAGCGTATTGGCATGAAGTTCGGGCTGGCCGCGAACGCCTCTCGCTTCACGAAGCGGTCGACCGATCACGCTATTATGTCATGGCCAGCTTCTATTACCAGCAGATCAAGCTGTTTCTGAACTTCTTTCCTCGGGATAGATTTCTCATCGTGAGTTTTGCGGAATTTGCCCGCGATCCTCTGCTGGTCGCGCGCAAATGCAGCGAATTCTTCGGCGTCGAGCGAGGCGAATTTGCGTTTCACCGAGAGGAACCGCGGAATCAGGCGTTCCTGTATAGCCCGCTCGGCCTGAAACTAAGAAATCTGGCCGGCGAAGAGCGAATGAAAGTGCTGTCGACCATTATTTCGACCGTTCTGCCAAGCGGCCTCCACCCGTATGCCAAACGGATAATCACACGTTCGATCCCTGAGATGACGCCGGATGACCGCAAGTGGCTTGCTGCACACTTCGCCGAAGATGCCGCCGCATTCGAGCGGTTGACTGGTGTGCGCGTGGCTGCCGACGACGACAAGCTGGAAGACCACGACCGGGCCGGGACCAGCATTATGTCAGAACAGGGCCGCGGTTAGACGTGCGGCACGATCGGTCCGACAGTACCGATGGCTGTCGCGACAGTTGCCTCGGCCAGTTCACATCACGGATGCACCCAGTCATGAAACCGCCCTCGGGAACAGGGGCCCTTCTGGAACAGACCGCAGGCGGAGCGGGCTGGACCATCGGCTGGCGCGCCGCCACCCGAGCCCTGGGTTTCCTCAGCACGCTCGTCCTGGCGCGCGTCCTCGTCCCCGCCGACTTCGGCATCGTCGCGCTGGCGATGAGCTTCTCGCGTGCGGTGGACATCCTGGCCGATCTCGGACTTGAAGAGGCCATCATACGCGCGACAGCGCCCACCCGCGCATTCTATGATACCGCATTCACGGTGAACGTTCTGCGTGGTCTCAGCACCGCCGTCATTATCAGTGCGTCGGCATTGCCGTTCGCCACATTCTTCGGCGATCCGCGCCTGACCTATGTCGTACTGGCCTTTGCCGGTGCCGTATTGCTCGACGCACTCGAAAACATCGGCATCGCGGACTTTCGCCGGCACTTCGCCTTCCGAAGGGAGTTCCAGCTCTCCATATTTCCGCGCATCGCCCAGGTCGCTGTTACGATCACCCTGGCACTGATCTGGCGCAATTACTGGGCATTGGTCGCGGGCATTCTCACTGCCCGAGTGCTGCGGGTCGCCAGCAGCTACGTCATGCATCCCTTCCGTCCGAGGCTATCGCTGCAGGCTTGGCGCGAGCTCTCCGGCTTCTCGTTGTGGACCTGGTTGATCAGCATGGTGCGGATGATCCGGGGCCGCAGCGTCATCATGACCATCGGCCGTATGCTCAGCCCCGCCCTGCTCGGCGTCTATACGCTGGGCGCCGAGATTGCGACGATGCCGGAAAGCGAATTGATCGACCCGCTATGTCGGGTTTGCTTTGCCAGCTTCTCGGCCGCGCGGCGTGCCGGCATCAGCGTGGCCGAGACCTACCTCCGCATCATCGCGTCAACCTGGTTGATCGCGCTGCCCGCCAGCATCGGCATATCGAGTGTTGCCGCTCCGCTCGTTGTCCTCGCGTTCGGCTCGAAGTGGATAGAAGCAACGCCGGTCGTGCAGATCATGGCATTGGCCGGTGTGTTTGGTGTGATGGGACGCATCAGTTCTACACTGTTCAGCGCCTTCACCTATTTTCGATCGCAGATTATTATTCTCGTCGCGATGGCTGTGATACAGATCTCATTGCTGGTGTTCTGTGTGTGGCACTGGGGGATTCCGGGCGCGGCGGTCGCCATGGCAGTGACCGTGCTGCTTGAACAGGCGATCTATTCCGTCCTGGCGTTTCATGCTTTCAAAATACCACCGTCGCAGCTGATTGGGCAGATTTGGCGCTGCATGATCGCGGCAGGCAGCATGGCGGCAGTTCTCTGCATGACCGGACTTGGCTGGACGTCCGGCACAGCTCCCGAAGGGTCAAACGCCATCCACTTGCTGTCTGCATGCGCGACGGGTGCTGCTGTCTATGGCGCTGTACTACTGGGCCTCTGGCTGGCGTGCGGCCGACCCAACGGCCCAGAGGCCGATGTCCTGGAACTCCTTAAACGCATCGGCAGTCGGCTGATACTGGCTGTCGCTCGACGGACCGCATTCATGCGACCAGCCGGTTCCGGGCAATAACGGCGGCGCGCGCACGAAACCCTCCGGATAACACCGCCGCCAGTGGCGTTTGCATGCCGACCTGCCCTGCCATAGCGTCCGACAACCGCAGGACAGCAGCAACCCAATGCCCGACGACGCACCGCCACCACGCCCGCAACAGACCGCCCCTGTAGGTTGGGAACCGGAACTCGCCGAACTCCGCGCGCGCGTGGCGCTGGCAAAGGAACTGGGCGGCGCGGAGCGTGTTGCCCGCCAGCACAAGGGCGGCCGCCTCACCGTGCGCGAACGGATCGACCAGATGCTGGATCCGGACAGCTTCCACGAAATCGGCGCAATCGCGGGCAAGGCGACCTACGACCACGACAGCAGGCAGATTGCCGCGTTCACGCCGGCCAACTGCGTGTTCGGTCGCGGCACCGTGGACGGCAGGCCGGTGGTGATCGCCGGCGACGACTTTACGCTGCGCGGCGGTTCGGCGGATGCCTCGATCAAGGGCAAGCCGAAAATGTCGGAACAGATCGCAGCCGAATTCCGCATGCCGATCATCCGCCTGATCGAGGGCTCCGGCGGCGGCGGTTCGGTGAAGACGATCGAGACCACCGGCCGCGCGAACCTGCCCGGCGGCCTGTCCGAGACCACATCGTTCGACCTGGTGGCCAACAATATGGGCACCGTTCCGGTGGTGGCGCTCGGCCTGGGGTCGGTGGCCGGTCTCGGCGCCGCACGGCTGGCAGCCAGCCATTATTCGGTGATGGTCAAGGAGATCGCCGCGGTTTTCGTCGCCGGCCCACCGGTGGTGGAACGCCTGGGCGAGCCGCGCACCAAGCAGGAACTCGGCGGCTGGGAGATCCAGACCGCCTGCGGGGCGGTCGATCATGCGGTGGATTCCGAGGACGAAGCGTTCGAGGCCGCCCGCCGCTTTCTGTCTTACCTGCCGAGTTCGATCTGGGACGTGCCGCCTCGTCTGCGCAGCTGGGACGATCCGCAACGGCGCGATGAATTCCTGATTTCCGCGATCCCGCGCGCCAGGAAAGAAGCCTACCACATGCGCCGCATCATCGAAGCGCTCGCCGACAAGGGCAGCTTCTTCGAGATGGCGCGCGGCTTCGGCCGGCCGATCATCACCGGGTTCTGCCGCCTCGATGGCTGGCCGGTCGCCCTGCTGGCCGGCGACCCGCTGTTCCACGGCGGCGCCTGGACGGCGGATGCCTGCAACAAGATCATCCGCTTCGTCGACATGGCGCAGACCTTCCATTTGCCGATCGTGCATCTGGTGGATTGCCCGGGCTTCCAGGTCGGCCTCGCCGCCGAAAGCAGCGCGGTGATCCGCTGGGGCGTGCGTGCCCTGTCGGCGATCAACCAGACCACCGTGCCGTGGTGCAGCATCGTGGTGCGCAACTGCTACGGCGTCGGCGGACTGGGCCATCAGCCGGTGAGCCATTTGTGCCAGCGTTATGCCTGGCCGTCGGCAAGTTGGGGGTCATTGCCTCTGGAGGGTGGGATCGAGGCAGCCTACCGGGCCGAAATCGACGCCGCGCCCGACCCGGCGGCCAAGATGGAGGAGATCGAGGCGCGGCTGAACCGGCTGCGCTCGCCCTACCGCACCGCGGAGACGTTCTGGGTGGAAGAGGTCATCGATCCGCGCGATACCCGCCGCCTGTTGTGCGAATTCGCCAACCTGGCGGCGCCGCTGCGCACCCCGGGAGAGTCACGGTTCTCGATGCGGCCCTAAAGGCGTGCAGCGGTCACCAATGGCGGGCTTGCGGCTGCCAGAGGATCGGACGGACCTGCAATCACTGCGCGGCGCGATCCGCGTTGCATGATCCGGTTCGAATGGGATCCAGAGAAAGCACGGACGAATTTCACCAAGCACGGAGTCTCGTTCGAGGATGCGCAACTGGTGTGGGATGACCCCAACCACATTCTCCGGCAAAATCGCCATGAAGCTGGCGAGGAACGATGGCAGATTATGGGTTACGCCCACGGCGTTGTAATCCTGGTGGTATGGCATACGTATCCCGATCCACATGACGAAGAGAGGGTCCGCATCATCGGCGCGCGCAAGGCGGAGCGACGCGAGCGGAGAGCGTATGAGCAAGGCACCTGACGCCGGGCAACTGGAACGTTTGCGTAGGCTGGCAGCTCTGCCCGACGAACAGATTGACACCTCAGAGCTGCCCATCATCGCGGACTGGTCGCAGGGTGTCAGGGGCGGAACGCCACGGGACGTCAGGCGGAAGCTGGACAGGATTGCCGCGGGCCCTGGTCCGGTCACCCTGCCGTCAGTCGAGGCTTTCATCACGCGTTGGCAGGGTCGCGAAGGCGGCCAAGAACGCGCCAACTACGCCCTGTTCCTCAGCGAGCTCTGCGACGTGCTCGGCGTGGCCCGGCCGGATCCCGCTTCGGCAACCACCGAGACGAATGATTATGTGTTCGAGCGGGTGGTGCAGGACCTCGATGGCGAAGGCGGCGTCTCCCACCGGCGTATCGACCTCTACAAGCGCGGCTGCTTCGTGCTGGAGGCCAAGCAATCGCGGCAGAAGGGCGGCAAGAAAGAGGTACCTGGCCAGCCCGATCTTTTCGCCGGCGCCGAACCGTCCCGGCGCGGGGCACGCAGCGCCAGCCGCGCCTGGGACGTTCTGATGTTCAACGCGCGACGCCAGGCCGAGGGCTACGCGCGCGCGCTGCCGGTCTCGCACGGATGGCCGCCGTTCATCCTGGTGTGCGACGTCGGCCACGTGCTGGAGGTCTATGCCGACTTCTCCGGCCAGGGAAAGAACTACGCGCAGTTCCCCGATAGGCAGTCGTTCCGCGTCTACCTTGAGGACCTGCGCGACGCCGAGGTGCGCGCGCGGCTGGTGCAGATCTGGACCGATCCGATGTCGCTCGATCCCGCCCACAAAGCGGCGCGGGCCACACGCGCCATCGCTGAACGCCTCGCCGCGGTGTCGAAGGCGCTGGAAGCTGAGCATCACGCGCCGGAAGACGTGGCGATGTTCCTGATGCGCTGCCTGTTCACCATGTTCGCGCAAAGCGTCGGCTTGCTGCCGAACGAGTCATTCCGCCACCTGCTGGAGCGCTGCGAACAGGACCCGGATCGGCTGGTGCCGATGGTCGGCCAGCTCTGGGAGGCAATGGACCGCGGCGACTTCGCCATTGCCATCGAGGCGCGGGTGAAGCGGTTCAACGGCGAATTCTTCAAGACTCGGACCGTATTGCCGCTGCGCCGCGAGGAGATCGGCGAGCTGCGTCAGGCGGCATCGCATGACTGGCGCGACGTCGATCCTTCCATCTTCGGCACGCTGCTGGAACAGGCGCTGGATGCGAAGGAACGGCGGCGGCTCGGCGCGCATTACACGCCGCGCGCCTATGTCGAGCGGCTGGTGGTAGCGACGATCATCGAGCCGCTACGCGCCGACTGGGACCGCGCGCTGTCCACCGCGGAGCGGCAGAAGGCGGAAGGCCGCATGAAAGACGCAGTGGCGACGATCACTGCGTTCCACGAGACGCTGTGCAAGACGCGGATACTCGACCCGGCGTGCGGCACGGGAAACTTTTTGTATGTCTCGCTGGAACTGGTGAAGCGGCTGGAAGGTGAGGTGCTGGAGGCGCTGGCCGATCTCGGCGGGCAGGAGGCATTGCGTGGGCTGGAAGGTCATACGGTCGATCCGCACCAGTTCCTCGGGTTGGAGATCAATCCGCGCGCGGCGGCGATTGCCGAGCTGGTGCTGTGGATCGGCTATTTGCAGTGGCACCTGCGAACGCAGAGCGGATTCCCGTCCGAGCCGATTTTGAAGGCGTTCCATAACATCGTGGTGAAGGATGCGGTGTTGGAGGCGACGGTCACGCTGGTGCGGGACAAGAGCGGCAAGCCGATCACGCGGGTTAGCCCGGACGGGACGGAAGTGGAGGTGTACCGCTATGATAATCCGCGACAACCGGAGTGGCCCGAAGCGGAGTTCATAGTGGGGAACCCGCCCTTCGTAGGCGGTAAGGATTTGCGGAGCCGGCTTGGGGACGAGCGTGCGGAGGCACTGTGGGTGGCGCATCCTGCAATGAACGAGTTGGCGGACTTCGTGATGTACTGGTGGGATCATGCCGCCAAACTTCTAACCGGAAAGGGGAGCGCGCTTCGTCGGTTCGGTCTGGTGACCACGAATTCAATTACCCAGGTGTTTCAGCGCCGCGTGGTCGAACGACACTTCGATGCAAAGTCTCCTATGTCGATCGTGATGGCGATACCCGACCATCCCTGGACCAAGGCTGCAACAGATTCCGCTGCCGTACGCATCGCGATGACAGTCGGGGAGGCAGGGATGTCAGAGGGCATCTTGCTCGAAGTTACTGCGGAGTCTGCCGTTGATACTGACGCGCCCGTCATTGAGCTCGTAGGGCATGTCGGGCGGATCAACTCGGACCTGACAATTGGCATCGACGTAACCAAGGCGGTGACTCTTTCGGCAAACGATGGGATCTGTTCACCTGGCGTAAGGCTGCATGGACAAGGCTTCATCGTGTCCCGAGTGGTTGCCGATCACCTGGGCCTCGGCAAACGCCGTGGTCTCGAAAACCACATCCGTGAGTACCGCAATGGACGGGATCTCACGCAACGGCCTCGCCGAAGTTATGGTCATTGATTTGCACGGTTGTACAGCGAGCGACGTTCGACGAGAGTACCCAGAGGTTTATCAGCATGTTCTCAGAACAGTAAAGCCGGAACGAGATGCCAATCCGCGGGACAGCTACCGGATCAACTGGTGGGTATTCGGTGAGCCTCGCCGTGAGATGCGGCCCGTCCTTGAAGGCCTGTCACGCTACATTGCGACGGTAGAGACAGCAAAACATCGAGTCTTTCAACTCCTCGACGCGACCATCTTGCCCGACAACAAGTTGCTGGCTATCGGTCTGGATGATGCTTTGATGCTGGGAGTCCTTTCGAGCCACATAAATATCGTATGGTCGCTAGCGGCAGGGGGTCTCCTCGAGGATCGTCCAGTTTACGTCAAATCGGTATGTTTTGATCCCTTTCCCTTTCCGTTACCAAACCAAGCGCAAGCGGAAATAATCCGCGAAATCGCGGAAGACCTCGACTCCCACCGCAAGCGCGTCCTGGACGAGCACCCTCACCTCACCCTCACCGGTCTCTACAACGTGCTGGAGAAGTTACGTACCGGCACCAATTCCGCTGCGCTCGCCCCGGCCGACCGCCGCATCTTTGACGACGGCCTCGTGCTGATCCTGAAGGAACTGCACGATAGGCTGGATGTCGCCGTCGCCGACGCCTACGGCTGGCCCGCCGACCTCAGCGACAACGACATCCTCGCCCGCCTCGTCGCGCTCAACCGCGAGCGCGCGCAGGAGGAGGCGAGCGGCCTCGTCCGCTGGTTGCGCCCCGACTACCAAATTCCGCGATTCGGCACGCCGCGGCAGAAGGCCGAACTCGACCTCGAAGGCGGCACTATGCGCGCGGCACAGGTGACCCAAACCGCCGGTCCAAAGCCCGACTTCCCCACGGACGAAACGGCGCAGACCGCCGCCGTCATGGCCGTGCTCGCCGCCGCCACTCTGCCGCTCGACGCGAGCACGCTGGCCGCGCGCTTCCGCCAGGGCCGCCGCGTGGCCCCGAAGGTCGGCTCCGTATTGGGCGCGTTGCAGCGAATGGGCTTCGTCAGTACCACCGACGCGGGACGCACTTGGCTGCTGCGGCAGGTGGCGTGACACCGACACTCCGCGTCCGGCCGAGCGTCCTATTGGGACGCGTTGCTGGTCAAAACCGCTGCCGAGGCCGGATGCACCGCTATCCTGACCGACGACCTGTCCGACGGCACAATGTTCGACGGCATGCGCATTATCAATCCGTTCGCCGGCGCCTCGCTGTCCGCTGCTGCCGAGGCTCTCCTGACCGTGGATTGATTTGATTCCAACATGCCCATTTGTTCCAAGCCCATGCTGCGCTAGAATGGTTGACGTGGGACGCGCGGGCCCCCAGAAGCCTCAGCGCCCATGGCCCTGTGCCACGGTTTCGGCGTCATTACACGCCGGGGAGAGGAGTCCGACTTGCAGCCCACCGATATCGGTAACCCCGATTACTTCCACAAAGTGGTCGATTGCCAATGGGCGTGTCCCGCCCATACGCCCGTGCCTGAATACATCCGGCTGATCGCTGATGGCCGCTATGCCGACGCTTTCATGGTCAACTGGAAATCCAACGTATTCCCGGGGATTTTGGGTCGCACCTGCGATCGCCCATGTGAGCCGGCGTGCCGTCGCGGCCGTGTGGAAGAAGAACCGGTGGCGATCTGCCGTCTGAAACGCGTTGCGGCGGATTACAAAGGGGACATCCGCCACCGCCTGCCCAAGCCCGCCGAACACGGCAACGGCAAGCGAATCGCCCTGATCGGCGCCGGCCCCGCCTCGCTGACCGTGGCCCGTGACCTCGCTCCGATAGGCTACGAGTTGGTGCTGTTCGATTCCGATCCACGCGCCGGCGGCATGATCCGCAGCCAGATCCCGAAATTCCGCCTCCCCGAGCACATCATCGACGAGGAAGTCGCCTACATCACCGACCTCGGCATGGAAATGCGGCTCGGCCAGCGCATCGACAGCCTGAAGGCACTGCTGGCGGAAAACTACGATGCGATCTTCGTCGGCTGCGGCGCACCGCGCGGGCGCGACCTGCCGATCCCCGGCCGGCATGAAGGCGCGGCCAACATCCACATCGGCATCGATTGGCTGTCGTCGGTGTCGTTCGGCCATATCACCAAGATCGGCAAGCGCGTCATCGTGCTTGGCGGCGGCAACACCGCCATGGACTGCTGCCGGTCGTCGCGCCGACTGGGCGGTGAGGACGTGAAGGTCATCGTGCGATCCGGCTTCGAGGAGATGAAGGCGTCGCCTTGGGAAAAGCAGGACGCCATGCACGAGGACATTCCGATCCTCAACATGATGGTGCCCAAGGAATTCACCCACAAGGACGGCAGGCTGACCGGCGTGCTGTTCGAAAAGGTGAAGGCCGAGCGCGACGCGAAAGGCCGCCGCAGGCTGGTGCCGACCGGCGATCCCGATCAGCACATCGAATGCGACGACGTGCTGGTGGCGGTGGGCCAGGAGAACGCGTTTCCGTGGATCGAGCGCGATGCCGGCATCGAGTTCGACCAATGGGATATGCCGGTGGTCGATGAAGTCACCATGGGTTGCACAAACCCGCGCGTCTTCTTCGGTGGCGACGCGGCGTTCGGGCCGAAAAACATCATCTGGGCGGTGGCGCACGGGCACCAGGCGGCGATCTCCATCCACAAGTTCTGCCAGAATGAGGATGTGCGCGATCGGCCGCCGCCGATGGTTACGCTGGCGTCGCAGAAGATGGGCATCCACGAGTGGAGCTACGACAACGACATCTCGCTCGACCTGCGCTTCAAGGTGCCGCACCGCGACAAGGCGATTGCACTGCGCGACATCAAGGCCGAGGTGGAACTCGGCTTCGATGACAAGCTGGCGTTCGCGGAAGCGCAGCGTTGCCTGAATTGCGACGTGCAGACGGTGTTCACCGATGCACTGTGCATCGAGTGCGATGCCTGCGTGGATATCTGCCCGGTGGACTGCATCAGCTTCACCGAGAACGGCGACGAGCCCGAACTGCGGTTGCGGCTGAGCGCACCGGCTTTCGATGCGACGCAGGATCTTTATGTCTCCGACGCCCTGAAGACCGGCCGCGTGATGGTGAAAGACGAGGATGTCTGCCTGCACTGCGGCCTGTGCGCCGAGCGGTGCCCCACCGGCGCTTGGGATATGCAGCGCTTCCTTCTCGATGTGGCACAGGCGGAACACGTATGTTGCAGTCTACAGACCGCGTAGCTGGTCTCCAGCGCGTCAACGACTTCGTCGTCAAGTTCGCCAACGTCAACGGGTCGGGGTCGGCGAGCGCCAATGCGCTGTTCGCCAAATCGATCCTGCGCATGGGCGTGCCGATCACGCCGCGCAACATCTTCCCATCCAACATCCAGGGGCTGCCGACCTGGTATGAGGTGCGGATCTCCGAGGCAGGGCATCTTGGCGCACGCGGCGGCGGCGTCGATCTGATGGTGGCGATGAATCCGCAGACCTGGACACAGGACATCGCGTCCATCGAGCCGGGCGGTTATCTGTTCTACGATTCCACCAAGCCGATGCCACCGTCGCGATTCCGCGACGACATCGTGGTGATCGGCGTGCCGCTGACCGAGATCACCAACAAGGCGTACACCGAATCGCGGCAACGGCAGCTGTTCAAGAACATCGTTTATCTCGGTGTGCTGGCGGCGCTGTTGCAGATGGACACGGCGGAGATCGAAAAGCTGCTGGCCGAGCAGTTCCGCGGCCGCGACAAGCTGATCGCTGCCAATGTGCAGGCGTTGCACATGGGACGCGATTATGCGCTGGCCAATCTGGATTGCCCGATCGGCCTGACGCTGCGTCGCGCCGATGCGGTCGGCGATCGCATCTTCATCGAAGGCAATGCCGCCGCCGCCCTGGGTGCGGTGTATGGTGGCGCGACGGTCTGTGCGTGGTATCCCATCACGCCGTCTTCGTCGCTGGCCGAGGCGTTCACGCGGTACTGCAACCGCTACCGGGTCGATCCGCTGACCAAGCAGAACAAGTTCGCCATCGTGCAGGCGGAAGACGAGCTGGCGTCGATCGGCATGGTGATCGGCGCGGCTTGGAACGGCGCGCGGGCATTCACCGCGACATCCGGACCAGGCATCTCGCTGATGCAGGAATTCATCGGCCTGGCATATTTCGCGGAAATCCCCGCGGTGATCTTCGACGTGCAGCGTTCCGGCCCATCCACCGGCATGCCCACACGCACGCAGCAGACCGACATCCTCAGTTGCGCCTACGCCTCGCACGGCGATACCAAGCACGTGCTGCTGTTCCCCGAAGACCCCTACGAGTGCTTCGAATTCGGCGCGCTGTCGTTCGATCTGGCGGACCGGCTGCAAACGCCGATCTTCGTCATGCTCGATCTCGAAATCGGCATGAACGAGCGGCTGACCAAACCGTTCGTGTGGGACGACAGCCGCAAGATGGACCGCGGCAAGGTGATGACCGCGGAAGAACTGGAAGCCGGCAAGGATTTCGGCCGCTACCTGGATGTGGACGGCGACGGCATACCGTATCGCACCTATCCCGGCACGCATCCCACGCGCGGCGCGTTCTTCACTCGCGGCACGTCCAAGGACCGCCGCGCACGCTACAGCGAGGAAGGTCCCGACTACGAAGAAAACATGCTGCGGCTGCTGAAGAAGTTCGACACCGCGAAAAACCTTGTGCCGCGGCCCATCGCGCGGCCGGCGAAGGAACCCACTCGGCTTGGCGCGATCTATTTCGGTTCCACCAGCCCGGCGATGGACGAGGCGGAGGAAATCCTGGCCGAACGCGGCATTCACCTCGATCTGCTGCGTGTGCGCGGCTTCCCATTCCACAACGACGTAAAGACCTTCATTGCCGAGCATGACCAGTTGTTCGTGGTGGAGCAGAACCGCGACGCACAGTTGCGCACGCTGCTGGTGAACGAACTGGAGATCGACCCCGCGAAGCTGACCCGCGTGCTGCATTTCAACGGCACGCCGATCACCGCGCGCTTCATCTCCGGCGCCATCACCGACAAGGTTGACCAGTTGAAAGTTGTCCCGTTCCGCAAGGCGGTGCCATGACCTTCCTTCCCAAGCCCAAGCTGCATCATCCCGCTCTGCCGACCAATTCACTCGGCTTCACGCGGCGCGACTACGAAGGTGCGGTGTCCACGCTGTGCGCCGGCTGCGGCCATGATTTCGATCAGTGCCGCGATCGTGCGTGCCTGCTTCAATCTGGAGCTGCCGCCACATCGCATCGCCAAGCTGTCCGGCATCGGCTGCTCGTCCAAGACGCCGACCTATTTCCTCGGCGCATCGCACGGCTTCAACTCGGTGCATGGCCGCATGCCGTCGGTGCTGACCGGCGCAAACCTGGCGAACCGTGACCTGATCTACCTTGGCGTGTCGGGCGACGGCGACAGCGCGTCGATCGGCATCGGCCAGTTCGCCCATGTCATGCGGCGCGGCGTGAACATGACCTACATCGTCGAGAACAACGGCGTGTATGGCCTGACCAAGGGGCAGTTCTCCGCCACCTCCGACAAGGGCGCCAAGAGCCGCCGCGGCGTGGTGAACAACGACGAGGCGATCGACCTGATCGCCATGGCGCTGCAACTCGGCGCCACGTTTGTCGCGCGCAGCTTCTCCGGCGACAAGGAACAGTTGGTGCCGTTGATCGAGGCAGCGCTGAAGCATCAAGGCGCTGCCTTCATCGATTGCATCTCGCCCTGCGTCGCGTTCAACAACCACGAAGGCTCGCACACCAGCTTCGACTATGTGCGCGAGCACAACCTGGCGGTGAACTATCTCGACGTGATCCCCGGCCGCGAACCCATCACCGTCGAATATGCCGCCGGCACCGTAGAGATGGTGAAGCAGCACGACGGCTCGGTGCTGCGGCTGCGCAAGCTGTCCAACGACTACGACGTGCACGACCGGATCGCGGCAATGACCTATCTTCAGCAGCGACAGGCGGCCGGCGAAATCGTCACCGGGTTGTTGTATGTCGATCCAGATCCGGAAGACCTGCACCACCACATGAACACGGTGATCACGCCGTTCAACGATCTGGACGAGGCAGCGTTGTGCCCCGGGTCCGCGGCACTGGAAAAGCTCAATACCAGTATGCGATAGCGCCTTCACCGTCGTCGCGGCACCGTCCCAGCCATAAACGCCTTACCTCGCCAACCTCGTCACGAGAGAACCGATGCAGAAATTTTCCCGTCGTGCCGTCGTCAGCGCACTGGCCGCGGCACCGCTCGCAATGCCCGGCATCCTGCGCGCGCAGAGCACGTCGAAGCCGGTGAAGATCGGTCTGCTCAGCGACATGAGCGGCCCGTATCGCGACGTCGGCGGTCCAGGCAACCGCGTGGCGGTCGAACTGGCGGTGCAGGATTTCGGTGGTTCGGTACTCGGCCGGCCAATCGAGGTGATGCAGGCCGACGATCAGAACAAGCCGGACGTCGCCAGCGCGTTGGCCCGCGAATGGATCGATAATCAAGCGGTCGATGTGCTGGCCGATGGCGCTGCCTCATCCTCCGGTCTTGCGATCCAGCAGGTCTGCCGTGAGAAGAAGCGCATCTATCTGATCACCGGTCCGGCGTCTTCGGACATGACCGGCAAGCAGTGCTCACCCTACGGCATCCACTGGGCCTATGACACGTACGCACTGGCGCACGGAACCGGCAGTGCACTGACCAAGGCAGGCGGCACCACCTGGTTCTTCATCACCGCGGACTATGCGTTCGGCTACGCTCTGGAACGCGACACCATCGCCGCCGTGCAGGCCGCCGGTGGCAAGGTGCTTGGCACCGTAAGGGCGCCGCTGGCGACTGCGGATTTCTCCAGCTACCTGGTGCAGGCCAAAGCGTCCGGCGCGAAAGTGTTCGGGTTCGCCAACGCCGGCACCGATCTGCAGAACTGCATCAAGCAGGCAGCCGAGTTCGGCCTGTCACAGGGCGGTGTTCGCATGGCGACGCTGCTGATGGCGATCAACGACGTGCATTCGCTGGGCCTGAAAACCTGCCAGGGGCTGGTCTATACCAACTCGTTCTACTGGGACATGACCGACAAGACCCGCGCCTGGTCGAAGCGCTGGGCTGCCAAGATGAACGGCATGGTCCCCGGCTTGCTGCACGCCGCCAACTACGCCGCTGCGACACACTGGCTGAAGTGTGTGAAGGCCGCCGGCACCACCGACGCCGATACGGTAGTGGCGAAGATGAAGGCGACGCCCGTCAACGACATGTACAACACCGACGTGCAGATCCGTGAGGACGGCCGCGTGATGCATGTGATGCATCTGTGGCAGGTGAAAACGCCGGCCGAGTCGAAGTATCCTTTCGACTACTGCAAGCAGTTGGTGAGCATTCCGCCGAATGAAGCGTGGCGCCCGCTCGCCGATGGCGGATGCCCGTTCGTGAAGGCGTAACCACCGATCGACGGAACGCGCTGCGCCGCTATTTCAACAACGCCGCCGCAATGCGCTCGCGGGTCAGCGGCATCTCCCTGATGCGCGTGCCCAGTGCATGCGCGACCGCGTTGCCGATCGCGGCGGCAGTGGGACCGAACGTCGCCTCACCCATGCCCAAGGTCGGCAGGTCGGGTGCGTGGATGATTTCCGTGCTGATCTCCGGCACCTCCGAAAAACGCAGGATCGGATAGCCGGCCCAGTCGAGCGACGTGACGCCATCGCCTTCCATCCGCACCTGCTCCTTCAGCGTCATGCTGGCCGCTTGCACGATGCCGCCCTCAAGCTGGTTGCGCGCGCCATCGGGATTGATCACCAGACCGGCATCGGCCGCGCACCAGACGCGCAACAGCCGTACCTCCTGGTCCACTTCCACCTCGACCGCGACGGCAGCATAGGCGGCGTGATTCTTGTATTGCGCCCAGCCGAGACCCAGGCCGCGTCCACTGCCGGCCGGCCCGCGCGCCGACCAGTTGCAGCGTTCGGCAATATTCTCGATCAGACGTCGCGCGCGCGTATCCGACAGCAACGACAGGCGATATTCCACCGGATCGACACCGGCACGCTCCGCCAGTTCATCCATGAAGCATTCGATCGCGAACACGTTCGGCAACGCGCCGAGTCCACGGAGTGCCGAAGTGCGCACCGGTGGTTGCAGCACCAGATGGTGGATCACCCGCTTGCGCGCGAAATCATACAGCGGGAACGCGTTGCGTGTGCCGCCGCCGCCATTGGCTTC
Source organism: uncultured Alphaproteobacteria bacterium (assembly GCA_963790445.1). Classification (GTDB taxonomy): domain Bacteria; phylum Pseudomonadota; class Alphaproteobacteria; order Acetobacterales; family Acetobacteraceae; genus JAMXLO01. The sequence continues at coordinate 103,167 of CAWBON010000015.1, read as the reverse complement.
CGGCGGATCGGTGGGGCGCGGATCCGGTGGCGGCGTCGGCAGCGCATCGTGGGTCAGCAGGTTGCCGCCGGTACTCGGCCGCTGCACATGCGTTGGCGACCAGATATCCGCAGTCCAGTCCACGGGTTTTCCCGCATCGTCCAACGCGGCACGCAGCGTGACGTGCATTGCAGGACCGAACGGCTCGAAACCGAACTCCTCCTCGCGCCGCCATTGCACGCGGATGCACTGATCCGGAATCTGCATCGCGATCACCGCGGCATCCACCGCGACATCATCGGCGCCATTGTGCCCGTAACACCCGGCGCCATGTGCATGACGCACGGTGATCACGTCCGCCGCGATGCCCAGTACATTCGCCAGCGCGGTACGCAGCGGATAGACGCCCTGCGTGTGCGACCACACCGAAAGTTGGCCGTTGCGATATTCCGCCAATGCGCAGGACGGCGCCATGGATGCATGCGCGATATAGGGGCGGGAATAGCTCGCCTCCACCAACTGCCCGGTCGCCGTAGGCGGCAGTTCAGCCCCCAGCACACGATCGTTGGATGGCCGTCCGACCAGCCAGTCGGCTTCCTGCTGGTCGGGCGTGATCTGCCGCACATTGTCCCATCTGGCGTGCATCGGAGCGACCGCGGCGGCACGCTGCACCACCGTCTCATCCGCACCCACAAACGCCACGAAGTCGCCGACCCGCACCACGCGGAACTCGCCGCGTTCAGCGCGCCGCACCGCCGCCTCATCGAACGCGACAAGATGCGCGCCACGACACGGCTGGCGCAGGATGCGCGCGTGCAGCATGTCGGGCCGCACCATGTCATGGATGAAGGCAGCACCTGAGACTTTCGCCGGCAGGTCGCGCCGCGGCACCGGCTTGCCCACCACACGATACGCCGTGTGCGGCTTCGGTGTCGCGGTCCCTTCGATATCGCGCGCAAAATCCTCGGCTGACGCAAAATTCCAGTAATCGTGCCCGGTCGATGCATCGCCACGCCGGATCACGCCGTCTTCCACGCTCAGTTCCGACGGGCTGCAGTTCAGCCGCTGCGCCAACCGATCCAGCACACGTGCCCGCAACTCCGCCGACACCAGACGCACCGAACGGCCGGATACCTCGATCGACTGACTCGACGTCGTCTGGCCCTCATCCGGCGCATCCTGCGTGTCGCCGGACAGCACCGCGATGCGATCCAGGCTGACATCCAATTCGTCGGCGGCGATCTGTGCCAAGGCGGTGACGTTGCCCTGGCCCAGCTCCACCTTGCCGACGGCCAGGCGCACCGTGCGATCAGGGTTGAAGCGCAGCCACTTCTCCAGACGTCGATTGTTCTGAATTGACGACGGCAAGGTGTCGCTCATGAACCCTTCCCTTCCCGCAGAACCGCCGCGGCTTTCTCCACCGCACGCAGTATTCGCGGATGCGCACCGCAGCGACATAGATGCTTATCCAATGCGGCGACGATGTCCGCGCGCGTCGGCGACGTGTTGCGATCGAGCAACGCCTTGGCGCTCATCAGAATTCCCGCCAGGCAATAGCCGCACTGCCCAGCCTGCTCGTCCAGGAATGCCTGTTGCAAAGGATGCGGCTGTGCGGCGCTGCCGATCCCCTCGATCGTGGTGATGCTGCGCCCCGCAACGGTGCCGATCTCACGCGAGCAGGCATACACCGGCTCGCCATCCACCAGCACCATGCAACTGCCGCACTGTTCAAGTCCGCAGCCGTAGCGGGACCCTTTCAGATCGAGCTGATTCCGCAGCACGTCCAGCAACGGTGTCGCTGCCTCTGCCGCAACGTTGACCGGCCGACCATTTACGTGCAGCGCGATCATCGTTCAGACCGATTGGCGAGCGCCGGCGCGCTCGACATTCGCGCTGCGTACCGGAATGCCAGTCTGCTCATAACAAACCTGTGCCAGCGCCGCGACGCCTTCGCGGATCTGTTCCTTCGACGGCAGCGCAAAGCACAGTCGCATGTATGACTTCGCCGGTTCCGGATTGCATACCCATTCCGGTCCCGGATTGAAATTCAACCCGGCCTCCGCCGCGGGCTTCACCAATTTCCGCACATCCACCGCATCCGGCAGCTTGAACCACAGGAAGATGCCGCCCTTCGGCTTCCACATCTCCGCGCTGGTGCCGAACTCGCGTTCCACCGCCTCCACCATCGTGTCGAGCTTCTCCTTCAGCACGCCCGACAATGCGCCGATATGTTTGTCGAAGTTCTTGGTGAAGTACTCCGCGACAATCATCTGATCCAGCGCGCCGGTGCCGCTGTCGGTCTTTGACGAGATCATGCGCGACAGCACTGGCCACTCGGCAATCGCATAGCCAACTCGCAATGCCGGCGCGAGCGACTTCGAAAACGAACCGATATGCACGACCTGCTTCGGCGCCATCGCGTACAGCGCGGGCGGCGCGCCGCCTGCCCAGATCAGATCGGCGTAGCACTCGTCTTCAAAGATCGCGACGCCGTACTGTTTGGCCAGCGCCAGCATCTGCTGCCGACGTTCCAGCGGCAGGATGCTGCCGGACGGATTCTGGATCGTCGGGATCGTGTAGATGTACTTCGGCGTCACGCCCTTCTGCTTCAGTCCCTCCAACGTGGACGCCAACGCGTCCATTCTCATGCCGTCTTCATCAAGCGGCACACCAACAATCTCAGCGCCAACCCGCTTGAAGCGATTGATCGCGCCGGCGTAGCAGAACTCCTCCAGGATGACCGTGTCGCCAGGATTGATGAACAGCCGGCTGACGATATCGATGCCCTGACCGGATCCCGTGGTGATCAGCACATTGTCGCGGTCCGCGTTGACGCCGCGATGGCGCTTCAGCTTGTCAGCGACGAACTCGCGCAATCCGACGTAGCCCTGCGGCCCCTGTGCCAGATTGTACATTGCCAGCTTCGAACCTTCGCGTCGCAGCACGGATGCGGTCGCCTCGATCAAACCCTCGATCGGAATCTGCACCGGGTCGTTATGGCCGCCGATGAAATTGTATTTTGGGAACCCGCCGAAACGCGGCGCCGGATCTGGCAATCCATCGGCAAACAACGAGGTGATTTCGAAATTGGAGCCGCTCATGGTCGCTTCCCTCTTCGGATCGGATGTGCTTGGCAAAAACCTCGCATGGCGCCGGTGGACCACGCAAGGGCACGCGCCTCATACTGCACTGGCAACGCAATCACAGGAATCTCGCTCGCATGGCAACGCCGAAACTGTTCGAACCGATCACCTTCCGCTCGGTCACTGCGCGCAACCGTATTGTCGTGGCGCCGATGTGCCAGTACAGCGCCGAGAACGGCCTCGGCGACGATTGGCACGTGCAGCATCTCGGCGCGCGCGCCATGGGCGGCGCGGGCATCGTGTTCACCGAGGCGACCCATGTCAGCGCAATCGGCCGCATCACACCCTACTGCCTCGGCTTGTGGAACACCCAGCATCAGGCGCTGCTGACACGCCTCGCCGCGATTATCGCGCGCGGCGGTGCCGTGCCGGGAATCCAGATTGCGCATGCCGGTCGCAAGGCAAGCACCACGCGCACCTGGGAAGGCAGCAAGCCGATCGCGCCGCACGACGGCGGCTGGGTGCCGGTGGCGCCAAGTCCCAACGCGTTCCATCCGAACGCCATCGATCCGCACGCGCTGACCACGACGGAGATCGCCGACATCGCCGCACAGTTCGCCACATCCGCGCGGATGGCGCGCGAGACCGGCATGAAGGTGGTGGAAATCCACGCGGCGCACGGCTACCTGCTGCATTCGTTCCTGTCGCCGATCGCCAACCATCGCAACGACGCGTATGGCGGCGACCTGGCAGGACGCAGCCGCTTCCTGATGGAGACCATCGACGCGGTGCGCGCCGAATGGCCCGCCGATCTGCCGCTGTTCGTGCGCCTGTCGTGCGTCGATTACCTGCCGGGCGGTCTCTCCATCGACGACACCGTTGCACTGTGCCGCAAGCTCGCGGCGCGTGGCGACGTCGATCTGATCGACTGTTCGTCGGGCGGCATCTCGCCCGACGTCCGCATTCCGACGCATCCCGGCTACCAGGTGCCATTCGCGGACGCGGTGAAGCATCGCGCCGGCATCGCCACCGGCGCGGTCGGGTTGATCACGGAACCGACGCACGCCGCGGAAATCGTCGCCAACGATCGCGCCGATCTGGTGTTCGTTGCGCGCGTGCTGCTGGCCGACCCGGGATGGCCGTTACGCGCGGCAAAGGCCCTGGGGGTCAAGCCGGAACTGCCGCCGCCCTATTGGCGCGCCACGCTGTCGTAGTGTGCTTGCTCGCCCTATCGGACGACCGCCACACCTACAACTTCCTGTGATGCGCCAGTCCCGCCACATTTAGCGGCGAGCTTAGGAACTGCGGGCGCCAAATGGGCGCCCAACACCAACCCGCAACGGAGAAGCCTGCAATGAAAGCGACGCTGCTCACCCGTGCCGCACCCTTGCTGATCACCACAATGCTGGTCGCCGCGCCGGCCTGGGCGCAGTCGACGGCTACGCCGACCACCACGCCGCCGTCAGGCACGTCCCCCGTGACGCCGCAAACACCGCCACTCACGTCATCCACCATGGCGCCATCGTCGCAGCGCGCGACCTCTGCCCAGACCACGACCGCACCGTCCGGAACCGCCCACAAGGCGATGCCGCATAGCGCCTCGGCGGCCAGGCAGCCGGGCGAAACGATGGTCAGCATGGTGGATCGGCGGATCACCGAGCTGCACAGCCGGCTGCACATCACGGCCGAGCAGAAGCCGCAATGGGACCAGTTCACCCAGGTCATGCGCGATAACGCGAAGCAGATGGATGAAGCCTATCAGCAGCGCGCGCAGAAGATGGGAACTATGTCGGCGGTCGACAACATGCAGTCGTTCGCGCAGATCGAGCAGGAGCACGCAGAGGACATGCAGAAATTGGTGCCAGCCTTCCAGACCCTGTATGCCTCGCTCTCGGATCAGCAGAAGAAGACGGCTGACCAGATGTTCCGCTACAATGCCGAGAAGGCACAGTCTCACAAGCAAGCTTCGACCAAGTAGGGGTTGCGGCAGCAAGGACTGGCTTTCGACGAGCGCCGGGGCTATATGCCGGCGCTCGCGCGGCCGGTCGGTATCGGCGGCGCCGTCAGGAGCGCGCCATGAAGCCAGGCATTCACCCCACCTATCACGAAATCAACGTCGTCATGACCGACGGGACCCAGTTCAAGACGCGGTCCTGTTACGGCAAGGCTGGCGACACGCTGCGGCTGGACATCGATCCCAAGTCGCATCCGGCCTGGACCGGCCAACACCGCATCATCGACAGCGGTGGCCAGGTCGCGAAATTCAACAAGAAATTCGCCGGCCTTGGCATCAAGAAATAGCCTGGTTTCAGCACGGTTTTCCTGCTGGGCAGCCTCTTGAACCAGCGCACTTCCTGCCAATTTCAGTAGTGTCCGGATGCCCCACTGGGGGTCCGGCGGACTTCATGGGGCCGGCCCATCCGGGCGGTCCCGACACATGACCTTGCTCAAGCAGGAGGTTTGCCATGACTACGTTCGACTTCGCACCGCTGTTCCGTACCGCCATCGGCTTTGACCGGCTGGCCCGACTGATGGATACCGCCGCTGCCGCCCCCGAGGCGTCGAGCTATCCGCCCTACAACATCGAGAAGACCGGTGACGATACCTACCGCCTGACCATGGCGGTGGCGGGTTTTCGTCCGGAGGAACTGGACCTTGTCGTAAAGGAGAACACCCTGGTGATCTCCGGCAAGGTGGCCAGTGACGGGCAGAAGGGTGAGGTGCTGTATCGCGGCATCGCCGGCCGCGCGTTCGAGCGCCGATTCGTGCTTGCCGACCACATCGTGGTCGATGGCGCGGACCTGCAGAACGGCCTGCTGCATGTCGGCCTGAAGCGGGTGGTGCCCGAGGCGCTGAAGCCGCGCCGGATCGCTATCGGCGCCGGCTCGCCGACGGCGATCGCCAACGACACGCAGGACGCCGTGAAGGCCGCCTGACGCGACTTGCCGGCCTGACTCGACTTGCGCAACAGACGAAGGGGCCGGTTCGCCGGCCCCTTTTCGTTGCCCGGCGCACCTGGTCTGCCGGCAATGCCGGCACCGCTCGCCGGCGGCTTTCTCGTGTCCGGAAATCTCAGCGTCCGCAATCGCGACGTTGCGCTGGTCCTAAGATCTCAAGCGCCGCGCGGCCCGTTACGGCCGGTCTGCCGAGGCGGAGGTCCGCGAGATTTTGCGTCACGCGCTGGCCCAGGAAACCGAGCCAGGCTTCGATGATCTGGCCGCCGAATTGCGGGCATTGACCGCCGGCGCGCACACGCCCGCCGAGACCCTGCTGTGCGAAAGCCGTGAACGACAGGTGAGCAGAGTACGTCATCGACGCCAGCATCGTGGTGAAATAGGTGATCAACGAAGCCGGCACCAGCCAGGCGCTCAAGCTGCGCCGATCACTCGGCTCCGGACCTGCTGGTCGGCGAATGCGCCGATATCGTCTGGAAGAAGCTGCGCCGCGGCGAATTGACCGCGGCCGAGGCGTCGCTGGCCATCGACTTGCTCGCGAGCGCCGAAATCGAGCTGATCCCGATGCGCAGCGTGGCGGGACGGGCGGTCGATCTGTCGATCCTGCTGGATCACTCAGTCTACGATTGCATGTATCTGGCCCTGGCCGAGAAGGCAAAGCGCCCGTTCGTCACGGCGGATGCCTACCTCCTGCTGAAGTTCGCAACGGCGCGCACGGTGGCGCGCCTGATCACGGCAATTGATCTGGCCGTTCTCGACGGCCTGGGCGATCTGCCGCCGTCGAAGCCTAGGGCCGCCGGAAGAACGCGTCCGCCGCGCTGCGATGGCCCTGCTTGCGCTCGATGTCTGCCTCCACCCGGGAAATCTCCTCGCGCAACTCGACGATATAGTCCCGCAGCTCCTCGATCCCCAGCGTGTCCAGCACCAGCTTCTCCAGCCTGATCCGTTTGCGAACCGGGCCGTCCTCCTCTTCCATCATGTTTCGCCTCCTGTCCGAACCGGCACGCGCAGCATAACCCCAGCATAAACCGGTCAGGGCAATTGCTCGAATGGCACCGGCGGTTGGCGCGGCCGCTGACCTGCTCTCGGCTAGCACCAGCGGCGACCGTGGATGCGGGACGTAGGCAAGGATTCTAACACGGAGGCAGAAGGGAGGGCCATGGAGCACCACGGAGCAGAATAGATATTGCGCTTCGCGCAAAACGCAAAGAATCCCTTCTCCATGGCCCTCCCGTTGGCCCTCCCTTCTGCCTCCGTGTTAAAATCCTTGCTGAATTGCGAACGCCACATGTTTCGGTCGTCATGGCCTGAACCACCCTGTGGAAGATTCACGCGATCGCCCTGTAAACCGGGCCATAACCCTTGACCCACCCCGGAGCGCTTGTCATATGCCGCCTCTGGCCGCGCCCGCGGTGCGCGTCCCCGCGTCGCGCGAGCATTGGCCCAAGGATGACCATGCCATGACACTGCCGCTGATGCCCAAGGCCACCGCCGTGTGGCTGATCGAAAAAACCGCGCTCACCTTCACCCAAATTGCCGATTTCTGCGGCATGCATCCGCTCGAGGTGCAGGCGATCGCCGATGGCGAGGTGGCGCAGGGCATCGTCGGCTACGACCCGGTCGCCAACAGCCAGGTCACCGCCGAGGAAATCCGCCGCGCAGAGGCCGACCCCGACGTAAGGCTGAAGCTGATGCCGACCGCGCTGCCGATGCCGAAGCGGTTGCGCGGCTCGCGCTACACGCCGGTGGCCAAGCGCAACGACCGCCCCGACGCCATCGCCTTCCTGATCCGCAACTACCCGCAACTGACCGAGGCGCAGGTTTCCAAGCTTCTCGGCACGACCAAGGACACCATCCAGAAGGTGCGCGAGCGCAGCCACTGGAACAGCGCCAACATCAAGCCGCGCGACCCGGTTATACTTGGCCTGTGCAGCCAGACGGATCTGAACGCGGCGATCACCCAGGCCAACGAGCGGCTGGAGCGCGAAGGTCGCGCGGTCCCGCCGCCTCCGATGCCGGAGCCGGACGAGGCCGCCTGAATACCAGCCAGGGCGTCAGGTCATTCGCACTGGACGCGGAGGCGTTCGATCTCCTCCTTGACGTGCAGTTTCTCGATCTTCAGGCGCGCGAGGGTTTCCGTGTCGGGCCGAGGTCTTTGGTCCTCATCCGCGATGCGCATCTCTAGTGCGGCATGGCGTTCCTTCAGGGTATCGAGATGGGCCTGCAGGGTCATGGAGCTCCTCCAAAAAAACAGAGCCACGGATGGGTATGGTAACCCGATTGACATGTGCAAGACCATGGCGAATCCGCTGCCTGGGGGCTGGGTAGCGGGTGTCCCCTCGTGCTATTGATCGACGATGCTGACGGATCGCGACTCGCTGCTGCGGAAGCTGCACGAACTCCGCAGCGAACATCGTGACCTGGATACCGTGATCGCGCGCCTGGCGGACCAGGGCGCCGCTGACCAGTTGCACCTGCAGCGTCTGAAGAAGCGCAAGCTGATGCTGAAGGATGAGATTTCCTGGCTGGAGAGCCGGCTTATCCCGGACAACATCGCCTGATGGAGCCACTGGTCGGCATCATCATGGGCAGCCAGTCCGACTGGGAGACGTTGCGCCACGCCGCCGAGACGCTCGAACGGCTGGCGGTGCCGTGCGAAACCCGTATCGTGTCCGCGCATCGGACACCGGACCGGCTGCGCGATTATGCCGGCAATGCACGCCAACGAGGCCTGAAGGTGATCATTGCGGGTGCTGGCGGAGCGGCGCATCTGCCCGGTATGTGCGCGGCCTGGACGCCGTTGCCGGTGTTGGGTGTGCCGGTGGAATCCCATAGTCTCAAGGGGATGGACAGCCTGCTTTCAATTGTGCAGATGCCAGCCGGCGTCCCGGTGGGCACTCTGGCGATCGGCCGGGCCGGCGCGGTGAACGCGGCGCTGCTGGCCGCCGCGATCCTTGCCCTCGCTGATTCGGACCTGGCCACCCGCCTGGATGTGTTGCGCCAGGAACAGACCCGCGCCGTGGCTGACGAGCCGGCGGAACAGCAACCTGCCGTGATGCCCGGATCTGCCAGGGGCGCCCGTGCTGGCAGCGGTGCGGCGATGGCCAGCCGGGAAAAGCCCGGCCATGACGGTTGAGCGGGGGCGGCGTGATTTTCCCACTGCCGCCGAATGCCACCATCGGTTTGGTCGGCGGCGGTCAACTCGGCCGCATGTCGGCGCTCGCCGCCGCGCGGCTAGGCTATCGCTGCCACATCCTCACCCGCGAAACCGATAGCCCCGCCAGTCAGGTTTCGGCCGCGGTGACCATCAGCGACTATCACGAGCCGGCCGGGCTTCGCGAATTTGCCGCCGCGGTCGACGTGATCAGCTTCGAATTCGAGAATGTCAGCGCAGAAGGACTTGATCTTCTTGCATCTCTGAAGCCGGTGAGGCCATCGCCCAGCCATCCTGCGAACCAGTCAGGATCGGGTGTTGGAAAAGGCATTCCTGAACGGCGCCGGCGTTCCCACCGCGCCATGGGCACCGGTCGAAGACCTCGACGGATTGCGGGCGGCGGTCGAACGGATCGGCCTGCCGGCGGTGCTGAAAACCACGCGGCTCGGCTATGACGGCAAGGGCCAGTCGATGTTGCGCGGTACTGCCGACGTTGCCGACGCATTCGCCGCGCTATCACCCAAGCCATTGATCCTGGAGGGTTTCATCGACTTCTCCCAGGAGATCAGCGTGGTCGCCGCGCGCGGTGAAGATGGCGCCTACTCCGCCTTCGACACGGTAGGAAATCGCCATCGCGACCACATACTCGATATCACCTTGGCGCCGGCGCGCATCCCCGAAGCGGTGCATCGGCAGGCCCAGGCCATTGCCCGACGCATCGCGGACGCGCTGGACCTGGTCGGCCTGCTGGCGGTGGAGATGTTCGTCGACGCGCAAGGCCGCGTCCTGGTGAACGAGATCGCCCCGCGGCCACATAATTCCGGCCACTGGACGATCGATGCCTGCCCCGCGAGCCAGTTCGAGATGCATGTCCGCGCCATCGCCGGACTGCCGCTGCCGCCAGCGAACCGCCACTCCGACGCGGTGATGAAGAATCTGATCGGTCCGGAGGACGCCGCTCTGTGGCCGGCAATCCTCGCCACGCCTGGGCTTATCCCGCATCTGTACGGCAAGACGGAAGCGCGCCCCGGACGCAAGATGGGTCATGTGACACGGCTGTTCACCAGGGGAGCATTGCCGGGGGAGTTCGGCATTGCGGCGGCACTCGGGCCGGCCGCCCCGCGCTGAAGCCGATCAGGTTCCGGCCCGTTCCCGCAAGACCGCGGCCGCAGCCTGCACGCAGCGCTCGAACACCGAGAGATCGGTCCAGCGCGCTTGCGCATCGACCTCCTCGATAATCAGCAGGCCGCCCGAACCGACGATGGCAGCTTCCAGCATCAGGTTGTCGGTCAGGCCGAACTGCTCGATCAGCATGTCGTCCGCGTCGCGCCAAATGCCGCCGCTGCCGCCGATTGCGCCGCCATGGGTTGCCGCAAAGTCCCGCGTCCGCTGAGTGAATGGCGCGGCTGTGGTGGAGTAGCCGAACACCGGCCGGCCAAGCGCGCGCATGAAACCGACTTCGTAGGCCGTTCCCACGTCCGCACTGGGCCCGCGGAATGGTGTCAGGTTGGCGATCACCGCATCCGCCGAGAGGATCAGCGCCTCGTTGCGCAGAGCGATGCGACGCCATTCCGGCAGTTCGGCCCACGCAATCGGCTGATCGGCCGCGTCATCCAGCGGCGTGACGCCAATCAGGCCATGGCGCAGACAGATCGCTTTCCTGCGTTCCGCCCATACCTCCGCCAGCGGCAAAAAGACGTCGGGACCCGCCAGATAAACGCGCAAAACCGCTATGCCGCCAATACCGGTGCCTGATGCGGATCAGTGCGCCAGTTCGGCCTGCCTTTCAGTGATTTCCGCCAGATAGCGGGACGGCACTTCCATGAATGGAGTGCGCTGCCGCAGCCACAGCGGATGGTCTTCCGACGTGTGCATCGCCTGACCTTCCGGAATCGCTGGCCAGTCGGGAACTTTCAACCAGAGCCGCAGCAGGTGACGACGGCGTGCCATCTCGCGGTGGTCTTCGTATTCGGTGCGACCGTGCAGCAGCAGGCGGTTGTTGAGGAACTGAATGTCGCCCTCGCCAATGCTCATGTCGAGATAGGTATCGGGCGACGCCGCGATGCGCTGCACCTCATCCAGTGCCTCACGTTGCGCCGGCGTCATCACGGCGTCGCCGGCCTCGACCGCGCGGTTCGGGTAGTCGCCGGAGAGAAACACGGAAACCTCGTCGCCGGTGCGGGCAAACACCGAGACGCGGCGGACCAGAACGCCGCTGCCATGCTCGGCATCCACCTCGCGGCGACGGAAGATGAAGCCGTCGTGCAGCACCTGGAGCAGATCGGGGCGTTCCCGCGCAAGGCGCTGGTGCACCGCGACCGCGCTGCAGATTCGACTGGCGCCGCCGGCCTTCGCTTCGCGCAGGCACATCAAGGAGACGACGTCGCAGGAATTGGTGTGGAAGCGCTGCGCGCCACCCTTATGGTAGCCGCGCGCACCGGGCTCGATGTCGCTGACGTCGATCACGTGGCCGAGCAGTTCGCCCTGCCAGGATTGCGGCAGCGGCGTGCCGATATGCGCGCCCAGGCCGAAGTAGATACGCGCCATGTCGTCGGTGGAATAACGTTCGCGCGGCACACCGCGCAGCAGCACAAAGCCGCGGCCGAAGCGCAATTCGTGGCGCAGGTTGCGGAAGAAGCCGCCGAGGGTGGGAAGCGGAAAGGTTTGCGGCGTGATGGCGGGGAAGTCGAGATCGCCAAGCCCGCGCAGATGGCCCAGCGCCGCATCTATTTCCTCGACCTCGGCGGTTGCGAGCGTGTGCAGGCCATCGGTGCGGTAGTCGAGGGTTGCACCGGTCCATGCGGCGCGGGTCTGTGATTCGCTCATGCGGTTGCCTCGTCTGTCGGTTCGGTCAGATCAAAGCGGGCAGATCAAAGCGGGCGAGGAACTCGGCGACGCTCATCAGTTGGCGCAAGGCACCGTTCATTGACACGGGGCACCGTTCATTGACACGGGCGCCGGCTGCAATGTGGCGGGATTGGCTGCCTGGTGCAATCGTTGCCTCAATTCTTCAGCCACACGTTATACATGCGCGGATTGTAGAACGGCACGTAGTGCTCCACGTTGGCGCGCACCGCCTGTACCTTCGGCATCACGCCCATCGGAATCACCATCACCTGCTCCAGTGCAATCTTCTGCGCGCGCGCGAATGCTGCCTGTCGCTCCTCCAGCGTCGGCCCATTCGCCACTATATTGAAGTCCTTCATGAACTCGGGATCCGTCTTCCCGCCGGGCGGCGTGTACACCGGATTGGGCTCCGCCATCGGGCGCAATGTCTGGACACCGCCAACCGCCACGTAGGTGATCCAGCCCGTGAAGAAGAAATTCCAGTCCGGCGTGCCGTTCATCGCTTTCTGCAATGCGGTCGGCCAGTCGAGCACCAGCAATTCGGCATTGATACCAACTGCCTTCAACTGCTGCGAGACGACCAGGCCGGAGTTGTACAGGCTGGGATAGTCCTTGTTGGTTAGCAGCACGACCTTTTCGCCGTTGTAGCCGGCCTCCTTCAGAAGCTGCTTCGCCTTCTCCGCGTTGTGCTGATTGAGCAGCTCCTTGCCAACCTCGGTATAGTAGGTGGTGCCAGGATACTGGAATGACGGATTCTGCTTGAAATCGCCGTCGCTCGCGGCCTCCATCACCTCGTCGAAATCAAGCGCAGCCTCCACCGCCTGGCGGAATTTCAGATTGTTGGTGGGTGGCGCCGACCAGTTGGGATAGGTGACGTTCAGCCAGAAGTTGTCCAGCTTCAGCAGGCGAATGTCCTTGTTCGCGCCAACTCGCTTCTGCGCGGTCGTGGGAACATCCTCCACGCCCTGCAATTCGCCAGTTTCCAGCCCGGCAACGCGCGCACCGGGTTCCGGCACCATGCGGAACGTCACGGTGTTCAGGCACACCACCTTGTAGCCGCCAAAACCTGACATGTCGTCATAGCGCGTGTCCGGCGTATAGCCTTCGAAGCGCTTCAATTTCACGTAACTGTCGGCGACGAACTTATCGAGCTGCCACGGACCGGTTCCCATCGAGGGAAGCTGCTGTGGCGGCGCGTCCTTGTTCTCTTCCGGGATGATGATGATCGGCACGGTGATCGACGACATCGCCTCGATAAATCCAGGCCGTGCATCCTTCATGGCAATAACGAAGGTATTCGGATCGGGCGTATCATAGTGATCCACCGGCGCCAGGATCGAACGGTCGATGCCGACGCGGCCGTAGCGTTCGAACGAGGCCCGCGCATCGGCCGAGGTGAACAGTTTGCCGTTATGGAAATGCACGCCCTGGCGCAGCTTGAATGTGAACACCTTGCTGTCCGGACTGACATCCACCGATTGGGCAAGCTGCAGCAACGGCTTCATGTTCTCGTCGCGCGTCACCAGCGTCTCATATGTGTTCATGGCGATATCGCGCACCGAAGCGGCAGCATTGGCCTGCATGTCGAGCCCGGCGACGTTCGCCTCCAACCCATAGGTAAAGTCGCCACCCGTTCGCCCGCACTGGAACTTATCCGCCCGTGCCGCGCCGGTCGCGGCAAGTGCGCCGACAGTCGCCATCAGCACCACGTGCTTCGACTTCATCGTCATGCGGTGTCCCCTGGGTTCACACCCACATGATGCTGTCAGCCCGGATCAGCCGTCAATTCGCAGCCACCTGTCATTGCTTGTCAGGAGCACAGCAAAACCACCCGTCATCGCGAGCCAGCGCAGCTAAGGCATGGCCGCCGCGTCGCATCACGTCGTATACAGCCACCGGCTGACCAGCGTCTCCACATCGTCGGTGAATTCATCGCGTGGGCCTTCCGCGAACAGCGTGCCGGTGCGCATGACATAGACATAGTCGGCAATGCCCAGCGCGCCCTTGATGTTCTGATCCACCAGCAGAATGGCCTTGCCATCGCGCGCCAGTCCGGCAATCAACGCATAGATCTGCGCCGCGATGCGCGGTTCGATGCTGGCGGTGGGCTCGTCGATCAGCATCACGGTGGGGTCCGTCAGCAGCGCCCGAGCGATCTCCAACTGCCGCTGCTGGCCGCCGGACAACGTGCCGGCAGCCTGCTTCCGACGCTCCAGCAAAATCGGAAACTGCGCATAGGCCCGCTCGATCCGCTCGCGCGCCAAGGCACGATTACGGCGAAACCCCCAGGTCCCAAGTCGCAAATTCACCTCGACCGACAGGAACGGGAACACGCTCGGCCGTTGCGGCAGATAGGTGATGCCGTGCCGGCTCATGTCATGCGAGGCAACGCCCTTCAACGATATCGCACCCAGACGCATTTCGCCCTGTTGCGCCGGAAGAAAGCCGAACAGCACCTTCAGCAGTGTCGATTTGCCGGTGCCGTTCGGTCCAAGCACGCAGCGCACCTGGCCACGCATCACATCGACCGACATGCCGTTCAGGATGTTGATCCCCGGCAGATAGCTCGCCACCAGATCGCGCGCGGTCAGCACGGGTGAAATGTCAGACACCGGCGTAGGCCCGCAGCACTTCCTGGTTCGTCGCGCACCTCGGCTACCGTGCCATCAGCGATCTTTTCGCCGCGCGACATCACCACCATGCGATGCACCAGACGCTGCAATGCTTCGATGTCGTGGTCGACGATGACGAACGTGCGGCCATCGGCATGCAGCTTGCGCACCAGCACGATGATCTCATCGCGCAGGAACGGGTTCACTCCGGCAAACGGTTCGTCGAGGAACAGTATCTCGGGGTCCAGCATCAAGGCACGTCCGAGTTCCAGCAGCTTCTGCTGGCCCCCCGACAGGTTCTTCGCCTGGAGTTTTTCCAATGCGGCCAGTCCGAGGAATTCGAGGTGCCGGCGTGCTGTCGCGGTTGCGGCTGGCTTGTGTGAATGCGGCCGCGCGAGGCCAGGGACGAGCATGTTCTCCAGTACGGTCATTCGGCTGAACAACTGCGTGATCTGGAAGGTGCGGCCGACGCGCAGCGTGGCGAATTCGCTGGGCGCGAGGCCACGCGCGCTGCGGCCCCGCAGAGTGATGTGGCCGCTGGCCGGGGTCACATGGCCGGTCAGCAGGTTGATCGTGGTGGTTTTGCCGGAGCCATTCGGGCCGATCAGCCCAATAAGCTCGCCTTGCTGGACCGCGAAGTTCAGGCCGCTGACGGCGACGATGCCGCCGAACCGTTTGGTCAGATCGCGCGCTTCAATCAGTGGTGGAGATCCTGGCATGGTCAGCTGCTGACCGATCGCCTGGCGAGAATTCAACGCGGCGTTTGCGTCATGTCGCACGGATGCCGGAACCGAGCGCATGCTACCCGGCCTCCTGCTCGACGGATCGCGTCCGCCGGTGCGATCCGAGCCGCGTCGCCTGCTGCCAGGCCAACGCCAGCAATCCATTGCGCGCAAAGCGTATCGTCAGCAGCAGCAATGCACCGAACAACACCAGCCGCCATTGACCGTAGCTGCGCAGTGCCTCGACCAGGAATTCCAATCCCAGCGCCCCGATCATCGCCGCAACAATGCTTTCGGTGCCGCCGACCACTGCCATGGCGACCACCAAACCCATTTGATCGACCGAGCCGATATCCGGCGTCAGAATCCCGATGTAGTGACCGTAGAAACCACCAGCCAGTCCCGCGAAGCTCGACGTAATGGCGAACGCCAGGATGCGGAAACGCACCACCTTAACGCCAGACGCCGCCGCCGCGTCCTCGTTCTCGCGGATCGACCGGAAGAACAGGCCCCAGCGCGACGTCACCAGGAACAGCATGATCGCCAGCGATCCAAGCAGCAGTGCCAATCCGAAGTAATGGTACCGGCGTGTCGGTGCGGCCGTGGAACAGTGGTGTCACTTCCAGCCCACCGGAGCCGCCGGTGACCTCGTTCTCCGATACGATGACAATCCGTAGCACTTCGGAAAACGCGACGGTGAACAACGCAAGGTAGGGGCCGCGCATGCGCAGACACACGAAGCCGATTCCGCTCCCGACGACGCCGCACATCAACACGCCCGCCAACATGCCAAGCGGTATCGGAATGTCGAACCACTTCACCAGCAGGCCAGAGGTGTACGCGCCGAGAGATACGAACGCCATGTGGCCGAAGGAGAACTGTCCCGCGTATCCGGCAAGCAGCGCCCAGCTCGCGGCGACGATGGCGTAGAACATCGCCAGCACGCCGACCGACAGCCAGTAGCCATTCACCAGGAACGGAAACGCCAGCGCGAACGCACCGCACACCACGACGGCGCCGACAGTGAGTGTACGCACCGGTTAGTCCATGGCGACATGCGCGCGGCCAAACAGGCCGGTCGGCCGAATCAACAACACCAGCATCAGGATCAGCAGGCTGAACGCCTGGGCATAGGTAAGGCTGCGACTGGGGTCGGGGAAGAGTGCCACGAACATGGATTCCGAAACACCGATCATCAACCCCGCGATGATCGATCCAGCGACCGAACCCATGCCGCCGAGTATGACGATCGCGAAAGCCTGTGTGTCGGGCAGCAATCCCATCGATGGCGACAGTGAGTAGATCGGTCCCACCAGTGCGCCCGCGCCGCCCGCAAGCGCCCCGCCGAGACCGAACGCCAGCATGTAGAAGCGCTGGTCGTTGATGCCGACGATCGCCGCGGACTCACGCGACTGGCTGACCGCGTTGAGTGCCTCGCCCCAGGGCGTGTGATTCATGAACAGTACCAACGCGATCAGCATCGCGACACCGGCGCCGCCGGCGAACACGCGATCCCAGGTCATGATCAGGCCGCCCACCACCAGGACGCCAGGCCAGAACGACGGCGGGCGCAGCGGGTACGGACCGTAGATGATCAACGCCAGGGCACGCAGAAAGATCGAGATGCCGAACGTGATCAAAATGCCGTAATCACCCTTGCGTTCGGTGGTCGGGCTGTAGAGCGGTGTCAGCAACGTCCGTTCTATCAGCACCGCCATGGCGAACGATAGCATCATCGCGACCAGCACCGCGGATAACGGCGGGACGCCGACGAGCGAGATCGCGAAATACGCGAAGTAGCCGCCCATCATATAGACTTCACCATGGGCGAAATTGACGATCTTCAGGATCGAGAAGATGACCGTCAGCCCCGCCGCGATGACCGCATAGATGACGCCGATGACCAGCCCGTTGAGCGCCTGGATCAGCAGATAGTCAGTCATCCGATGATCGTGTCTGGCCAGTCGTAGTTGTCGTCCTTGCGAAGGTCGTCGCCCCTGCGATCATCGTCAGTCACTGCGATCATCGTTGTCCTTGGGGATGGCGATGCATCCTCAGCTGCCCGGCTTCTTGTACGTGTAGGGCACCGTCGCATATTGCCGCGGCCAGACGATCGGCGCGTCAGCCTGCCCCTGCTTGACCTCGGCGTATTGCAGGATGCTCAGCGGCGCCTCCAGGAACTGGTGATAATGCCAAGCCGGGTCTTTGCTCGTCGAAAAGGAGTACTTTCCCCGCACTCCGACATACTGCGTGTTCTCCAATGCATGGATGATCGCTTTCGGATCGGTGCTGCCCGCGGTCTTGATCGCATCGAACAGCAACCACGCACCGTCATAGCTTTCCATCACCGCGCCAGACGGATCGGCGTTCTTCTTCGCTCGATACGCCGCGACGAACGCCTTGGTCTTGTCGTTCCAGGCAGCCTTTGGCAGGCCGACATTCTCGGTGACCAGGTACTTGCCGGCCTCACCGACATTCTCCCAGAACGTCGGATCGACCGCTTCGCCACCTGAATTGTAAATCCCGCAATTCGCGGTCGGCGCAAACCCAAGGTCATGCGCCTGACGGATCATCGGATATGCGCCCGCCTCGGCGTAGATATTCAGAAAGAAGTCGTACGGCCGGCGATTCGCTCTTGAACCGCAGGATCTGTGCGGTGAAATCGGTCAGGTTCGGGTCGGCATCCACCGCGGTGAACTTGATGTTCGCCTTGGTCAGTTCCTGCGCGACCAGCGTGCGCGCGGACAGCCCGACATCATCCTTCTCGGCGATGATCGCCACGTTCTTGAAACCGGCGGCAGCAATCCACTGACCGATGGTCACGTCGATCAGCGACACTGCGGGCGCGTTGCGAAACACCTCCGGGTAGCCCTTCGCGGTGATCTGATCGGACCACACGTCGCACGCCATGAACGGGATACCATATTTGTGGTAGACTTCCATTTCCGCCAACGCAACGGGGCTGTGGAACTCGCCGAATACCGCGACCACCTTGTTCTGCTGGATCAGTCGTTCCGCAGCCGTGCGGCCCTCCGCCGGCATGCCGCGCGTGTCGGCATAGTTGATCTCGACCTGCCGGCCGAGCAATCCGCCTTGTGCGTTGATTTCCGTCGCGGCGATCTCCGCGGCGTTCTTCATGTTGGTGCCTTCGGCGTAGCCCCCGGGTGGCGACAGCGGTCCGACCCAGCCGATCTGGATCGGCTCCCCCGCCGCGCGCGCCCGCCGGCCAAGTCCCGGCAATGCGGCGGCAGCTCCCGCCGCGGCCAGCATGCTGCGCCTGGTCGGCGCGATGATCGTTCCCCGTTTTGTCATATTGATCGGCACTGGCGGCTCCTTTGATGGGAGTGAATGGCCTCGCAGTATCCTGCCAAGCATGTGAGCGCACGCCAAGGGTAGCCGCATTGACTATCGCCACGCCAGCAGCATGCGTTCCAACAGGCCGATGACCCATGCCACCGCCAAGCCTAACAACGACAGCACGACAATGCCCGCCAGCAAATTGTCAGTGTCGTACAGATTGCCGGCCGACAGTACGAAGGCGCCGATGCCTCGATCCGCGCCGATCATTTCTGCCGCAACCAGCAGCACGATAGCGATCGACGCGGTGACACGGAAACCACTGAGGATCGCCGGAAGCGCTGCCGGCAGCACGATCTTTCGCACAATCGCGGCATGGCTCAAGCCGAAGCTCTGCGCCATGCGGATCAGCGAACGCGGGACATTATCGACACCGCCGGCCGTAGTGATCACAGTCGGGAAGAACACACCGAACGCCAGCGTGATGATCTTCGAGCTTTCGCCAATGCCAAACCAGATGATGAACAGCGGCACCAGTGCGATCTTCGGGATCGGGAACAATGCGGAGACGACCGCCATGCCAGGCGAGCGCCACCACGAGGACAGCCCTACCGCAAGCCCAACCCCGATGCCGAACACGGTTCCGATGATCCAGCCAACGGCCAACCTCTCCAGCGACGCGCTGAGTTGCTTCCACAATTCACCGCTGATCGTCAGATTGTATAGCGCAACCCCGATGTTGGCTGGTGCCGGCAGGAACAATGTGGAGATCATGCCAAGCCAATCCGCGACCTGCCACAGCACAACCAGCCCCACGAGCGTCGCAACACCCGCCAGCGGCAGGTTGAGCGGGGCAAACCCGCCACCGCGAAACGGCACACTGCCATCAATGCGACGCATGATCAGACGACGCTGCCCAACCGGTAAAATCGAGCCGCGGCGCCATGAAACAGCGCTGCCTTCTCCGCGTCGGAATATCCGGCTGCCAGGCGCTTGAACGCATTCCACACCACGGGATAGCTGCACATCCCCTTGTCGACCGGGAAGTTGCTCTCGAACATGCAGCGATCCGCGCCGAACGCCTCGATGCATGTTTCCATGTGCGGACGCCAGGCCGTTGCCAGTTCGCCGGACGATGGCGGCAGCGGTTCTTCGTGGAACGTCAGGCCGCGGATCGTCATCGCCTGGCCGCCAAGCTTCAGGTACACGTTGGGGCACTTCGCCAGTTCCCGCAGATCGCGACGCCACGTAGCGAACACCTCTTCCGGCCGCTCTCGATACGGCCCAATCCGTATCGGACCACCGCAGTGATTGGCCAGGATCGGCAGATCGGGAAATGCGCGCGCCAGGTCCGTGAGTTCGTGCAACTGCGGATGATACAGCGAGCATTCATATGACAGCCCGAAGCTGCCTAGCCGAGACAGCCCGCGACGGAATGCGGAATCCAGCAGCAGCCCCTGCGGTGCCGGCGATGTGGTTGTCATGATGATCGCCGCATCCCAGCCGGCGCTTTGACGAATGCCCTTGAAGCGTCCGCCGCCGGCCTGAACATGCGCATCCAGCACAGCGTCGATCGGTTCGCCGAGGCGAAAATCGCAGTAGCCGACGATGCCGGCGCAGGCGCGCATGCCGGCGGCTTCGGCGCGCTCGGCGATAGCGGCAATGAATTCCGTCTCCCCGACGGGGCGCAGTTCGTCCGGCCCGTCCTTGCGATAAGCGAAGCCGCACTGGATGAACACCGTCGCGCGCACATTGTGCCCCGCGTTCAGGTCGGCGGTCAGGTCCTCCAGCAGATAACGGCCGGAGGGGCGATCCCACAGATGATGGTGCGCGTCGATGATCGGCAGCGCGGGATCGATGATGTCCTCACGCAGTTTCGCAAGCCACGCCTCGTCGACGTGCGGGTGTGGATACGCCTGCTTTTCGGCCGTTGCGCTCATGACGCTCTCCCAGGTTGACCCCGGCACAGCGTAGCGCTTATTGCGGCAAACCCGGAACCGGGCCTCATTCGCGCGGACGGCCCGCCGCGTTGTCGATTTCCCGTTCGGCCGCGGCGGCATCGTCGCGGATCAGCCGCCACAGCGCGGCCTCGATCGCACGCAGATCGGGATCCGCCGCCTCCCGTCCCGCCAGCGGCCGATCGATCCGATGGATCGCACGCACCCTTCCTGGCCGCCGCGACAACACGACGATCTGCTGCCCCAGCCGCACCGCCTCGGCCAGATTATGCGTGACGTAGATCGGTGGTGGTGCCGGCGCGTTCGATCAGCGCGGCGAATTCGTCCAGCAGCAGTCCGCGCGTCTGCGCGTCCAGCGCCGATAGCGGTTCGTCCATCAGCAGGCACGCCGGCCGCACCGCCAGCGCGCGTGCGATGCCAACCCGCTGGCGCATGCCACCGGAAAGCTGGCGCGGCCAGGCATCTGCGAACTCCGCAAGTCCGGTCAATGCCAGCACCTCGGCGATGCGCACCGCACATTCGGCGTGCGGCAGCCGATCCTCCAGCACCAAAGAGACATTGCCCGCAACCGTGCGCCACGGCAGCAGCGCAAAATCCTGGAACACGTAGGTCGAACGGATTGAGGCAATCATCCGCAATTTCACCCTCGCAATGCACGGCGCCCCCCACCGGCGCAAGCATTCCACCCATGATGCCGAGCAGCGTGGACTTGCCGCATCCCGAGGGGCCGACCAGCACCATCACCTCGCCCGGTTCGGCAACCAGATCGATGTCCTCCAGCACCACCAGGTCGCGATAGGCGTGGCACACGCCACGCAACACGAGCCGCAGGCCAGCATTCATCGCGTCGGCAGGAATTGCGTATCGATCACCGACTGCGGATCGGCATCGCCCTTCACCAGACCCTGCGCCTTGAACCACTTGAGCTGTGCGATCACGTCGGCCACGTCCAGCGCCCCACCTTCGTCATAATAGCCGACACCGCCGATGATCTTCTGCCGCGCATTCGGATCGCCGGTGAAGACGTATTTCGTGATCAGCGGAATCACCGCGTCGGTCGTGGCATCTACGATCGGCTTGCCCTGTGCATCAAGCCGCAGGAACGCCGCGCGATAATCCGCCACGCCCTTCTGATATGCGCGGGCGAAACGCTTCAACACATCGGCATGCTGCGCGATCATCTGCCCGGTGGTGAACAGCGCGGTGATCTGGTACGGCACGACATCGCCCGCCCAGCCGATGATGTGCGCCTGGCCACCCGCCGCCAGCGGCTTCGCCATCGAGGCAATCGCGATCGTCGCATCCACCTGGCCGCTGCCCACCGCCGCCACCATGTTGCCGATCTGCTGCACCGGCCGCAGCGTCACGCTACCGATATCGAAACGTTCAGCCTCGGCAATGCGCCCCAGCATGTAGTGGAACGATGAGCCGTACTGCGTAATAGCGAAGCTGTGGCCTGCAAGTTTGTCGAGCGAGGTCAGTCCGGCCGCGTATGCCTTGTTCGGACACCAGGATCGCCGATCCTTCGTAGCCGCGCTGCTCGTGCAGGCCGCCGCCGAATCACCTTCAGCGTGCCCTTCTCGGCCAGATTGAAGAACCCGCCGGTCAGCGCGGTGACGCCGACATCGATGTCGCCGGAAACGGCCGCCGCGGCGATCGGCTGCGCGGACTCGAAGAAGCGGAATGTCAGGTCGATGCCTTCGTCGCGGAAATAGCCGCGCTCCTGCGCGATATAGAACGGCGCGGGCGACAGCGTGTGCAGCAAGCCCAGACGCACCGGATCGGCGGCATGCGCGGCAGTAAGAAGCAGTCACGCACAATGACGACAAAGACCAAGCGACGTGTGTCTTGGCGAATTCGTGGTGCGGCTTTTCTCTCCATGCGCCCGATCCTATCGGCGCAACGGCAACGTGCCAAGCAGACCGACCACCGCGCCCGCCATGATGTAGAACGCCGGCACCATGTTGGACTCCGGTCAGCGCGATCAGCCACGTGATCATGAACGCCGCCGTGCCGCCGAACACCGACACAGCGATGTTGTCCGCCAGACCAAGCCCCGTCGCCAGCGCCCGGTTCGGGAAACATGTCGCCGATTCCGGTCAGGATCGGCCCCTGGTACATCGCAATCACCACGCCGAACACGAGCTGATAGATAAGCAGTGTCGTCAGGCTCGGCGATGCGTTGATCAACGCGAACATCGGCCAGGCCAGCACGAACAGCAGCACCGGCGCGGCACGCAGGAACCATCGCGGCCCCACACTATCGACGAAATGCCCGAACACCGGGATCAGCACCCCGGCCGTGACAGTGCCCACCATCGTCGCGGTGAAACCGGCGGATTGCGGCAGATGCAGCGCGCGCACCGCATACACGGGCGTATAGATCAGCAGCGTGTAGGTGCAGATGGTGGACAGCGTGATCAGCGCGCCCGAAGCGAATGCCTCCTTCGGATGTTTGGTGATGACATCGCGGAACGGCGTGCCGGCGGGTTCATGCGTCCGCCGATGCTCCGGCGGATCGGCGATGCGGGTGCGCAGCACGTAGCCCACCGGCCCGATCAGCAGCCCGAGCAGGAACGGCACGCGCCAACCCCACGTTCCAGTCGCCTCGGGACTGAACCCGTGCGATACGATGCGTGCCGACAGCGAGCACCCAGTGCGATGAACAGACTGGAAGAGGCATAGACCCAGCTTACGTAATAGCCGGTTCGCCCCTCCGGCGCGTATTCGCGCATGAAGGCGGTGGCGTTGCCCATTTCCCCGCCGGTCGAAAAGCCCTGCATCAGCCGCGCGACCATCAGCAGGATCGGCGCGGCCAGGCCGATCTGCGCATAGGTCGGCATCAGCGCGATCATCGCGGTGCCGATGCACATCAGCATGATGGTCAGCGACAGTGCCGCCTTGCGCCCGTCCTGTCGGAATACGCCCCCAGCACGGCCGCACCCAACGGCCGCATGAAGAACCCGACCGAGAATGTCCCGAGCGACAGCAGCAGCGAGGTCAGCGCATTCGCCGGTCGGAAAATACAGCTTCGCGATGATCGCGGCGAACACGCCGTACAACATGAAGTTGTACCACTCGAGCCCATTGCCGATGACCGCGGCCATCACGGCACGCGGCCCGGTGATGCGATATGGCGCCGCCGACCGCAACCTGTTGCTGCACGACGCCCTCCTGCTACACAGTCACCTGCATCTCGCCCAGATACGCCTCGCGGATCAGCGGATTCTGCCGCAGTTCCGCCGCGGTGCCGGACAGCACCACCTGGCCGGTCTGCAGCACATAGGCGCGATGCGCGATCGACAGCGCCATGTTGGCGTTCTGCTCCACCATGAAGATCGTCGTGCCCTGCCGGTTGATCTCCTGGATGATGTCGAACACCTGCTCGACGAAGATCGGCGACAGCCCCATCGACGGCTCGTCCATGCAGAGCAGCTTCGGCCGCGCCATCAGCGCGCGACCCATCGCCACCATCTGCTGCTCGCCGCCCGACAGCGTGCCGGCGATCTGCGTGCGCCGCTCCTTCACGCGCGGAAACAGCGAATAGACCCGCTCCAGGTCCTGGTCGAATTCCGCGCCGCGCTTGCGCAGATAAGCGCCCATCTCCAGGTTTTCGAACACCGTCATGCGCGGGAACAGCCGGCGCGCCTCCAGCACCGGCGCGATGCCGCGCCGCACGCGTTCCGCCGTCGGCATGCGTTCGATCGCCTCGCCCTGATAGATCACCGTGCCGCGCGTCGGGTCGCACCACGCCCATGATGGTCTTCATCGTGGTGGACTTGCCGGACGCATTGCCGCCAAGCAGCGAGACGATCTCGCCCTCGCCGATCGAGTAGTTCACCTGCTTCAGAACGTGCAGATCGCCGTAGTAGGTGTCGACGTCCTTGAATTCCAGCAACATGAATGATCGTCTCCGGGACGGCCAGGATATGCCCCATCAAGCAACATGCGTCGTTCCAGCACCCGCCGCGAGGCCTGCGCATTGCGCCCCAGATACGCGCGCAGCACCTCCTCGTTGCGCCGCACTTCCTCCGGCTTGCCCTGCGCGATCACCTCGCCATGGTCCAGCACATACACCGTGTCGGCCAGCGTGGTCACCACGTCCAGCTTGTGCTCGATCAGCAGCACCGTCAGACCCAGCCCGTTCAAGCTCTTGATCTGCTCGGCCAGTTCCAGCGTCTCCGCCGGATTCATCCCCGCCGTCGGTTCATCCAGCAGCAGGATGCGCGGCCGCGACGCCAACGCGCGCGCGATCTCGATGCGACGCCGATTGGCGTACGACAGCCCCGCGACCACCTGCTCGGTTCGCGGCGTCAGCCGGTTGCCGAAAATCGAAAAGATCTCCATCGCCCATTCGCGCGCCTGAATCTCCTCGGCCTTGGTCCCCGGCGGACGGAAGATCGCCGCGATCGTGCCGGTACGCAGCCGCGCATGCTGGCCGATCAGCGCATTCTCCATCACCGTCAGATTGGCGAACAGCCGCAGGTTCTGGAACGTGCGCGCGATCCCCTTCTCCAGAATCTGATAGTCGCGGCAGTCCCATGATCTCCTCGCCGTGGAACCGGATCGAGCCTTCTTCGGCCTGCACCAGTCCGGTGATCACATTGAACAGCGTGGACTTGCCGGAACCGTTCGGTCCGATCACCGCCACCACGCCGCCGGTCGGCACCACCAGATCGACCTTGTTCAGCGCCACCAGGCCGCCGAACTTCACCGTCACGCCCTTGATCTCCAGCGCCGCCGCGCCGGTGCGCACGTCGCCGCCCAGGCCGGCAAGCTTCAGGTCGGTGAAGCCGCCGCGCCTGATCTCGGCATGCTGCTGATCGAATGTCAGCGCCGGCTGCGGCCGCGTTGCCGGGATCAATCCCTGGCGCCGGAACAGCATCATGCACACCAGGATCAGGCCGAAGATCAGCTCGATCGACGGCACCAGATCGATGCTGCTGCAGCCACGCATTGTCCACCAGCCGGCCCAGCGCATGCAGCCATTCGCGTCAGGTCCTGCAGCCACCAGGATTGCAGCAACTGCAGGATGAACGCGCCCAGCACCACGCCCCACACGCTACCGATGCCACCGAACACGATCATCACCAGGATCATCACCGAGACCGGGAAGCCGAACATTTCCGGCGTCGCGGTCTGCAGCTTTGCGACATAGAACACGCCGGTCATGCCGCCGAACGCAGCACCGATGGCGAACGCCAGCAGCTTGAACTTGGTGCGGTTCACGCCCATCGTGCCGGCGGCGATCTCGTCCTCGCGGATCGCCATCCAGGCGCGGCCGATGCGCGAATCCCGCAATCGGATGCTGACGAAGACCAGCAGCGCCACCATGGCGATCGCGACGTAGTAGTACGGCCGCGCATCGACGCCGAAGCTCCAGCCGAACAGACGCGGCGCGGCGACGCCGTTCAACCCTGCCGCGCCATTGGTCAGGTCCGACCAGTTGCGCACCACGATCGGCACGATCTCGCCGAAGCCCAACGTGACGATCGCCAGGTAATCGCCGCTCAGCCGCAGCGTCGGCGCGCCGAACAGCATGCCGAAGAACGCCGCCAGCGCCGCCGGCCAACGGCAACGCCAGCCAGAACGACAGGGTGAAATGCACCACGCTGCCGTCGCCGATCTCGGCTGGCATCTTCGCGACCAGGCCAAGGTAGTGGAACGGCTCCCAGAAGCTGCTCCACTCCGGCTGAAGCTGGAACGCGGTCAGGATGCCGTAGGTGTAGGCACCGATGGCGAAGAATGCGGCATAGCCCAGGTCGAGCAGGCCCGCGAACCCGACGACGATGTTCAGCCCCAGCGCCAGCGTGGCGTAAGCCGCCGCATTCGCCATGCTGTCCACATCGGCGTCGTTGTCGATGCAAGAACGGGAACGCCAGTGCGGCCGCGGTCAGCAGCAGCAACCCGATCCGCCGGCGCTGCACTTCCGGGATGCGCGCGAACGGTCGCGTCAGGACCGAAACGCGGCGGAGGCAGTGGCAGTTCATGCGCGGCGCCCTCTCATGACTTGTTGGGCGCGATCCGCCCGAACAGGCCGGCCGGCTTGAACACCAGCACCAGCACCAGGATCGAGAAGATGATCACGTCGGTCCACGCGGTGGCGATGAACTGGCCGCCCATCGCCTCGATCAGCCCGATCAGCACGCCGCCCACCATCGCGCCCGGCACGTTGCCGATGCCGCCCAGCACCGCGGCGGTGAACGCGCGCAGCCCCGCGGTGAAGCCGATGATGAAGCTGGTGAAGTTGTAATACAGGCCGAAGATCAGCCCGCCGGCGCCGGCCAGCGCGGAGCCGAGGAAGAACGCCATGATGATGACGCTGATCCACCTCGACGCCCATCATGCGCGCGGCTTCGGCGTCCTGCGCCGTCGCCCGCATCGCCTTGCCGATGCGCGAGCGCTGCACGAACATGTACAGCCCCCCCATCAGCAGCAGCGCGATCGACCCAGATCAGCATGACGCGGAAATCCAGCACCGCGCCGCCGATCTGGTAGCGGATCGACGGCATCGGATTGGGGAAGTTCTTCGAATCCGCGCCCACCGTCAGCAGGATCACGTTGAACAGGATGTAGGACACGCCGATCGTGGTGATCATCGCGGCCGGCCCCTTCACGTTGCGCAAGGGACGCAGGCACAGCCGCTCGATCGTCACGCCGAGCCCGCCGCAGAACACCATGGTGACCACGAACGCCACCAGCAGCACGCCGGCCAGCGGCAATGCCGGTCAGGATCACGTCCTGACCGGACAGGCCGAACGCCTGCAGCACGAACATGCGCGACGAACGAGCCGACCATGAACACGTTGAAATGCGAGAAGTTGATCAGCTCCAGAATGCCGTAAACCAACGTGAACCCGAGCGCGAGCAACGAATACATCGCGCCCAGGCTCAGCCCGTTGATCGTCTGCTGCAGCAGCAGATCGAAGGTCGTCATCGCGTGAATACCTTACGGGATGCCTCAGGACTGCGGCGCCACGCCGATATAATGATATTGCCGCGACACGTCGTCCGGCCGCGCGCGCGGTGTCCTGCTTGATCTGGAACACGCTGACGGTGCGATCCGCCAGATCGCCATTCTCGTCGAACGTCACGGTGCCCTGGATGGTCGGCACCTTCGATGTCTGGATCGCATCGCGCACCGCCTCGCGCGTCAGCGGCTTGCCGCTGGCGACCACGCGCTTGATCGCATCGATCACCACCAGCGTCGCGTCGTAGGCGGTGATGGTGTAGTCGTCCGCCGCCTTGCCGTATTTGCGGAAATACGCATCGACGAACTGCTGCGCCTTGGTGTCGCCGACCATGTGCGGCGAGGCGATGGTGGCATACCAGCCTTCGCCGCCGGGAAGCCGACCGCCGTCAGCATGGCCGGACCATACACGCCGTCGCCACCGCCCTTGATCATCTTCGGAACGATGTCGTAGGCCTGCTTCGCCAGCTTCACGCCGGCCTGGCCGACGCCGCCATAATAGATCGCGTCCGGCGCCAATGATTTGATCTTGGTCAGGATGGCGCTGTAGTCGGCCGCCTTCGGGTCGAGCCGGTCGCGGCCGACCACCTTGATGCCCTTCTTCTCGGCCTGCTTCTCGAATGCGTCGGCCATGCCCACGCCGTACGCGCCGCTGTCGTCCAGGATGTAGACCGACTTCACCTTCAGCACATCGGCGTAGAAGTTCGCCATATTCGGGCCCTGGAAGGCTCCGTCGTCACGGTGCGGAAATAGATCGGCTTGCCCGCCGGACGGAACTGCTGGGCGAATTTCGGATCGGTGATGTCGGGATTGGTCGAAGTCGGCGTGATGGTCGCCAGGCCGCCCGGCGCTCAGGATCGGCGCCATCGCCTTGCCGGCGCCGCTCATCTCCGGGCCGACGCCGCCATGACGTCCTTGTCCGATACCATCTTGCGCGCGTTGGTCGCGGCCTGCGCCGGATCGTACTGGCCGGCGGTTGCGGTGCCGTCATCCAGCACCAGCGGCTCGATCTTGTAGCCCGGGATGCCGTTGCCCTCGTTGGAGCCATCGATCGCCATCATGATGCCGTTCCGGACGCGGACCGCGCCTTCGGAATCGGCCCCGGTGAGCGACAGATCCATGCCGATCTTGACGACCTTGTCGGCCGCGCGCGCCGGCATGCCGCAGCGTGGCAGCGGCGGCGGCAATAAGAGCCTAGGCCGGCTCCGCGGCGTGTCAACATATGTGAAATCTCCCTGTTTGTCTTTGGTTCGGTCTTAGCCGTAGCAAGCAAGCCCCGTGCCGCCCGCGCAGGGCCAGGGATCCCAGCCCCCTGGCCCCGCCGAACCGTTCAGGACTGCGGCGCCACGTCGATGTACTTGTACTGCGCCGACACGTCCGTCAGCGGCTTCGCCGTGTCCTTCTTGATCTGGAACACGCTGACAGTGCGGTCCGCCAGATCGCCGTTCGCGTCGAACGACACGACGCCCTGGATCGTCGGCACCTTGGCGGTCTGGATGGCGTCGCGCACGTTCTCGCGCGTCACCGGCTTGCCGGCAGCAACCACGCGCTTGACCGCGTCGATGATGACCAGCGCCGCGTCATAGGCGGTGATCGTGTAGTCGTCCGGCGAATCGTTGAACCGGCCCTTGAACGCCTGATGAACTGCGCGGCCTTGTTGTCCTCCACCAGATGCGGCGCGGCGATCGAGGTGTACCAGCCTTCGACGGCCGGGAAACCGGCGCCATTCAACAGGTCCGAACTGTACATGCCATCCGGCCCGGCCTTGATGACGTTCGGAATGATGTCATAGGCCTGCTTGGCGAGCTTCACGCCGGCCTGGCGTGACGCCGCCGTAGTAGATCGCCTCCGGGTTCAGCGACTTGATCTTGGTCAGAATCGCCGTGTAGTCGGCCGCCTTCGGATCCAGCCGATCGCGACCGAGCACCTTGATGCCCTTCTGCCTCGGCCTCGCTTCTGGAAGGTATCGGCGATGCCGACGCCGAACGCGCCGCTGTCGTCCAGCACGTAGACCGACTTCACCTTCAGCTTTTCGGCGAAGAAGTTCGCCATGTTCGGGCCCTGGAAGGCGTCGGTGGTCACGGTGCGGAAATAGATCGGCTTGCCGGCCGGCCGATACTGATCGGCGAACTTCGGATTGGTGATGTCGGGATTGGTCGACGACGGCGTGATCGTCGCCAGCCCGCCCTGGCTCAGGATCGGCGTCATCGCCTTGCCGGCGCCGCTCATCTGCGGGCCGATCGACGGCCACCACGTCCTTGTCGGCGACCATCTTGCGCGCATTGGTCGCGGCCTGCGCCGGATCGTACTGGCCCGCCGTGGCCGTGCCGTCATCCAGCGTCAGCAGCTCGAACTTGTAGCCAGGGACTGCATTGCCTTGCGTTGGCGGCCTCGAACGCCATCACGATGGCATTCTTCACCCGGCCGGCACCCTGCGAGTCAGCGCCGGTCAGCGACAGGTCGACGCCGATCTTGACCACCTTGTCGGCGGCGTAGGCGGTACCGCCGCCAAGCGCGGCGGCGACGGCGGTGGTGGCAAGAAGCTGGGCGGCAGCCCGGCGTGTCAGCATGTGATGTCTCCCCTTCAACGTGTGCGCGGCATGATTAGGCGGCTCCCGGCCGCAGGTCACGCGAGATTTAATCTGCCAGAGGGCGATGCGGCTGGGCTAGCGGCGGAACCGAAGATCGAGGCCGCGGGCCATCCAGCCGGCCTCGATCGCGTCGAGGTCGATGAAACCGGCCGGGTTGGCGCGCGACGGTTGCGTGGCCAGGCCGGGCGCCCGCTCGCGCCGCCAGATGCCCAGCAGCCGGCGCAGCTCGGGCAGCGGATCGGCGCTGTCGTCCACCCGCAGGTCTGAGATCCGGGAAATCCTCGGTGGTGGTCAGCACCATCGCCGCCGACTGCCGCCCGCGCCGATCGCCGCCGGCCGCCTCGCCCGCCTCCATCGCCGCCATCAGCCGTTCGGGCAACTCCAGCGCCGGCTGCGCCTGCCAGGCGGCGAGCGTGGCGGCGATCGTCGGCTCGCCGGCCAGCATGTTGCCGGCGACGCTGATCCCGGGGGCGGCAACGCTGCCGCACCATTCGACGCAGTTCTGCCCGGTCCAGGCGGCGGTGCGCCCGTGACGGTCCACCGCATGCACCTGGCGGACGCCGCGTCCGGCATCGCCGGCCAGCGCGCCCTCGATGGCCGCATCGGGCGGCAGCCCGCGGGCCAGCGCATCCAGGATCGCCGGCCCGAGATAGCGGTTGGTGAACGACTGGGTGGAAACCGCGCCGACGCCGCGACGGACGAACGGGCAGGACGCCCCGACCGCGAACGCCTTCGTGGCGACGGCAACCGCGAAGGCGCCGGTGGCGGGGTCGTGGGCGACGATGGACCAGGTCATGTCGCGAATTGAGCCATTGTGGCAGTCGCGACGTCAAGCTGCCATCACGACCTGCGTTGCCACCGTTTGGCCGGCTGCCACTCTTAGCCTGCCGCGACCGTTGGGCTGACGCAGGCTCGACTATCGAGCTGACGCGGGGCGGCATGGTGCCCTCTCGATATGCAACCAAATAAACGTGGCGACACCGACCGACGGCCGTATCAGCCCGGCGGTTTCTCCTCGTGGCCAGCGGCCGGCGCGGCATGGGCCTGAGGTGGTGCCATTGCACGGACCTCCGGCGCCCGAGCCGCCTCATGAACCGCCGGCGCCGCCGCATGCACCTGCGGCGGCGGGGCCGCACGCGCCCTCCGGTGCGCGCAGCGGCTGCCCTACCGGTGCTGCCGCGTGTTCGTTCATCGGCGCCGCCCGGACGGCCTGTTGCTGGTCCGGCGGCCGCGTCTCTGGTGCCCGCAGCGGCTGCCCTACCGGTGCCACCGCGTGTTCGTTCATTGGCGCGGCAACCGGACGGCCTGTTGCTGTACCAACGGCCGCGCCGCCGTCTCCGGCTGGCGCAACGCCGGCTCGACAGCAGTTCTGTTCACGGCGGTCGGCGGCCGCCCCTCGACGGCCGGGCCACGCGCAACTGGCGCCTGCTGCTGGGGTACGGCGCCGGCGGTGGCCGCCGGACGCAAGGCGGGCTGACCGGTATGTCCAACGATGGCCGGCCCGGGCGCACCCGTCGCGTGTTGTTGCTGCTCGGTTCCAGTAGTGACGGCCCCACGTGAGGCAACAACGCCCTGCCCGCTGAACACCGCTGGCCGGCTGGTGGCGGCTATTGGCGGGTGCCCGTGGTTCGCGGACGCCAGCAAGGCCTGGTTGGCAGCCGCTGCCTGGATATGCTGGGCCTGCACCGGCAGCGGCGCAGTGTGCTGCTGATGCGCGGCGGCGAGCTGCTGCACGCTCGGCTGCAGGCTCACGCCGCCTGTGCCGCCGTTAAAGCTGACATGATTGAACGGCGTGGCGTTCACCACCGTCTGGCTATAGGCATTGGTAATGCGAGTATTGCCGAAATTGTTGGCCGCGCGATTATACTCGAAGTGGCCGTTGTTCCAGCGTCCACCAGCAGCGCCGTTGCCGCCATAACCATAACCGTAGTTGATGCCACCGTAATACCCGACCTGCGGGCCCCAATACGGCGCATTCCAGAAATACCGTCCGTTGTTCCAGGCCCAGTACCGGTGTCCACAGCAGTCCCACTGCCGGGGGCTGCACCCAGGTGCCGGGCACCCAATAATATCCGGCGGGCCCGTACTGCCACCAACCAGGTGTCCAGACATAGCCGATGACGGGGATCGGCGGCTGCGCGTAATCTGGCAGCGCCGGCGGCGCGAGTGTAATCGTCGCGTCAATGAAAACCTGTGCGAACGACGCAGATGGAGCTGAAAGCGCCGTGCGAACCGAGCAGGATCGGCAGCAGATAACCTGAAATGCGCATTTGATCGGGTACTCTCCCCATCAGGAACTTCCAGTATCCCTGGTGGTGTGAATGTGGTTCCCAGCGAAACAACCGGTAGGGACGGAAATCTACTCAGATACCCACGATGACGATCCGGTGAGGCAACGCGATCAATCCATCGATTTCTCAATGCGCCGTCGGCTGCTCGTCCGGCGCGTATGCGCGCATATGCAACGCCTCGTCGATCGTCGCCTTCAGCGCCTCGATCCGATACGGCTTACGCAGAAACGGCAGGTTCGCCGTTGCAAGCCGCGCCGTCACGCCACCACCGTAACCGCTGGTCAACACGACCGGCACATTCAGCTCCCGCCGTGCGATTTCGCGCGCAAGGTCCAAACCACTGCCGCCGCCCGGCAACAGCACGTCGGTGAACACCGAGATCGACCCGGTGCTTGCCCGACAGCACGCCCAGCGCGGCCGCCGACGGAATCGACATGCAGCGGATGGTGCCCAAGTTGCCCCAGCATTTCGACGACCACTGCCGCGACTGCTTCGTCATCCTCCACCACCAGCACGGACACGTCTCCCGCCTGTGCGCGGCGACCTCGGCCGATACGCCGGCCGGCATCGGCTCCGGCCACGCCTCGCGCCAGGAACGCGGCAGCAGGATATGCACCGACGTCCCCTCGCCCTGCCGGCTTTCCACCCAGGCGGTACCGCCCGACTGCTTGGCGAAGCCGTAAACCTGCGCCAAGCCCAGCCCGGTCCCCTTGCCTGCCTCCTTGGTCGTGAAGAACGGCTCGAACACGCGTTCCAGCACATCCGGCGGCATCCCCACGCCGGTGTCAGCTCACGCTGACCTCGACATAGTCACCCTTGGCTCAGGCCGAACCGTACGGCTGGCCGCTGTGCATCGGGGCATTGCGTGCCGTCAGCACGATCTGCCCGCCGTTGGGCATGGCGTCGCGGGCATTCACCGCAAGATTCAGCAGCGCCAGTTCCAACGCACCCACATCCGCACTCAACCGGCCACAGGTCGGCATCGAATTGCATGTGAATACGAATGTCCTCACGCAGTGTATGGCGCAGCAGTTCGGTCAATCCGGCCGCCTGCACGCCGAGTTCCACCCGGTCCGGATGCAATGGCTGGCGTCGGCCAAATGCGAGCAACCGACGCGTCAGATCCGCGCCACGCCAGGATGCCTCCTCTATCCGGTGCAACAGTCGTTCCCGTCGCACGGGATCTTGCGCCTGCCGCAGGAACTGCGTGCTGCCG
This sequence comes from uncultured Alphaproteobacteria bacterium, assembly GCA_963790445.1. Lineage (GTDB taxonomy): Bacteria > Pseudomonadota > Alphaproteobacteria > Acetobacterales > Acetobacteraceae > JAMXLO01. The sequence goes on along the minus strand of CAWBON010000015.1, from coordinate 69,493 downwards.
GTGATGACGGTCAGCAGATTGTTGAAATCGTGTGCGATCCCGCCGGTAAGCTGGCCGATCGCTTCCAGCTTCCGCGACTGGAACAGCCGCGACTGCGCTTCATGCCGCGCGGCCGTTTCCACATCGACGCGCCGCTGCAGATCGGCATTCATCAGCTCCAGTGCCGCATTCGCCTGATCCAGCGCATCGGTGCGTTCGGCGACCCGCAGGTCCAGCTGCTGGTTGCTGCCTCCAGCAGCGCATCGTTGGCAACCTGCAATTCTTCGGCGAGCGTCTGCGCCTCCTCCAGCGCAACGCCCAGCTCCTCGTCCCTCGTGTTGTTGGCAGCCTCGCTGATGCGCTGTTCGGCCAGAGTACTCTGTGCGTTGGCCAATTTTTTCCGCAGGGCTTCTACAGCTTCCTCAGACGGCCGAAGTGCCGAGTCCGATCGTTGCTTCGCCGCCCGCAATTCTGCGCACACCGCCAACAGCGCATCGCGTTCCTGTGCCAACGCGGTCACTTCTCTCTGAGCATCCTCCGCGGCGACCAGCGCCTGCTCGAGTTCCGCGTTCAAGTGCGCGAATTGTCGTCGAAGGGCATCGTCCTGCGTCTGTCGGCGGTTTCATATCTGCCAGCTGTCGCCGATCGGTTTTACCATCCGATCTCAGGTGCGCCAGGGAGCATAATGCCTCATCATGCCGATCGCACGGGAACTTGAAGAGGCCCACATTGTTTCTGCAAGGAGAAATTATCCGATGATTCGGCGCGATATCATCGTCATCGGCGGCTCTGCGGGCGGCGTCGAGGCACTGATGCAGATCTGCGCCGGCCTGCCCGCAGATCTGCCCGCCGCTGTGTTCGTGGTGGAGCACATCAGCCCGAGATCGAAAAGTGTGCTGCCGGACCTGCTGAGACGTGCCGGTCCGCTGCCCGCCACGCATCCGCTGGATGGCGAAGCAATTCAGCCCGGCCACATTTATGTCGCGCCGCCCGATCGTCATCTGCTGCTGCGCGACGGCAGCATAATGCTGCGCCGAGGCCCGCAGGAGAACCGCACCAGGCCTGCGATCGATCCGCTGTTCCGGTCGGCAGCGGTGGCCTATGGCCCGCGAGTCGTCGGCGTCGTGCTGACCGGACTGCTGGATGATGGCGCAGCCGGCCTGGTCGCCATCAAACGTTGCGGCGGCCTCTGCGTCGTGCAGGATCCGAGCGACGCGCAATGGCCGGAAATGCCGCGCCGCGCCTTGGAGCGCAGTCAGCCCGATTACGTCGTCGGCATCAGCGAAATGGCGGCCTTGCTCGATCGTCTGAGCCGTGAGGCCGCCGGTTCGCCAGTGCAGGTTCCCAGCGCACTGGACCTGGAAGTGCGGATTGCCGCACAGGAGTTCGACCCGGTGCGCACGCCGGCACTCGGGCAACCCAGTCGCCTGAGCTGCCCGCAATGTGGCGGCGTGCTGAACGAGGTGCCCGACGAAGGGCACCATCCGCTTCCGCTGCCAGGCGGGCCACGCCTTCACGTCCGAGGGGCTGATTGCGGCGCAGGCCGATGAACTGGAACGCGCGCTGGAAAGTGCCGCGCGAACTCACCGCGACCGGGTCACCTTGTGCCGGCGCATGGAAGAACATGCGCAAACACTGCCGCTCACCGCTGCCCGCTGGCGTGCCGCGGCCGAAGATGCCGAGACCGCTGCGAGTGCCATAGCAGCCGCCATCGCCGCGCTACGAAAACCTGGCGTGGGGTGACGACTTGTTACACGATCTTCCCCTCCTCGTGGGAAGGGCAGAACCATTTATTCCGCTCGCTCCCCACCCCCAATCACCTCCACGATCAAGACCGCGCCGTGCGACGCACGGTCCGGGTACAACAGCGATGTGATGCGCACGCGACAGCGGATCGGTCGGCCACGCCGCTCCACCGCGCTGACTTCGATATCGGCTGATTTACCGCCATCGATCACCGCCTGCAACAGAGGCACAAGCTGATGCACCGGCAGACCGATATCGAGTTCCGCAAACTCGCGATCAATCGCCTCGCCCTCGCGCAAGCCCCATGTCGTCTCGCTGCCGCGATTCCACGAGCGCACCTTCAGCTCCTTGTCCACCACGATGATCCCGGCATTGGTGCTGCGCAGGATCGCGTCGGTATACTGCTGATACGTCAGCGCCATGTCCGACTGCCGGCGCAACTCCTCGTTGGTGGCTTCCAGCTCTTCGTTGGTCGCGCGCAGCTCTTCGTTCGTCGTCTCCAGTTCCTCGTTGGTGGACTGCAACTCCTCGTTCGTCGTCTCCAGTTCCTCGTTGGTGGACTGCAGCTCCTCGTTCGTCGTCTCCAGCTCTTCGTTTGCCGACTGGAGTTCTTCGATTGTGGTTTCCAGACTCTCGTGCGCCGCCTCCAGATCCTGCTGAAGCTGGTAGAGCCGCGTCGTGTCGGCGAACGTCAGCAGCGTGGCTGATGAATTCCCGTCACGGGTCGCCAACGGCGCCACGTCGATGCTAAGTCGTATCGGTTCGGCGGGCGGACGATGATACTCCTGATGCTCGATGCGAATTGGCCGACCCTGCCGATGCACATCGTCGATCAGGCTGCGCAGCTCCACTGGACGGTAGGAAATCGACAGGTCGCGAAACGGCCGCCCTACATCCGCCTCGCCGACCTCCAGCATGCGCCGCGCCAGCGCGTTCGCGAACACCATGATGCCATCGCTGTCGACCACCAGACACGCGCTCGCGGTGTTGTTGACGATGGCTTCGAGCAGGCGGTGCTGTAGCGGAAGCGCACCCTTGTCCGGTTCAGCGCCAGGTATCCCATTGTCGCCGCGCGTGCGCCGCCATTCCTGCGACATCTTCTGGAACAACCGATGCTTGACGTCGATCGAGCGGAACAGCTTGGAGCGCGCCAGTTGCGTTTCCGCCTTGCCGAGAAACAGGATGCCATCGTCCACCAGCGCATAGTGCAACCGCGGCAGCACCGCGTTCTGCGTGTCAGCTTCAAGGTAGATCAGCAGATTGCGGCACACTACCAGGTTGATGCGCGAGATCGGCGCATCAACCACGATGTTATGCCGGCCGAATATCACACACTTCCGCAGTTCGCGGCTTACCATGTACTGGCTGCCGGTATGCTCGAAATATTTCTGCAGCAGGTCTGCCGGCAGCTGCTCCACGTCGCGCGGCTGGTAGCTCGCACGACGGGCCACATTCAACGCCGGCTCATCGAGGTCGGTCGCGATAGATTTTCACCCGTTGGCTGAATTCGGTGAGACCCATTGCCTCGGCGAACAGGATTGCGAGCGAATACGGCTCTTCGCCCGACGCACAGCCAATGCTCCAGATCCGGATGTTCTCGTGACGATCCGCACCCGCCATGCGCGGCACGATCTCGGTCTTCAGCAATTCCCAGGCGTCGGGGTCGCGAAAAAACGACGTGACGTTGATCAGGATCGTGTTCAGCAGCTCCGCGAATTCCTGCGGATGCGCTTCCAGGAATTCATGGTACGCCTCGTAGTCCTCGGCGCCGACATGCTCCATGCGCAATGCGATGCGCCGCCGCAGGCTCGTGCTCTTGTAGCCGCGGAAGTCTATGCCGCGGCTTTCCTGGATGTATCGGATCAGATTCTGGAACCCGGCGTCGTTCCGCTCGTTGGGCACTGGCAGGTTTCCCGTTGATCCGCCCATACCAACACGCGCGGCGTTTCTGCGCCAGTCCAGGCGCGGTGCTACAGTGTGATGGTGAGTGACAAGCAATCTGAAGATCTGCTCGCGACGGCCCGACGCCATGTCGTGGAAGGCGAATTGCCGGTCACGCGCCAGGAGGCATGCATCGCGAAGCTGACCCGCGACGGACACCAAGCAGCTGCCGCACGCGGTACCGACGTGCTGAAGCAGATGCGCTGGTCGCTGGATCTGGGCCGCCGGCACCTGGCGTGCGAACTCGCGCAACAGTCACGCAGGCAGGGTGCAAATTCGCCCCCCTCGCTCTGCTGGAGAGGAGGCGTAACCAATCAGTCATCGCCTGGCCATACCCCGTCCAATTTGAACAAAACCCGCCAAGCATCTAAGACGTCCTCGTAACCGGCACATCGGAACGGGAGGAACAATCAATGGCGGACGTGCGGATTGTGGCGAGCGGCTTCGGCTTCCCGGAAGGCCCTGTCGTGATGCCCGACGGCGCCATCATCCTGACCGAAATCGCCGGTAAATGCTGCACTCGCATCGCGCTCGATGGCGCACGCTCGACGGTAGGCAGCGCCGGCGGCGGACCGAACGGCCTGGCGGTCGGACCAGACGGCGCGCTGTACGTCTGCAACAACGGCGGCGGCAAATATCCGCGCGACCATTGGATGGCGATCGGCCCCGCGGATGATTACGCCGGCGGCTACATCCAGCGGATCGATCCAAAGTCCGGCGACACAAAAGTGCTTTACACCCACTGCGGCGCCCACAAGTTGTCAGCGCCCAACGATCTCGTGTTCGATACGCACGGTGGGTTCTATTTCACCGACCTTGGCAAACGCTATGCCCGCACGCGTGACCATGGCGGCCTGTATTACGCACTGCCCGACGGCTCCCGCATCACTGAAGTCGCTTACCCGATCCTCAGCCCCAATGGCTGCGGCCTCTCGCCGGACGGCAAGGTGCTGTACGTTGCCGATACCGAACCGGCCCGCCTCTGGGCCTTCGATATCGCTGAACCCGGCAAGGTGAACAAGCATGGCTGGCCATCGCCAAACGGCGGCCGCATCGTCGCCGGGCTGCCGGGTTTCCAGCGGTTCGACAGTCTGGCGGTGGAAGCGAGCGGCAACGTCGCCGTCGCCACGCTGCACGCCGGCTGCATTACCGTCATCGCACCGGACGGCAAGATCGTGCGGCAGGTCACCATGCCGGATGAATTCCCCACTAACATCTGCTTCGGCGGCCCCGACATGCGTACCGCCTACGTAACGCTGTCGGCAACCGGACGCCTGGGCGCGCTGGACTGGGCCGAGCCCGGACTGAAACTCAATTTCGGCTGAACGCGATACCGACATCGCACGGAACCCGCGCACACGCCGACCGTTCAAGCCAACTCTTTGCAAAGGAGGCTGACATCATGAACGACGGGTTCGAAGGCGCGGCGCGCGAAATGGGCGGGCGGGTGCAGGAGAAGGTTGGCGATGTACTTGGCGACGCCAAGACCCAGGCATCCGGCTTGTATAACCAGGCTGCCGGCCAGGCGCAGCAGCAGGCTGCCCGGCTCAGCGACGTGATCAAGGAGCAGCCGCTGGCCGCCGCCATGGTCGCCGTCGGCATCGGCTATCTGCTGGGTCGACTGACCGCCTGACCAAGATTTGTTTGGTCTTGGCCAGCGTCCCGCCGCATGTGAGTGCGGCGGGACGAAGGGTCGTCTCGCGCCGGCAGGAAGGAGCGACCATGGCCGCCACCATCTCGAAATCGCGTTTGAGCGAGGGCTCACCCAACCCCCGCGGCGCGACGTGGGACGGGTTGGGCGTCAATTTCTCGCTGTTCTCGGCGAACGCCACCAAAGTTGAGCTCTGCCTGTTCGACGACGCCGGACGCACCGAACTCGAGCGCATCGAACTGCCGGAATACACCAACGAAATCTGGCACGGCTATTTGCCGGACGCGCGACCGGGCACCATCTACGGCTACCGCGTGCATGGTCCGTACGATCCACGCAACGGCCATCGTTTCAACCCGAACAAGCTGTTGCTTGATCCGTACGCCAAGGCGTTCGTCGGCTCGTTGCGCTGGGACAACGCATTGTTCGGCTACACGGTCGGATCGAAAGACGAGGACCTCAGCCTCGACCGCCGCGACAGCGCGCGCTTCATGCCGAAATGCCGAGTGATTGATCCCGCCTTCACCTGGGGACGCGAGCGCCGGCCCGAGGTGCCATGGGACCGCACCATTCTTTACGAAACGCACGTGCGGGGCTTCACCAAGCTGCATCCCGCCGTGCCGGAACGACTGCGTGGCACGTTCGCCGGCCTCGGCCGCAAGGAGGTGGTGGATTACATTCGGTCGCTAGGCGTCACGTCGGTGGAACTGCTTCCTGTTCACGCCTTCGTGAATGACCGGCATTTGCTGGAGAAGCACCTCACCAATTACTGGGGCTACAACTCGATCGGCTTTTTCGCCCCGGATCCGCGCTATTCCGCTGTCCCCGCCTTCGTCTTTGCCGAATTCAAGGAGATGGTAGCGCGTTTGCACGACGCCGGTCTCGAGGTGATCCTGGATGTCGTCTACAACCATACCGCGGAAGGCAACGAACGCGGACCCACCCTGTCATTCCGCGGCATCGACAACGCATCGTATTACCGGCTGCTGCCGGATCAGCCGCGCTACTACATCAACGACACCGGAACGGGGAACACACTGAACCTCAACCATCCGCGCGTGCTGCAGATGGTCACGGATTCATTGCGCTACTGGGTGACCGAGATGCACGTCGATGGTTTCCGCTTCGATCTCGGCACCATTCTTGCGCGCCAGCACGACGGCTTCGATGAGTTCGCACGGGTTCCTGCAAAGTTGCATGCAGGACCCGGTGCTGTCGTCGGTGAAGATGATCGCCGAGCCATGGGACCTCGGACCCGGCGGCTATCAGGTCGGCGGCTTTCCGCCTGGCTGGGCAGAATGGAACGACAAGTTCCGCGATACCGTGCGCGCATTCTGGAAGGGCGACGAAGGCAAGGCGGCCGAGATGGCCACACGTCTCGCAGCCTCCGCCGATGCGTTCGACCGCCGTGGCCGCAAGCCCTGGTCCAGCGTCAACTTCATCACCGCGCATGACGGATTCACGTTGAACGACCTGGTTTCGTACAGCGACAAGCATAACGAGGCGAACGGCGAGAACAATCAGGACGGAAACTCGGACAATATCTCGTGGAACCATGGCGCAGAGGGGCCGACGGATGATCCGGAGATCGTGGCGCTGCGCGATCGGCAGAAGCGCAACCTGTTGGCCACGTTGCTGCTGGCGCAGGGCACGCCAATGCTGTTGGCCGGCGACGAATTCGGCCGCACGCAACATGGCAACAACAACGCCTATTCGCAGGACAACGAAATAAGCTGGCTCGACTGGCATATTGGCGAGGATGGCGCCGCGCTGATCGATTTCACTCGCCGGCTGATAGCATTGCGTCACGCCTTTCCGATCCTGCGCCGCTCGCGCTTTCTGACCGGCGAATACAATGCCGATCTGGATGCGAAGGACGTGCGCTGGCTGACGCCCGCCGCAACCGACATCGAGGGCGAGCAATGGAATGATGCCAACGCGCGCTGCTTCGGTATGCTGATGGACGGGCGGGCGCAGGCGACGGGGATCAAGCGGCGATCAATGGATGCGACGGCGCTGCTGGTGTCGAATGCGTATCATGACGTGGTGAAGTTTACTCTGCCGGAGGTGGTCGGCGGCCACACCTGGCGTTGCCTGATGGATACCAACGTGCCCAACCGCACAGAGGCCCAGCGATTTCAACAGCGGCGACGAATACGAGGTCACCGGACGATCGCTGCTGCTGTTCGTACTAGAACCGGAAAGCACGCACTCGGTGGCGCTGAACCGGGCACGGGCAGCGTTGCGGGAGGTGTCGGAGACTCCTGCTCCCGTTGCGATGGCGGAGGCGCCCGCGGAATGATGCAGATGGCTCGCCTGTCGGATCCGCCGAAGCCCCCGGGACAGCCGCCAACGGCGCCAGATCCGGATGCACCGATTCCGGTTGAAGAACCGCCAGCACCAATTCCAGTGCCGCGCCCAGACCCACCGCCCGAGCCGTTGCGCGCGCACTGTCACCTCTGACACGGCGGTTTGCCGCGATCAGCAAAGACGTGGAAACCGACCTACGTCGGCATGATGGGGATTTCTGGTCGGGGAGCGAACCGATTCCGCCATTGGTATCACGGCGTCCGTTCGGCGTAGTGACGCACAAACCGCGCGCCGAGTTCGGTTACCGCCTCGACCAGCTTCGCCCCGGTCTCGGCCGAACAGCCGCGCGCATCGGCTCCGAACACCGCGTCGGGGGTGATCTCGGACAACTCGATCGGCACGTCGATCTCCGCGCCCTCGAAACTCGCGGTGCCGAACCCGGTGACCTTCATGCCAAGAATATCGGGCGCATCATGCGGCGCCGGCGTCAGATCCGGCCGCATCAACTGCGGGAACAGATGCGTCGCGATGGACGTCAACGGATCGCCGCCATGTCCGCTGGTCAGCTTCGTCTGCTCCGCACCCACCACACCCGGCATCAGCCCTCGCGCGATCTTCCACAGATAGAAACTCGGTATCAGCGCATGCCGCTCGCGCCACACCTCGCGCGCCGCATCAAGCACCGCCTGCGTATTACCCGCATGCCCATTCACCACCACAAGCCGGGCGATATCATGCCGCAGCAGACAGCGGAACATATCCCGCAGCACTGCGCGGAACGTCTCCTGCCCCAACGCAATCCCGCCAGGCGCCGTTCCGAAAAAATCCGCACCGCCGTAAGCCAGCACAGGCGCCACCATCGTGCGCACCCCGCGCGAAGTCGCCCGCTCCGCGATCAACTCCGCCATTCGCTCCGCCGACAGATAATCCCCCATCGGCGCATGCGGCCCCTGATCCTCGAAACTTCCCAGCGGCAGCAAGACCACTGGCCGAGCCCGCAATATTTCGCGCATCTCCAGCGCGGTGATCTCGCCCATGCGGTATTTCATCATGCCAGCAACTCCAGCGCGGCCCGCGACAACGCCTGCACGCCAAACCCGATGCAACGTTCATCCGGCTGATACGCCGAATTATGCAGCTTATCATTCCGTCCAGGCTGCGAAGACCCGACGCGCAACTGAAACGCCGGCACCAGGTCAGCCATCAACGCAAAATCCTCGCCGCCGAGGCTGGCATATCCCTCGCTGATCGCATCGCCGAACTGCTTGCGCACCGCGGCAACTGCCGGCTCCAAGACGCGATCGTCGTTCCGTAGTGGAGGCACGCCGCGGCGATAATCCACGTCGCAACCAACCCGCATCCCCTCCAGCATCCCCGCCGCCAGCCGCTTGATCGCAGCCTCCGCGACATCCCGAGCCTCCGGATGCAACGTGCGCACAGTGCCTTTGATCAGGCACGTATCGGGGATGATGTTATACGTCGTGCCGCCCTGGATCGCGCCCACCGTCACCACCGCCGGCAATGTCGGACGCACCTCGCGCGAAACCACAGTCTGCAACTGCCCAACCAGCATCGCGGCCGCGACCAGCGGATCGACCGTAGTGTGCGGATACGCCGCATGGCCCGATTTGCCACGCACCACGATATCGAACCGGTCCGATGCCGCCAGGCACGCCCCGTGCACAAAACCGAACGTGCCCACCGCCATGTCCGGATGATTGTGGAACCCCAGCGCGAGATCGACTGTCGGCCCTTCCATCACCCCGTCCCTGATCATCGCGTCCATGCCGCCGAGCCCCTCCTCGGCCGGCTGAAACACCAGCTTCACCGTTCCGGCAAGCTGCGGCGCCAATTCCTTCAACACCGCCGCCACACCCAGCAACGTGGTGGTATGAATGTCGTGGCCGCAAGCATGCATCAGCCCCACATGAGTGCTGGCAAATGGCAACCCCGACTTCTCTTCGATCGGCAGCGCGTCCATATCGGCGCGGATCGCCAGCACCGGCCCGGGCCGCCCGCCTTCGATCAAACCAACAACACCGGTCTTCCCTACCGCCGTCCGATGCGGAATCCCCAGCCGCGTCAGCTCACGCGCAACCACGCCGGCAGTGCGCACTTCCTCAAACCCCAGCTCCGGATGCGCGTGAATATCGCGCCGCACCTCGATCAGCCCAGCCTCGATACGCTGCGTCGCATCGCGGATAGCGGTGGTCGGGTCATTGGCGAGACTATGGGACATGGCGCGCAACCTTTCGTGGATCAGCGCGCATCATGTTGGCGCGGACGCGCCGCGGCAAGGCGTCACCCATCGCCATCGGGCAGACTAGATGTCGGCTTCGGCGAAGCTGCCGCCTGTCAGAACAGCCGGGTGATGTGCAGTTGGGCTTCGTCGGCACGGATACGCGCGAGGCGGAAGGAATCGCACGTGGTCAGCGCGGCGACGTGGATCAATATCCAACGCCGCCGTCACCGCGCTGTCGCGCCTCCACAACCGCGCGTTGGTGTGCCCCCGTGTTTTTTCTTTACAAACCGCGACGCCCCACCCCACTCTACCCCTGCGACCCATAACACGGGCCGCAACCAAGCCGGAGGACGGCCAAACCGTCCCAACGCAACAGGGATTAGAACATTGGCCCGGCGGCCCTTTAGGGTGCGGCCGCCACGGGACTTGGAGAGGAACGAGCCGCTTACGAAATAACCGACCCGCGCAAAGCCACTACCGCCGACCTCGCCGGTTCCGTGCTTTCGCACCGCCGCCCGGGCTTCAAAGTCCGGGAGGACCCCCATGACAGCGCCACCGCTGACCGCAAGCTATGTACTCGGCCGCAAGCTCGACAGTATTCCCTTCAGTGCCTACCACGTACTCCTGATCGTTGTACTCGGCACAGTCGGCTTCGTCGAAGGCTACGACCTCGCCCTCGGCGGATCGCTCATTGTCCTCGCCAAGGGACCATTACAGCTCACCCAGTCCGACATCCGCTGGCTCGTCGCCGGCCCCACTTTCCTGGTCGTCATCGGCGGGTACACCGCCTCGCTGCTGTCCGATCGCCTCAGCCGCAAACTCGTCATGCAGATCGGCGTCGTCATCAGCACGTTGTTCACGCTGCTGATCCCGCTTGCGCAAACAGCGGAGCAACTGGTCATCATCCGCCTGATCACCGGCATCGGCATGGGCTTTGCCATCCCGGCGGCCTTTCCGATCGCTGCCGAACTGATGCCGGCACAGCATCGGCGCACGTACGGCGCAATCTACGAGGTCATGCTGGCCAGCGCCTTCACCTTGCTACCGTTCATCGCCGTCTTCCTCACCGACAACCCGCTTGGCTTCCGCTTGATCGCACTGCCAGGCGGGCTGGCACTCGGCGTGGTCCCCTTGCTGGTGCATTTCGCGATTCCCGAAAGTCCCCGCTGGTACTTGCGGCGAGGCCAATTGCAGACCGCGGTCGACACCGTCAATCGCATGATCCGGCGATGCGGCAATCGCGTGCCACCGCTGACAGTCGACGGACTTGGACCGCACACCACCATGGGGCGCGAGGAGCTTCCGCCGTTCATGGCGCTGTTCCGCCCCGGCCAACTGCGCTGGACCGTGGTCGGTATCGTTACCGGCATCAGTTGCTCCACCGCTTACTACACCTGTGCGATCCTGCTGCCCAAGGCACTGGTCGACCAAGGTGGCGCCGTCGCGTTGAGCTTCGGATTGGCCTCGCTGCTCTTCATGGCCAGCATTCCCGGCAAGCTATTCACCGGCTATCTGATGGAGATCATCGGTCGCCGCTGGACGATGACTTACTCGCTTGCCGGTTCGCTGCCCGGCATCGGCCTGATGGCAGCCGCGCATTGGACCGGTGCCGCGGCACCAGTGGTGTTCATGGCCGGCGGCCTGATCACCGGCTTCACCGTGCTGTCCGGGTTCCCGTGCACGCGCGTTTATCTGTCCGAGCAATTTCCCACCGCGTTGCGCGGCCGAGGACATTTCTTCGGCGAATCGACCGCGCGGCTGGTGGCGGGGGTGCTGTTCCCGCTGTTCCTGGAACGCTACACCGCGTCACCCGTGGTGTTCTTCGGCACGCTGCTGGCCATCGTCGGTATCGGCGCCTTCGTACCGCTGCTGTTCGGCCGCGAAACGGTGGGTCAGTTGGAGACCGTGTCCGAGACGCCGGAGATTGCTCTCGCAGCCTGATCTCCTTGCTGGGGGCGCTCGCGCGGCCTTGCTGCGATGGCGCCCCCCTCGGGCGAGTTGGCTACCGGCATCCGCCCTGCACCAGATCCACCTGTGTCGGGGCCGCGTAAAGGTCTGGCGGCCAGATGTTCGCCGGCTAAACGTTCGCCGGTCAGGCCAAAGCCGCTCAGCGGAAGATCGAATGCGGCCCGGGGGACGCCAGGGCCGGCGCGATCGTCGCGTCGTCGCGCCCCGCGGCAGCTGAGCTCGATCCCTTTCGGGCGGGATCGGCAGGCCGGGCCACCACGGTATCGGCACCGGAAGCGCCCAGGATGTGCGACAGTTTCGCTGCCGCATCCAACACCAGCGGCAGAACGGCGCGTGGCCGCGGTGGGCGCATCCGCATGGTTGGCGCGCTGACGGATAGTACGGCCACGACCTGGCCGGAGGCATCGCGCACCGGCGCGGCGACCGTAGCGGCGCCCGCCACCACTTCGTCGGTGGTGAGCAGATAGCCCCGGGAGCGAATGCGTTGCAGGTCGGCGGCGATCCAGGCGGAATCCGTACGGGTGGCCGGCGTGAAGCGCGGCAGGCGCTGGGCCAGCACCTGGGTTTGCACCGCCTCCGGTGCGTGCGCCAGCAACAGGCGGCTGGAACCGGCGTGCAATGGCTGGCGCTTGCCGACCTCGCTATAGACGCGCAGGCCCGGGTCGGTCTGGTAGATCGCGATCGTCTCGCTCTCCAGGCCGTCGCGGACCCGAAGGTACACGTTCTCACCGCTGGTCTTGCCCAATGCGGCGAGGAACGGCATGGCAGTGGCCGCCAGAGCGCCTTGTTCGACCGCCGCCCGGCCAAGGACGCCCCAGCGAGCGCCCAACCGCCAAATACCGCGCGCCTCGTCCTGGATCGCGAAACCACGTGCCTCCAGCGTGCGCAACAGACGGAAGCCGGCGGTGCGGGTGCATCGCGCGGCGTCGGCCAGGGCCGCGAGCGGAGCCGGCCCGATGCGCGAGAGCGCCTCCAGCAAATCCAGCGCCCGGCCAACAGCAGCGATACTGTAGTCTCGGGCCGGAGCGGCGGCAGCGGGTTCGTGCGCCGCGTTGCCGGAACGGGACCGTGGCCGGCCCTTGCCGTTCTTGCGGCTAGCCTGGGCCATAAGGACACCTACGAAATGATATCGTTGGAAACCAAGGTAGCACGGATCGGCTTGCCTTGGCACGGGGGCGAGTGGGGCGCGGCTGGTAACTATTACGCAAGGCCATGGTTGAGAACGTTTCCACGGCAGCGACATTGTCACCGACGTGAGCCAGGGTCAAAGGGGCAGTGGTGAAAAAGGCTGGGCCGCATCCCGATAACAAAAAAAGTTGTCTGGACATGGCAGCAAGTGATTCAATTGCACGGGCGTTAGCCGCTCGACCAACTGGGGGAACGCTTGTCGCCCGTAACAGCCTGCGCTAAAGCCCGCCGCTCATGCTTGCCAACAATCTATTTGCGGGCGCGGGCGTGGTGGAACTGGCAGACACGCCAGATTTAGGTTCTGGTGGCGCAAGCCGTGGGGGTTCAAATCCCTCCGCCCGCACCACGAAGCGGGCAGCAACGACAGGATACAGAGGCAATGCAGGTTACCGAAACGCTGTCCGATGGACTGAAGCGCGGCTATATCGTGGTGGTGCCTGCGGCTGATATTGAGAGCAAGCGGGCTGCCCGGCTGGCAAATCTCGGCAAGACGTTGAATTTGCCGGGATTCCGCCCAGGCAAAGTTCCCCTGGTGGTGGTTCGCCAGCGCTTTGGCTCGGCCATCACTGCCGAGGTGCTGGAGGAGTCGGTAAGCGAGGCCACCCAACAGGTGCTGAGCGAGCGGGGCCTGCGCCCGGCCCAACAGCCCAAGATCGACGTGGTGAGCCTCGACGCCGGCGGTGGAGCGGCCAAGGACCTGGAATTCAAGGTCGAGTTGGAGCTGCTGCCGGACATCGTCCTGCCCGACTTCGGCGAGGTGAAGCTGACCCGCATGAAGGCCGAAGCGGCACCGGAGACGACCGACAAGGCATTGGCCGACATCGCCCAGCGCAACCGGGAATTGGTGGAAATCAGCCAGGAGGAACTGGGTGACCGCGGTGCGGCGACGGGCGAGGTGCTCAGCGTCGATTACATCGGGCGTATCGAGGGGGTCGAGTTCCCCGGCGGCACCGGCAGCGATATCGACGTCGAGATCGGCGGCGGTGGCTTCATTCCCGGGTTCAGCGAGCAACTCGAAGGCATGAAGCCCGGCGAAGCGCGGACGATCGAGGTCACGTTCCCGGCGGAATACGGTGCACCCAACCTGGCGGGAAAGGCCGCGACTTTCGAAGTTACCGCCAAAAAGCTGAGCCGCGCGGTCGTCCCGGCGGCCGACGAAGAGTTGGCGAAGAAGTTGGGTTTCGAGGATCTGGCCGCCATGCGCGACATGGTCACCCAGCGCATCCAGGCGGAGTACGATCAGATGGCCCGGCTTCGCCTGAAGCGCCAACTGCTGGACGCCCTGGCGGACGTGGTCAAATTCGCCTCGCCCGAGGGGATGGTGGACCAGGAGTTCGCACAAATCTGGCAGCGCCTCGAGGCGGATCGCAAAGAGGGTCGGCTGGACGAGGACGACAAGGACAAGGATGAGGAGACGCTGAAGGCGGATTACCGTGCTATCGCCGAGAGGCGGGTTCGTCTTGGGCTGTTGCTGGCGGAAATCGGCCGGGTGAACAGCATCACGGTCGGGCCGGACGAGATGACCCGGGCGATGCGTGTGGAGGCATCGCGTTACCCGGGCCAGGAGCAGCAGATTTTCGAGTTCTTTCGGCAGAACCCGCGCGCGGCGGACACGCTGCGGGGGCCGATTTTCGAGGAAAAGGTGATCGATTTCATCCTTGAGCTGGCAAAGGTCGAGGAGAGCACGGTGACGCCCGAAGAGCTGGCGAAAGAGCCGCCGGTGTCGTGATCGACGCACGTTGTGCGGAGGTGTTCATGGCGTTCTTCCCTCCCGTTGGGCAGTGAGGGGTCGTGTACACCCTAGGAGCGCTGCGCGTGGACGGGGGCGTCAGCGTTCTTCTGGCTTCGCTTTGTGAGGGCCCACTGGGAGTACCGCCTGTGCCGCCCACATTGCGGTATAAGCCACAGCTTCGGCGAAACTGGCCGTCTGGCCAGTTGGACTTCGGACCGGTTCCACTTATCTATGTGGCTCCCTCCGACTTGAAGGTGACGAAATGACGGATCGCGACCCCGCCGAGGTCTACGGCAATGCCCTGGTGCCCATGGTGGTGGAGCAGACCGCCCGGGGCGAGCGCGCATTCGACATCTATTCGCGCCTGCTCAAGGAGCGGATCATCTTCCTGACGGGGGCGGTCTACGACCAGGTGAGTGCGCTGATCTGCGCCCAGCTCCTGTTCCTGGAATCAGAAAACCCCAATAAGGACATCTCCTTCTATATAAACAGCCCCGGTGGGGTGGTTTCAGCGGGCCTCGCGATCTACGACACGATGCAGTACATCCGCAGCCCGGTCTCCACCGTCTGCATCGGCCAGGCGGCATCGATGGGCAGCCTGCTACTGGCCGCCGGCGCCAAGGGCAAGCGCTATGCGCTGCCCAATGCGCGCATCATGGTGCATCAGCCGTCCGGCGGCGCGCAGGGCCAGGCGACCGACATCGAGATCCAGGCGCGCGAAATCCTGGCTCTGCGCAAGCGGCTGAACGAAATCTATGTCCGCCACACCGGCCAGCCGCTTGAGGCCATCGAGCGGAAGCTTGAGCGGGACAGCTACATGTCGGCCGAGGAAAGCCGGGATTTTGGCCTGGTGGACGAGGTGGTGGAGAACCGCCCGATGCCGGATGAGCTTGGCGGCAAGTCCTGATTTCAGCCAGGAAGTCCTCCGGCTGGATGAACCGTGTCCCCTGACCGTTATCTGACGCCGCAGCCCCGTGACAGCGCGGTGACGGCGGTGGGTCGTAGTCCTTGTCCCGTCCGGCCGACGGGGGGTAAAGTCGTCCCTGAGGCTCCCCGCGAGTCCGGGGCAGGAGTAGGCATGAGCAAGTCGCCCGATTCGAAGAATACCCTCTACTGCTCGTTCTGCGGCAAGTCGCAGCATGAGGTCCGCAAGCTCATTGCCGGCCCGACGGTGTTCATCTGCGACGAATGCGTCGAACTCTGCATGGACATCATTCGCGAGGAGCATAAGACCCATCTCGTCAAGTCACGCGATGGCGTGCCGACGCCGAAAGAGATCTGCAAGGTGCTGGACGACTACGTGATTGGCCAGGACCACGCCAAGAAGGTGCTCTCGGTTGCGGTGCACAACCACTACAAGCGGCTGGCGCACGGGCAGAAGAACAACGACATCGAGATCGCCAAGTCGAATATTCTGCTGGTTGGCCCGACCGGGTCCGGCAAGACGCTGCTGGCGCAGACGCTGGCCCGCATCCTGGACGTGCCTTTCACCATGGCCGACGCCACGACCCTGACCGAAGCGGGCTACGTCGGTGAGGACGTCGAGAACATCATCCTTAAATTACTGCAATCCGCCGACTACAACGTCGAGCGGGCTCAGCGCGGCATCGTCTACATCGACGAGGTCGACAAGATTTCCCGCAAATCCGACAACCCGTCGATCACCCGCGATGTGTCGGGCGAGGGCGTGCAGCAGGCGCTGCTGAAGATCATGGAGGGCACCGTCGCCTCGGTGCCGCCGCAAGGCGGACGCAAGCATCCGCAGCAGGAATTCCTGCAGGTCGACACCACCAATATATTGTTCATCTGTGGAGGCGCATTCTCCGGCCTGGAGCGCATCATCGGTGCGCGCGGGAAGGGATCTGGCATGGGCTATGGCGCGGAAGTGCGCTCGCCCGACGAACGGCGGACCGGTGCCATCCTGCGTGAGGTCGAGCCGGAGGATTTGCTGAAATTCGGCCTGATTCCCGAGTTCATCGGCCGCCTGCCGGTGGTCGCGACGCTCGAGGATCTGGATGAAGGTGCGTTGATGGAGATTCTGACCAAGCCGAAGAACGCCCTGGTCAAGCAATACGGCCGGCTGTTCGAAATGGAGGGCGTCAAGCTGTCCTTCACCGACGATGCCCTCAAATCGGTGGCGACGCGGGCAATTGCCCGGCGGACCGGGGCCCGCGGCCTGCGCTCGATCATGGAGGCCATCCTGCTGGGCACCATGTTCGAGCTGCCAGGATTGGATGGCGTGGAGGAGGTGGTGATCAACCGCGAGGTCGCCGAGTCGCGCGCCAATCCGCTGTACCTCTACGGCAACGAAAGGGCGGAAAGCTCCGCCTGATCCCCGGCGGCAATCAAGCATTGACGGATAGGCGTCGCGTAATTGTGTCCCTCGATTTCAAGGCCTTGCGTCGCGTTGCGTCGCAGCCGATATGGCGTTGCGAGGGTCTACCGACCCCAGGCGCTGTCCGTGCTGCAAGAAATTGATTGAAGTCGGGCGGATTGGCGTCGACTGTCCATAAGGAGGTCAACTATGACTGAATCCGAACGGCCTGTGCCGGATCAGCCCCCGGAACAAGAAGGACGCCCAGAAGACAAGCTGCCAGCACGCGCGCATAGCGATCTGCTCGCCGTGCTACCACTGCGCGACATTGTCGTATTTCCCCACATGATCGTGCCGCTGTTCGTCGGACGCGAGAAATCTGTCCGCGCGCTGGAAGCGGTGATGAAGGACGACAAGCAGATCCTGCTGGTCGCTCAGAAGAACGCCGCGCAGGACGACCCGTCGGTCGACGACATCTATCGCGTCGGCACGGTATCGACGATCCTGCAACTGCTGAAGCTGCCGGACGGCACCGTGAAGGTGCTGGTGGAAGGCGGCAAGCGGGCGAAGATCACCGGCTTCAAGGACACTGACAGCTATTTCGAGGCTTTGGTCGAGCCGATGCCCGATCAGGCGACCGACGCCAAGGAGCTTGAGGCTCTGGGCCGCACCGTCGTCACGCAGTTCGAGCAATACATCAAGCTGAACAAGAAGATCGCGCCCGAGGTGCTGGTTTCGCTCAATCAGATCGAGGAGCCTTCGAAGCTTGCTGACACGGTGGCGAGCCATCTGAACCTGAAGATCGCCGAAAAGCAGGAATTGCTGGAGATCGCCAAGGTCGGCGAGCGTCTGGAGCGCGTGTTCGGACACATGGAGTCCGAGATCGGCGTGCTGCAGGTGGAAAAGCGCATCCGCAACCGCGTTAAGCGGCAAATGGAGAAGACGCAGCGCGAGTACTACCTGAACGAGCAGTTGAAGGCGATCCAGAAGGAGTTGGGCGAAGGCGAGGACGGCAAGGACGAAAACGCCGAACTCGAAGCCAAGATCAAGAAGACCAAGCTGTCGAAGGAAGCGCGCGAAAAGGCCATGCAGGAGCTAAAGAAGCTCAAGACCATGAGCCCGATGAGCGCTGAGGCGACGGTGGTGCGCAACTATCTGGATTGGATACTGTCGATTCCGTGGAAGAAGCGCAGCAAGATCCGCAACGACGTGGTTGCCGCCGAGAAGGTGCTGGAGGCCGATCACTACGGGCTGGAGAAGGTGAAGGAGCGCATCATCGAGTACCTCGCCGTGCAGGCGCGGTCGCCGAAGGTGCGTGGGCCGATCCTGTGCCTGGTGGGACCGCCTGGCGTCGGCAAGACGTCACTCGGCAAGTCGGTGGCGCGGGCGACGGGGCGTAACTTCGTGCGCATGTCGTTGGGTGGTGTGCGTGACGAGGCGGAAATCCGCGGCCATCGGCGAACCTATATCGGTTCGATGCCCGGCAAGGTCATCCAGGGCATGAAGAAGGCGAAGACCTCCAATCCGCTGTTCCTACTGGATGAGGTGGACAAGCTGGGTGCCGATTGGCGTGGCGATCCTTCGTCCGCGCTGCTGGAGGTGTTGGATCCGGAGCAGAACTCCACGTTCGCCGATCACTATCTGGAGGTCGACTACGATCTGTCCGACGTGATGTTCGTCACCACGGCCAACAGCCTGCGCATGCCGCAGCCGCTGATGGACCGCATGGAGATCATCCGCATCCCCGGCTACACCGAGGATGAGAAGGTGGAGATCGCCAAGCGCCATCTGATCAGCAAGCAGTCCGAGGCACACGGTCTGAAAGTGGACGAGTGGCACATCTCGGACGACTCGCTGCGTGACATGATCCGCTACTACACGCGCGAAGCCGGCGTACGGAATCTGGAGCGCGAGATCGCCAACCTGGCGCGCAAGTCGGTCAAGGAGTTGGTCACCAAGAAGACCAAGAAGGTGACGATCACCCGCAAGAACCTGGAAAAGTATGCGGGCGTGCGGAAATTCCGCTTCGGCGAGACCGAGGCCGAAGACATGGTCGGTGTCGTGACCGGCCTGGCCTGGACCGAGGTCGGCGGCGAGATCCTGACGATCGAGAGCGTGTTGCTGCCTGGCAAGGGCAACATCAAGATCACCGGCAAGCTGGGCGACGTGATGCAGGAAAGCGTGTCGGCGGCGCTGAGTTACGTGCGCAGCCGTTCCACGCGGTTCGGCATCAAGCCGACGCTGTTCGAGAAGCGCGACATCCACGTGCACGTGCCGGAGGGTGCCACGCCGAAGGATGGCCCGTCGGCCGGCGTCGCGATGGCCACGTCGATCGTGTCGATCCTCACCGGCATACCGGTGCGGCGCGACGTGGCGATGACCGGCGAGATCACGCTGCGCGGCCGTGTGCTGCCGATCGGCGGATTGAAGGAGAAGTTGCTGGCTGCGTTGCGTGCCGGGATCACCACCGTTTTCATCCCGAAAGAGAATGAAAAGGATCTGGCGGAGATTCCGGACAACGTGAAGAAGCATCTGAAGCTGATCGCGGTGGCCGATGTGGACGAGGTGATAGCGCAGGCGCTGGCTCGCCGGCCCGTTGCGATCGAGTGGGAGGAACCACCCGAACCCGTGACACCGCCTCCGACAGAACCTGCCACCGCTTCACTGCCGCACTGACGAAACATTGCGAGAAGGCCCGTCGGAATACTCCGGCGGGCCTTTTTGCGTCCATTGACGCGGCGGAAATTGCGCCTTTAGTGTCGCCGCCGGGTCGGCCACCCACGCCGGCGTCGCCCACATCACCCAATCGAGAGGGATTGAATCAGTGAACAAGATGGATCTTATCGCGGCCGTCGCGGACGGTACTGAACTGTCGCGTGCCAAGGCGGCCGAGGTGGTGGATGCCGTCTTCAACGCAATCGAGGGCGCGCTGAAGAAGAAGGATGAAGTGCGGTTGGTTGGTTTCGGCACATTCGCGACTGCGGAACGCAAGGCCTCGACTGGGCGCAATCCGCGCACCGGAGAGGCGATGACGATCGCCGCCTCCACCACGGTGCGGTTCAAGGCCGGCAAGGGCCTGAAGGACTCGGTTCAATAAGCAGGGGTCAGGTGGCCCGGCGACAGAGGCCAGGGCAAATGGTCAAGGGCCGGTCGTCAGAAGGGGTTCGATGCTTGCTTGCTGACTGACCCTGACAAGACCGTCGGCCACTGTGGGGCGGTTAGCTCAGCGGTAGAGCGTCTCGTTTACACCGAGAGGGCCGGCGGTTCGAATCCGTCACCGCCCACCAGTAATCCGCAGATGCCCACAGGGCACCTGATCGCCGCTGGACACTGATCGCCGATCGCTGCTAAACGCGCCTTCTGCTGCGGGCGTAGCTCAGTTGGTTAGAGCGCCGGCCTGTCACGCCGGAGGTCGCGGGTTCGAGTCCCGTCGCTCGCGCCAGCAAATACCAGATACTCCCTCTCGGCGAGCGCTACGGTTCGCCAACGTTGCTCTGGCAAGAAGCCGTGTGCCGATGCGCGTCTGCGTGCATCTGCGGTTTCAGTCCTCCTCGTCAACCACGCGCCGAATCAGCACTTCCCGCTTGCCAACGTGGTTCGCCGGCCCGACCACCCCCTCCTTCTCCATCTGCTCGATCAGCTTCGCCGCGCGATTGTAGCCGATGTTCAGATGCCGCTGGATGAAACTGGTGCTCGCCTTCCCTTCGCGCGCCACCACCGACACCGCTTGGTCGTACAGGCCCTTCTCGCCCTCCCCCGACGCGCTCAACCCCGGCAGCATCGCATCCGCCGTCGGGATCCACCGGCTCGGTCACCTCCTCGACATACGCCGGCTCGCCCTGCTCGCGCAGGAACTCCACCACCTTCTCCACCTCATCGTCCGATACGAACGGGCCGTGGACGCGGGTGATGCGTCCGCCACCTTGCATATACAGCATGTCGCCCATGCCCAGCAGTTGTTCCGCCCCCTGCTCGCCCAGGATCGTCCGGCTGTCGAACTTGGAGATCACCTGGAAACTGATGCGTGTCGGGAAGTTCGCCTTGATCGTGCCGGTGATCACATCGACCGAGGGCCGCTGCGTCGCCATGATCACATGGATGCCCGCCGCGCGCGCCATCTGCGCCAGGCGCTGCACCGCTGCCTCGATCTCCTTCCCCGCGACCATCATCAGGTCCGCCATTTCGTCCACCACCACGACGATCAGCGGCATCGCCTCCAGCGCGAGCGGCTGGTCCTCGAACGTCGGCCGCCCGGTATCCGGATCGAACCCGGTCTGCACGCGCCGCGTTACCACCTCGCCCTTGGACCGTGCCTCCGCCACCCGGTCGTTGTATCCGCCGATATTGCGCACCCCGAGCTGACTCATCGCGCGATACCGGCGCTCCATCTCGCGCACCGTCCATTTCAGCGCGGTCACCGCCTTGGCGGGTTCGGTGACGACCGGCGCCATCAGATGCGGAATGCCCTCGTACATCGACAGTTCCAGCATCTTCGGATCGATCAGGATCAGCCGGCACTGGTCCGGCGACAGCTTGTACAGCAGCGACAGGATCATCGCGTTGACCCCGACGGACTTGCCGGACCCGGTGGTCCCCGCGATCATCAGATGCGGCATCCGCGCCAGGTCGGCGAACACCGGCGCGCCGCTGATGTCCTTCCCCAGCGCCAGCGTCAGTCGCCCGGAGTTCTTCTGCTCCTCCTCCGACGACAGTATCTCCGACAGGAACACCGTCTCCCGCCGAGCGTTCGGCACCTCGATACCGATCACGTTGCGTCCCGACACTGTGGCGATGCGCACCGCCGTCACGGACAGGCTGCGCGCCACGTCGTCCGCCAGCCCGATCACCCGAGCGCTGCGAATGCCCGGCGCGGGCTCCAGTTCGTACAGTGTCACCACCGGCCCGGGCCGGATCTCCACGATGCTGCCTTGCACGCCGTAGTCGGAAAGCACCGTTTCCAGCAGCCGAGCGTTCGCCTCCAGCGATTCGGTACTCGGTCCGCTGGTAGCGCGCGTCGGCGCGGGCTTCAGCAACGACAGCGACGGAAAGCGCCATCCGGCCTCAACCAGTGGCAGGCTCTCCTGGCGCGGCTTGCGCAACGGCATGACCGGGCGCGTGGTGCGCGATGAAACGACCACCGGCGGCTGCGGCGGCAGTGGCTCATCCAGTGCCGGCACCAGTTGCGTCACCGGGAGAGGCGCCCGACGCACGATCGAGCCGCCACCCCCAACCTCGCGCCGACGCAACGACCGCGGCAATCCAGGCAGCCTGAACCAGTTGCCCTGCGACAATCGTCCCAGCATGCCGGCGGCGCCGCGCCCGCCCGAAGCGCCATAGCGCGCAGCGCGGCCGGCGAGGTGACCAGCGGCACGCCATTCGCCGGCGGACAGACCCAGCGCAAGGACTGTCAGCGCCACGGCAAGTGCCAATCCCATCGTCCAGACCATCAGCGCGCCAACCGGCCCCAGCAGGCCGGAGCCCGCCGCAAGGCCGGCGGATGCCAGCAAGTGGCCGACCGCTCCACCCAACCCTGCCACCGAGGGCCATGCGAATAATGGCGGCGTGGGGACGCCCGCCAGCACCGCGGCCAGCACCGGCAACGCGGCCACCGTGGCGGCCAACCGCGCGGCCATGCTGCCGACCCCTCGGCGTGAGGCGATCCCCCAGGCCCACGCCAGCATGGCCAGTCCTGGCAGGGCGCCGGCGATCCCAAACCCCTGCAGCAGCAGATCAGCCATCACCGCGCCGGCGGGGCCCGCCAGGTTGCTGACATGACGCGAAGTCGCAGTGTTCAGCGACGGGTCGCGCGGATCGTAGCAGGCCAGCGCCACCAGCAGGGCCAGACCAAGCAGGCCCAACGCCAGGCCGAGCAGTTCCGCCGAACGCTGCTGCATCAGCGACCTGATGGTGGGGGAGGCAAGTCGACGTGTCTCGGCAGATCGTGCAGTGGCCATGCGAATCGGCACCTTGTGGCCGCCGGCTGGGGCGGAGGGTCAAGCATAGCTCGGAACCGCCTGATGAATGAAGCGGGTTCGCTGTCTGCTGACCGACTGCTGTCGGAATATCTGCTCGCCATGCGGCACGCCGGCAACAGCCTTGGACGCCTGCCAATTCCCCTCGGCTTGCCGAGATCTGCGGCGCAGGCCAGTGTGCCGCATGATTGAGCGCACGCGTTTGCCGCCGCGCCGGGCATGGGACACAACTCATGGCGTGCAGTTCGTAACAACCGCAACGCGATGTGCTGGCAGTCCATCCGGAGCCCTGTGAATGCACGAAGCGATCACCGCGGATGTCTGCGTGGTCGGTGCCGGACCGGTCGGCGGCACACTGGCCTGCCGGTTGGCGTCGGCGGGGATCAGCACCGTTGTGGTGGATCGGGCCGCGCTGCCGCCGATGGAGCATCCGGCTTTCGATGGTCGCGCCTATGCCGTTGCCGCCGGGTCGCGTGAACTGTTGCGGGAAGCCGGCGTGTGGGACCGCCTGCCGGAGCCCGCGTGCCCGATCATGGATATTCGCGTCAGCGACGGCAGGTTGGGGCGCCCTGCCTCACCCTTGTTTTTGCACTTCGACCACCGCGAAGCCGGCCGAGACCCTGTCCCTCCCGCCCCCTTAGGGGGAGGCGTGCGTGCGCCTTCCGGTTGCGGCGCGTTCGGCTGGATGGTGGAGGCACGCAGCCTCCGCATGGCACTGAACGCGCGCATGCACGCGTTGTCGCCGCTGCGGATTTTCGCGCCGGCCGAGGTCGAGGTGGCACGGTGCGAAGATGGCGCAACCGTCCAGATCGTCGGCGGCCCGCGCATCGCATGCCGTCTGGTCGTAGCGGCGGAGGGCCGTCATTCGCCGTTACGTCAGGCCTCGGGCATTCCTGTCACACAGTTGCCGTACGGCCAGACCGGCATCGTTTGCGCTATCAGCCACGTGACGCCGCACCACAACACGGCACTCGAACACTTCCTGCCATCCGGCCCATTCGCGCAACTGCCAATGTGCGCAAGTCCCGATGCCGTGGACGGCGGCGCGCCGAATGTATCTGCCATCGTCTGGACCGAACGCACACCGATCGCACTGCGCATGTTGCAGTTGGACAACGCGCGGTTCGCCCGCGAGATCGTGCGACGGCTCGGGAAACATTTAGGCGAGGTGCATGTGATCGGCCGGCGCTGGAGTTATCCGCTCTCGGCGATGCACGCGCATCGATATTGCGCCACGCGCCTGGTGCTGGTGGGCGATGCGGCGCATGCGATCCATCCGATCGCCGGCCAGGGACTCAACCTCGGGTTTCGCGACGCGATCGCGCTGTCGGAATTGCTGATCGCAGCGTCGCAGCGCGGTGACGACCTTGGTGCGCCGCCACTGCTACAGCACTACCAGCGGCAACGACGACCCGAAAATCTTCTGATGCTGGCTGCAACCGATGCGCTCGACCGGCTATTCAGCAGCGACAATCCGCTGCTTCGGCTGGCACGCGATATAGGCATCGCCGCGGTGCACCGCGCGTCGCCACTGAAGCGGCTGTTCATGCGACAAGCGATGGGGCTGCCGCTCCTTCGTCCACCTGTCTTCGTGAGGGGCGATGCGACGCGCCGATCTGGGAACAATTAGGTTTTGCTGGGTCGGGATCGGCGCTTCGCCGCGCCCCTCGCAAAGACCGGCGTGACGCGAGTGGACTCCCCGAGAATCCGGTGAACAATTGGCTAACGGCGCACGGGCCGACTATCCTCCGTGCACTGCAACCGCCCAGGAGGGGAACCGATGGCGCCGAAGATCCTGTTGACCGACAACCCGCTCAGCGCGATGGACATCGCGCGCGAACTGGCGCCGTCGGGTTTCGACGTGGTGATTGCGCGCTCCGGCACGCCGGAATTCACCGCCGCGCTGTCCGATGCCGAATACATCGTCGGCCTCGGCGAGGTGAAGATGGACGACGAGTTCTACAAATCAGCGCCGAAGCTGCGGCTGGTGCAGTTGCTGAGCGCGGGCTACGACCGTGTCGACATCGAGGCCGCGCGCCGCGCCCGCGTGCCCGTGTGCAACAACGGCGGCGCCAATGCGATCGCTGTTTCGGAGCATGCGATATTGCTGATGCTGGCGGTGTGCCGCCGACTGACCTGGCTGCACTCGATGGTCGCCTCTGGCCGCTGGCGCGGCAACGACGTCGCCAGTGTGCGACTGTACGAGTTGCACGGCCGCACACTCGGCATCGTGGGACTGGGAAATATCGGCAAGAAGGTGGTCCGCCTGGCGAAGGGCTTTGGCATGGCGATCCAGTATTTTGACGTCGCCCGGCTCAGCGAGGACGATGCGGATGCGCTGGGGGTGAAGTTTCGGCTGTTCAATGAGCTGCTGCGCACCTCCGATATCGTGTCGCTGCACGTGCCACTGATCCCATCGACGCGTCACATGATGGGTGCGGCGCAGTTCAAGCTGATGAAGCCGACGGCATATCTGATCAACACCTGCCGCGGCCCGGTGGTGGACGAACCGGCGTTGTACGAGGCACTGACCAACGGAACGATTGCCGGCGCAGGGCTTGATGTGTTCGATCAGGAACCGCCGCCGGCCAACAATCCGCTATTCAGTCTGGACAACGTCATCCTGACGCCGCACTACGCTGGCCCGACCTGGGACAATCAGTCCGCGCGCTTCCGCAACGGCTTCGACAATGTCGAGCGTGTTGCGCGTGGCGAGAAGCCGCTGTGGGTGATCCCTGAATTGCGGGATTGAGTTGGCAATCGGCCGACGCACCAGAGCAAGCCATCGAACGCACACAGAGTTTTTGCGGGGATATCATAGCGGCGGTCCGTTACCGAGGTTCTCTGCGATGTCGGAGCCGCCTCGCGTGCTTTCGATAATTGTTATTCTGCCACCGTGAAGCTCTGTGAGCGCTTTGCGAAAATCGGTGGGCGCTTGATCGCTGGCTTTCGATCAAGTGGAATCAGGCGCTCGCGATGGCGTTACGGTTGAGACATCAAACCACATGCGATCACCCTGAAGAAATGTTTGACCGCGGCCGACCTGCCGCCGTAGTCTGATAGTAATGAAAACGGGCACCTCATCAGGTGTCGTGAAGAGCTGGCGCGATGCGACCGGCCAACGATCAGGGAAGGAAAGCGGCCATGAAACGCATCGGCCGACGGTCGGTGATTCGCGGGTCCCTCGGACTGGCGGCCACGGGGGTTTTGTCGCGTCCATACATCGCCAACGCAGCGAGCTCCACCGCTACTGTTTGGGCGGTGCAGGGCTTCTTCCCCGAAGAGGATGCGGCCTTCCACAAGACGGTCGCGGACTACGAGAAGCTCAGCGGTAACAAACTCGACTTCAGCATCATGCCGTTCATGGCGCTGAATCAGAAGGCGATATCGGCACTGACCAGCGGCGACGTTCCAGACCTGATCTTCCACGACGCGCCGGCGACAATTCTGCCGCAGAACGCCTGGGAAGACCGGTTGGCAGATGTCAGCGACGTCGTGGAGGCGCAGAAGTCCCACCTTAGCGAGACCGCGGTGCTGTGCTCCAGCTTCTACAACGGCGTCACGAAGCGACGCAGCTACTACCTTTGCCCGGTCAAGCAGGCGTGCGAGCCGTTCCATATCTGGGGCGACCTGGTCACCAAGGCCGGATTGAAACTGTCGGACGCGCCCAACACCTGGGACGCCTTCTGGGATTTCTTCAAGCCGGTACAGAAGGAATTGCGCGCGAAGGGCATGCGCAAGCTGTACGCCATGGGCCTGCAGATCACCACCGTCGGACCGAATGACGGCAACGGCCTGTTCGCCCACTTCATGATCGCGAATGGTGGCGCCGACATCGTCACCAAGGACGGCAAGCTGCACACCGACAATCCCAAGGTGCGCGAAGCAGCGATCAAATCGGTCGAGTACCATGACGACCTGCTACAAGGAAGGCTACGTGCCGCCGGAGGCGCTGAGCTGGAACGATGCCGACGACAACAATGCCTATCATGAAAAGCTGTTCGTGATGGACTTCGACGGCACGCTTTCGACCGAACTCGCGATGATCCACGACAAGAAGGCCTACTACGACGAAATGGTGGTGATGGGCCTGCCGAACACCAATGACGGCAAGCCGATGCGCGCGCAGGTCGGCGCCGGCGGGGGTTTCATCCCGAAAGATGCGAGAACATCGATGTTGCCAAGGATTTCATGAAATTTTCATGCAGCCGCAGGTGATGAATGAGAATCTGAAAGGCGGCTTGGGTCGCTGGGTGCCGGTCATCCCGTCGATCGTGAAGGAAGATCCATGGTGGACCGACACCAAAAGCGATCCGCATCGGTTGCCCTATGTGACGGAAGCCGTGTTGAACCCGACAGTGCCCTCCTACAACGGATTCAATCCGGCCTGGGGTGAGGTCAACGCCGAGCAACTTTGGGGCCAGGCGCATGCCGATGTGATCAAGAACGGAGTGACGCCGGCAACGGCAGTGGACAAGGCGTTCAGGCGGGCGGAGGCGATCTTCGCGAAGTATTCGTTCGGGTAATGCGGCGCGACGCTCCGCCGCCATGTCTCGGCGTTGCGGTCGCTTCAGGCGCCATCCACTTCGATGGTGAGATGCGATAGCGAGTGAAATTGCGCCAGTCTGGCGCGATAGTGGTCCGGGCTGCGTTGCTGTCGGGTGCATATCGAAACGATGGCGCCCAGATGCCCCGGACCCAGACGCCAGAGATGCAGATCGGCCAGGGTGTCGCCGTCGCTCTCGATCGTCTGCCGCAGATTATCCGCCATGCGCCGGTCCGGATTCATGTCGAGCAGTATTGCCCCGGTATCGCGGATCAGGCCATAGCGACCAACTGGCTATGACGCAGGCGCCGATGATGCCGGCGAGCGGATCCATCCATAGCCAGCCAAACGTCTCGCGCCAGCAACAGACCCGACAATCACCGCCACCGAGACCGTGGCATCGGCGATCACATGGATCAACGCGGCCCGCATGTTGTTGTCGCGATGTGCGGGCGTGTGCGCATGTTCATGCTCTTCGAAGACGACAGGGCATTCGTTTCCGCCGATGCGCACGTGCGCGATGAATTCATGCGGTTCCGGAATTTCGTCGGCCGATTCCAGGTAGTTTCCGCTATCGACCATCGCGAACAATTGGCGCGCACCATCGGGCCGCACCGTCTCGATCACGGCCGACTGCGACAGAGCAGGGCCCGTCTCCGCGCGCAGCCGGAAACGCGGCGGCACGCCATCCTCGAACACCTGCAATATCATCACGCCGTCTTGTGTCGCGATGCGGTGCGTCTCGTTGTGCGCGTGCCCATCATGCTCCGCGCCGTGGCTGTGATGATGATGCTCGCCGCCGCCAAGCAGCCACGCGCTGACCACGTTCACGCCAAGCCCCAGACACGCAATCGGGATGGCCTCGGCAAAATGGATCGGCACCGGCGCAAGGATGCGGCTGATCGACTCGTAGCCAACCAACAGCGCGATCATCGCGAGAACGATGGCGCTGGTGAACCCCGCGAGGTCGCCACACTTGCCGGTACCGAACGTGAAGCGCGGATCGTCGGCATGTCTGCGGGCATAGCTGTAAGCCAGCGCAGCAAGCAACAAGAGCGCCGGCATGCGTGCTCATGTGCATGCCGTCGGCGACCAGCGCAATCGAACCGAACAGCAGGCCCCCTACAATCTCGGCGACCATCATGGCGCCACAGAGCCAGATCACCGCCCACGTCCTGCGCTCGCTGTTTTCATGCCGCGCGCCAAGAAACACGTGGGAATGCCGGAGCGACGACGCGTCGGTAGCGGGTTGGCTCATGGCTGCCCTCATTTGAGGTAGGTTCGGACGACGTCGAGCAGTTGCTCGGCGGCCTCGGAGTTCAGTGCGCTGGGATACTTCTCGGCATCGACCAGATGCGTGCGAACGTGATCCTCGACCACTTCCGCCATCAGGCCGGCCATGGCGCCGCGCACGCCGGCGATCAGGTGCATGACCTGTTCGCAACCGGCCTCGGTGTCGAGCGCGCGCTCGATGGCTTCGACCTGGCCGCGGATGCGGCGGACCCGCGCCAGGAGCTTGCGTTTATCACGGATGGTATGGGTCATTCGCAGTTTATAGCATAGGGACCCACCCTATTCCAGCAGTCGCCAGATCGCGTTCAATTGTCATCAGCCAGGAGCGAAGCGACCCGCGATGACAGGTTGAATCGGTCAGCAATTTCCTCAGTCGGTCAGCCAATACGCCCTAGTAATCCAGGACCAGACCGCCGCCCGCCAGCAAAATCACCAACGCCGCGAACCAGGCCACCTTCTGAGAGAACGACCGGCGTTCGTTACGCGGATGAGCGCCAAGCCAATAATTGTCGTACCATTTGGGGTCGACTTCGATGGAGAACATTGGCGATGCTCCTTCGCTGGATGCCATCGGCGCCAGCCGTCGATGGCCCGACGCGAACATCCAGCAAAAGCGAGCCGCGAACCTATGAACCAGCCCACAACTGGGCCTCGAAATGTAGCTCAACGCCTCACAGCAGCCGGGCCGCCGTACGCAGCAGCATCGCACAGCCTGCCAGCACCACCGCACCGCCGAGTAGGCGGCGCAGCTTTTGCTGCGGCAATGCATGCGCGATTGGCGTGCCGATGACGATACCGAGTGTCAGCGCGGCAGCAAGACCGCCCGCGAGCCGCAGGTCCACCAGTCCGGCTGCGAAATTGACTGCGCTCGCCAAACCCGAGATCGGGATGGCAATCGCCTGGCCCAGCCCGATCGCCGCCAGCACCGGCGTGTCGAGCAGCAACAGCAGCGGCAGCAGCACGAATGCGCCGCCGGCACCCGTCATGGCAGAAACGAATCCAGTACCGCCACCCAATCCCAGCAGCGTCATCGGCGCGAGCACAATTCGCACTTCTGGCGTGCCTCGCGGCGCCCGCAGCGCGTAGAGGCCACCCGCCAACAGCAACATGCCGATTGCGCCCTCCAGCAGGATCGCCGGCGCGTGGCTCGCTGCGCGTGCACCAAGCCATGCGGCGGGCAGCGCAGCGAGGCAAAGCAGCCAGGCGTCGCGCCAGGGTATCGAGCCCCGTCGCGCATATAGCGCCACGGCGACCAGGCAACTCGGCAGATAGCTCAGCAACGCCGCGGCAATTGCGTGCTTGACGTCGAGGCCGAGCGCCAGGGTCAGGATCGGCACAAGGAGCACGCCGCCAATACCGGTGGCTCCGATCGCTATGCCAAGGACGATACCTGCCGCGGCGATCGCCAAGCCGAGGCCAAGGTCCATGACGACTCCGGTCACCCAGTGTTATTGCGAAGGACGCTCCGACAGGTGGCCTCAGCTCGGGCCGCCGCCGTTTCCCTTCAGGCTCTCGAGGTAGGCGATGATGTCGCGCCGTCGCACAGCGTCGGGAATGCTCAGCGGCATGGTGGCACCGGGCACGAAACCGCGCGGATCTGTGAGCCATTTGTCCAACGTCGTCGCGTTCCAGACGAAGTGCGCATTCGCCAAGGCCTGCGAATACGGATAGCCCGGCACACTGCCTGCCTGGCGTCCCACCACGCCATCGAGTGACGGCCCCACCTTGTTGGCATGGAGCGAATGACAGGCGCTGCAAACCGTCTCGAACACCTCGTGGCCTGCCGCCGCGCTTGGCTTCGCATTGTCGAAGCGCGCCAGGTCAGCCGCACCGTTCGGCTGGCGTGACGTGAAGAACGTATAGGACAGCGTGATCGTGTTCACGTCGCTTGTGTCGGCGTCGCTGCCCATGCGCGGATCGACGAAGAAATCCACCGGCATTTCAACCTTCTGATGCGGCCCGAGCTTCTCCTCGGTGAAACAGAAGCATTGGATCTTCTTGAAATATGCAC
This sequence comes from uncultured Alphaproteobacteria bacterium, assembly GCA_963790445.1. Lineage (GTDB taxonomy): Bacteria > Pseudomonadota > Alphaproteobacteria > Acetobacterales > Acetobacteraceae > JAMXLO01. Next base: position 38,600 of record CAWBON010000015.1, on the reverse strand, counting down.
CGACCTTCTCCGGCGTGACGTTGAACGTCGCGTGCCCGACAACCGGCGCATCGGACAGGTTCTCCGCCTCGAAGAACACCAGCGTCTCCTGCCCCAGATGCACGTGCACCTGACGCTGCACCGGTTCGAACCGCCACGGCATGCCAGGTGCGACACCGGTGTTGAAAGCGACCGTCACCATGCGTGCCGACTGTGCAGCGGTGTCGGCCGTCGCACGCGCGGTGAAGCCGCCGGCGCCGGTGACCTGACAGAACAGACGGTACAGCGTGACCGAGTAGGACACCAGGGTGGTCATCACGCCGACCGCAAGACACAGCCCAGCCAGCGTTGCCAGCTTGCGCCTGCGTCGCGTGATGACGCTCCTGTCGGGTTCCGAATGAACTGCCATGTCCGCTGCAGCGCGTCTTGGCCTTTCGCGGGCCAGTTGGCAAGTCCTTAACCACTGCGTCGCGGTCCGCCGCTCCGCCGCAAGCGGAACGGTCGGAAAACCTACACCCCAAGATGGCTCTTCATGAGTTCCGGATCGGCGCGCAATTCATCGGGCGTGCCGTGGTAAACCAAATGTCCGTTGTTCAGAATATAGACACGGTGCGCGAAACTCAGCGCTGCAACCACGTTCTGCTCGACAATGATTATTGTGCGGCCTTGTTCGGCGATTTCACGGCTGACCCTCACCAGATCGCGCACGATCAGCGGCGCCAGGCCCTCGAACGGTTCGTCCAGCAGAATGATCCGAGCGTCGCGGATCAGTGCGCGCGCGATCGTCAGCATTTGCTGTTCGCCACCCGACAGGCTGCGACCCCGCGAACGGCGCCGTTCGGCCAGGCGAGGGAACGTGGCGTAGATACGATCCAGACTCCACGCCGTCGGTGCGGTCAGCGCCGCGAGCCGCAGATTCTCTTCCACCGTCAGGCCGCCGAAGACGGCGCGCTCCTCCGGCACCAGCTGCATGCCCATCCGCGCTATGACATAGGGAGGCAGTCCGCCAATCGACTTGCCGTCCAGACGGATGCTGCCGCTGCCAGGCGCCAATACTCCCATGATGGTGCGCAATGTCGTGGTCTTGCCGGCGCCATTGCGGCCAAGCAGCGCGACAACCTCGTGTTGCTCCACGCGCATCGACACATCGAACAGGATGTGCGAATCGCCGTAGAACGCGTTGACCGCGTCAAGCTCCAGCAAGCTCATGCTCGCGCAGCCCTCCCAGATAGGCGTCCTGCACCGCTTGATTGCGTTGGATTTCGTCCGGCGTGCCTTCCGCCAGCATACGACCCTCGTACAGCACCGTGATCCTCTCGGCCAATTCGAACACGGCGTCCATGTCATGTTCGACGATCACCAGCGTGCGGTCGCGGCCGATGTGGCGGATCAGCGCGCGCGTGCTGGTGCGTTCGGCCGGGCTCATGCCGGCCAGCGGTTCGTCCAACAGCAGCACGTGCGGGCCGGTGGCGAGCGCCAGCCCGATCTCCAGCCGCCGCTTCTCGCCATAGGCCAATATATGCGACGGAATATCAGCCCGCGCGCCCAGTTCCATGGTTGCCAGCACCGCATCGATCTGCCGCTCTACCTCGGGAATGGAATCCGCACGCCGCAACACATCCAGGCGAAACGATCCGCGCCTGCGTGCCAGCGCGGCGATGCGTAGATTTTCCCGCGCGCTGAGTTCCAAAAACAGATGATTGAGCTGGTTGCTCTTGCCAATGCCAAGCTGCGCGGTGCGCGTGGCGCCTAGCCCGGTGATTCGCCGCCCATAAAGCTGCACCTCTCCCCACTCGGTTCCACCTCGTCCAGCAGCATCTTGAACAATGTGGATTTACCAGCGCCGTTCGGACCGATCACTGCGTGGATCGAGCCGCTGCGTACAGCGAACGACACGCCATCGACGGCGCGCAGACCGCCATAGTGCTTCGCCAGATTGTGGGTTTCCAACGCCGCTGCGTCATCGCGCTCGCGCAGCAGCGGTGCGGCAAGCGGCATCGGCCCAGCGGGCTGTGCAATCGTGCCAGGCACAACGACCGCGGCGTGACGTCGCTGTGTCCAAGCATGCCGGATCTCGCCGCAGATGCCCCGGCGCAGCGCGGTCACCAGAACGATGAACACCAGCCCCAGGATCAGCTTCCACAGCGGACCAACTCCAGGGATCAATTGCAGATTATCGCGCAGCCACAGCCACACCGCGGCGCCGACCGTCGGTCCGATCAGCGTGCCGACGCCGCCGATCACCGTCTGCACGACAAGCTGGCCGGAGGTGTCTAGCGTAAAAGCGTCCGGCGGCATGAAGCTCTGTAGTACGCCCAGCAGTCCGCCCGCCAGTCCGGCAAACGCGGCGGCTATGACGAACACCGAAAGTTTGTAGTGCGCAACTGCATGCCCGAGCATCGCGGCACGCGCGGTATTTTCCTTGATCGCCCGCAGGATCACGCCGAACGGTGAATGCACGATGCGCCGACCGAGCACGAAGCTGGCGAAGAAAAACACCGCCAGCAGCCAATACATCGGCAATCCGACATCGATCCGCTGGGCCCAGGCGCCGAAGCCAAGTACAGGTTCCGGCACGCCAGGCAGACCGTTCTCTCCACCCGTGTACGCCGACAGCGGATTGTTTTCCAGGAAGAATGCCATCTGACCGAACGCCAGCGTGATCATGGCGAAGTAGATGCCGATGCGGCGCACCGCCAGCCAGCCTACCAGCAACCCGACCACGCCGGCCGCCACAGTGCCGATGGCCAGTGCCAACCAGACGCTGGTGATGCCCGTGTTCAGCAGCAGATAGGCGGCGACGAATCCGCCGGTGCCGAAGAACGCTGCCTGGCCGAACGACAGCATTCCGGTCCAGCCAAACAGCAGGTCCAGGCCGATACCTAGAATGCCCCAATCCAGCACTCTTTCCATCAGGTCATAGGAGGCGCCGAGATGGATGAACACGAATGGACTGACCAGCAGTGCGGCGGCCAACGCGAGTTCCGGCAACACGGCGCGCCGGATCATACACGGCCCTCTGTACCGAACAGGCCTTGTGGTCGCGCCACCAGCAGCAGCGCCATTACGGCGTAGAGCATCACCTCGGAGTAGGCGGAGTTGAAAGCACTGGTGATGCTGATGATCTCGCCGGCGATCAATCCGCCGAGTACCGCGCCGGGGAACGAGCCAAGTCCGCCGATCACGATGACCACGAACGACTGCACCAGGAAGCTGTCGCCGGCCTCGGGCGTGACAGAAACGATTGGGCCATACAGCATACCGGCAACTCCCGCCGCTGCCGCACCGAGGGCGAATACCAGCAGGAATGTGCGCCGAACGTTGACACCCAGAATGCCGACCATGGTGGCATCCTCGATTCCGGCACGCACCACCAGTCCGATCGCCGTGCGGTAAAGCACCAGGTAAAGCGCCAGAAGTGTCAGCGCGATGATACCGATCAGTTCCAGCCGGTAGTTGGGATAGATCAGGAAGCCGAGTCGGGTGACTCCTTCACCCCAGGATGGCGTCGGCAGATGCTGGGTCTCGTTGCCGAACACCGCGCGCACCGCCTCTACCAGGACGATGCCGATGCCGAAGGTGACCAGGATCTGATCTTCCGCGGGGCGATGATAGAACAAACGCACCACAAGGCGTTCGATCAGCACGCCCACAAGCAGCATGAACAGCGTGCCGACGATAATGCCGAGAAACCACGAGCCGGTGGCTTGAAGAACGACGAACAGGGCATAAGCGCCCAGCATGAACAACGCGCCGTGCGCGAAGTTCAGCACGCCGAGGGTGCCGAGGATGATGGTCAAGCCGCTGCTGACCAGCGCCAGAAGCGACCCAAGGGCGAAGCCGTTGAAGGCCTGGGACAGCAGCAGTGGCAGACTGGGCACGAGCCGGCGGCCGGATTAGTAACAAAAACCGGCACGGCGACGGATGCCGCCGATATGCTCGCTGACGTTCATCGACACGTCCCCCTTGAATTGGTCATCGATGCTCAATAGTCGGGACCGCACCTGGCTACAACCGGACGCGCCTTGCACCTTCAGTTTCGTTCGCGTACTACCCCGGATCGCAAATTGACAGACTACGGTCTCTATGGTTTGTCAATTATCAATTGCACGTTCGTGACAAGCGACGGCGGTTCCAAAGCATGGGGAGGACCTGATGGCCGACAATTCGTTCCAATTTCCGGCGACACGGCGTCGTGCGCTGTTGGGTGCAGGAGCTGGCCTGCTGGGCGGCGCGATACTGCCGGGTCTGCGCCAAGGTGCATGGGCTGCGGACGAGCCGCCGATTGGCACGTGGCCGGCTGGCGCGTCGGGCGATTCGGTGTTCGTCGGCATCAGCCTGCCGCGCACCGGCACTTACGCAGTGCCTGGTGAGGACGAACTGAAGGGCGCCGAACTGGCGATCGAACATATCAACACCGGCAACGATCTTATCCGCAAGATCGCGCCAAACATCAAGAAGGGCGTGCTGGGCAAGCAGATAAAGCACGGCGTTGCGGATTCGGAAGCGAAGCCGAACACCGCAGTGCAGAATGCGACCAAGTTCATTAATGACGACAAGGCGATCATGATCTGTGGCTGCGTGTCCAGCGCAGAGGCTGTGGCGCTGAACAAACTGGCACAGCGCGAGCACGTGATCTACCTGCCGTTGGTCAGTGGCTCGAACGACACCACAGGCAAGGACTGCGTGCGCTATTCGTTCCGGCAATGCTTCTATGCCCAGACCGCTGCCGCGGCGCTGACGCCAGTGATCATCACGGCACTGGGTAAAAACAAGAAGATCGCTTTCCTGACGCCGGACTATACTTATGGTCATACCGTCCGGCAGTCGTTCGAACAGAGCACCAAAGAACAGGGTGGCTGGACCGTGGCGACCAACCAGGTCTGCCCGTTGGGCGCGTCGGACTACAGCTCCTACCTGCTGAACATCGCCAACAGCGGGGCCGATGTATTCATCAATATCAACTTCGGCAACGACGCCATTCAGTCGATCAAGCAAGCCAAGCAATTCGGCGTGCTAGACAAGATGACGCTGGTGGTGGCGTACAACACGCCGTTCCTGGCGCGCGATGTCGGGGCGGACCTGATGCAGGGCGTGTATGCGTCGACCGACTTCTGGTGGACGCTGGGTGATCGTTTCCCATTGGCAAAGGAGTTTGTCGCTGAATTCGAGAAGAAATACAACTACAAGCCGGATTGGAGCGCAAATTCGGGCTATATGTCGCTCGCCCTTTGGGCCGATGCGGTAGAACGGGCGAAGACTTTTTATCCGCCAGCCGTGATCAAGTCCTATGAGGCTGGCAAGCACGTGCAGTCCACTGTGGGCGAAGTGTGGTTCCGTCCAGAGGATCATCAACTCGTGCGGCCAGTGATCATCCAGCGCGGCAAGAAGAAGTCGGATATGCAGAACCCGGACGATTATTACGAGATCATCGCGGTGGTGCCCGGCGAAGGCCTGATGCAGAAGCCCGACGCGTTCGGCTGTCACCTCGGCGATTATACCTGATCGTTGCTCCGGCAAAGCCGAACCGCGGCGGCGGATTTGGATGCCGCGGTTTGGCTGACCTGCGATTGCCGATCAAACTCGCCGCCCGATCCCTGCGGCATGGATCGCGTTCCAGCCACGGTTGCGGCCAAGTTTCCGCACGGCAACCCGAACAGGACACCTGGAGTCATCGACCGCATAACACAAACTTGTGATTGGGGATACTTCAGCCTGCACTCTTGGATATTTCCGGAGATGCCGGCAAGTTCATGCGCGGGACATGCATCGACAGCGACCGCAGAGCAATGTTTGGTCGCTGCCAATCGGGAATCACGGAGAACGCGCATGGTCGCACACGTATCAGAGCCGTCGGCCACCGCGTTCGCAGACTCCGGACCATCGCAGCCACCGCGTCGGGATTTTCTCATGCTGGTAACGCAGGCATCCGCCGCAATTGGTACTGCCGCCATTGCCTGGGCCTTGATCGATTCGATGGAACCGGCCGCGGATGTGATCGCGGCCGGCGCGCCGATGGATATCAATCTGAGCAAGATCGCCGCCGGCCAGCAGATCATCGTCCTATGGCGTGGCAATCCCATCCTCATCGTCAACCGGACGCCCAGCGCCCTGAAGACGCTGCAAGACCCTCATCTCGTGACGCTTCTCAGCGACCCGAACTCCGAGGCCCATCAGCAGCCGGCCTACGCAGAGAACTGGCACCGGTCCATCAAGCCGGAATTTGCGGTTCTGGTCGGCATCTGCACGCATCTTGGTTGCTTACCGGGGTATTGGCCGCAGCCTGATCCAACAACGCCGGTCCCTAATTGGCCGGGTGGTTATTTCTGCCCATGTCATGGCTCAAAGTACGACCTCGCCGGGCGAGTATATCAGGGCGTACCGGCGCCGTACAATCTGCCGGTGCCGCCTTATCATTTTCCGAACGACCAAACCCTGCGGATAGGCGAGAATCCTGCCGGTCAATTATTCGAACTTGCCTCCGTGGTGCAGATGTAACGCTGGCCGCCACTGCCGGATGAACGAAAGCTAATCTGCCGCGCGCTGGATTTGGCGATCAATCTGCCTACCTGAGGTTGGTGCGGGAATCTGCCCCTCGCCTCGCGGTACGCGACCGCCCCGGACAGGTTTCAGGGAACCTGTATCAGGAGGTGAAAAGTGCTTATCCGCGATGTGCTGCATATCAAGGGTGGCGATGTGGTCAAGGTGCGTGCGGCGGATACTGTCGCCCTCGCGGTGCACAAACTGGCGGAGCACCGGATTGGTGCACTGGTCGTCGAAAACCAGTGGATGAAGCTGGTCGGTATTTTCTCGGAGCGTGATTTCGTCAATGCCATCGCACGCGAGGGCGCTGCCGTACTCGGCTTTGACGTGCAGCAGCTGATGTCCTCCCCCATCATCAGTTGCCACTCATCCGATCGCATCGATGCCGCTCTTTTGGTGATGACTCTGGCAAAGATCCGTCATTTGCCGGTGATCGACGATGGCAAGCTCCGAGGCATCATCAGCATCGGCGATCTGGTGAAGTACCGGCTCGACGAGAAGGAGTTGGAGGCGAACGTGCTGCTTGATCTGTCTCGCATGCACGGCTGAGACCTACAGGAACGTCCCCGCGGGTTCGATGCCAAGCAATATCTGCCCCACCGATTCGAAATGTGCTGTGCGCGACTGGATCTGCTGCGACAGCGTATGGATGTCGCGGAACCGGCGTTCGAACGCGGTACCCAGGAAAATCGCATCCGTGCCGGCCGCCTTGTAGGCATAATCCGCGACCGCCTCGGCGGTCTGGATGGCGAACGCACAGGCCAGCCGCACGCGAGCCCGTGCCGGCACATCGATCACGCCAATGTCGTCCGCGGCGTGCCAAATGGTGGACAATGTCTCCACCAGATACGCATGCGCCGCGCCCAGTCGCGCTTCCATCTGCGCAACGCCCGCCTGCACGACGGCATTGTCGGCAAGTCGACCAAGATTGCGCGGCGTCTTGCGCGTGGCCAGTTCCACGAACGCATCCAGCATTCCCCGCGCGATGCCAATCGCGACTCCCGCGACGCCGACAGCATAAATGCCCTGCATCGGAAAAGCATAGAGCCGACCTGGCAAGCGCCGCAGCGCGGGATCTTCGCGCGTGGCGCTGAACGCCTCCGGCACGAAAACGTCCGACAGCGTGTACGAATCAGACGCTGTGCCACGCATGCCGATAACGTTCCACGTGTTCAGCAGCGTTGCCTGCGAAACGGGATACAGCAACGTCCGCATGGTCGGTTCGCCCGCTGCGTTCAGACGCAGCGTGCCGTCGGATTCCACCACGTGGCAGTGCGAGCCCATCCAGGTCGCCTGACGGCAGCCAGAGGCAAAATCCCATCGTCCAGTCACACTGTAGCCGCCCGGCACGGCGATCGCCCGCGATGCGTTCGGCGGTCCCCACGCTACGATGGCACGCGGATCGGCAAAGATTGTGCGCATCGGCTCAGTAGCCAGGAACGGCGCGATCAGCGCGGAACTATTAGCGACGAACACGTTCCAGCCGACCGATCCGTCGTGCCGGCTGATTTCCTCGATGACGTGTAGATACACCCATGGCTCCACCTCGTCACCGTCCGCCGCGCGGGGCAGCAGCATGCGGCACAACCGAGCGTCATGAAGCTGTGACAGTAACGGTTCACCAATGCGCTGCGTGCGTTCGACCTCGTTGGCCGCGGCGGCGATCGCCGGACCAAGTTCGCGCGCGCGGACGACCGGATCTGATCGGGTGTCGGACGCAAAGTCGTTCATGTGTCGATCCGTGACGGAGTTGTGGCTGGATTAGCGGCGCGCGAGGCAGGATGTGTCAACTTCGGTGCCACTCGTCGATCGGCAGCGCCAATCTGTGCGGCTGTCCGGCGTGCATTGGCAGAGCGGGAGAAGGCACGGTATTCTACGGCCGCAAGGAGACCGTCATGGCAATCTCGGTGAAGCAACTGCATCCGCTGTTCGTCGGCGAAGTGAGCGGCGTCGACCTGCGCGAGGTGCCCGATGCGGCGACCATGTCGCAGATCGTGGCGGCCGCCGACCGCCACGCGGTGCTGGTGTTCCACGGTCAGACATTCACGGACGAGCAGCAGATCGCGTTCAGCCGGTTGCTTGGCCCGCTGGAAACGACGATCAAGGCGTTTCGGCCGGGGCACAAGGCGCGGCTCGATCTGCATGTCTCCGATGTGTCGAACCTGGACGAGCAGAGCCGCGTGCTCGCCGCGGACGATCGGCGCCGGATGAACGGTCTTGGCAACCGGCTGTGGCACACCGACAGCTCGTTCAAGGCGGTCCCCGCGCGTTATTCGCTGCTGTCGGCCCGTGCGATTCCGGGCGACGGCGGGGAGACGCAGTTTGCCGACATGCGCGCCGCATATGATGCACTGCCGGACGCGATGAAATCGCGGTTGGCCGATCTCGTCGCGGAGCATTCGGTGCTGTACTCGCGCTCGACCATCGGGTTCACCGATTTCTCGGATGAGGAACGCGCCAGGCTGCCGCCGGTGCCGCAGCGCATGGTGCGGGAGCATCCGGGATCGCAGCGCAAGATGCTATATCTGGCATCGCACGCCGGCTGGATTCGCGGCATGCCGATCCCCGAAGCACGCCTGTTGCTGCGCGACCTGATGGAACACGCCACGCAGCGAGAGTTCGTCTACACGCATCGCTGGAAACTCGGCGACCTGGTGATGTGGGACAACCGCTGCACCATGCATCGCGCGCGCGACTACGATGCGACGCAGGCACGTGACATGCATCGCACGACCGTATCGGACGAAATATCGTCGCTGGAACAGGCGGCGTAAGGATTGCGGCGACGTCGTGCAATCCGCCGTATCACGCCGCCAAACGCACCTCTTGCCGCACCAGATCCGCGGCCTTCTCGCCGATCATGATCGTCGCGGCATTGGTATTGCCCGACACCACTGTCGGCATGACCGACGCATCGACCACGCGCAGACCCTCGATGCCGTAGACCCGCAGTTCGGGATCGACCACCGCCATGGGATCGACGCCCATCTTGCAGGTGCTGGTCGGATGGAACACCGTGCCGCCGGTGTTCTTCGCATGTTGCAGAAGCTGTTCATCGGTGGTTGTCGACGAGCCCGGCTGGTATTCCTCGGTAATGAAGTGCTGCATCTGGGGCGTTGCCAGGATACGCCGGCCGATCTTCAGGCCATCGACGATGGCGCGGCGATCGGTCTCGGTCGCCAGGTAATTCGGATGCATCGCCGGCGGGTCGGACGGGTTCGCCGATTTCAGCCTGATCTCGCCACGACTTTCCGGACGCAGCTGATAGACCGTCAGCCCAAAACCCGACCACGCATGCAGTCCATCCTGCAGCTTGTCGGAACTGAATGGCGCCACCGATATCTTCACATCCGGTGAGGCAAGTTCCTGGCGCGTACGCACGAACAGCGCGGCCGGCCCCGCGGCCATGGTCAGCGGACCCGTGTGGAACAGATAGTATTGCAGCCCGACCTTCAGCTTCTTCAAATTGCTCTGCATCACGTCGTTGACAGTGATCGGCAGGCGACACTTCAGCTTGATCGGCGCCGAATAGTGATCCTGCAGGCTCTGTCCGACACCAGGCAGATGGTGCACCAGGGGCACGCCGAACTGCGCAAGCTGATCCTGTGGACCGACACCGGACAGCAGCAGAAGCTGCGGCGAGTTCACCGCGCCGCCGCACAGGATAACCTCACGTGCGGCACGCACGGTGCGCGGCTCGCCATGCTCACGGAACGCCACGCCGACGGCGCGCTTGCCGTCGAACAGGACCTTCTCCGCCAGCGCACCGGTGACGACGCGCAGATTGGGCCGGTTGCGAACCGGGTGCAGATAGCCGACCGCGGTGGAACAGCGCTTGCCGTTGCGGGTGGTGGTCTGGTGGTAGCCGACGCCGTCCTGGCCCGCCCCGTTGAAGTCGTCATTGCGCGGATAGCCCAATTCCATCGCGGCTTCGATGAAGGCCTCGCAGATCGGGTGATGTTCGGATGTGTCGGATACGCAAAGCGGACCGCCGGTGCTGTGGAATTCGCTCGATCCGCGCGTCTGGTGTTCGGCGCGCTTGAAGTAGGGCAGCACATCGGTCGAAGACCAGCCGGTGTTGCCGAGTTGGCGCCACAGGTCGAAATCTTCGTGCTGACCGCGGATGTAGACCATGCCGTTGATGCTCGATGAACCGCCAAGCACCTTGCCGCGCGGCCAAAAGATGCGACGACCATTGGCGCCGGCATCGGGCTCGGCTTCGTAGCACCAGTTCACCGAGGCATCGGCGAAGGTCTTGCCGTAGCCAAGCGGAATATGGATCCAGCGATTTCGGTCCTCGCCGCCGGCTTCCAGCAGCACGACGCGCGTCGCCGGATTCTCGGACAGGCGCGTGGCCATCACGCAGCCGGCGGAGCCTGCTCCCACCACGACAAAATCCGCCTCGATGTCGTATTGCTGGCCGACCATGCTGTTTCCCCCGTTATCGTTGTTCGATCCAGCCCGGCAGATTGCGCGGCGGGCGCCGGTGCCTCAAGCCCCCGGTCGCGGCGCATGCCTGCGTCGCTGCCACCGCGTGATCGATGACCGTCGATGTCGCGTGGTTAGTCTAGCCGGGTCCCGTGGTTAGCCGGACACCGTGCCGCGACAAGCCCAGGCGGCCGCGGTGAATGACCGTGGGCCGTCCGGCCGGTTCGATACATAGCCGCGCCGCACATGCTCGCGCAGCGTCTCGCGTGCCGCATCGGACAGGCTCGTCATGAACTCGCCGGTGCCACCTTCCCCGGTGGTATACGGCTGCCAGTAATCGTCGAACGAAGCGAAATCCATGCGGATGGTCAGGCTGGTCTGCTCCACGTCGCGCAAACCGAGCCGACGCCACACTGATGCCATCTCATCGGGCGCACTCAGATAGCGGAACAGCGATCGCGGCTGCGTGGCGGACGGATCAAGCGCGGCGGCGGTATCCCACAACAACCGCAGATGCGGCATACCGCCGAACGAATCCCACACCGCAGCCGTAACAGTGCCGCCGGGCCGCACAACGCGGCACATCTCGGCGACCGCGCGGTCTGCATCGGGGATGAATTGCAAGACCAGCATCGAGAACGCCCGATCGAATGACGCAGCGGGAAACGGCAGTGCGCGCGCATCGGCTTGCCGGAAACTGAACCGCGGGTCAGCACTGCCGCGTGCGCGCGCGAACGCGGCATAGACAGCGGCCTGGTCGATACCGGTTACGGAGGCGACGTTCGCCACCTCCGGCAGTGTGAAGCTCAAGCTGCCGGTCCCGCTGCCGACGTCGAGTACCCGGTCGTCATCGACCAGGCCGCCAAATCGGATCAGCAGTGGTGCCAGGCGTCGGCTCCAGCGTCCCATGACCCACTCGTACGCATCCCCATCATGCGCCGCGAACACCGACGCCGGAGCCGAATTGGGATCGAAGCTGGAAGACATCGGGCGGTACTCCCTTCAAGCATCGCGAGCATCGATCGTGCCATGTGGCGCGGCCATTGTCGTTTCCCCATTTCTTGCGACGGATGCCTGACGGGTGCGGCGTCAACCCGTCGCGCGCATCTCCGGCTCGGTGCGGAACGCCGGCATTACCTCCTTGGCGAAACGTCGCAGGTTGTCGCGCGATGTGCCGCCGCCGTTCAGCAGGATGTATTCCACCCCCATGTCGCGCAACTTCTCGATCTTCCGCGCGATTTCGTCGGGGTTGCCGTACAGCGCGCTTTCCTCGCTCGCCGCGCGCGTATCGGAGAAAGCCATGATACTGGCTTTGTTGTTGCCGTCCGGCCGCTGCGAGATCGTGTGCAGTCGCCGCTGTGCCGCGATGCGCCGATCCAACGCGGCTTCTTTCTCCGCACTGTCCCGCGCCACATAGAAGGCGCGCGCGACACCGACCTGCGAGGGGTGGAAGGTAAAGCGATTCGCCTGCATGGCTTCGCGGTACAGCGCAAACCGCTCGCCCGTCACGTCCAGCGAAGCGAACTGGTCGAGCAGAAGATTGTGCCCGCGTCGCGCAACCTTGCGTATGGATTCGGGATGCCCAGCACCCTGCCAGAATGGCGGATGCGGTTTCTGGATGGTTGGCGGCTCGACGATGATGTCCTCGAACTGCCAGTATTGGCCCTGCCAGGAGAACCGATCGTTCGACGTCCATGCCTTGGTGATGATGTCGATCGATTCCTCGAACCGCGGTTCGGCTTCCTCCATCGGGATGCGGAAGCCGACGAACTCATTATGCCGGTAGCCTTTGCCGATGCCGAAATCCAGTCGCCCGCCCGACAGCAGATCGACCGTCGCCGCCTGCTCGGCGAGCAATACCGGATTGTGCCAGGGCAGCACGATCACGGCGGTGCCGAGGCGTAGCGTGCGCGTGCGGGCGCCGATCCAGGTCAGTAGGTTGAGTGTCGCGGAGACCTGGCCGAAGCCGGTGAAATGATGCTCGACGATGAATGCGCTCTGGTAGCCAAGCGCTTCCGCTTCGATGACATATTCGATGTAGTCCTTGAAGCCAGCGGCGCTATCGACGTCCGGGCCGCCGCGCTGCGCCTGGGCCGCACCAAATAGTCCGAACTGCATAGATACTCTCCTGGAGCCCGCAATGGGGACGATGCCAACTTGCCTGCAAGTCTGCGTAACCTCAGGGGATACTACAAGAGTGCGCGCTTAGCCTGAGCGTTGTTCAGACAGCAACCAAGCTGACACGCCCCGATGCAGCACGCGGCGGACCAAATGCGATTACCCTGCGTCAGACACTGCTGCTGGATGGCGGCCCGACGGCATCCCAATGTTGTGTAAATGACCCGGCCATGACGTGAGGCGGGCGGTAGCGAAAGCTGTCGGCGTCACGGCCAATCCAGTTCCGGCAACCGCACCAGCGGCACCTGGCGCATCGACAGCGTGCGGTACTGCAGTGTCAGCGGCACCTCCACGTCCGGCGGGCCGCCATCCTCCGGGTTGTGCGCCAACAGCGACAGCACGGCCTTGGCCGCCAGCGCAGAGGACCTGCTGATCGCGCCATGCGCCGCCAACGCGTCGAGTGTTTCCGCGTAGCCGACCGCGCGCACGCTGCCGGTCCCCATCGGCTGCAACTGCGTATCCAAAGACAGCCTGGCGCTGGCGGACAGATCGAGCGGCCCCCAGATCAGGGCGAAACGCTTCAGTTCCAGCGTGCCGTCGCCGTCCCGCCAGGCGCCGACCCGCTCCGCGATGGTGCGCGCGTTCGGCACCGGGCCAGCCAGGTTCCCTTCGGCCGTCAATCGCTCAATTTGCGGTCCCAGGGGCCATGTGAGGGCAGTTGGCAATCGGACCTGCTCGGCGTGGAGCAAAAACGCCAGCGCCGGTTCAGCCGATTTCGTGCCCTGCTGGAATGCCATGTTCAATCGCAGCACCCCGACCGTCAGGGCAGAGGTGGCATCACCGCCCGTCGGCACGTCCGCACGCAGGTGCAGTGCGGTGAGATCCGCGGATTGTGGCGGGGCGCCGGCCTGGAGCGGTATCGCGATATGCAGGCGGTCGGCGGTGTACGGAATTTCCGGCCCGCCCGCCAGGCGAAGTTTCTGTTCCCCCTGCGCCACAACCTCCAGCATTCCCGGCCGCCACAGCCTCACCCGCAGTGTCAGCCGGTCCGTGCTCCAGGTCAGGCCCCCAGGAATATCGAGGTCGCCGCCTTTGAGGTGGACCTGCGGCACGGTGAGCGTCGCGGCCAGAGGCCAACCTTCCCGCACCGGCGGCTGATTGGTGGCCGTCCACCCGTCGGCCCGACGCTCCAAAAGCCAGGCGCCAAAGCCCGCGTCCAGATTGCGTTCGGCGACGTACCAATAGAGCGTGTCGGCTGCCGCCAGAAAGCACAGCGCGGCGAGCAGAACGATCCACAGCCTACGCCTTCGCCGCATCTTCTCTCGCCCTGGACCAGCGCCGCTTATAGGCAAACCAGTGCCCAAGGCAAACGCCAGGAATTCTCTCTGGAAGCGAAATATATGAGGCAGAATGCAACTATAGCGCGAGTCATATGGGATTCGTCCCCATGCGGCACGGCCATCGCCCGCATCGGGTCAACAAGCCATAAAATATGATATATCAATGGTTTATGATCGCGTATTGCGGTGCCTTAAGAGCCGGCAGGAAACTCAGCCCACAGAGTTCTCCACAGCCCCCCGCTCAGGAACAGCCTCAGCACGCAACGCTGTTTCCAGAAGCTGCATGAGTTCCTCTCGCCCCGTCCCGGCAGGAATTGGCTCCAAAATACGGATATGAATCGTGCCTGGCCGCTTGTGGAACGCCCGCCGCCCCCAGCAATGTCCGGAGTCGGTCACCACGGGGATCACTGGCAATCGCGTGCGGACTGCCAGGGCAGCCACGCCGGGCTGCAAGGGGAGCAACGCGCCAGGTACGGCGCGTGTGCCTTCCGGGAAAATTACGATCTGGCGGCCTTCGCGCACCGCGCGGTCACCTTCCCGCATCAGTCCGCGGATCGTCGCAGCACCGCCGCTGCGGTCCACCGCGATCATGCCCGCAAGCATCATCAAGCGTCCCATCAGCGGGATACGGAGCAGTTCGCGCTTGAGCACGTAGCAGCAACGCGGCAACAGGGTCAGCCAAATAACCGTGTCAAATGCCGACTGATGGCGTGAGGCGATCAGCTTGGCGCCGTATCCGTCGAGGTGCTCCAGCCCGTCGACCTCGACGCGAATGCGGCAGATCACGCGCAGGCCGCCAACAATAAGGCGTGCCCACAATTGCGCGACGCCGATTACGCGCTCGGGCGCCACAACCCGGGCATACGTGCCGGGCAGCGTTGTCACCAGGAACGTGGTGGCAAAGAAATACACGTTGAACACGACGGAACGCAGAAAGCTCATCCGGCGTGGCCGCTGTAGACAGGCTGTGGCTCGCGCGACGGAACTATGGCGCTAAGCCCGACGCGGGCGGCGAGGAACTTGAAATACTCCTCCGCGATCAGCCGGAACGGGACGGCAGGTCGGCCCGCTGCACCCACTATCATCACAGGTAGCGGATACAGTGCCGTGTCCGGCAGCGCGCGCTCGAGTTCGGCCATCGCGCGGGGCATATGGTAGGATGCGGTCACCACAAGTAGCGAGTGGATCGAGTTCGCCCGGGCCCACGCGGCGGTCTCCAGGGCATTGCCACGGGTTGAGGTGGCGGCGCGACCGATGGTGACCCGCGTGGCGAGCGGCATTGGGTCGACCCCGGCGAGACGGGCCAGTTCGCCCAGTTCCGCACCGCCGCCAATCCCGGACAGCAGCAATTTGTCGGCGCGCCCTTCCGACAGCAGGCGGAGGGCAGTCTCAACCCGGTCCGCGCCGCCGGTGAAGGCCACGATCCCATCGGCATGCGGCGGGGCATGCGCCGGCTTATTGATCATGTGGACGAACCAGGCGAAGCCGACCCCCAGGAGGAGTACGGCGGCGAGCATGCATATCCCGAGCCCAATCGCCAGCCGCCGGCGCGGTGTCGCGCCGAGAAAAGCCGGCCTCGTCATGGCAATCGTCGCAGCCAGCGGCGCACGGTGCCTTGCGCGGTGATGTAGCCTATCGCGGCGGCGGCGGCGGGCAGCCCCGGCAGGGTGAGCCACAACACGCCGGGCAGCGCGCCAAGAATGCCAGCTGGCGATACCGGTTCGGCGACACCACCGGCGAAGGGTGCCGCCATGCTGGCCAGTGTCAACAGGACCGGCAACGCCACCACCGCGCCGGCAATGCCACCGGCCGCCGCCAGCAAGGTGGCGCGGCCAGCGAAGCGCGAGGCTATGTAGCTGTCGGTAGCGCCCAGGCCATGCACGATCTCGATCGCCTCACGCCGGGCAGCCAATCCGGCCCGCGTGGCGACCGCGATCACGGCGGCGGCGACCCCGGCGACCAGCAGGAGTGCGAGCCCGGCGCAGGCTTGCAGGCTGCGCGCCAGGACGGATAGACGCCCGATCCACACTCCGTGGCTTTCCACCAGCGTGCCTGGCGCGGCGACATCCAGCCGATGGGCCAGCTTGTCCAGTTCCAGTTCCGGATCGGAAAGCCGCACAGCGATCACCGCCGGCAGCGGCAACGCCAGCCGCTCCACTCCACTGCCCAACCAGGGGCGCAGCAGCTCGCCTAATTCCTCGTCGGTCAGCGGGTGTGCGTCTGCGACACCGGGGGTTCCCAGCAGCAAGGCCACCACGCGTTCAAGTCGAGACCCGCCGCCCTGCGCCGAGGGCTCCGTCGGTCGCGCCACCTGCACGGTCAGCGCCGAGGCCGCACCCTGCTGCCAATGCCGCGCCAGCGACGCGGCGCCGACCCAACCCGCCAATGCCATGGCGGCGAGGACAGCCATCGCGGCTACCAGGAACGGCAGCATTCGGTCCGAGATGGCACGACGCAGCCCGAGTTCGTCGAACCCGACGGGCCGCAACAACCGGCGCGAACTGATCGAGGCCATGCCTACCTCTCGTCCACGAGGCGGCCATGCGACAAGCGCAACGCCTGTGCTGGATGCCGGCCAACCAGTGCATCGTTGTGCGTGGCGACCACGACGGTGGTGCCTAACCGGTTCATCTCCTTGAACAACTGCATCAGCCGTTCGGCCTGCACATCGTCGAGGTTGCCGGTGGGTTCGTCGGCCAGCAGCAGACTCGGACGATTGATGACCGCCCTGGCGATCGCCACGCGCTGTTGCTCGCCGCCCGAGAGTTCCGCGGGTCGGGCGCCCGCCTGTTTTGCCAGACCGACCCAGCGCAGCATTTCGCCGACATCGGCGCGAATCTGGCCTTCCGACCGCCAGGCTAAACGCAACGGCAATGCGACGTTGTCGAAGGCTGACAGATGCGGCAGGAGACGAAAATCCTGGAACACCACGCCGATGCGGCGGCGCAGCCGAGGCAGAGAGCGACGCTCCGCGGTTTCGATATCGGTGCCGAAGATCGACAACTTTCCGCGCGTCGGGCGCACCGCGAGGTACATCAGCCGCAGCAGGCTGGTCTTGCCGGCGCCCGATGGGCCCAGCAGCCAGCGAAATGCGCCATCAGGCAGCACAAAACTAAGGTCGTGCAGCACCTCGGGCCCCGCCTCGGCGCGAGCACTCAGGCTGGCACGGCCATAACTCAGCCCAACCCTGTCGAATCGAACCATGCGCACGTCCGGTGTGTCGCCGCGCCATTCTTGCCATTGCGCGCGCCGCGCCGGAAGCGATGCTCGCCATTGCTTCGCGGTCGGCGCTCCCGCACCATCGGACCCACCTGCATCATACCCTGTCGGAGCAACCACCCTGCATGCGTATCGTCTGTCCCTCCTGCTCCGCTGCCTATGACGTGCCGGATTCGCTGGTCACCGCCGGCCGCACGGTGCGCTGCGCGCGCTGCCACGGCGACTGGGCACCGGTCGTGGCCGTGCCTGTACCAGTGCCTGACCTGTGCCGGAGGCGGAGTTGGCGGCCGTCGAACCTGCCGTACCGCCGCCGCCTGCGGTTCCGGCGATCGATAATGGCGCCATGCGGTCTGCGTCGCGCCCTTCGGCGATGGATCGGCTGGCGGCGCATCCGGTCAGACCACCGTCACGGACGCGCTTGCGGATGGCGTGGGCGGCGAGCCTCGTGGTGCTCGTCTTGCTGCTCCTGGGCGGCTATGCGTGGCGCGACCAGATCGTAGCGGCGTGGCCGCCGAGCGCCCGCATGTATGCTGTGTTCGGCATGCATCCCGACCGCAGTCCGACACCTTGAAAACCGGAGGATTGTTCGCGCATGGCCGGAACCGACATTGTCGACGTAGCCGCGGGGCTGTCGCCCTTGTCGCCTGTGGTGGCGTTGCGCCGACAGCGCGCGGCGTTTGTTCGCCATACCCAGGGCAGCTACGACGTGCTGATCATGCCGGCGGATCCGGCCGGAGTATCGTTGATCGAGCGTGCCGCGGTGGCACTGCGCGTTGCGTCAATTGAGCGCGATGTTGCGCTGCTCGCACATTATCGGGCGCGGCTGGAGGCGCTTGGCGCGGGCCGCGGCGTGGTTGCCGCCGCTGGAGGCGAGGGCGGGGCGACCGATGTGCCGCCGCGGCTGGTTGCCATTCTGGATCATGTTACCGTTGTAACCACTGCCCCTGGTTCGGCGAGCCAGGCGCGACTTGACGCATTGCGGGATGCTGGGCTTGCACCGCGCGACATCGTTACGATCGCTCAGGTCGTCGCGTTCGTCAGCTATCAGGTGCGTGTTGTCGCCGGCCTTCGTGCAATGGCGCAGGACACCCACGCATGAGCAACCCGCGGTTTACCCTGGAGGCGGTCGAGTGGGCGGCCTGGATGCCGACGGTCGAGGCTGCCACGGCCACGCCCCGGCAGCGTGCGGCGCTGGAAGCGAGCCCGCAGTGGGATTCGCCGTACTTCCTGACGCTGGCGCACGATGTCGATTTACTGGAACAGCGATCGCCATTGTTCCATGCGGTGATGTACGCGCCACGCGGATTGCCGCGTGCCGATCGCGAGTTGGCGACCGTTGTCGTGTCGATCATCAATGGCTGCGTCTATTGTTCCTCGGTGCACGCGCGTCGGTTCAGCGAGTTGACCAAGCGGCCGGAGATCATTCAGCGGTTGTACGATGAGGGTCTGGACACGAAGCTGGAACCTCGCCATCGCGCGATCGTGGACTTCGCGGCGAAACTCACTCGAACGCCACAGGCCGTGACGCCGACGGACCTGAAGCCGCTGCGCGCTGTTGGCATGGACGATCTGCAGATCCACGATCTGATCCACGCGGTCGCGATGTTCGCGAATGCCAATCGTCTGATGCAGACGTTGGGCGAACCGATACCACCGGGGTGACGGCAAGGGTCGGAGCGGTGGAATAGTGCGGTGCAGTCCGCCGATCCGGGATCACCCACGGCTTATTCCTCCGCATCGGTCCATTCGTCGCCGAACAGTTCCGGCTTGTCGTAGTCGAGCAAGATCTGCCAATGCGCCTCGATGTCGCGGTTGTAGAACTCCGCCGCGATACCGGTGGCGAGCCAGCCCGCGCCGGTGCTGATGCCGGGAATATCGCCGGCCACCTTGCCGATGCTCAGCGTCGCCGCATGGTTGAAGCAGTGAATATCGGCGAGAAACGGTGCCTCGCCGGGCCGCTTTTCAGTGAACTGAAAATTCGGCCCGAGATAGGGAAAGCCTGCCAGTTCATCGTTGGCAAGTCCGGGCGGCGGCGTGTAGCGATCCGCCCAGGTGGCGATCGCATCGGCATACGCGGCAATCTCTGGCCGCGCGGTGGCTTCCACGGTGAAGCCCGTGGCGAGAATGATGAAGTCCGCCGTAAAACTTTTCCCGCGGCTGGTGCGAGCGGTCACGCACCCGTTGTCCATGCGCAGCTGTTCTATCGCCGAGCCCAGATGGAAGAAGGCGTTCGAATGGCGGCTGACACGCAGCGTTGAATCGCGCGGCGCCGGCGCCTGCGTTTCGTTCGAATAATACATGGTCCGCCAGCGCCATGCCTCGCTCATCGCACGGTATCCGTTGGTGAAGCCGGCACTGCCGATACCGGTCAGCTTGTTGATGCGCGGCAGCGTCTTGCGCCGGATCAGCATGCGCATGTCCTTGCAGCCGGCCTCGAGTGCTTCAGCCGCATTGTCCATCGCCGAAGCACTGCCGCCGATGACTACGACACGCTTGTCGCGCAAGGCCGCGAAATCGATGTCGTCCGCGGTGTGCGCCCATACGCCACGGGGCAGATCGCGCATGAAATCGGGGATGTACGGTCGACCAAGGCCCTCACGCCCGGTCGCCATCACCACCTTTCGTGCAAGGATGCAGGTTTCGTCGCCACCTGATAGATCGAGCGCCAGCAGGCCATCTTGCGAGCGGATGCGCTGCACCTCGATGTTGTTCTCGATCGGCAGGTCGAGCACGTCGCGGTACCAGCGCAGGTAATCCATCCACATCACGCGCGGAATTTATCCAACCGCTGCCATTCCGCCGCGCCGAATTGGGCGATGTACCAGGCACGGAAGGTGAGTGACGGAATGCCCGCGGCGGGGCCGGTCAGCGTCTTCGGCGAACGCAAGGTTGCCATGCGTGCATAGGTGACCCATGGCCCTTCGCGCCCCGCAGCATTACGGTCCAGACAGCGGATGTTGCGGATGCCGTTGCGCAGCAGCGAGAAGGTCAGCACCAGCCCGGCCATGCCGCCACCGACCACCACGACATCGCTGACATGCGCGCCGCCGGGATGCCTGGCGGGGACAACCCAGTTCGCCGGTGGGTAGTTCAGGCAGGCGAGATCGAAGCGAGCGCGCTGCCGTAACGCGTCGAGCCCGTTTGCTGGCCCCATTGAATCTCCACCGGATGCCTGTGACATTGGCCAATCGTTCGTTGCGGAATCGTGATGCAGACGTCGGTCGGCATCCGCGCCTTCTTACACCAGACGTCGATAAGATTGCGCCTTGGATGCGATTCCAGCGTCGTGCCGACGAAGCTCGGCATCCGCATCTGTCCTTGCCGCGACCAGCAATCTGCCGTCCACATTTGTGCCCTCGGCAAGCTGACACTGAGCGAACAGAACGCGCCTGAGGTCTTTAGAATGACGGAGGCTACATCGCCTGCCGCCGCGCCCTTGAGCAGATCGCCCGGAACGGTTCGCGCAATGTCGGCATGGCGCTTAAGGCATCGAACGCATTGCGCGGCGACAGGCCTGTGCCGAAAGCGAAAGGCGGTCAGTCGGGATCGACACGTTGAGGGCGAAGCAGCCAGCGCCGGAGTTCGTGTGATGAACAACGGCGCTGGCCCATAGTCAGGTCCGGTGCGTGGTGTTGCGTCGGCGGAGCCAGGTTGATGCACCTCCCAGGCCAAGCAGGGCGAAGGCGAGGATGGGCAACGACCCGGGTTCAGGCACTCTGTTCGCGAACACGGCGATGCAGCCGATCGGGCAGAGCGCGTCCTGCGCACCACCAACGACGCTACCCTCAAGCGGGATAAAGACCTCGCCGTTGAGGGGATCGACCGAGATCGAGTGCGCGTTTACGTCCGGCAGAGCGATGGTCTGCAGCAGTGTGTCCGTCGCGTCGCTGATGACGCCGAAGATCCGGTTGGTGCCGGTGGCATCGTCGCCGGTCACGAAGTAGTCGCCCGTAATCGGATCATAGTAGAGTTCGTCCGACCCCGAAATTCCCGAGAACGTTTTGACGATTGCGCCCGCTCCGGCATTCGCTGTTGGATTCAGTAGAACTGTCTGAGATTTCGCGGCGCTACAGCCGACCATGAGGTTGCCGCTCTTACCGAGCGCGATGCCTGCAGGTGAGCAACTGGTGATGGCGCCTCCACTCAGTGCCCCGAAATCATACGAGGCAACGACCACACCAGAGGTGTTGATTTCGGCGACCCCACCAGGGTTCCCAGCGCCATTGAACGCGGGGACTGAAACAAAGAATGTTCCGGTCTTTGGGTCCCACACCGATTGCTCAAGTCCGCCACCCGCCGAAGGCGGCGGTGTGTTTGGAATGAAGATCATCGATTTGACAATCTTCCCGGTCGTTGCATTCACCAGTGTGGCGAACGGCAGGACCCCCGTTGGCGGCCCCGGTTCGGCGTTGTTCGCGACCAGCAGAAGGTTAGCACTCGGCGAATACGACATTTCGTCAACCCGGTTTATGCCGCCGGTGCTGATAGCGTTCAAGAATGTTGGAGATGTGGGGGTGGTGACATTGAACGAGAGCAGAGTGCTGCTGGGCTGCTTCGGAGGGGTAGTTGAGAGCGTAGTGAAGCCATTCCCCGCGAACAGGGTCGCCGTCGTTCCGTTGTCAACGACTACGACGCCATCCGGACCTGACTGCGCCGTAGTCGCCTGCTGGCCGCCAAAGATGCCGACGCCGGCCTGCGCAACGACCGTGTTGGTCGCCCCATTGATGATGTCGACGGCGGCATTGGAACGGTCGGCGACATAGTCAAAGCCGGTCAAGGGGTCGACGTAGCTGATATCGAACGCAGTGAAATTCCCGGCCTGGCTATTGGCCGCGGAAACCGGCACCGTGATCGTCGTCATGAGGGTATAGTCAGGCCCCGCGACAGCCACGCTCGTCAACGATCCGAGCATGGTTCCCACGAGCAAGAATGATCGCGCTATTGCTGTGGTCTTCATCATATCCTCCCCTGAGTTGTTCCATTGATCAAGCAGATGGTGGCCGCTTCGACAGGCACGCTGGCGTGGGTCAGAGCCCGGCCAATCACACGGCGCAGTCGGTCAGGAACATTTCCCTGCATTGAGATTCCCCACGTCTCGACGCAATTTTGCATTAGTGCAAAATTGGTACCATTACAGCTTCCGCATTAAATGCAGGGATTTATCCACCTCAGATAATTGCCCGATCGATCCATTGTAAAATTCTCCGACAAAAACCGGCTCAAACACAACAAATGGGCGCTGCGTTCAACGCATTCCCGACAAGCCCGGCATTCCAGCTATGGGGAAATATTCTTCGCCTGCCCCGCCAAGCACTTGATGCGGCCAGCAGCAGGCCGGATGCGAAGCATGATCAAGCCGTGCTTTAACCGAAGAGGCCCCGATTATTTCCCCGGCGCCCAGCCGCGCAGTGGATGCGCTGGGCCTGTTGAAATAAATGGCGAACGGGATGCGTGCGCCCGCGTTCCGCCCAGCGGCGTGCGTTCGCACATGACCTCAAGTTGACTGACTATCTGCTGTAATATGCGGTCTGGGACGCTGCGGCGATGCGGGCTACCAGCGCAACGAGTCGATCTTCGGCGGCTTTCCGCGGGCGCGATCCAATCGGGCTCGACGATCTTTTCCGTGACGTGTCGGTGCACCGTCGGCGCAGACGTTCGCTCGTCCATGGCGTTCCACCCGATCGGTTCAGCACGCGCACCACGTCGCCCCGAGGCTCTACAGGCCTCATCGTCCGCGCCGTTGAAAGCGAATCGTTCAATTCCCGCTAACAAGACATTCAGGTAAGTCGGAGTCCGTGCTGCTCTGGTTTTTCGTATTGCCCCGGGGTCGATGACGAGCTTGCCACGGCGCTCCGCTCCGGCCGGTCGAGCAGTGTGCGGTGACAGTAAGATCGACTACCGCGCGCGGCTTACCGTGTATCCGCCACATCCATCAACGCGCGCCGCAGCGCGTTGTCCGGGAACGGTGCCAGCGCCGCCTTCGCCGCCTCGGCAAATCCAGCCGCGCGCGCGAGCGTGGCGCGGATAGCGCCGCAGCCTGCCATCAAATGCAGTGCGCGATCGAGGTCGGCTTCGGTCTGCTCGGTCGCCTCGATGGTGCGCCGCCAGAAATCCCGATCAGCCGCGTCGCCTGACTGATAAGCCACCAACACCGGCAGCGTGATCTTGCCCTCGCGAAAATCGTCGCCGACCGTCTTGCCCAGGATCGCCTGGTCCGCCGCGTAATCCAGCGCATCGTCGACCAGTTGGAACGCGATGCCAAGATTCATGCCGTAATCGGCCAGCGCCGCCGCGTCCTGTGCCGGCCGACTGGCCACCACGGCACCCACCTCGCAGGCCGCGGCGAACAGCGCCGCCGTCTTGCCCTTGATCACCTCCAGATACCGTGCCTCGGACGTCGACAGGTCGTTCTGCGTGACGAGTTGCAACACCTCGCCCTCGGCGATGGTTGCCGCGGCGCGCGACAGGATGGCCAGCACGACCAGCGAGCCGTCCTCCACCATCAACTGGAAGGCGCGGGCGAACAGGAAGTCCCCCACCAGGACGGATGCCTGGTTGCCGAACACCGCGTTGGCCGATGCCAGCCCGCGCCGCAGCACGCTCTCGTCCACCACGTCGTCGTGCAGCAGGGTGGCGGTGTGAATGAATTCGACGCAGGCGGCGAGCTTGACGTGTCGCGCGCCTATCCCGTCGGCCGGATAGCCGCACAGTCTGGCGGTAGCCAGCGTCAACAGCGGGCGCAGCCGCTTGCCGCCGGCGGCGACGATATGCGCGGCCAGCTGAGGGATCAGCGCCACCGGGCTGTCCATGCGCGCCACGATGGTGCGGTTGCAGGCATCCAGGTCGGTCTGGAGCAGGCCAACCAGCGCGTTCAGCGCGTCCTCGCAATCCGAGGCATGGTCCTCCAGGCGCGAAGGAAGCGCCGGACTGGCCTGGGACGGACTGGTGGCAACGTCCAAGCTGGGCTCCTGGCTTGCATGTCTGGCGGGCACAGGCACCATATCGGCGCCCCGGAAAAGGGGTCAAGCAACGCCGACCCCACTTCAGAGCCGAAACAGACCACGTGCGAGTTCTGGTGACGTCCAACGATCCGGTCCGCCTGTCATTCCTGACAGTGCTTTTGGCCGATGCCGGCATCGCCGCGGTGGTGCTGGATGCTCACACCAGCGCCATCGAAGGCAGCATCGGTGCAATCCCGCGCCGGCTGATGGTGGCGGCAGAGGATGAACAGCGCGCCAGGCGGGTGCTGGCGGAGGCGGGGGAAATCTAACGGACCTGCGTACCGGCCAGGCGATCGGGATTGATATGCACAGATATATGCGCCTATCGAGCGGGACGGGCTGACCCTGGCGCAGTATCGCCGGTTCTGATGGCGCACTGCGATCTCTATTCCGGCTTGCCCAGGTTCGCTCGCCTTGTTCACCAAGGCACCGCGTGCCCTCTGTGGTAACATGCTACCACAGCGCCAAACCCTTGACCCCACCACGCTTTTCCCGCATACCCCGCCGCCAACCCGCAGGGACCTCTCCCCAATGCTGAAGACCACCCTTTCGCTGAAGCCCGCGGAGGTGAAGAAGGACTGGGTGCTGATCGACGCCGAAGGCGTCGTACTCGGCCGCCTTGCCGTCGTCATCGCCAACCACCTGCGCGGCAAGCACAAGCCGCAGTTCACCCCGCATGTCGATTGCGGCGACAACGTCGTCGTGGTGAACGCGGCGAAGGTGCGTATCACCGGCAACAAGGCCGAGCAGGAGGTGTTTTACTACCACACCGGTTTTGCCGGTGGCATCAAGGGTCGCACCATCCAGCAGCGCCTGGACTCCGCACACCCTGAACGTGTGCTGGAAAAGGCCGTCGAACGCATGATCACGCGTGGCCCGCTGCAGCGGAAGCAGATGAAGCACCTGTACCTTTACGCCGGCGCCGAGCACAAGCACACGGCGCAGCAGCCGAAGTCGCTGGACGTCGGCGCCATGAACCCGAAGAACAAACGAGGCTGATGCCGCATGTCCGGAACCCGCACACTCGCCGACCTCAAGGACATCGTCGCCGCGCAGCAGGCGGCGGTCGGCACCGCGCCGGCGACCACCGACCAGCCCAAGGTCGAACCGAAGCGCGACTCTTTCGGCCGCGCCTATGCCACCGGCCGACGCAAGAATGCTGTGGCGCGCGTATGGATCAAGCCCGGCAAGGGTGAGATTCTGGTGAACGACAAGAAGGTCGTGCAGTACTTCGCCCGTCCCGTGTTGCGCATGCTGCTGACGCAGCCATTCCTGGTGGCCGATCGCTACAATCAGTTCGATGTATTCTGCACCGTGACCGGCGGCGGCCTGTCGGGGCAGGCAGGCGCGGTGCGTCATGGCATCTCGCGCGCACTGACGTACTACGAGCCTGATTTGCGCGGCATACTGAAGGTGGCCGGCTTCCTCACTCGCGATTCACGTGTGGTCGAGCGCAAGAAATACGGCAAGGCCAAGGCCCGACGAAGCTTCCAGTTCAGCAAGCGGTAGGCGATTATTCGTCAGCAATAGTCCGTCACCGCTGGGCATGTCCGGCGATCCGTCGCGGTACGATGCTGGCGGCGATGGTCGGGACATATCCGGCCGCGACGGCGGACGGGAGAATTGACATGGCTTCCAAACCCAGCGTGTTTATCGACGGTGAGGCAGGTACAACCGGGCTAGGCATCCGCGATCGTCTGCGCGCGTTGCCCGACATCGAGTTGAAAAGTTTGCCCGCCGATCGACGTCGTGATCACGCCGCGCGGCGTGACATCATGGCCGAGGTCGATTTGATCGTGCTGTGCCTGCCCGACGATGCTGCGCGTGAATTGGCGGCGCTGGCCGACGGCCTGGGCAATGCATCGCCGAAGATCCTTGATGCCAGCACGGCTCATCGCGTCCACCCCGACTGGGCGTATGGCTTCCCGGAAATGCGGCCGGGCCAGGCGGAGCGTATTGCCGCCGCGCGCAAGGTTGCCAATCCCGGCTGCTATCCAACCGGTGCGATCGCTCTGGTTCGCCCGTTGGTGGATGCCGGCATCATCCCGCCGGATTATCCGATCACCATCAACGCCGTCAGCGGCTATTCCGGCGGTGGCCGACCACTGATCGAGAGCCACGAGCACAGCGGCGGCCCCATGTTCGAACTCTACGCGCTGGGTCTGGAGCACAAGCACGTGCCGGAGACGCAGCTTTATTGCGGTCTGTCGCGTCGGCCGATTTTTGCGCCGGCCGTGGGCCACTATCGCCAGGGCATGCTGGTCTCGGTGCCGCTGCATCTCGACACGCTGCACGGCAAACCGACCGGTGCCGATCTGCATGCGACGTTGGCAGCACGCTACCGGGGCTGCGAGTTCGTGCATGTCGTGGCACCGTCGGCGGATGGCAAACTGGAACCGCAGGCGCTTAACGAGACGAACCTGCTGGAACTCTCCGTGCACGCCAACGAAAAGCATCGCCAGGCGGTGCTGGTCGCTCGCCTCGACAACCTCGGCAAGGGCGCATCCGGCGCCGCTGTCCAGAACCTTCGCCTGATGCTGGGCCTTCCCGTTGATAGCGCGGCAAATCAACCGGCAAGGCTGACCGAACATGCCTGATCGACAGATGGGCCACGCGGTCGCGCTCACCGGCCAGGGGCCGATCTACACTCTGGACGGGATCACCCCGAAGATCGCACCCGATGCATTCATCGCCCCCACCGCCGCGGTGATCGGCGACGTGGTGATCGGCTCGGAAACCGGCATCTGGTTCCACTGCCTGGTGCGGGGCGACCTGCAGTTCATCCACATCGGCGCGCGCACCAACATTCAGGACGGCGCAATCATCCACGTCGATTCCGGCGATTTCTCCACCACCATCGGCGACGATGTCACTGTCGGGCACAACGCGGTCATCCATGCCTGCACGCTGAAGAACCGCGCCTTTGTCGGAATTTCCGCCACCGTGCTGGACGGCGCGGTAATCGAGGAGGGCGGCATGCTCGGTGCCGGCGGACTGCTTACTCCCGGCAAGGTGATCGGCCCGAACGAGCTGTGGGTCGGCGCGCCAGCGCGCCTGGTCCGCGTGATGAGTGATGAGGAACGTCACAAGTTCGACCGCAACGCAGTGGTGTATCGCGAGCTAGCCGCCCGCTTCCGTACAGGGCTCAGCAGCACGACGTAACGCGGCCGCTCTGGGGAAAGCGATAATCCGCACCATGTCCTTTGGCATGGACGACGGAGCGATCGGGCCATGAACAGCCGCCTTGGTGTCATGCTGTCCTGCCTGGCGATGGTGGCCTGCGCGGTGCAGCCACCGCCGGACACGGCATCGGTTCCGCCGGGCACGTTCGGATTCCTGGATAACGACGTGCCCGCGGCGAACCGGGCAGCCTGGGCCTTCGCTGTTCCGGCACGCATCAAGGATGACCCGGCCACCGCCGCCAGGGCGGCAGCCGCTGTCGACTACCTGGCCGGCGAACTCAGCAGCAATCCGCGCTGGCTGATGGTGTCGCCATTGACCAAGCAGAAGATGCTGCAAGCACGCGTCGACGTTCGGCGGGTGCTGGGGATCAGGCCGGACGCGCCATCACAGCTCGCGGTGAATGCCCTGCTGGCGTTCGCCGGTTTCTGGAGTGTCGGCAACCAGCCCGCGGCGATGCAGGTTCTTGCTTCGCCGGTATTCACGCTGCCGCCGCAGCACACGCTGCAGACATTGAGCAATATGCCCTACGTTCAGTCGGCCAACATCGCGACCATGGATGCGGCGAACCAGATGAACGGCGGCGCCGCGCGGATGCCATGATGGCTCTATGCACCGACCGGCGTGCCCACCGGTACCCAAATCACGCTGCAGCGATAAGCTATCGACTCTGTACGCTGCGACCCAGCTACCGATGGGCGATCGAGACTGGTTCGCCCACCGGGTCGGCGGTGAGGAAACCCAACGTTTCGCCTTCCAGCACCACGCACGTCATTTTTCCGCCAAACACCGCGCCGGTGTCGATCGCGATGCGATTGTGCCGCACCACGGGGTCCTTCACCGGTGTATGGCCGTGCACCACCACGGCACCGAACACCGCTTCGGAGTACAGAAATGGCTGGCGCATCCGCAGCAAATCCTCGCGTGCCTGACGGTCCAGCGGCACACCCGGACGAATTCCGGCATGCACAAAGAAATAACCACCCGCGCGATGCGCCAACGTCAGATTGCGCAGGAAATCGAGATGTTCGGCCGGCACAGTCTCCGACCACGACTCGCGCGGCGAATCCGGATCGACGCCATAGCTCTCCAGTGCGGGCCGGCCACCGGCGAACAACCAGTCTGTCGCCGCCGGTCGGTCGCCGGACAGAGCATTCAGCATTGTCTCGTCATGGTTGCCGAGCAGATTGACGACCGGCATGCCCTGAATTGGCGGTCCACCCAACAACCGCTTTAACACCCCCGCCGTGTTCGCACCGCGATCAACATAATCGCCGATATGCAGCAGCACCGGCTGATCGACCGGCCGGCGTGCCAGATCCTCGGCGATGATCTCGTGCAGGTTCGCAAGCTGCGCATCGCAACCGTGGATGTCACCGATGGCATAGACGCGCTGTCCCGGCGGCAACGTCGCAGGAGCCCGCACAAGTGTGATCATCGCGATCCGGTCAACCCGGCTAACGTCGATCGTGACGCGGCACGCGACGGCGACCACGCTCGAACACCACCACGCTGTCGAAAAAGCTGATGGCCTTGGTTGACCGGCAAAATTCCGAAACGATATTCGCCAGCGATTCGTTCTGGTCGGTCCCGAGCACCTGGAAGTTCTCTATCTTCCCGGTCCACTCCATCAATTGCGCACAGCGCGCGAACGCGAACTGCAGAAAGCTCTGCTGGTCCTGCCGGTCCATGTAACGGCCGCGCCACAAGGAAGTATGCGTGTCCTCGACAATGTAGACACCGTTCTCACTGAGCGCCGGATAGAGTTCCTCGAACGCCGTGATCTGTTGATTAGCGGTGTGCCCGCCATCGTCGATGACCACATCGGGATGACCGATCTCCTGCACCACCGATCGTAGAAACCCGCGGTCCTGCTGGTCACCGATAAACACCTTGGTCGCGACATCCTGATGCTCGACGGCGGTGGGATTGACATCGATACCGTAGATGCGCGCTGCCGGACCGAAGTACTCACGCCACATCTCCACGGAGCCGCCAAGCTGAACGCCGATTTCCACAACGGTGGGGCTGTTGCGGCGGATGCCGGATAAGCACCGTTCGTATACCTCGAAATAATGGCTCCACTTGTGCATCACCCTGGTGTTGCGGTGCTGCGCGTAGAATGAATACAGGTCGTTCGTCATCATCCCCTCGCTAGCCTCGTTGCCACGCAAGCGGGCACCATGCGGCACCGGCGCGGCAATGACCTTGGTATCACAGCCCGAGCAACGGCAACACCACCCGGCTCGGCCGGTCGGCATCGACGAACACCGTGTTCACCGCAATACGCTTGCGCCTGGCGATGCCGTCCGGTTCGCCGGTATTCGGGTTGACATCGAATTTCGGAAAATTGCTCGACGATATATCCAGGCGAATGCGATGGCCCGGCAGGAACAGGTTCGCGGTCGGAAACAGCGTGATGCTGATCCGCACTACCTCGCCAGATCGACGCAAACGCGGGCGCGCGGGATCCTCGGCATAGCGCAGCCGCAAAATCCCGTCGGTCAGGATCATCGCATAGCCCTTGGGATAATCCGCCGATGGCGGATACACGTCGATCAGCTTGGCGGTGAA
The DNA here is from genome assembly GCA_963790445.1 of uncultured Alphaproteobacteria bacterium. Classification (GTDB taxonomy): domain Bacteria; phylum Pseudomonadota; class Alphaproteobacteria; order Acetobacterales; family Acetobacteraceae; genus JAMXLO01. Next base: position 8,218 of record CAWBON010000015.1, on the reverse strand, counting down.
GTCAGTATCCGGGCCGTCCGTCGCCACCCAGAACTCGGCTTCGATCGGTCCCACAACCTGCAACGGCGCATCGAGCGGCAGCGTCTGAAACACCAGCACGTCCCGACGCGAGGCAAGCGGCAGGTAAGGCGGCGTGCAGCCGAAAAATTCCGGGCCTTCCGTTTGGTCCCAGGCACCGGCATGCGCCACCGGATCGAGGCTGCTCATCGCACCACCGATGGTCGGCACCGGATGTGACGGATCGAAGTCGTACGATACCGGCGCGGCACCCGACGCCGGAGCGGCACGCGCCAAAGTGCCGTCGCCATGCAGATGGAACGCTGCGAACTCCGTGCCAGGCGGCGGCCAGTCGGCGGCGGTGATCCAGCGCCCGCCGTGTTCCAGCTTGCCCGCGGCATTACGCCGCCCGCTGCCGCCGCCCATGACGAATATGCGCACCGCTGGTTCGTCGAATTTCGCGCCCTTCACCACATGGTCGAAGAAACGCAGCCGATAGGCACGCCAGTCGCCAGCCCACGCATCCAGCGCAGCATCGGGGCCGAATTCCACATCGCCGAAACACGTGTCGCTGCGATCGCCATGCGTCCACGGCCCGAGGATCAGCCGCTGTCCGCCACGCCCCGCGCGCTTCAGACCAGTGTAATTGCCAGTCGCAGTCAGCGGATACGGATCCCACCACGACGACATGTGCACGCACTCGGCGCGGCTGTAGCGTTGGTGGAAACCCTCGGTCCAGATGCCAAGCTGCTGCCAGAATTCGTCGAACGCGCCATGCGTCCATTGATCGAACAGATAGGCCTCGTAGTCGGGATGATGCCGCAGCGGCGAATGGCCAGGCTTCCACGGCATGCGAGTGAACCACTCGCGAATGTCCTCCGCCGCCAGCGCCGCGTGCATCACCGGATCGGCCAGCGCCTCCGGCGAGACGAGCGCGTTCTTGAACGCCCAGGTCGCCTGCTTCAGTTCGAACGCACCGGACTGGCGGATGCCGGACCGCCACGAATTGACGAACCCGCCGCAGTCCAGCACTTGCGCGACCAGTCCAGGCGGATCGAGGCAGCCCAGCGCGGCCTGCGTGTGCGCCGCATAGGACAGGCCCATCGTGCAGATGCGTCCGTCGCACCACGTCTGGTCACGCAGCCACGCACAGGCATCGAAGCCGTCCTCGCCATCGGACAGATATTTGACGAAGCGGCCTTCCGACCCGTAGCGGCCGCGCGTGTCCTGATACACGACGGCATAGCCATGCGCCGTGAAATACGCGGCGATTTCGGCGCGCGTCGCTGGCGTTCGGTTCGCGGCCGTGATCTCGCTGCGGCTGGTTTCGGCGCGGCCGTACGGCGTGCGTTCCATGATTACCGGGAACGGGCCGTCGCCGTCCGGCAAATAGATGTCGGTAGCGAGACGCACGCCATCGCGCATGGCAACTGGGGCCGTGCTGTGCGCCATCATGCCGATCCCGCTCGCAGCCACACGCACAACGCGGTTATCGCCCTGCGCGCCATTGCGGCCCGGACATGCAAGCGCCGCCAATCGTCTGTCATGGCCCTATCCCTCTGTCATTGCCCTCTGGCATTGCCCCTCTGGCATTGCCCCTCTGGCATCGCGGAGACGCGCAACGATGCGGCCCTCCTCGGCAGGTGCCGCACAATACCGGAGATTGCCGCGTCGCCGCGCATCCTGCAATGACCGCTACATCGTTTCCGGTTCTTCCAGTTCGATACTCAGCTCGCGCAAAGACTGCGGTGTGCGGATGGTGCGTGCGGCCGGCACGCAGATCATCGGCTGACAACAACTCCACCAATTCGCCAGCCTGCATCACGCCGATTCGTGAGCACAGATGCGCCACCACTGCCAGATTGTGGCTGACCAGGATGTAGGTGAGTTGGTGCGACTGCTGCAAATCCGACAGCAGGTTCAACACCTCGGCCTGGACCGACACATCCAGCGCGCTTGTCGGTTCATCCAGCAGCAGCACCTGCGGCTCCGCCATCAAAGCGCGGGCGATCGCCACGCGCTGGCGCTGCCCGCCGGAAAGTTGATGCGGGTAACGAAAGCGGATCGATGCCGGCAGCGCCACTTCGTTCAGGCCTCGCATGATCCGCCGCTCGACATCGTCCATGCAATGCACCAGCAGCGGCTCGCTCAGCAGCCTGTCCACCGTCTGGCGTGGATGCAGCGAACCGTATGGATCCTGGAACACCATCTGCACGCGCCGGTAGAATTCCTTCGAACGACGGCGCGTCAGCGACTGCGCCATCAATCGTCATCCTGCCGGTCCAATCCGAATTGAGCCCCGACAGTGCGCGCAGCACGGTCGACTTGCCCGAACCCGATTCGCCAACAATGCCGAAGCTGTCGCTACGCGGCCACATCGAACGAAATGGATTTCACCGCCTGGGTTCTGCCGAAGCGAACGGAAAGACCGTCGACGTCGATCATGGTTGCAGCCACAACGGGTCACGCCGCATAACGGTGAGGCGCCGCTTCTGATGGCTAAGCGTCGGCAGGCATTCCAGCAAGCCGCGCGTATACGGATGTCGCGCGTGCGTCAGCTCTGCAGCCGCCAACTCCTCCACCACCCGGCCCGCGTACATCACCGCCACGCGGTCGCAGAAATGCGAAACCAACGGCAGATCGTGACTGATCAGGATCAAGCCCATGCCGCGGCGCGAAACCAGGTCCTCGATCAGCCGCAAGATTTCCGCCTGCACTGTGGCATCGAGCGCGCTGGTCGGTTCGTCGGCGATCAGCAGCTCTGGATCGGGCGCCAGCATCATCGCGATCATCACGCGTTGGCCCATGCCGCCGGAAAGTTCATGCGGATAGGCGCGCGCGACGTGGTGCGGGTCGCGGATCTGCACCTGCGCCAGCAGATCGATCGCCGCCAGCATTGCCAGTTTGCGGCTGCCGCCACGATGCACGCGCCATGCCTCGGCGATTTGCGCGCCGGCGGTCATCACCGGGTTCAGCGAGAATTTCGGGTCCTGCAGGATCAGACCCGCCCGCGCACCGCGGATGCGACGCAGTGCGACTTCGTCGGCGCGCATCACGTCGATGCCATCGAATTCAAGTTTGTCCGCGGTGACGACCGCGTTGGACGGCAGCAAGCGCAGGATCGAGCGCGCGGTCAGCGACTTGCCGGAACCCGACTCGCCGACGATGCCGAGCTTCTCCTGGCCGAGGACGAGGGAGACATTGCGCACCGCATCGGAAAGACCGGTGGCGGTGGGAAACTGGATGCGCAGATTGCGGATTTCGACCAGCATCTACCAGCGAACCTGAAGTGCCGCGTCCGTACACCATCGATGATGGTCAGCGATCCGGTGACGTGGCCGTGACAGTATGGGAATCATCGCTGCCGCGGATCCAGCACATCGCGCAAGCCATCGCCCAGCAGATTGAATGCCAGCGACGCAACGAAGATGGCGACGCCGGGAATCGTCGGCACCCACCACTGATCCAGAATGAATGCGCGCGATGACGCGATCATGGTGCCCCATTCCGGCATCGGTGGTTGCGCGCCCATACCAAGAAAGCCCAGTGCGGCAGCGGTCAGAATGATGCCGCTCATGTCCAACGTGACGCGCACGATCACACTCGACATGCACAGCGGCACGATATGACGCAGTATGATGCGGCCGCTGCTGGCACCCATTAGCCGTATCGCGGCGATGAAGTCGCTGGCCCGCACCGTCAGCGTGTCCGCCCGCGCCATCCGCGCGTAGGGCGGCCACGCCGTCAGCGCGATCGCGATGATAGCGCTGGTGATGCCGGGTTTCAGCGCCGCCACGAATGCCAGCGCCAGCACCAGGCGTGGAAATGCCAGGAACACATCCGTCACGCGCATCAGCACGCGATCCGGCAATCCGCCGAGGTAGCCCGCGATGCTGCCAACCGCCAGTCCTATCGGAGCCACCAGCAGCACTACGGCGACAACCATGCCAAGAGTTACGCGTCCACCGTACAGAATTCGCGAAAAAATATCGCGCCCCAACTCATCCGTGCCGAACCAATGAGCGGCTGACGGCGGTGCCAGGCGTCCGGCAAGGTCCTGCGCACTGGGGTCCTGCATGGCGAGCAATGGTGCCGCCACGGACGCAACTATCATGATAACCACTGTCACCAGACCCACCATTGCCAGACCGTTGGCACGGAACTGAAGCCAGCCACGATAGCGCCGTACCCATGCCGCTTGCGCGCGCGACGCCGGCGTATCGCTAAGCAGCCATTCGCGTGACAGCACACCGATCATACGACGCGCGGGTCCAGCAGACGGTACAGCACATCCGCAAGCAGGTTCAGGACCAGGTACACCAACCCGACCACCAGCGTGGCCCCAAGCACGGCATTCATGTCGGCATTCAGCAGCGACACTGTCAGGTAAAGTCCCAGGCCGGGCCAGGAGAATACGGTCTCTGTGATCACCGCTCCTTCCAGCAATCCGGCGTAGGCCAGCGCCAGCACCGTTACCAACCGCACGGCGATATTGCCGAATGCGTGGCGCCACAGGATGCGCGTCGGCGACAGACCTTTCGCCCGCGCTGTGATGATGTATTCGCCCGACAGGGACTCGATCATGAAAGCACGCGTCATGCGCGTGATGTAAGCCATGGAAAAATACGCCAACACCAGCGCTGGCTGTGCCAGATGGGCCAACGCATCCCAGAACGAAGCCCAATCGTCGGCGATCAGCGCGTCCACCACCAGCATGCCGGTGACGCGCGGTACCAGCCCTTCATACGCCACGTCGAGCTGCCCGGTGCCCGGCGCCCATCCAAGCTTGACGTAGAACACCAGCAGACACAGCAGTCCCAGCACGAATACCGGTACCGACTGTCCCGCCAGACTCACAACCCGCACCATGTGATCGAAACGCGACCCCTGATGGGCCGCGGCAAACACCCCGAGTGGAATGCCGACCACAACTGCGATGATGATCGCGGTTGTCGCCAGTTCCAGCGTAGCGGGAAAGTAATGCGCGATGTCGCTGGTAACCGGATGCGACGTCATCACCGACCGCCCCAGATCGCCGTGCATCAGATGCACCAGATAGATCCAGAACTGCACGAACAATGGCTTGTCCAGTCCCAGCTGCTCACGTACCGCGGCGATTACATCGGGCGTCGCATGATCGCCGGCAATCGCGATCACCGGGTCGATCGGCATCACACGTCCGATCAGGAACGTCACCAGCGTCAGGCCGAACAGCGTAAGTGGGATGCTGGCGAAACTGTTCGCCAGCATCTTCAGTCGGGAACTCACGCCTTGGTTATTTTCGAATAGTGCGTGTAGTCGGGCATCGGTCCCACCTTGAAGCCGGAGACGCCTTTGCCCAGCACCGCCACTGCATTGCGTTGCAGCAGCATGGCGAATGGCGCACGCGCCATGAACTGCTGTTGGATCGTGCGGTACAGCGCGATCCGCTTGGTCGGATCCAGCTCACGCACCGCAGCCTGCTGATTCATCCGTCAGTTCCTTGTCGACGAAATGGCTGCGCCAGGCGAGGATCTTCAGCTTGCTCTGATCCGAGTCATCGGGATTTTCGCACCACGCCTGGCTGTTGGAATTGGGATCGAAGTAATCGGTGCCCCAATAAAGCATTGCCAACTGGTGCTGACGGGCGCGGGTCTTGGTAATCACCTGCTTCTGGTCGCCCGGCTGCAGTGACACCTTGATGCCGACCGCGGCCAGATCCGCCTGAATTGCCTGGGCGATCTCCGAGTGGGGTGAGGCCGAGATGTAATCCATGGAGACCGAAAATCCGCCACCCAGACCGGCCTCCGCCAGCAACTGCTTTGCCTTGGCAGGGTCCTTTTTGAATGGCGTGACCTTCAATGAACCCGGCAGAGCATAGGGCAGGAAGGTCTGGCAGACGCTCCACGTGTTCGGCGTGATATTCTTGGCAATCGCATCGTAGTCGATCGCCCATTTGATCGCCTGATGCACCTGTACTTTCTGCAACTCCGGCATCGACTGGTTCATCGCGATATACATCGAGGTGCCCTGCGGCGCCGCGTTGACGGTCAGGTTCTTGTCGCCGGCGATCGACTTGAGCTGATCGGATCCAAGTTCCCGCGCGATATCCACGTCACCTTTCTGCAACAGCAGAAGCTGCGTGGATGGGTCGGCGACATGGCGCAACACGATACGCCGCATCAGTGGCTTGTCGGCGGCGTTCGGATTGACGTCGATGATCACGTGATCACTCGCCGCCCACTCGGTCAGCTTGTACGGCCCGGCGCCCGCCGTGCGAGTCTTCAGCCACGCATTACCGAAATCGCCGTTGGCCTGGTTCGCCATCACGGTCTTCATGTCAACCACGCTGCCCACATTCGCCGACAGGCAGTACAGCACAAAGCTGGTCGCCTGCGCCTGAGGCAGTTTCATTTCCAGCGTGTAGTCGTCCAGCGCACGAATCATCGACTCCACGTTGTCGGGATTGAAGCCGAACTGCGTGACGATAAATCCAGGCGTCTTGTTCAGCTTGACCACGCGATGCAGGCTGAAGGCAGCGTCTTCGCGGTCACCGGATTGCCGGAAGCGAATTTCGCGTCGTGCCGCAGCGTGAAGGTGAAGGTCAGGCCGTCCGGGCTGACCTTCCAGCTTTCTCGCCAGGTCGCCCTCGATTTTGGTGGCATCGTCCAGGTTCGGTCGGATCAGCCGGCGGTAGCAATTCGCATCGCACCTCGCCGTTGGTGAATTCGTAGGATTCGGCAGGATCGAAGCTGACAATGTCGTCGATCTGCTTGGCCATGACCGCGACGCCCTTAGGCGTGGCGGCATGCGCGCCTGTCAGTATGGCTGGGGCGGTGGCGGCGGCAGCCGAGCGGCCAGCATGGTGCGTCGGGTCAGCATGTCAATGTCTCCCCACTCCGGTTTGACGGACACTTTGCCAAGGCCTCACGGCCCGCGCTAGGCTGCCAGCACTCATGAACCAGCCAAATCGACACCGCGAGGTTCGCTCCTCGGTCTGCCCGCACGACTGCCCATCCACCTGCGCGCTCGAAATCGAAGTGCTGGATGGGCAACGCATCGGCTCTGTGCGCGGCGCCGAAGCCAACAGCTACACGGCTGGCGTGATCTGCGCCAAGGTCGCGCGCTACGCCGAACGCACCCACCATCCGGACCGACTGACGCAGCCGATGCTGCGAACCGGACCGAAGGGCTCCGGCCAGTTCCGCGCCGATTTCCTGGGACGAAGCGCTGGATCGCGTCGCCGGCGGCGTTCATCACGACGACACGGCTGCATGGCGCACAGGCGGTGTGGCCATACTATTACGCCGGCACGATGGGCCTGGTGCAGCGCGACGGCATCAATCGGCTGCGCCATGTCATGCGCTATTCTCGCATGGCCGAAGACGATCTGCACGTCGATCTGCGAGGCCGGCTGGATGGCGGGCGTCGGCCGCTTCATCGGGCCCGATCCGCGCGAGATGGCGCGATCCGATCTGATCGTGATGTGGGGCGGCAATCCGGTCTCCACGCAGGTCAATGTGATGACGCACATCGCGCGCGCACGTAAGGAGCGCGAGCAATATCGTTCTGGTACTGTGGCGTACCTCGTTCAGTTCGTGTTTGCTGTCGGACGAAGAAATTGTTGAAGTGATCACCAAGGGGCGAAACAAAATGCCGGCATTCGGCCAGAAGCTGAAGCCGGAACAGATTCAGCAACTGGTTGCTTATGTTCGGCAGCTGCCCAAAAAATGACCTCGTGTTAACGTTCGACTCGAAAAAACAATGCCGCAAGTTGAATCCGTAACTCAGAAGCAATGGCCGATCCCGCCAGGCGCTCGTTTCTTGCAGGCCTGCTGGCTGCCGGAAGCGCGACTGGTTTTTTTTTTTTAAAAAAGAAAGAAAGAAAGAAGAGAGAGAGAGAGAGAGAGAGAGAGAGAGAGAGAGAGAGAGAGAGAGAGAGAGAGAGAGAGAGAGAGAGAGAGAGAGAGAGAGAGAGAGAGAGAGAGAGAGAGAGAGAGAGAGAGAGAGAGAGAGAGAGAGAGAGAGAGAGAGAGAGAGAGAGGGAGAGTGGCTGAATTCCAAAATCTCGATGCGCCCCCGGTAAAAAAACTCATTAGTCATCGAGCAGCGTGACGGCTCACGCAGAACCGTAACGGGAGGGACCAGTTCTATGTGACCAAAGCACACAAGGTCAGTTGATCGTGCTGTCGGCGGTTTGCACTCATCTAGGAGATGGAGATGGAGATGGAATGAGGATGGA